>NZ_JBPXMC010000004.1:0-441686 GCF_051918885.1 Streptosporangium sp. OZ121
TGCTCGCGTCCACTAGGCAATTCTGAGACAGCAAACAGTGTTTGTGTGTTTCATAGGGTTACGGCGGTTATGGCGAAGGGGAAACACCCGGTTACATTCCGAACCCGGAAGTTAAGCTCTTCAGCGCCGATGGTACTGCACCGGGGACGGTGTGGGAGAGTAGGTCACCGCCGGACAATCTTTTGAGGGCCTCCACCGTTGGTGGGGGCCCTCAGTCATGTCCCGGCCCGTTTCCCGGGGCTGTTCCCGGGGCTGTGTCGGGATCTGCCCGCGACCCTTTTCGAACCCCTTTTCTGGGATCTGTCCGCGACCCGTTTCGGGGTCTGCTCGGGGCTCTCTTCGGGGCCCTTTCCGGGAGCGTTCCGGGGTCTGTTGCAGGACTCTCTTCGGGGCCTTCCCAACAGGAAACTCCCGAGGCCTCCTGGCTTTCTCCGAGGTCCCTTGATTTCCACAAGGCTTACTCGAGACGCTTGGTTTCTCGGGATTCCTGGTTTTCCAGGGAGTTTCGGGAGCCCCGGCCTCCCTGGTTTCGAGGTTTCCGGTATGCCCGGGAGGGGCCTCCGCCACAGGCGGAGGCCCCTTTCGCGTTGTGAGGCGTTCTCTGAGCGATTTTCGGCCCTGCCTAGACTCTCATGGCAGTGCGGCAACCGTCGGGTCAGACGGTCTCCTGGTTCTCTCAAAAACTGCTCACAAAGGCTCCACTGCTGTGGCCATGATCATTTGTGGGTGCCGAGGGAAGGGCGTGTGGACTTTCAGAGGCTTGCTAGGCTGGACAGGCCGGGCCACCCCACCTGCGGGTGGCCTTCGTCGCGCCAGACCACGATAGGGCGGGGCAGCGATAGCGAACGGGGCGCACCCCGCGGCCGGAGACCGCCCGCACAGCGAATCGTCCCATCCGATCGAAGAGACGGGACGCGCTCGCAGAGTGAGCCAACGAATGGACCAGAAGTGAACAGTGACAACGGGCCTGAGGGCGCCGGCCGACGCGAAGAGGGCGAAAACCGCGGATCTGGTGGCCAGGGAGGCCACCGCAGCGATCGCGCAGGTGGTGACAGGGGACGTCCGGGCGACGGTCCCCGATATGGTGAGCGCCGAGAGGGGCGCTCGAGTGGTTCTTACGGCTCTCGTGATCGTGGCGACAGGCCGTCTTACAACCGTGACGACCGTGGTTCCGGCCGCCCTGCGTTCAACCGTGACGACCGTCCGAGTGGCGGGCAGAGGCCCTCAGGGCCGCGTGGCGAGGGTCAGCGTCCTTATGGTGACCGCGACCAGTCCCGCGGTGGTTCTTACGGCTCTCGTGACCGTGGGGACCGGCCGTCTTACAACCGTGACGACCGTGGTTCGGGTCGTCCCCCGTTCAACCGCGACGACCGTGGTGAGCGCAGGTCCTTCAATCGGGACGATCGCTCCGGCGGTGGGTATCGCGGTGATCGTCCTTCGTTCAATCGTGATGACCGTCCTGGTGGGGGTCGTCCGCCGTTCAATCGCGATGATCGCGGTGGTGAGCGTCGTTCGTACGGTGACCGTGATCAGTCGCGCGGTCAGTATGGTTCGCGTCCCGACAGTGGTGAGCGCAGGCCGTTCAATCGTGATGACCGTCCTGGTGGGGGTCGTCCGCCGTTCAATCGTGATGACCGTCCCGGTGGTGGCTACCGTGGCGACCGTCCCGGCTTCAACCGTGACGATCGCGGTGGTGACCGTCCGGCGTTCAACCGCGATGACCGTGGTGAGCGCAGGCCGTTCAATCGTGATGACCGTCCTGGTGGGGGTCGTCCGCCGTTCAATCGTGACGACCGTCCCGGTGGTGGCTATCGCGGTGATCGCGGTGATCGTCCTTCGTTCAACCGTGACGACCGTGGTTCGGGTCGTCCGCCGTTCAACCGTGACGACCGTCCCGGTGGGGGTCGTCCGCCGTTCAATCGCGATGACCGCGGTGATCGTCCCTCGTTCAACCGTGATGATCGCGGTGGTGAGCGTCGTTCGTACGGTGACCGCGACCAGACCCGTAGTCGTTATGGTTCGCGCCCGGATGGTGAGCGCAGGCCGTTCAATCGTGATGACCGTCCCGGTGGTGGCTACCGTGGCGACCGTCCCGGCTTCAACCGTGACGATCGCGGTGGTGACCGTCCGGCGTTCAACCGCGATGACCGTGGTGAGCGCAGGCCGTTCAACCGTGACGACCGTCCCGGCGGGGGGCGTCCCTTCGGGAACCGTGACCGCGACGGTGAGGGGTCCCGCACCCGCTACGGCCGGGATGACCGGTCCGGCGGCCGCGACGAGGCTCCCAGCGGCCAGCGTGAGGAGCTGCCGGAGCTCGCCCCGGACATCACCGCGGAGGAGCTCGACAAGGAGATCCGCGAGGAACTGCGTTCCCTTCCCCTCGACCTCGCGGAGCTGATCTCCCGCCACCTTGTGGCGGCCGAGAGGGCTCTCGGCGAGGACGACGCGGAGCGGGCGTACGAGCACACGAAGGTCGCACGTCGCTTCGCGGCCAGGATCGGGGTGATCCGCGAGGCCGTCGGCATCGCGGCCTACCGTGCCGGCCACTTCTCCGAGGCGCTCAGCGATCTGCGCGCGGCTCGCCGGATGACGGGTTCCGACTCGTTCCTGCCGATCATGGCGGACTGCGAGCGTGGCCTTGGCCGTCCCGAGCGCGCCCTTGATCTGGTCCGCTCCAAGGAGGCAGAGCGGCTCGACCGCGTCGGCAAGATCGAACTCGCCATCGTGGAGTCCGGTGCCCGGAGGGATCTCGGCCAGAACGACGCCGCGGTCATCACCCTCCAGCGCCTTCCTGAGCTGCGTGACACCCGTCCCCAGCCCTGGTCGGCCCGCCTCGCCTTCGCCTACGCCGACGCATTGTCGGTGGCCGGTCACGAAGGGCCCGCCACCGAGTGGTTCGGCCGGGCGATGGCCTTCGACGAGGACGGCGAGACCGACGCGGCCGAGCGTTACGCGGAGCTGACGGGCGCTGTCATCGAGGATCTGGAAGAGGACGACGACGAGGACGGGGAAGTCATCGACGATGACACCCGCCCTCGGGGTGGTGCCGATGCCGAGATCGATGACGAGATCGACACCGATGACATCGGTGACGGCGATGTCATCGGTGACGTCCATGTCGACGATGAGATCCATGTCGACGACGACGCCGACATCGACGACGTCGCGGCTCTGGACGCGGAGATCGAAGACGAAGACGATCTCTTTGACGACGAGTTCAGCGCGAACCGGCCCGTCGCCGGCGATGCTCCTGACAATGGCTCCTCCGACGAAGAGGGCTCACCCGAGAACGTCTCCTCCGAGACCGGCTCTTCCAGGAACGAGACGGTCGATGCCGAGCGGAAGGTTGAGGAGAAGCCCGGCAAGGTGGAGCGCGCCGTCGGCCCCGCCTTCATCGAGCCTGACTTCGGCGACATTCTCAGTGACGCTCCCGATGTCGACGCCGACGGAGACGACCTGGACGAGGATCGGGACGGGGACGAGCAGGGCCGGGATCGCCAGGGCAAGTCCGAGAAGAAGTAGTTCCCGGGGGCCTTCACCGCATTCCGGGTGGGCGAGTTGTGCGCCCGGAATGCGGAAGGCGCCTCCAGCGTGATCCTGGACCTTACGGGACACCTTCTTACGGCTGGACCCGGTCCAGCCAGTGCAGGATGCCGGCCACGTTGGACGGGGCGCCGCTCAGCAGTTCGAACTGCTCGGCGGTCGCCTCGTCCGCTTTCAGGGCCGCGTAGCGGTCGCGGGTGCGCTCCCTGACCATGGCGACAGCGTGATCCAGATCCATGCCTTCCGTGTGGGCCTGACGGGTCAGATCGACCCAGACGCGAAGCTCCTCGGCGGAGCGTCCCAGGATCTCCTCCACGTCCGCGACCGGTCCGTAGTGACTGAAGAGCAGCCTCTGCGGGCCCAGCGCCCTGAACAGGGCGATCGAGTCCAGCGCGGTACGCAGGTCGAAGTCCGGTGGGGGCGTGGCGGGGCGCAGGTCACCCGTCTCCGGAAGGTAGACCCCGGCCGCGTCGCCGACGTAGAGGTCTCCGGTGCCGGAGTCGATGAGTCCCACATGGTGTCTGGCGTGGCCCGGTGAGTAATGGCTGTTCAGGGTACGTCCGTTGCCGAGGTCGATCGTGTCGGTGTCGCCGAGGGCGCGAATCCGTGAGGCTTCCGTGGGGGAGAGCTCGCCGAACAGGGTGTCCAGTTTGTCGCCCCAGACCATCCGCGCGCTGGCCATCAGCCTGGACGGATCGGCGAGATGCCGGGCACCCTTCTCGTGAACCACGATCTCCGCATCCGGGTAGAAACCAGCGATGTCGCCGACCCCGCCCGCGTGGTCCAGGTGGATGTGCGTGACAACGACCGTGGCGAGATCTCCCGGGCCGACGCCCAGTGAGGTAAGGGCGTCGCGCACCACGGGAGCGGAGGTGGAGGTGCCGGTCTCCACCAGACAGGGACGGTCTCCGAGGATCAGGTATCCGGCCGTGATGCTCGAGTATCCGGCCATCCTCGTGTCGATCTCATAGACGTCCCCACCGAGGGCGGTGATGTTTTCCACAGGCCACCTCATAACTGGAACCGGCGTCCACAGAACAGTATTCGGCCATTTCGGCGCAGCTCAACATCGTAGAGAGTCCTTCTCGACCGGCAGGATCGAGGAGGATCGCATGGATCGTAACGAGGTCATTCTCGTGGGCCGCCTACCTGAGGCGGCCCATATCAGGTCGTTGCAGAGCGGGAGCAGGCTCTGCACCTGGCGCCTGGTCGTCCGTCGGCAGCACCGTGGGCGTGGAGCCCGGGTCGACACCATTCCGTGCGCGTCGTTCGAGCTCGAGGTGATCGAGGCTGTGGCCGGTTGGCTGCCCGATGACATCGTCGAGGTGACGGGTTCGCTGCGCCGCCGCTGGTGGGGAAGTGAGGGGGCCAAGTCATCCGGGTACGAGGTCGAGGTGCGTTCGGTGAGACGTCTCGAGCGCAAGGTCACCATGATCCTGACCGGCGACGAGGGAGTTCCGGCGCCCGCCCCGCCTCGGTCGGTGCGCTCACTCGTGCACGCGGGGCAGGGGGATACCGGGCAGGGCGCGGAGCCGCGGCTCACCCAGGTCAAGCATGACCCCACCTCATCCGGGTCGAGTCTCGCTCCGACCGGACCGGATGTCACCTCGGTCGGAGGAGCGGATTCCACTCCGGCCGGACCGGATCTCATCGGGCTGGATTCGGTCCCGATCGGGCCGGGTCTCGTTCCGGTCGGGCGGGATTCGACTCCGGCCGGTCCGGATCTCACCTCGGTTGAGCGGGATCTCGCCTCGGCCGGGCCTGACCCCCTCACCTTGGTCCGACCGGACCTCGCTCCGGAAGGTGTGCCGGAACCGGAAACGGTTCCGCGAGCCGTGGAGGCGTCGATTTCGGGCCGCTCGAAGGTGCCTCACCCCATGACGCGCGCAGGCGCGATCTTTGGAGCGGGCAAGTGAGCGATGTCCTTCTTTCCCCGCGTCCAGCACCCCGGGATCCCGGAGTCTCTCAGAGACCTGGCTTCCTCTCAGGCTTCGGTCTCCTCGAACCCTCAGGAACCGGGCTTCTCGAAGGGCGGGTTGCCCGTGGGCGGTGTCCCCGCCGGGGTGAGCAGGCGCAGGACCAGACCGGTCCTGGGCTTCGGGCCGAAAGAGGTGGATTTGCGAGGCACCCGCTCTCCCTGAGCTGCGACCGCGAGCACATCGTCGACGGCAAGCGGGCGCAACAGCACCGCGGTCCCCCCGGAGGCCCGTGCGAGCCGTACGGCGGCCTCGGGGTCGTGGTGGACGATGCGCACCGACAACTCGTCGTCCCGCATCCCCCAGACCTTCGGCAGGAGAAACTCCGCGAGGATGGAGGTGTTCAGCGCCCGCCACCCGGCCGAGCGCTCGGCCGGCATGGCATGTTCAAGCTGAGCGGGGTCAGGATCGGTGAGAAGGTGGGTGAGCTCGCCGGAGGACAGCAGATAGGCCGGTCCGCTGGTCTCGTCCAACGCGGCCAGGCCTTCGGTCAGGTCCGCGTACTCCTGTACCCGCCACGAACCCTTGGCCTTGGCCAGCGCCTCTTCAAGCGGCAGTTCGGGGATGACCCGGTGGATGGCCTTCAGATCCGGCGGGTAGGCGCTGGAGTCCACCAGGAGCGCAAGACCGAAGTCCCACGGTTCGGGCTCCATGGAACTCGGCGGCGTCGCCGATTTCACGGTCTCCGCCTGCTCCCCGGTCGTCCCCGCCGCGTCGGCGGTGTCCGTCGCACCACGTGTGGTGGCGGCACGGTGTTCCCGCTGGAGCGCGAGGTAGGTGGCGTAACGGTGGTGCCCGTCGGCGATGAGGGCCTGGTGGGGGCGGAGGTCGGCGTCGATGGAGGCGAGTTCCTCACTGTCGGTGACGGCCCACAGCCGGTGCCTGACCTCGTCTTCGGTCTTCGCCTCCGCCAGCGGGGGCCGGGTCGCGGCGACATGGTCGACGAGGCGGGTGGTGGCGCCGCCCGCGCCGTCGTAGAGCAGGAAGATGGGCTCGAGGTTGGCTTCCGTGGTGCTCATCAGTGCCAGCCGGTCGGCGACCGGTCCTGGCATCACGTCCTCGTGAGGCAGGACGATATGCAGCTCCGGACCGGCCAGGCCCACGTCGCCGATGATTCCGCGCTGCAGGACCCCGGGACCCGACTGCTCATAGACGTAGACCGCGGGCGTCTCGTCGGCGGCCAGCACCCCTGAGGAGAGCCATTGGTGAAGCGTCTCTCGCGCCTCGACGTATCTGTGCTGGTCGGTGCCGGGAAGGATCAAACGCACCACGTTGTTGGGATGGGTGTCGAGCAGCTTTCGCACGCCGGCCTCGTCGATGAGGTCGTAAGGCGGTGAGGTGACCCCGGCCAGATCGTCGACCGTGAACCGTACGCCGCGAAACGGGCGTAGCACCAGCCCGCCGGGTATCGGCAGTTCAGGATTCGCCATAGAGGGCATGCTGCCATAAAGGCCTGAAACGGCCGGGGGCCGCTTCGAGTCCATGGTGCCCGGTCCGTCAGGGAATCGGCCAGATCTGTCGTCTGTCGATGAAGGAGGCCTCACATAATGGTCCAAGGACGTGGCGGTCCGTCTGATTCCCCCAACCCCGAGACGGGCGCTCCGGTCGGGGACGTCTACGAATGGTTTCAACGAGGGATGAGGCTGCTGGCCGAGGGTAGTCCGGCGGCGGCGGCCGCGCTGCTGGAACGGGCGGCCGACGCGGAGCCGGAGTCACGAAGCATCCGGGAGGCCCTCGCCAGAGCGCAGTTCAACTCCCGGCAGTACGCCGACGCCGTCGACAGCTTTCGCTGGATCATCGATGCCAATCCGGCTGAGGACTATGCGTATTTCGGGCTCGGACTCGCTCTCTGGCGCACCGGGGACATGGAAGGGGCTCAGGAGCCGCTGGCCATCGCCGTCGCGATGCGCCCCGACCTGCGGCACTACGTTTCCGCGCTGAAAAGCGTTCGCGCCACGTTGCGCGCCCGCAGGATGTGATCCATGTGGTCCATGCGAGAGCGCCGATGTGGCCACAGGCGTCCGTCGCATGTGAATTCACCCCGGTCTGCCGGTGCGGCCCGCGGATGCTCGCCAGATGTGATCTGGATGGGTTCGCCGGATGTGATCCGGACCGCTCCGTCGCATGGACCCGCGCGGGTGGTGGAACGCGGGTGATGAAATGGGCCAGTGGACACGAATACGCTGATCGACCCGTACGACACTCTTCTCCTTGACCTCGACGGGGTGGTGTATCTCGGGCGCGACGCCGTACCGGCGGCTCCCGAGGCCCTGAGCCGGGCGGCGGAGCGTGGTGTGCGCCTCGCCTACGTCACCAACAACGCCTCACGCACCCCCGCCGCCATCGCCCAGCACCTGCGTGCGCTGGGCGCTCCAGCGGCCGCCGAGGATGTCGTGACCTCCGCCCAGGCCGCCGCGCGACTCGTGGCCGAGCGGATCGAACCGGGCGCCGCGGTGCTGGTGGTCGGCGGGATGGGCCTGCGCTCCGCGTTGCGCGCCCACGGACTGCGTCCGGTCAGCACCGCCCTGGACGCCCCGGCCGCGGTCGTCCAGGGCATCGCTCCCGATCTGTCCTACGGCCTGCTGGCCGAGGGAACACTCGCCGTGAGAGAGGGAGCCCTCTTCGTCGCGGCCAACGCCGACTCGACCATGCCGACCGGCAGGGGCGAGCTTCCCGGCAACGGTGCGATGATCAGGGTCATCGCCACGGCGACCGGGGTGGAGCCGATCGTCGCGGGAAAGCCCGAGCCGCCCCTGCACCGGGAGTCGATGCTCCGTACCGGATCGCGGCGGCCCCTGGTGGTCGGTGACCGGCTCGACACCGACATCGAGGGGGCGAACAACGCCGGGGTGGACAGCCTGCTGGTCCTGACCGGGGTGGCGAGCCCGCTCGACGTGCTGACCGCCGTTCCACGGCACCGGCCCACCTACATCGCCGGTGATCTGTCCGACCTGCACCGGCCCTACCCCGAGGTGCGGCGGGCCGGCAACGGGTGGACCTGCGAGGGGTGGACGGCCCGCTGGGAGGAGGGCGCGCTCACCCTCGAGGGCGGAGGTGAGCCGCTCGACGGGCTCCGCGCCGCATCCGCCGCCACCTGGGAGGCGGCGGGCGAGGGCCGGGCGGACGAGGACGTGGTGAAGGCTGCACTCGACGTCGTGCTCTCGCCGCCCACCCCGCACTCCGGCTGAGGCGGTCGCCTCACCAACGCCCGCGCGGGCAACGTCACGCTGACCCTCGCCGCCCACCCCGCACTCCGGCTGAGGCGGTCGCCTCACCAACGCCCGCGCGGGCAACGTCACGCTGACCCTCGCCGCCCACCCCGCACTCCGGCTGAGGCGGTCGCCTCACCAACGCCCGCGCGGGCAACGTCACGCTGACCCTCGCCGCCCACCCCGCACTCCGGCTGAGACGGCCGCCCCAGCCCTCTGGCCCCTCCCGCCTGGGAGCCAAGCGGATCTCGCCCGGGATCCACATGGATCCCGGGCGACGTCGCGACGATGACCGGAAGGCCGTAGCCGGACCGGCCGCCGTCGGCCCCGGTGGCTCTCCTCCCGCGTGATCCCGCCCGAGCCTCCCGCGTGATCCCGCCCGAGGGCGGCATCCTCAAAGAAGTTTGCGCAGGCGCAGAAGGTCGCTGAAGCTGGCGTCGACCTTGACCCGCCCGCTGAAGACGGCCCGTCCCATGTCGAGCTCCCCGTTGACCAGGGAGATGAGATCGTCGCTGCCGATGGTCAGTTTCACGTCGACCTGCCTGCCGTCGTTCGCGGGCAGATCCTCGAAGGGGCCGAGGCCGCCATGGTGGATGCGACCGTAGAAGGTGACGCCGAGATCCTTGACATGGCAGCTGATGCTGCGCTCGACCACGTGCTTGGCGCGGCTTTCCTGGTCAACCTCGTCGAACTGCTCGCCGAGTTTGCGCAGTGCCACCCGGCACTCGTCGACGGTCGCCATCGCGTGGCGCTCCCTTCTCTCCCTGACCGATCCGAATCCTTTTCAGGTACGGACGGTAGCGTTCCACATGGGTACGGCATGCAATCCGGCGCGGGGGTGCCGGAGAAAGAGGCTTCTGCCATGGCGCCGAACGTCACGCGGGTATGCGTTGGCGGTCGCCGACATTAATGGGATGACAACGAGCGAGGCCCCCGCGATAGTTCACGGTTTACCCATTTTTGGAGAACCCCTTCCCTTCTGGCCCACGCTGGACGGGGCGACGTCGGATCGCCCTGCGCCGGACCGGCCCGAGCAGGAGGGAGGCGCCGGCGTCCGGGTTCCCCGGGTGGCGCGGGAAACCCGGACACGGAGGCGGGGAGGCCGCGGCGTGGGCACGGTAAAGCCGGAAAAGGGGAGAAAGCCCGCCGGGGCGACGAGGGGCGCGGGTTCCGATACGGTCGGGGAATCCACGGGCGCGAGGCCGGCGAGCGTCGTGCTCGTGCGGCGGCGGCCGTGTTCGTACGGAGAAAGGGCCGCGGAGGCGGCCACCAGGGCCGAGGCGGCCAGGAGCGGTGCCGGAGGGGGCGCATGACGGACCTGCTGGAAGAGATGGGCGAGACGGGCGACGAGCGGGTGGAGGCCGCGCTGGGCGGGCTCGCCCGCCTCGGTGCCCTGCCCGTCTCGGCGCACGCGGACGTCTTCGAGGAGGTGTTCACCGGACTGGAGCAGGCGCTCGCCGCGGTGAACGACGTCTCAGGACGGGAGCTCGCCGCGGCCGGCGACATCCCGGGGCGGGTGATCACCCCGGCGCACGGCGTCCCGGGGCGGGGGCCGATCCTGGCGGACGCTGTTTCGGGAGTGGACGCCCTTGCGGGGGCGGAGGGCCTTTCTGGACAGGGGCCGGCCCCGGCGCACGGTGTCTCCGGGCAGGGGACGGCCCCGGCGGACGGCACCCCGGACCGGCGCCCGTGAGCCGGCGTACCCGCCTTGACAGCGAGCTCGTCCGCCGGAAACTGGCGCGGTCCCGGGAACAGGCGGCCCAGCTCATCGAGGCCGGCCGGGTCAGCGTCGGCGGCCAGGTCGCGGCCAAGCCCGCGACCCAGGTCGACACGGCCTCGGCGATCGTGGTCGCGGAGGCGGCGGAGGGACCCGACTACGTCTCGCGGGGCGCGCACAAGCTCCTCGGCGCGCTGGAGGCCTTCGGACCCCTCGGCCTCACCGTCGAAGGACGTCGCTGCCTGGACGCGGGTGCCTCGACCGGAGGCTTCACCGACGTGCTGCTGCGCGCCGGAGCGGCCCACGTGCTGGCCGTCGACGTCGGGTACGGCCAGCTCGCCTGGTCGCTGCGGACCGACGACAGGGTCACGGTCATGGAGCGGGTCAACGTCAGGGACCTGAAACCCGACATGGTCGGCGAGGCTCCCACGCTGATCGTCGGTGATCTCTCTTTCATCTCCCTGCGTCTGGTGTTGCCTGCCCTGGCCCTGTGCGCCGCGGGGCGGGCCGATTTCGCGATGCTGGTCAAACCCCAGTTCGAGGTCGGCAGGGAGCGGGTCGGTGCGGGCGGGGTCGTCCGGGACCCGGGACTTCGCGCCGGGGCCGTACGGGATGTGGCCGAAGCCGCTCGAACCCTCGGCCTGAGCGTGCGAGGGGTCACCGCGAGCCCGCTGCCTGGTCCGTCCGGCAACGTCGAGTACGTCATCTGGCTGGGCAAGGGAGAGGGCGCCCCGCCGGTCCCCGACCTTGACGCGGAGATCGAGCGGGCGGTGGCCGAAGGCCCCCGGTAGGTCATTCCCGGCCCTGGGCCCCCGGCTCCCGGGCTCCACGCCTCCCACGCCCCGGGTCTCCCCGGCTCCCCGCCTTCCAGGCTTCCGGCTACCCGGGCGCCATCGGCGCCTGGGCGACCCGGGAGAGTGGACCTGACATCCTTCTCACCGTCCCCGAAGTCCCTCCCCGGAATTCACTCCCCGGACGGAGGGAATTCCCGCGATCATCCATGAGAGTTCCCGATTCACCGCCGGTCGCCCGCCAGGAGAAATTCCTTGAGGTCCTACTCCAGCTCCACAGGCGTCTCACCTCTTCGCAGGTCCGGCGGGGACACCGCCGGGCACACCCGTAGCGGCCCGGCCATCGCCACCGCCGGGCACGGTACCGAAACGTGCGGCGCCACGCCGCGTCTCCTCTCCCGCCTCGGTTCCCTCCTCGGGGCGAGGGTCTCCACGTTCAAGGAGAATCGATGACTGCCAAGCGCACCGTGCTGGTCACCGCGCACACCGGGCGGGCGGCGGCCGTCGACAGCGCCCGGATGGTGATCCAGCGGTTCGCGGACGCCGGGTTGATCGTGCGCGTTCTCAGTGCCGAGGCCGACGAGCTCGCCTGCGCGGGGGCCGACGTGGTGCCCGCCGGTTCGGCGGCGGTCGACGCCGCCGAGATGATGATCGTGCTCGGCGGGGACGGCAGCCTCCTGAGGGCCGCCGAGCTCGCCCGGCCGGCGGGAGTGCCGCTGCTGGGGGTCAACCTCGGCCATGTGGGCTTCCTGGCCGAGGCCGAGGTGGAGGACCTGGCGGACGCGGTCGACAGCGTGGTGGACGGCCGTTACGACGTCGAGGAGCGGATGACCATCGAGGTCACCGCCCGCCTCAACGGCAAGTTGCTGGCCGACAGCTGGGCGCTGAACGAGGCCACGGTCGAGAAGAGCGAGCGGATGCTCGAGGTGGTCGCCGAGATCGACGGGCGTCCGCTGTCGCGCTGGGGGTGCGACGGGGTGATCTGCGCCACGCCGACCGGTTCGACCGCGTACGCCTTCTCCGCCGGAGGCCCGGTCGTGTGGCCCGAGGTGGAGGCTCTGCTGCTGGTGCCCATCAGCGCCCACGCCCTGTTCGCCCGCGCTCTGGTGGTCTCGCCCCGCTCCAAGCTGGCGCTGGAGATCCAGCCGGAGACGGCGGGAGCGGTGCTGTGGTGCGACGGCCGCCGCAGGTTCGACCTGCCCGCAGGGGCGAGGGTGGAGCTCAAGCGGGCCGCGCTGCCGGTACGGCTGGCGCGGCTGCACGGTCTGGAGGACACCGGGGCGCCGTTCACCGACAGGCTGGTCGCCAAGTTCGATCTCCCTGTACAAGGGTGGCGTGGCCGTGTGAGGCCCTAGTTCGTCCGGGCGGGCGACGCCTCGAGCGCGTAGGATCGTGCCCGCGCACCGCACTGATGTTCGGTGAATTCGATGTGACGGGAGGGACCAGTGCGACCTAGAGTCGAGGAGGTCCGCATCCAGGGGCTCGGCGTGATCGACGAGGCCGTCCTGGTGCTAGCGCCGGGATTCACCGTGGTCACGGGCGAGACGGGCGCGGGTAAGACCATGGTGGTGACCGGTCTGGGACTGCTGTTCGGCGGCCGCGCCGATCCCGCCCGGGTCCGCCCCGGCTCCGGCAAGACCACCATCGAGGGCACGCTGATCGTCGACCCGGCGGGACGGGTCGCCCAGCAGGTGCAGGACGTGGGCGGCGTGGTCGAGGACGGCGAGCTGATCATCTCGCGGACGGTCTCCGTCGAGGGGCGCAGCCGCGCCTGGCTGGGCGGGCGCACCGTCCCCGTCGGCACCCTCACCTACCTGGCCGAGGACCTGGTGGCCGTGCACGGTCAGATGGACCAGCAGCGGCTGCTGCAGCCGGGCCGCCAGCGGGCCGCCCTCGACCGCTACGCCGGCGAGGAGCTGGTCAAGCCGCTGCGCGCCTACGAGCAGGCCTACAAGCGGCACAGGAAGATCGCGGAGCAGCTGGACGAGCTGACCACCAGGGCCAGGGAGCGCGCCCAGGAGGCCGACCAGCTCAGGTTCGGGCTCGGCGAGATCGAGAAGGCCGACCCCAAGCCCGGCGAGGAGATCGAGCTGCGCGAGGAGGAGGAGCGGCTCTCCCACGCCGACTCCCTCAGGGGCGCCGCGGAGACGGCGCACCGGGCGCTGCTCGGTGATCCGCTGTCCGGCGAGCAGGCCATGCCGGACGCCATCGCGCTGGTCGGCGAGGCCCGCGCGGCCGTCGAGGCGGTGCGCGACTTCGACCCCGCGCTCGCCGGGATCGCCGACCGGCTCGCGGAGGCGGGCTATCTGATCTCCGACGTCGCCACCGAGCTGGCCGCGTACTTCGAGTCGGTCGACGCCGACCCGGGCCGGCTCGCGGTCGTGCAGGAGCGGCGGGCCGTGCTCATCCACGTCATCCGCAGGTACGGCCAGGACACCGCGGAGGTGCTCGCCTGGGCGGCGCGGGCCGCGGCCCGGGTGGCGGAGCTCGACGGCGACGACGATCGCATCGGCGAGCTCACCCGCGAGCACGAGGAGCTCACCGAGCGTCTCACCGAGCTGGCCGCCGAGCTGACCCGGATCAGGACGGCGGCCGCGGAGCGGTTCGGGCGGGCCGTGACCGAGGAGCTCACCGCGCTGGCCATGCCGCACGCCAGGGTGGTGGTCACCATCGCCGCCGCCCCCGAGTTCGGCCCGCAGGGCGTCGACGAGGTCGAGCTGCGCATGGCGCCGCACCCGGCCTCGCCGCTCCTGCCGCTGAACAAGGGCGCCTCCGGCGGCGAGCTGAGCCGGGTGATGCTCGCCATCGAGGTGGTGTTCGCCGGTGCCGACCCGGTCCCGACGTTCGTCTTCGACGAGGTCGACGCGGGCGTGGGCGGCAAGGCCGCGGTGGAGATCGGCCGCAGGCTGGCACGGCTGGCCCGCACCTCCCAGGTGATCGTCGTCACCCACCTCCCGCAGGTCGCGGCCTTCGCCGACCAGCATCTCGTCGTGGAGAAGGCCGATGACGGGAGCGTGGTGCGCAGCGGCGTGATCGCCCTCGACCAGGACGGCCGGGCGCGCGAGCTCTCCCGCATGCTCGCCGGGCTCGAGGACTCCGAGCTGGGCCGCGCGCACGCCGAGGAGCTGCTGTCGATCGCCGCCGCCGACAAGGCGTGACCGGACGGCTGAAACGGGCCGAACAGGCCGGATAAAGAAGTGATGGAGCGCGTGATGGGTTGAAGGAGTAATTCGTATGGTCCGGGGGAGTAGGTGCCCGGGATTTCGGGTGACGGATCTGACACGCTGCCGGCTGTTTGGCTCTCCCGGTCGTTCCCTCTGGCAGGATGGTCGTGATGAAGGTGCCGATTGACGGGCTGAAAAACGGGCTCACCGGGTACCTCCGCCGCAGGAAGGTCACTGACCTTCCCGGGGTGACGGCAGTGGCGAGAATCGATCGGCGGACCAAGAGGCTGACCAAGCGCCTCAGGGCCGGGGAAATCGCGATTATCGATCACGTTGACGTTGACCGGGTGAGCGCGGAGGCGCTTGTCGCGTGCGGCGCGGCGGGTGTCGTCAACGTCGCCTCCGGCATCAGCGGCCGCTATCCCAACCTGGGCCCGCAGATCATCGTCGACGCCGGTGTGCCGTTCGTCGACAACGCCACCCCCGAGCTGTTCGAGCGGATCAAGGACGGCGACCTGGTCAGGCTGCACGAGGGCGTCATCTACCTCGACGACGAGGCGGTCGGCAAGGGCGACGTGCAGACGGCCGAGTCCGTCCAGGCCGCGATGAGCGAGGCGCGGGCCGGGCTGACGGTGCAGATCGAGGCGTTCGCGGCCAACACCATGGAGTACGTCCGCCGCGAGCGCGACCTCCTCATCGACGGGATCGGCGTTCCCGACGTCCGGACCGTCATGGAGGGCAGGCACGTCCTCATCGTGGTGCGCGGCTACCACTACAAGGAGGACATCGCCGCCCTCCGTCCCTACATCCGCGAGTACCGCCCGGTCATGATCGGGGTGGACGGCGGCGCGGACGCGCTGCTGGAGGCCGGATACCTGCCCGACATCATCGTCGGGGACTTCGACTCGGTCTCCACCAAGGCGCTCACCACCGGCGCCGAGCTGGTCGTGCACGCCTACCGCGACGGCAGGGCGCCGGGGCTGGAGCGGGTCCAGCAGCTGGGCCGCACCGCGGTGCTCTTCCCGGCGATCGGCACCAGCGAGGACATCGCGATGCTGCTCGCCGACGACAAGGGCGCCGACCTCATCGTCGCCGTCGGCACCCACGCGACCCTGGTGGAGTTCCTCGACAAGGGCCGCTCCGGCATGGCCAGCACCTTCCTCACCCGCCTGCGGGTGGGCAGCAAGCTCATCGACGCGAAAGGCGTCAGCCGGCTCTACCGCAGCCGGATCTCCACACCGTCCCTGCTCCTGCTCGTCGCCACCACGCTGATCACCATGGGGGTGGCGATCGTCGTCTCCCCGGTGGGCAAGATCTGGCTGGACAGCATGCGCGACGTCTGGAGCGGCTTCATCTTCTGGCTGGTCGGACTCTTCTCGTGATCGATTTCCGCTATCACCTCGTCTCCATCGTCGCGATCTTCCTCGCGCTGTCGGTGGGCATCGTGCTGGGCACCACCCTGCTCGAAGACCCCGTCATCAAGGCGAGCGAGCTGGCCGTCAACCAGTTCCGCGAGGGCAACAACGAGCTCCGCGACGAGGTCGAGGCCCTGCAGAAGCGCGAGGCCGCCAACGACGCGTTCGTGGCCGCCGACACCCCCCGGCTGGTCCGGGACGCGCTCGCCGGCCAGAGCGTCGTGATCGTCGAGGCCCCGGGCAGCACGGCGAGCGTGCGCGAGGGGGCGCAGCAGGTGATCGAGGAGGCGGGGGCGACCGTGACCGGCCGGATCACCCTCGCCGAGCGATACACCGATCCCGCCCAGGCGGGCTTCCTCGACAAGCTGGCCGTCGGCGCCAAGGCCCCCGAGACCGTCTTCTCCGTCGAGGACACGGCGTACGCCAAGGCGGCCGAGGTGCTCGCCGGCGCGATCCTGACCAGTGACTCCAGCCAGGTGGGCAAGGAGCACCCGGCCGGAGCCGGCATTCTCGACGCCTTCCAGCGCGGCGGACTGCTCACCGTCACCGGCGAACCCGCCAAGCGCGCCGAGGTGGCCCTGGTGATCGCCCCGGCGGAGGCGTACACCGGGGAGACCGCGGGCGAGCAGGCGAGCGCGCTCGTGACGCTGGCGGTCGGCCTGGACGACGCGGGCCAGGGCACCGTGCTGGCCGGTACGCAGACCTCGGTCGCGACCGGCGGGGTCATCGCCGCGCTCCGCGAGGACGCGGCCCTCACCGAGAAGGTCTCCAGCGTCGACACCGCCGATATGCCCGCGGGACGGGTCGTGGTGGTCTACGCTCTCCGAGAGCAACTCACCGGGCTGGCCGGCCAGTACGGCATCGGCCCCGGCGTCTCCGGCATCGAGCCCAGTGCGACGCCGACCCCCACGGCCGTCCCCACGGCCGCCACGGCCACCTCCGGAGGATGACCCGATGGCTCGTCGCGCTTTTCCCCGCGCCCTCGCGGGCGCCCTCGCCGGCGCGTTCCTCGGCGCGGTCGCCGCGCGTGCCGCGTACGCCGCCTTCACCCGCAGACCCCCGGTGGGCGACGCGGAGACCTGGGCCCGGACGAACCACCGGGGCGAGCCGATCACCCTGCTGGAGGGCCCGGCGTTCGTGGCCGGTGCCGGGGCCGCCGCGGCCGTGGTCCCCGGGCTGCCCGGCGGGGTCCGGGTGGCCGCGCTGCTGGCGGTGGCGGGTGGCGGTGGCCTCGGAGCCTACGACGACCTGTACGGCGCGACCTCGTCCAAGGGGTTCAAGGGGCATCTGAGCGCCCTGGCCAAGGGCGAGGTCACCAGCGGGGCCGTGAAGATCCTCGGCATCGGCGCGACCGGCCTGGCCGCCGCCGCCGTCACCTCCCGCGACCCCTTCGACGTCATCGTCAACGGCGGGCTGATCGCCGGGAGCGCCAACCTGGCCAATCTCTTCGACCTGCGGCCAGGCCGCGCCGTCAAGGTGGGCCTGCTCGCGGGGGCGCCCCTGCTCGCCGCGGGGCTGCTCAAGGACGACCCGGTCCCGGCCACCCTGGTCGCGCTCCCGATGGGAGCCGCCGCCGCGCTGCTGCCCGAGGACCTCGGCGAGCGGGCGATGCTCGGCGACGCGGGGGCCAACGCGCTGGGCGCGCTCCTCGGCCTGGCCGCCGCCGTCACCCTGGGCCGTCCCGGACGGATGGCCGTGCTCGGCACCGTGGTCGCGCTGACCGCGGCCTCGGAGAGGATCAGCTTCACCAAGGTGATCGCGGGCAACTCCCTCCTGCACCGCGTCGACATGCTCGGCCGTCGCCCTGTGGAGCAGGCACCCGCCCCCCGATGAGCACGAGGATCGCGCGGGGGGTCGCGGGAGCGGCACTTCTCATCGGAGTCGTGACCGTCCTGGCCCGGCTCGTCGGGTTCGGCCGCTATCTCGTCCAGTCGCAGAGCGTCGGCAACAGCTGCCTGGGCACCGCCTACAACACCGCCAACTACGTGCCCAACATCGTCTTCGAGCTGGTCGCGGGCGGCGTGCTGGCCGGGATGGTGGTGCCGGTGCTGGCCTCGGCGGCCGCCAGGTCCGATGACGACCCCGAGGCCAGGGCCGAGGTGAGCAGGACCACCTCGGCGTTGCTCACCTGGGCGATGCTCGTCCTGGTGCCGTTGACGCTGCTCATCGTCGCGTTCGCCGGGCCGATCGTCGCGCTGCTCATGGGCGATCCGCACGGATGCGACCCGGCCGGCGTCGTCGAGGCCGGCACCGGCATGCTCGTCGTCTTCGCCCCTCGGATGATCTTCTTCGGGCTGGCCGTGGTGCTGTACGGGGTGCTCCAGGCCCACCGGCGGTTCATGGGCCCGGCCATGGCGCCGCTGGTCTCCAGCCTGCTCATCGTCGCCTCCAACCTGTTGTTCGAGGCGGTCAACGAGGATGCCGCCGAGAACCTGTCGAAGCTCAGCGGCGCCGGGCAGCTGTCGCTCTCCCTCGGCGCGACCGTCGCCGCCGCCGCGATGGTGCTCACCGTCGTCGGCCCGGTCTCCCGCCTCGGGCTCAGGCTGCGGCCCTCGCTGTCGTTCCCGCCCGGCGTCGCGGCCAAGGCGCGAAGGCTCGCCACCGCGGGTCTCGCCGTGCTGGTCGCGCAGCAGATCGCGCTGATCGTCGTCATCCGCCTGGCCAACGGCCTGGGCGGCGAGGGCGCGATCGCCGCCTACACCTACGCCTGGGCGCTGTACCAGCTGCCGTACGCGGTGCTCGTGATGCCCATCGCCACCAGCTCGTTCCCGGTGCTGTCCACCCGGGCGGCCGAGGGGGACACGCCGGGTTTCGACGCCCTGACCGCCTCCACCACCCGGGCCGTGCTCCTGATGACGGGGCTCGCGGCCGGGGTGATGGCGGCGGTCGCCGTACCGGTGTCGAGGGTGTTCCTCGAGGGCACCCCGGGCGGCGTCCCCGCCGAGATGGCGAGGGCCGTCGCGCTGTTCGCGCCGGGCCTGGTCGGGTACGCGCTCATGCTGCACCTGGCCCGCGTCCTGTACGCCTGCGGGCGGGGCCGGTCGGCGGCCGTCGCCTCGGTGGCCGGCTGGGCCGTCGCGCTGCTGGCCCAGATCGTGCTCGCCCACACCGCGGGGGATCGGCCCGACGTGGTCGGGCAGCTGGCACTGGGCAGCACCGTCGGCATGACCGTCGGCGGGCTGCTCCTGGCCGTCGCGGTGCTCCGTGGCAGGGGGGCGGCCGCGCTGGCGGGGACGCCGCGCACCCTGCTGGCGACCCTGGCCGGCGGCGCCGCGGCCTGGGGGGCGGGCCTGACCCTGGTCGGCGCCTTCGGCGCGGTGTCCACCTGGGCGTCCGTGGCGGTCGGGCTGGCCGCGGGCGCGGTCGGGGTGGCCGCGTTCGCGTCCGTGGCGGTGGTGATCGACAGGAAGGACGCCCGGGCGCTGCTGGTGAGGCTCCGCCGGGGGGCTGTGAGGGATGCGAGGGAGGGGAGCCGTTCCGATGGCTGACCAGGGTAGGCGCGTGGCACTGGTGCTGGGGACGAGCGCGGGAGGGGTCGGCCGGCACGTGGCCATGCTGGCCGGCGGGCTGGTGCGCGGCGGCCATCGGGTGGTCGTGGCGGGCCCGCCGAGTACGGAGCGCGCCTTCGGCTTCGCCGCCCTCGGCGCGCGCTTCGCGCCCGTGCCGATCTCCGACCGGCCCCGCCCGCTCGACGACCTGCGGGCGGTCCTGGCGCTCCGGGCGCTGCGCGGGGCGCACGCGGTGCACGCCCACGGGCTACGGGCCGGGGCCCTGGCGGCGATCGCGCTGGCCGGGACCGGGACCGGCCTGGTGGTGACCCTGCACAACGCCGCCACCGCGGGCGGTGCCGTCGGTGCCGTCTACGGTCTCCTGGAACGGATCGTGGCCTGCCGCGCAGACCGGATCCTGGTCGTCTCCCCCGACCTGGGGGAGCGGATGACCCGCCTGGGGGCCGGGCGGGTCGAGGCCGCCGTCGTTCCGGCGCCCTCGCTGCCCCCGTCGGGGCGCGAGCCCGGCGATGTGCGGCGAGAGCTCGGCACGGGTGATCGGGTGATCTTCCTGACGGTCGCGAGGCTCGCCCAGCAGAAGGGGCTGGAGACCCTGCTCGACGTCGCGAAGGCCCTGCGGGAGGCTCGCGGGGACGCGGGACCCGTCCCGGGCCGGGCATCCGCCGGACCCGCAGGCGGCCGGGGCCCGGGGGAGCGGACGCCCGAGGCGGTGTTCCTGGTGGCGGGGGAGGGGCCGCTGCGGGGGGAGCTGCAGGAGCGGATCGACCGGGAGGACCTGCCGGTGCGGCTGCTCGGCGACCGGGCCGACGTGGGGGACCTGCTCGGGGTGGCGAGGGCGCTGGTGGTGCCGAGCCGCTGGGAGGGGCAGCCGCTCACCGTGCAGGAGGCCCTGCGGGCGGGCACGGCGGTCATCGCCACCGCGGTGGGGGGCATCCCGGCGATGGTGGGCGAGGCCGGGCTGCTGGTGCCGTACGGGGACATCGCCGCGATGCGCGACGCGGTCGCGAGGGTGCTCGCCGACGACGGTCTCGCCGGGGAACTGGCCGGGGCCGCGGCCAGGCGGGGCCGTGGGCTGCCGGGCGAGCCGGAGGCGCTCGCGGCGGTGCTCGCGGTCTATGCCGGGCTCTCCTGAGCGGTGGCGAACCGGGCTCCCCTGAGCGGTGGTGACCGGGTTTCCCCGAGCGGTGGTGACCGAAGCTTTTCTGAGCGGGCCGCACCGGGTCCTCCCCGGGACTGTGCGGAGATTCGCGGCTTGTGCCGGACTCCTCCCTGACGTCGGAGAAGGAGTGCTCGTGGTCTTCCGGAGGCCTGGAGGGCGTTGAGGGGCCGGTGGCGGGCGGTTCCCGAGCCGGGAGGAACAAGCGGGGGCGTCGCGATGTTGGATTAGGCGCCGCCATGCCGGACACCTATACTGGCGTGGTTAGGGGGGGAGTATCCCTTCGCGACAGTCTCGTCATCACGGTGTTGCCTCGCCCCACGAGGCCCCCGGGGCTGTCGGTCCGCATTGTCGACCCGCTTCACGTCGACCTGTCTTCACGCGGGCGGGAGAGACCTCCGGCAGTCTGTCGTGCGCGCCGCCGGAGGTTTATCAGTTGTGAATGTTCCTGTCTGGGCATGGTTCGCCGTCATCGGCGGACTCCTGGTCATCCTCGCCTTCGACCTGTGGATCGTCGATCGAGGCGAGCCCCGGGAGTTCTCCCTCAAGCAGGCCGGGTTCTGGGTCGGCTTCTACGTCACCCTCGCCGTGCTCTTCGGCATCGGGCTGTTGGTCTTCGCGGGTCCCACCCCCGCGGGCCAGTTCGTCGCCGGGTATCTCACCGAGTACAGCCTGAGCATCGACAACCTCTTCGTTTTCTACATCATCATGACCCGCTTCGCGGTGCCGAAGATGCATCAGCACAAGGTGCTGCTGATCGGCATCCTGATGGCGCTGGTCATGCGCGGCATCTTCATCGCGATCGGCGCGGCGGCCCTGGCCAACTTCGGCTGGCTGTTCTACGTCTTCGGCGTGTTCCTGATCTACACGGCCGTCCAGCTCGTCCGCCAGTTCGGCCAGGAGGAGCACCTCGAGGAGAACGCGGTGCTGCGCTGGGCGCGGCGGGTGCTGCCGCACACCGACGACTACGTGGGTTCCAAGATCACCGTCAAGGTCGACGGCAAGCGACTGGTCACCCCGCTGCTGATCGTCATGATCGCCATCGGCACCACCGACCTGCTGTTCGCGCTCGACTCGATTCCGGCGATCTTCGGCCTGACCACCGACGCCTTCATCGTCTTCACCGCGAACGCGTTCGCCCTGATGGGCCTGCGCCAGCTGTACTTCCTGCTGGGCGGTCTGCTCCAGAAGCTGGTCTACCTCAGCTTCGGTCTTGCGTTCATCCTCGGTTTCATCGGGGTTAAGCTGATCCTCGAGGCTCTGCACTCCAGCGGTGTCTCCTGGGCCCCTGAGGTGCCGATCTGGGTGTCGCTGTCGGTCATCGTCGTCACGATGGTCGTCACCACCGTGGTCAGCCTGATCAAGGCCCGGCGTGACAACCGCGCGGGCAAGGAAAACACCACCCCGGCGAGTGTCGAGCAGGGCTAGCGAATCAGCGTGTGAGGCGCTTTGCTTGTCTCATTGCGCCTTATAAGGGCTGAGAGATGGGTAACATCCTGCCCCAGAGCGGGTAGACATACCGGTCTAATGCCGCAAGACATCACAAAGGTTCCCTGTGTCCCACGATTCAGCAAGCCACATGCCAGGCCCGCTGGGCCTGGCACGTGGCGTCTCCCCGTGGTTGCTCCCGACCGTGGCCGCCGCCGCCGTAACCTCCCTGCTCAGCCGTCGTGACCGGCGCTGGGCGCTGGCGGCGGTCCCGCTGACCGCGCTCACCGGCGGGATGCTCTGGTTCTTCCGCGATCCAGATCGCACTCCGGGCACCGGGCGGATCCTGTCGCCCGCGGACGGCGTGGTGCAGAGCATCGACCCGTGGCCGGACGGCCGCACCCGTGTCGCGATCTTCATGAGCCCTCTCGACGTGCACGTCAACCGGGCGCCGCTGGCCGGCACGGTCACCTCGGTGGAACACGTGTCCGGGGGCTACCTGCCCGCGTTCAACAAGGACAGCGACACCAACGAGCGGGTCGTCTGGCACCTGGACACCGCGCTCGGCGACGTCGAGCTGGTCCAGATCGCCGGCGCGGTCGCGCGTCGCATCGTGCCCTACGTGGCCGCGGGGGCGAAGGTCGCCAGGGCCGAGCGGATCGGCCTGATCAGGCTCGGCTCGCGGGTCGACGTCTACCTTCCCGAGGGGATCGCCCCGGCCGTCTCCGTGGGCCAGAAGACGGTCGCGGGGGTGACGGGTCTTGACCACGGCTGACGCGAGCTGGCCGATGGACGAGACGGACGACGAGCCACGAGGACCCGTGGGCAAGGCGTTCCGCCTGTCGGCCGCGGACTCCCTGTCCCTCGGCAACGCCCTCTGCGGCTTCCTCGCGGTCTGCGTGCTGGCCTGGTCGGCCATCAGCGCGCTGCAGCAGGACAAGCCCTTCGCGGCCGACCCCCGGTTCTTCGGCACCGCCGTGGTGCTCCTGCTGATCGGCGCCACCTGCGACCTGTTCGACGGCCTGGTGGCCCGCAAGTTCCGCGCCTCGGCCATGGGCGCCGAGCTGGACAACCTCGCCGATGTGATCAGCTTCGGCTTCGCGCCCGCCTTCATGGTGGTCATCTGGGCGGGGTTCAACCAGCAGATCCCCTTTCTGCTGGTGATGGCCGCGGCGTCGTCGGTGCTGCTGGCCGGGGTCATCCGGCTCGCGCGCTTCGCCTGCGTGAAGACCAAGAGCGGCGACTTCATGGGGCTGCCCATCCCGATGGGCGCGATGACCGTGGTCTCGGTCGTGCTGCTGTTCCCCCCGTCGATCTGGACGATCCTGCCCGTCTTCGGGGTGGCGTACCTCATGGTGAGCCGGATCGAGTACCCCAAGCCCAAGGGCAATCTGGCCGCCGCCGTGCTCGCCTGGATGATGATCAACGTCGCCTGCCTGACCATCTGGGTCGCTGGCCTGGCCGGTGGCGACACGCTGATCAAGGTCGGGGCCGTCATGCAGATGACGATCGTGGCGACCATCCCGCTGCGGGTCCTGATGTTCAAGAGGGAGAAGCGCAAGGAGCAGCGCAAGGCGTCCGCCGAGGTCGGCTGACCGCCCGCGGCGCGCTCACGCCGTTTCCCCGCGGGCATGGCGGATGGTCGCCGGTACGCCATGCCCGGATCCGTTCTCGTCCCGGAATGCCCCGGCCCGCTTCCCATGTCCGGCGTGGCTGCGTTCAATTGCCTCATGGGAGCTGAGCCGCACGAGCACACCCGTACCTACTTCCTCGGCATGCTCGCCCGCGAGCTGGAGCTGAGAGGCATGAGCGTGACGCTCAAACGGAGCCCGCCGTCGCTGCGGGTCAGCGATCCCGAGGCGGCGATGTTCAACGAGACCCTCGACTGCGTCCCGCTGGCCGAGGGCTGGTTCTACCGCTGGTCCTGGGGTGACCTGGTGGAGCGGG
The DNA here is from genome assembly GCF_051918885.1 of Streptosporangium sp. OZ121. Classification (NCBI taxonomy): domain Bacteria; kingdom Bacillati; phylum Actinomycetota; class Actinomycetes; order Streptosporangiales; family Streptosporangiaceae; genus Streptosporangium; species Streptosporangium sp. OZ121. The sequence continues at coordinate 23,856 of NZ_JBPXMC010000004.1, forward strand.
TGGAGGATCCGGCCAAGGCCGCGGATCGGATCCTCCGGGTCTTCGGCGGCTGACGCCCGCCTTCCCGCCGCGCTCGGGCCCCCGGCCGGCGGGGAGTCGGCCGTACGGGCCCGGACTCCCCGCCGGCCGGGGGGTGTCACCAGCCGCGCTCGCGCCACTCGGGCAGCGAGGGGCGCTCGGCGCCGAGCGTGGTGTCCTTGCCGTGGCCCGGGTAGACCCAGGTGTCGTCCGGCAGCCGGTCGAAGATCCGCTCCGACACGTCGGCGAAAAGCTGGGCGAACCGTTCGGGATCCTTGTTGGTGTTGCCGACGCCGCCGGGGAAGAGCGAGTCGCCGGTGAACAGGTGGCCCGGGTAGTACAGGGCGATCGAGCCGGGGGTGTGCCCGCGCAGGTGGATCACCTCCAGGCTGACCACGCCGACGGTGATCCCGTCGCCGTTCTCCACCTCCAGGTCCACCGGCACCGGTAGCGCACCCGCGTCGAGCGGGTGGGCGATCACCGAGGCGCCGGTCGCCCTGGCGACCTCCTCCAGGGCCTGCCAGTGGTCGCCGTGCTGGTGGGTGGTGACGATCTTGCTGATCGGCTGGTCGCCGATGAGTTCGAGCAGCCGGTCGGGCTCGGCGGCCGCGTCGATGAGCGCGCCGTCGCCGGTCTGGGTGCAACGGACCAGGTAGGCGTTGTTGTCGAACGGGCCGACGGCCAGCTTGGCGATCGTCAGGGCGGGCAGCTCGCGCAGGTCGGCGGGGCCGCCGACCTGAACATCACCGGTGTACGTCACGGATTCTCCTCGCACGGGGTCGCGGGAGGGCAGGGCGGTGCGCGCCCTGCCCCCGTCACCCTCATCATTCCGCCCGGCGGGCAGGTTGGGGCATAAGGGGGGTGTTCGCATCGTTGAAACCGTGGGCCACCTGCCAGGTCTGGGTGAAGGCCGTAGTCTGGAGAGGGCGGGAAAACGACTCCGGACGCCGGTCCGGAAAATTGTCGGCCCCTCTCGCTAGTCTTCCCGCGACCGCTTCCAACCCTCTATCAACGACGTCGGGACTGCTGTGGCTGACCGCCTCATCGTGCGTGGTGCACGTGAACACAACCTCAAGGACGTCTCGCTGGAGCTGCCGCGAGACTCTCTGATCGTCTTCACCGGACTGTCCGGCTCGGGCAAGTCCAGCCTGGCCTTCGACACGATCTTCGCCGAAGGCCAGCGGCGCTATGTCGAATCGCTGTCGGCGTACGCGCGGCAGTTCCTCGGGCAGATGGACAAGCCCGACGTCGACTTCATCGAGGGGCTCTCGCCCGCGGTGTCGATCGACCAGAAGTCGACGAGCCGCAACCCCCGTTCCACCGTCGGCACGATCACCGAGGTGTACGACTACCTGCGCCTGCTCTGGGCGCGGATCGGCAAGCCGCACTGCCCGCAGTGCGGGCGGGCGATCGCCAGGCAGAGCCCCGAGCAGATCGTCGACCGGGTCATGGAGCTGGAGGAGGGCACCCGCTTCCAGGTGCTCGCCCCGGTGGTCCGCGGCCGCAAGGGCGAGTACGCCGAGCTGTTCACCCAGCTCCAGGCGAAGGGCTTCGCCCGCGCCCGCGTCGACGGCACGGTGGTCCGGCTGGACGACCCGCCGACGCTGAAGAAGCAGGAGAAGCACGACATCGAGGTGATCGTCGACCGGCTGGCCGTGAAGGAGGGCGCGAGCAGCCGCCTGACCGGCTCGGTGGAGACCGCCCTGAACCTGTCGGGCGGGACGATCACCCTGGAGTTCGTCGACCTGCCGGAGGACGACCCCAACCGCGAGCGCTTCTACTCCGAGCACCTCTACTGCCCCTACGACGACCTGTCGTTCGAGGAGCTGGAGCCTCGCTCGTTCTCGTTCAACTCGCCCTTCGGCGCCTGCCCGGAGTGCACGGGCCTGGGCGTCCGGATGGAGGTCGACCCCGACCTGGTCGTACCCGACCCGGAGAGGCCGCTGGGCGAGGGCGCGCTCTCCCCGTGGGCCGGCGGCCACACCAGCGACTACTTCGTACGCCTGGTCGAGGCGCTCGGCCTGACCATGGGCTTCGGTCTCGACACCCCGTGGGAGCGGCTCCCCAAGAAGGCGCAGAAGGCCCTGCTGTACGGCCACGACGAGCAGGTCCACGTCCGCTACAGCAACCGCTACGGCCGCCAGCGCTCCTACTACACCACTTTCGAGGGGGTCATCCCCTGGGTGCAGCGCCGCCACGGCGAGTCCGACAGCGACGGCATGCGCGAGAAGTACGAAGGCTACATGCGGGAGATCCCGTGCCCGGCCTGCGAGGGGGCCAGGCTCAAGCCGGTCTCGCTCGCCGTCACGGTCGACGGCCGCTCGATCGCCGACGTCTCGTCGATGTCGATCGGCGACTGCGCGGAGTTCCTGGCGGGGCTGAAGCTGTCCGACCGCGACATGCACATCGCCGAGCGGGTGGTCAAGGAGATCAACGCCCGGATGGGCTTCCTGCTCGACGTGGGTCTCGACTACCTGACCATGGACCGGGCCTCCGGCACCCTCGCCGGTGGCGAGGCGCAGCGCATCCGGCTCGCCACCCAGATCGGCTCGGGCCTGGTCGGGGTGCTGTACGTGCTGGACGAGCCCTCCATCGGCCTGCACCAGCGGGACAACCAGCGGCTGCTGGAGACCCTGATCAGGCTGCGTGACATGGGCAACACGCTCATCGTGGTCGAGCACGACGAGGACACCATCGCCGCCGCCGACTGGGTGGTCGACATCGGCCCCGGGGCGGGTGAGCACGGCGGCCAGGTCGTCGTCTCGGGCACCGTGGCCGACCTGCTGGCCTCGGAGACCTCGATGACCGGCGCCTACCTGTCCGGCCGCAAGACGATCGCGATCCCCGCCACCCGCCGCAAGCGTGACAGGAAGCGGCAGATCACCGTGAAGGGCGCCCGCGAGCACAACCTCAAGGGCGTCGACGTGGAGTTCCCGCTGGGGCTGCTGACCGCGGTCACCGGGGTCTCGGGATCCGGCAAGTCCACCCTGGTCAACGACATCCTCTACAACGCGCTGGCCAAGGAGCTGAACGGCGCGCGCACCGTCCCCGGCCGCCACGCGCGGGTCAACGGGATGGACCTGGTCGACAAGGTCGTGCACGTCGACCAGTCGGCGATCGGCCGCACGCCCCGGTCCAACCCGGCCACCTACACCGGTGTCTTCGACAAGGTCCGCGACCTGTTCGCGCAGACCACCGAGGCCAAGGTCCGCGGCTACCAGAAGGGCCGGTTCAGCTTCAACGTCAAGGGCGGCCGGTGCGAGGCCTGCTCGGGAGACGGCACCCTCAAGATCGAGATGAACTTCCTGCCGGACGTCTACGTGCCCTGCGAGGTCTGCCACGGGGCGCGCTACAACCGGGAGACCCTGGAGGTCCACTACAAGGGCAAGACGATCTCCGAGGTGCTCGACATGCCGATCGAGGAGGCCCTGGACTTCTTCGACTCCATCCCGGCCATCAAGCGCTACCTGAAGACGCTCAACGACGTCGGCCTGGGCTACGTCAGGCTCGGCCAGCCCGCCACGACCCTGTCCGGCGGCGAGGCCCAGCGCGTCAAGCTCGCCTCCGAGCTGCAGCGCCGCTCCACCGGCCGGACGATCTACGTGCTCGACGAGCCCACCACCGGCCTGCACTTCGAGGACATCCGCAGGCTGCTGGGCGTCCTGGGCAAGCTCGTCGACGGGGGCAACACGGTCATCGTCATCGAGCACAACCTCGACGTGATCAAGACCGCCGACTGGCTGATCGACATGGGCCCCGAGGGCGGCTCCCGGGGCGGCAGCGTGCTCGCCGTCGGCACGCCCGAGGAGGTCGCCCTGGTCGACGAGAGTCACACCGGCCGCTTCCTGCGCAAGATCCTCGGCAGCTGAAGGCCGGATTCCGGACCGGGCCACCCCGTCAATACCCTTGACGCGGAGCCCGGTTCCGATCCGGGGACGACGTTGCGAGAAGGGCCGAGATGAGCACGCAGGAGGCCTCCGCCGTGCCCGCGCGCAGGCAGGTGATCGCCGCGGCGGGGGCCGTGGCGTGCGGGGCGGCGCTGGCCGGGTGCGGCGGCGGGGAGTCCGCCGCCGCCATCGTGCCGCCGGGGATCAAGGGGAAGGTCATCGCGCGGACCACCGACATCCCGGTGGGCGGCGGCAAGGTGATCACCAAGTGGAAGATCGTGATCACCCAGCCGTCCTCGGGGGTGTTCAGGGCGTTCACCGCGAGCTGCCCACACCGGGGGTGCGCGGTCGGCAGGGTCGGTGACGGCGTGATCCGCTGCCCCTGCCACGGCAGCGAGTTCGCCGCCGACTCCGGCAAGTGCCTCAAGGGCCCGGCGGAGGCGCCGCTGGTCCAGTACGCGCTGAAGGTCGAGGGCGACGGGATCGTCATGGTCTGATAGTTCGTGCCGTCTTCCCCTCGGGGGCGGCGCGGGTCCTGTCGGGAGCGCCGGAGCCGGATTCGCCGGGTCCGAAGCCCGCCCCGAGGGCTTCCAGGGGGATCCTCCGGATGGCCCGGAAAGAGGGCTGAGGCGGTAATTCTTCACAGTCTCCTGACAAGTGGTACGGCATGCTGAACCGTCATCGGGGTTCCAGCCGTACCTGAAGATGATGATCCTGGAGGATATTCATGACTGAGACGACACGTCGTACCGTGATATTGAGCGCCGGTGGGGCCGGGATGGCCGCGGTGCTGACCGCGTGCGCGGGATACGGAGAGCCTGCGGCGGACGGCGGGGACACATCCGCGACCGCCGCCTCGCAGGCGCCGGAGGCGGCCGAGACGAGTGCGGGCGCGGAAGGGAACTCCGGGGCGAACGCCCTGGCCAAGACCGCGGACATCCCCGAGGGTGGCGGCAAGGTCTTCAAGGACGAGAAGATCGTGATCACCCAGCCGACCGCGGGGGAGTTCAAGGCGTTCAGCTCCGTCTGCACCCACCAGGGGTGCGACGTCGACAAGATCGCGGACGGCACCATCGACTGCCCGTGCCACGGCAGCAAGTTCAAGATCACTGACGGTTCCGTGGCGAACGGCCCGGCCGACAAGCCGCTGGAGGAGAAGGCGATCAAGGTGGACGGCGACTCCATCGTCCTCGCCTGAACCCGGCCGCGGGCCCGCCGCCGGGAGGAACGTCCCGGCGGGGGGCCGGGTGTCACGCGGCGGCTCCCGTACGGCCCGGTCACCTCGCGAAGCGACGGGCTTCGCATGAGGGTGTGGCCCGCCCCGGCCGCGCCGTGTCCCGGCCGCCGGCCGGGCGGGAAGGCCGCCACGAAGGCCAGGCTGGGAAGGCCAGGCGGGGGAAGCCGGAAGGCCGCCACGAAGGCAGGGCGGGGAGGCCGGCGGGGAAAGCTGTAAGGAAACCTGTCGGTCCGGGCCGATAGTCTTTCCGTGTGGCGAGATCTGTGGGTGGTCCGTTGAGTTTCCGGCCGAAGCCGGGGTCCATCCCCGAGTCCCCGGGCGTCTACCGGTTCAAGGACGCCGAGGGCCGGGTCATCTACGTCGGCAAGGCCAAGAGCCTGCGCCAGCGGCTCAACTCCTACTTCGCCGACTTCGCGGGCCTGCACCCGCGCACCCAGACCATGCTCACGACGGCCGTGGACGTCGACTGGACGGTCGTCGGCACCGAGGTCGAGGCGCTCCAGCTCGAATACTCCTGGATCAAGGAGTACGACCCCCGGTTCAACGTCAAGTACCGCGACGACAAGTCCTACCCCTACCTCGCGGTCACCATGGGGGAGGAGTTCCCCCGGGTCCAGGTGCTGCGCGGCGCCAAGCGCAAAGGCACCCGTTACTTCGGCCCCTACTCCCACGCCTGGGCGATCAGGGAGACCGTCGACCTGCTGCTGCGGGTCTTCCCGATCAGGAGCTGCTCGGGCGGGGTGTTCAAGCGGGCCGCGCAGATCGGCCGCCCCTGCCTGCTGGGCTACATCGACAAGTGCTCGGCCCCCTGCGTCGGCCGGGTCACCGCCGAGGAGCACCGGGAACTGGCCGACGACTTCTGCGAGTTCATGGCGGGCAACACCGGCCGGTTCATCAAGCGGCTGGAGCGCGAGATGCGCGAGGCCGCCCTCGCGCAGGAGTACGAGCGGGCCGCCAGGCTGCGTGACGACATCCAGGCGCTGCAGCGGGCGATGGAGAAGCAGGCCGTGGTCCTCGGCGACAACACCGACTGCGACGTGATCGCCCTGGCGGAGGATCCGCTGGAGGCCGCCGTCCAGGTGTTCTACGTTCGCAGCGGGCGGATCAGGGGGCAGCGCGGCTGGGTGGTCGACAAGGTCGACGAGGTCGCGCCGGGCGAGCTGGTCGAGCAGTTCCTGCTGCAGATGTACGGCGACGCGGCCGCCGAGGCGCTGCCCAGGGAGGTGCTGGTGCCCGTCCTGCCCCCCGACGCCGAGGCGGTCACCGAGCTGCTCGGCGAGCACCGCGGGGCACGGGTGGAGATCAGGGTCCCCCAGCGCGGCGACAAGAGGTCGCTGATGGAGACCGTCGAGCGCAACGCCCTCGAGTCCCTGAAGCAGCACAAGCTGAGACGGGCCAGCGACCTGACCGCGCGCAGCAGGGCGCTGCAGGAGGTCGCCGACGCCCTCGACCTCGACCAGGTGCCGCTGCGCATCGAGTGCTACGACGTCTCCCACATCCAGGGCACCAACGTGGTGGCCTCCATGGTGGTGTTCGAGGACGGCCTGGCCCGCAAGAGCGAGTACCGCAGGTTCTCCGTGCGCTCCACCGAGGGTGACGTCGCCTCCATCCACGAGGTGATCTCCCGCCGGTTCAAGCGCTATCTGGAGGAGCGCTCCGCCACCGGGGAGCTCGACGCGGCCACCGGGGCCGATCCCGCCGAAGAGGCCGCGGGAGAGCCGGGGGAGGGGTCGCGGGCACCGGGCATCGACCCGGAGACCGGCAAGCCGCGCAAGTTCGCCTACCCGCCCAACCTGGTCGTCGTCGACGGCGGTCCCGCGCAGGCCGCGGCGGCCCGCAGGGCGCTCGACGAGCTGGGCGTGGACGACGTGGCGGTGTGCGGCCTGGCCAAGCGGCTGGAGGAGGTCTGGCTGCCCGGCGAGGACCTGCCGGTGATCCTCGCCCGCTCCAGCGAGGCCCTTTACCTTCTCCAGCGGGTACGCGACGAGGCCCACCGCTTCGCCATCGCCTACCATCGATCCAAACGGTCGAAGAGCGTCAAGGAAAGCGCTCTGGACGAGGTCCCCGGTCTCGGCCCGGCCCGCAGGCAGGCGTTGATCAAGCATTTCGGATCGGTGAAACGGCTGCGGGAGGCGACCGCGGCACAGATCTGCGAGGTTCCCGGGATCGGCCCCTCGACGGCCGAGACGATCGTGTCGGCCTTGAAGGGGCAGAACCCATGAGCGAAAGAGAGCCCGCGTTCGTCCTCGTCACCGGAATGTCGGGGGCGGGGCGGAGCACCGCCGCCAAGGCCCTGGAGGACCTGGGGTGGTTCGTCATCGACAACCTGCCGCCCGGGCTGCTGTTCGCCATGGCCGAGGAGGCGGGGCGGGTCAAGCTGGCCGCCGACAAGGTGGCCGCGGTGGTCGACGTGCGCAGCCTGGCCTTCACCAGTGACCTCAACAGCGCGATCGAGGAGCTGGAGGGGCGCGGCGTCGCCGTGCGCGTGGTGTTCCTGGAGGCCAGTGACGAGGAGCTGGTCCGCAGGTTCGAGAACGTCCGCCGCCCGCACCCGCTGCAGAGCGACGGCCGCCTGGTCGACGGGATCGCCCGCGAGCGCGGCATCCTGCGCGAGGTCCGGGCCAACGCCGACCTGGTGATCGACACCTCCAACCTCAACGTCCACGAGCTCCGCGGGAAGATCGTCGCCTTCTTCGGCGGCGAGGACCGCCCCGGCCTGCGGGTCAACGTCGTCTCCTTCGGCTACAAGTACGGCCTGCCCGTCGACGCGGACCTGGTCGTCGACTGCCGGTTCCTGCCCAATCCCCACTGGGTTCCCGAACTTCGCCCCATGAACGGACTGGACGCTCCCGTACGGGAGTACGTTCTCAACCAAGCGGGTGCGAAGGAACTCCTCGACGCCTACGAGGAGGTGTTCGCCATCATCGCCTCCGGCTACACCCGCGAGGGCAAGAGCTACGCCACGCTCGCCGTCGGCTGCACCGGCGGCAAGCATCGCAGTGTCGCCATGGCCGAGCAGCTCGGCGGCCGGCTGCGCGACAGGGGTGGCATGGAGGTGCAGGTGAGCCATCGGGATGTGGGCCGGGAGTGAACGAAGGTCTCAAGATCGTCGCACTGGGTGGAGGACACGGGCTGTACGCCTCGCTGTCGGCGCTGCGGAGGGTCACCTCCCGGCTGACGGCGGTGGTCACCGTCGCCGACGACGGAGGGTCGAGCGGCCGTCTCCGTCGTGAGCTCGGCGTGCTCCCCCCGGGAGACCTGAGGATGGCCCTGGCCGCCCTGTGCGGTGACGACGAGTGGGGGCGCACCTGGAGCGAGGTCGTCCAGCACCGCTTCCGCAGCGAGGGCGACCTGCACGGCCACGCGATCGGCAACCTGCTGATCGTGGCGCTGTGGGAACGGCTCGGCGACACGGTCTCCGGGCTCGACTGGCTCGGGCGGCTGCTCGGCGCGCACGGGCGGGTGCTGCCGATGTCCTCGGTGCCGCTCGACATCGCCGCCGAGGTCGAGCTGGACGGCGAGGTGAGCACGGTGCGCGGCCAGGTGGCCTGCGCCCTCACCCCCGGCAGGGTCCGGGCCATCTCGCTGCTCCCCGAGGATCCGCCGGCGTGTCCCGAGGCCGTCCAGGCGGTCCTCGACGCCGACTGGGTGGTGTTCGGTCCCGGGTCCTGGTTCACCAGCGTGCTGCCCCACCTGAAGGTGCCCGAGCTGGCCGAGGCGCTGCACACCACCCGCGCGCGCCGCCTGGTCACGCTGAACCTCGCCCCGCAGCCGGGGGAGACCGACGGCTTCTCCCCCCAGAAGCACCTGGAGGTGCTGCGCCAGCACGCGCCCTCCCTGGAGATCGACGTCGTCATCGCCGACACCGGGGTGATCGAGGACCGCGACGAGCTGGAGAAGGCCGCGGCCGACCTCGGCGGGCGGCTGGTCCTCGCCTCCGTGGCGGACGAGGACGGCTCCCCGCGACACGATGCACAACGTCTTGCCTCCGTCCTGGACGAGATTTTCCGTGAGAAGCGTTGATCCTGGTCAGCGGTGCTCAGGAGTGCGAGAAACTTCTGTGAGCCCGATTTATCTCGGGCCGCATGGGGTCTGTATGGGGGAGGACGAACGCGCATGGCGATGACAGGTGTGGTCAAGGACGAGCTGAGCAGGCTGCCGGTCCTGAAGCCTTGCTGCCGTAAGGCCGAGGTGTCGACGCTGCTGCGGTTCGCGAGCGGGTTGCATCTGGTGAGCGGCCGGATCGTGATCGAGGCCGAGCTTGACACCAACGTCACCGCCCGGCGGCTGATCAAGGACATCGGTGAGGTCTTCGGGCACAAGGCGGAGGTGCTCGTCCTGGCCCCCGCCGGACTGCGCAAGGGCTCGCGTTACCTCGTGCGGGTCTACCGCGACGGGGAGGCGCTCGCCCGCCAGACCGGTTTGATCGACAACCACGGGCGCCCGGTCCGCGGCCTGCCCCGCCAGGTCGTCGCGGGGGCGACCTGCGACGCCGAGGCGGCCTGGCGGGGGGCGTTCCTGGCGCACGGTTCGCTCACCGAGCCGGGGCGCTCGATGTCGCTGGAGGTCACCTGTCCCGGGCCGGAGGCGGCGCTCGCGCTGGTCGGGTCCGCGCGGCGGTTGAAGATCCACGCCAAGGCCCGCGAGGTGCGCGGCGTCGACCGGGTGGTGGTCCGTGACGGCGACGCCATCGGCGCGCTGCTGACCAGGCTGGGCGCCCACGACAGCGTGCTGGCCTGGGAGGAGCGGCGGATGCGCCGCGAGGTGCGTGCGACGGCCAACCGGCTGGCCAACTTCGACGACGCCAACCTGCGCCGTTCGGCCCGCGCCGCGGTCGCCGCGGGGGCCAGGGTCCAGCGGGCCCTGGAGATCCTCGGGGAGGAGGCCCCCGAGCACCTGGTGATCGCCGGCCGCCTGCGGGTGGAGCACAAGCAGGCCTCTTTGGAGGAGCTCGGTCAGCTCGCGGACCCGCCCCTGACCAAGGACGCCATCGCCGGCCGCATCCGCCGCCTGCTGGCCATGGCCGACAAGCGCGCCCAGGACATCGGCATCCCCAACACCGAGGCCAATCTCACCGTCGACATGCTGGCCCCGTAGGCCCCCTTCCGGATCGGGCCGCGGAAGGGCCCGCCGCTCACGGCTGCTTCCTGGGCTCGAAGTAGTTCACCCGGCCGGCCTCGTCCGGCTGCGGGACGGACGAGGCGTCGTGGGCCGCGCGGGCGGCCTTGACGCGCCTGTTCACGAAGCCGAAGCCCGCGTAGGCGGCGACCACCCAGAACAGCAGCGCCATGGGGGCGCTCCTGATCGCGTCGGGGAAGGCGTCGAGGACCCGGACGACAGCGGAGCCGTAGTCCTCGCCGGACAGCCGCACCCAGACGATGACGGCCCCGGCGATCTGGCCGAGCGCGGCGCCGGCGAGGGAGAGGAAGGCGGCCAGCGGCGGCAGTACCGGGCTGGTCGGCCTGACCGCGATCATGGCGAGGCCGACGAGGAGACCGACGCCGACGGCGGCGAATCCGATCTCGTACCCGCTGAAGGCGATGAGCGCGCCGTAGGCCGCGGCACCGGCGACGGTGGCCAGAAGACCGGCGACAATGCCTGGTAGGAGCCCGTTCGCCAGGTGCGGATCGTTGTCTGTCATGGCAGTTCCTCTTGGGGTTGGAGGCATTTACGGTGACGAGTCGGGCACTTTACTTGAATGGTGCGATACCTGTTCGTGGGTTAACGAATAACGGAGCACCCCCTCAAGTGGTCTAGGCCAATTTGGGTCCGATAAGGTTCGTGGTTGAGGTTTCAGCCCGCCCCAAGTCGCCGATCCGAGAGACCGGCGCACCGACGTACGAGGAGATCGGCACCGTGACCATCCGCGTAGGCGTCAACGGATTTGGCCGCATCGGCCGCAACTTCTGGCGCGCGGTCGCTGCCAGCGGCAAGGACATCGAGATCGTCGCGGTCAACGACCTGACCGACAACGCCACGCTCGCCCACCTGCTGAAGTACGACAGCATCCTCGGCCGCCTGCCGTACGAGGTGAAGAGCACCGCCGACGAGATCATCGTGGACGGCAAGACGATCAAGGCGTTCGCCGAGCGCGACCCCGCCAAGCTGCCCTGGGGCGACCTGGGCGTGGACGTCGTCGTCGAGTCGACCGGCTTCTTCACCGACGCCAACAAGGCCCGCGTGCACGCCGAGAACGGCGCCAAGAAGGTCATCATCTCGGCCCCGGCCAAGAACGAGGACGTCACCGTCGTGATGGGCGTCAACCACGACAAGTACGACCCGGCCAGCCACACGGTCATCTCCAACGCCTCCTGCACCACCAACTGCCTGGCGCCGATGGCCAAGGTCCTCAACGACACCTTCGGTATCGAGAAGGGTCTGATGACCACGATCCACGCCTACACGCAGGACCAGAACCTGCAGGACGCCCCGCACAGCGACCTGCGCCGCGCCCGCGCCGCCGCGATCAACATCGTGCCGACCTCGACCGGCGCCGCCAAGGCCATCGGCCTGGTGCTGCCCGAGCTCAAGGGCAAGCTCGACGGCTTCGCGCTGCGCGTGCCGATCCCCACGGGCTCGGCCACCGACCTCACCGTCGAGGTCGGCCGAGAGACCACCGTCGAGGAGGTCAACGCCGCGCTCAAGGCCGCGGCCGAGGGCGAGCTCAAGGGCTACCTCACCTACAGCGAGGACCCGATCGTCTCCTCCGACATCGTCACCGACCCGTCGTCCTGCATCTTCGACGCGCCCCTCACCAAGGTGATCGGCAACCAGGTCAAGGTCGTCGGCTGGTACGACAACGAGTGGGGTTACTCCAACCGTCTCGTCGACCTCATCGAGCTGGTCGGCGCCGACCTCTGATGAAGGACATCTCCGAGTTCGACGTGGATGGTCGGCGCGTCCTGGTACGCGCCGACCTCAACGTCCCCCTGGAGGGGGACGTCATCACCGACGACGGCCGCATCCGCGCCTCGGTGCCGACGATCAAGGAGCTCGCGGGCCGGGGCGCCCGCGTGGTCGTCGTCGCGCACCTGGGACGCCCCAAGGGCAAGCCGAACCCGGAATACTCCCTGGCCCCCGTCGCCAAGCGGCTGGGTGAGCTCCTGGGCGCCGACGTCGCCTTCGCGACCGACGTGGTCGGCACCTCCGCCCAAGGGGTCGTGGAGGCCCTCCAGGACGGCCAGGTGGCCCTCCTGGAGAACCTGCGCTTCGAGCCGGGCGAGGAGTCCAAGGACGACGCGGAGCGGGCGGAGTTCGCCGCCAGGCTGGCCGCCTTCGCCGACGTCTACGTGGGCGACGGCTTCGGCGCGGTGCACCGCAAGCACGCCAGCGTCTACGACGTGCCCGGCCTGCTGCCGCACGCCGCGGGCCGGCTGGTCCTGGCCGAGGTCGAGGTGCTCAGGAAGCTGACCGACGACACCGAGCGACCGTACGTCGTGGTGCTCGGCGGTGCCAAGGTCTCCGACAAGCTCGGCGTCATCGGCAACCTGCTCACCAAGGTCGACCGGCTCCTCATCGGCGGCGGCATGGCCTACACCTTCCTGAAGGCCCAGGGCTACGAGGTCGGTAAGTCGCTGCTCCAGGAGGACCAGCTCGACAAGGTGCGGGGCTTCCTCGACGAGGCGGCCAAGCGCGACGTGGAGATCGTCCTGCCGGTCGACGTCCTGGCGGCCGTCGAGTTCGCCGAGGACGCCGAGTACGAGGTGGTCGACGCCACCGCGATCCCGGCCGACCGCGAGGGACTCGACATCGGCCCGCGCACCCGCGAGCTGTTCGCGGGCAAGCTGGCCGACGCAAGGACGGTGTTCTGGAACGGCCCGATGGGCGTCTTCGAGTTCGAGGCCTTCTCCGGCGGAACTCGCGCGGTCGCCGAGGCGTTGATCGCCTCGCAGGCCTTCACCGTCGTCGGCGGCGGAGACTCGGCCGCCGCCGTGCGCAGGCTCGGCCTGGCCGAGGACGGGTTCTCGCACATCTCCACCGGTGGCGGGGCCAGCCTCGAATACCTGGAGGGCAAGACCCTCCCCGGACTCGTGGCGCTGGAGCGGTAGAAGTGAACCCACGCGGTGAGCGGAGTGGCCGGTCGACGACCGACGCCGTCCGCGTAGTCAACAGGGAGTGGTGAGCGAACGATGAGCACACCTCGTAAACCGCTCATGGCAGGCAACTGGAAGATGAACCTCAACCACCTTGAGGCCATCGCGCACACCCAGAAGCTCGCCTTCGCGCTGAACGACAAGGACTTCGACCGGGTCGAGGTGGCCGTGCTGCCGCCGTTCACCGACCTGCGCGGCGTGCAGACCCTGGTCGACGGCGACAAGCTGCGGATCGTCTACGGCGCGCAGGACCTGTCGCAGTACGACGGCGGCGCCTACACCGGAGAGATCTCCGGGGCCATGCTCGCCAAGATCGGCTGCACCTTCGTGCTCGCCGGCCACTCCGAGCGCCGCCAGTACCACCGCGAGGACGACGACGTCGTCAACGCCAAGGTGCAGGCTGCCTACCGGCACTCGCTCACCCCCATCCTGTGCGTGGGAGAGGGCCTGGAGGTCCGCCGGGCCGGTGGCCAGGTGGCCCACAGCGTCGCCCAGCTCGACGGCGGGCTCCGCAAGGTCACCGCCGAGCAGGCCGCCTCCGTCGTGCTCGCCTACGAGCCGGTGTGGGCTATCGGCACCGGCGAGGTGGCCACCCCGGACGACGCGCAGGAGGTCTGCGGGGCACTCCGGTCACGACTCGCCGAGCTGTACGACGCCGAAGTGGCCGCCGGTGTCCGTATCCTTTACGGTGGGTCGGTCAAGTCTGACAACATCGCCGGCATCATGGCACAGCCTGATGTCGACGGTGCCCTGATCGGTGGCGCGAGCCTCGACCCCGGGGAGTTCGTCAAGATTTGCCGTTTTGGCGAATTGTCGAGCTGACTGAGCCATTCGGTGGGTACGACTTGACAGCACGTCATACCCTCTTAGAGCAAGTTTGAATCGTCACGCCTTCGGCGTACATCACGGGTCGTGCCCGGACGCGGGTCACGCGCACATAGGGAACAGGTCAACGGTGACAATCGGAATCTCCATCGCCCTCATCCTGTCGAGCTTGCTGATGATGCTGCTCGTCCTGCTCCACAAGGGCAAGGGCGGTGGTCTCTCGGATCTGTTCGGTGGCGGTTTCTCGTCGTCGTTCGGAGGCTCCTCCGTGGTGGAGCGCAACCTTGACAGGCTCACCGTCATCACCGGTGTCGTCTGGTTCGTCTGCATCATCGCGCTGGGCCTGCTTCTGCGGCCCTGACCCGGCTGCTTCAACAGGCGTGACAGTGGTTCAGTCCCCGCATCCCCAAGCGTCGGGGCCATCGAGCAAGGAGTTCATCCGTGGGTAGTGGCAACGCGATCCGTGGCAGCCGTGTCGGTGCCGGCCCGATGGGGGAGGCGGAGCGCGGCGAGGCGGCCCCCCGTGTTCGGGTGCCTTTCTGGTGCGCGAACATGCATGAGACGCGCCCCAGTTTCGCCAGCGACGCGGCCGTTCCCGAGTTCTGGGACTGCCCCCGGTGTGGCCTCCCCGCCGGTCAGGACGAGGCCAACCCGCCCGCGCCGCCGCGCAACGAGCCTTACAAGACGCACCTCGCGTACGTGAAGGAACGCCGCAGCGACAAGGACGGTGCGCAGATCCTGGCCGAGGCCCTGGAGCGGCTGCGCTCCTCCTCGCGCCCCATCTACTAGCCGGGTCTACGGTCCGGCGGCACCGGCACGCACGCCTGAAAGGCCCCCGTGGGAGATCCTCACGGGGGTCTTTCGCGTGCCGTGGCCGCGACTCGTCGGGAGCCTGCGGGGCGGGGCCAAGCGCTCCCGGGGCGGCCTCCGCCGCGCGCCGCGCCCCGACTAGGGCCTGTTGGGCAGGTCGGGCCTGTGCGGCATGTCTGACCTATTGGATGTGTCGCCCATGTGGGACATGCCTCTTCTTTGCGACATGTTGGTCATTTTCTTGGAGGCCATCGCCGCGGCTCCCAGGCCGAGCAGCAGGATGACGATGCCGGTGATGACGTTGTTCCAGATGCTCCCCCTCGTCGCCGAGCCGGTGATCCAGGGAGCCAGGATGGTCCAGATCCCGATGACCGGCGCGACCCAGCTGATCCCGTACGTCCGGCCGTAGGCGGACGCGAAGGCGAGGGCCAGGGCGGCGACCGCGATGCCGGTGACGAGGTTGCTCACGGTGAGTCTGGACAGGCCGTTGAAGCCGACCACCCAGGGTGAGATCGCCAGATACAGGCCCGCCAGGAGGCTCAGGCCTTCGATGACCTGGGCTATCGAACTGGAGCCTGCTCGTTCGTACCTTTCCCGCATCTCGATGAGATCGGGGTGGTGTTCCAGACTTGTGGGTCTCGTCATGCCCCATTCCCCCTTACCGGTGTCCCGTAGTTTTCGATGTCCCGCCAAAGCGTATTTATGGTGATATACCCGACATAAGCACCAAAGAGCCCAAAAGAGGGCAAGATTGTCTAATGACATCGCCGGGATACGGAATCCGGCGGTCGGCTCCGGCGGGCCCGCCACGTCGTGACCCCTTGTGGTGGAGGCGGTGGAGGAGGGGAACCCGCCGTGAACCGGCGCGGTCGCCACGACGGCGCCACGGGGGTGGCGCGGGACGTCCTGGGTACGAGACGGGTCACACCCCCTCGCGCGAACACGAGAGCCGAGGGGAGCGAGGTTGCCCGGAGGTGACCTTATGGACGAGAAGACGGGAACGCACGACCACCCGAAGAGCGCGCTGAATCTGCGGCTCTTCCTGGCGGTCTTCGGCCTGGTGGTGTGCACGGCTCTGGCCCTCCTGTCGGCGTGGGCCGGGATCACCGCGCTCGCCGTGGCCCTGGCCGTGCCGGCGGTCGTCGCCGTGGTGGACATCGTGGTGGTCGGGATCCGGATCGCCCGCAGACGCCGGCGCGGTGAGCGGCACACCCTTTTCGAGTAGGAGACCGCGCGCACGGGCGTGTTTTCATGGCCGGCGGCTCGCGGAAGGGCGGGATCCCGCTCCGGAGCCTCGCCCGGGGGTCGCGTTCCGGTGCCTCATCGGCGAGAGGCCCCGCTCACCTCGGTCGGTCGTCCAGGGCATGGGAGTCGTCCAGGGCGTGGGAGAGGTAGCGGTCGGCGGAGCGGCGGACGGCCTCGGCGCCGTCGGTGTGCACGATCCGCTTCCACCAGCCGCCGTAGACGCGTTCGAAGGAGTACGGCTCCAACAGCGACAGGGCGCGGCGGATCGTGCCGGGCCGCTCGGGGATGAGGTTGGGGTAGCTGTACATGAAGCTCACCCAGCGGCGGTCCTGGACCACCTGGAGGATGTCGCCGGAGAACAGGGCGCCCCGACCCTCCTCGCCGTCGCGCCAGTGCATGACCTGGCCGCCGTCGAAGTG
Source organism: Streptosporangium sp. OZ121 (assembly GCF_051918885.1). Taxonomy (NCBI): domain Bacteria; kingdom Bacillati; phylum Actinomycetota; class Actinomycetes; order Streptosporangiales; family Streptosporangiaceae; genus Streptosporangium; species Streptosporangium sp. OZ121. The sequence continues at coordinate 40,390 of NZ_JBPXMC010000004.1, forward strand.
GACGCCCGCGTTGATCAGCGTCAGCCCCTCGCGGATCTCGTGGGTGTCGCCCTCCCAGAACACGACGGAGTCGTCGGGGCGGCCCACCCACTCGCGGTCGGCCGCGTGGAGGTGGATCGGCGCGTCGAAGGCGTGCGCCCACTCCACCATCGAGCCGTAGAAGTGCGGGTGGCTGATCGCGATGGCGTCGATCCCGCCGAGCTCGGTGACCTGCCTGACCAGCTCGTCGTCGAGGTGGGTGACCATGTCCCACAGCACGTTGCCACCGGGCGTGCGGACCAGCAGCGCCCGCTGCCCGATGGCCGTGGCGGGATCGGTGCCGACCCCGACCACCCCGGTGCCCTCCTCGGCGACCAGTGACCGGTGCCCGGTGGCGCGCAGCTCGTTCAGGGAGGTCCAGCGCTGCCCCTCCCAGCCGACGTACTGCCGCTCGTCCTCGCAGATCGGGCAGTTCTCCCGGGGGGCGGCGTACTGGACCCCGCAGGTGGCGCAGATGGGCAGGTCGTTCACGAAGGCTCCTCGGGTCGCGGCTCGTCCCCACCATAGGATCGCCGTGCCCGCCGGGGGCGGCGAGGGCCGTACGGGCGGCGGGACCGGTCGCGGGCGTGGCCGGTCGGCGCGCCCGAGGGCTGCGATGAACGTCCATTTAATTTCTATTCTTTGTAGTGATATATCGGGCGATACGCGTCCTTTCTGACCCGCAAAAGAAATGCATCAGCCGTCTTGACGGCGCCCGTTTGACGCAATAATAATCAACCGTAGGTGCCGCTGATCAGGGGAAACTCAATGCTCACGGAAATGACATGAACCATGGGCGTCCCCCCTGTGCTCATTATTCATCGCTGGCAATACCGGCGGCGACAAGCCGTCGTCGAATTCAAATCGGCCGCCATTCTTCGCGGCCATCGGCGAGAAAGTGGTGTCACGGTGGTGGAACTCCTGCAACGCGACCTCATCGAGCGCAAGTACGACGTGTGCTTCGGACACGGCGACCAGAACGACGACGGCATCCTGGAGATGGCCGACTGCATCGCGCTCGGCGCGCGCGTCATCGCCTACCTCGAGGAGCCCTTCGACTCGCCCAAGGCCCTTGAGCTGCTCCGCAGCTTCGGCCAGTTCTGGCAGCATCTCACCGGCAAGCTCGACGCCGACCACGACGGCAAGATCACCCCGGAGGAGTTCAGGGAGGGCATGCGGCAGGCCTGGATCGACGATCCCAGCGGCTTCGAGACGGCGTTCCGGCCGGCCGCGCAGGCCCTGTGGAACCTCTGCGACAAGAACGACAACGGCACGGTCGGAGCGGAGGAGTTCGCCAAGTTCCACAAGGCGTTCGGCACGTCCGAGGAGAACAGCCGCATCTCCTTCGCGAGGCTCGACGTGAACGGAAACGGAAATCTCTCGGTCGACGAACTCGTCATCGCGTGGAAGGAGTTCTACACGAGCCTCGACCCCGACGCCCCGGGAAACTGGCTTTTCGGCGATATCTGGGAGAAGGACATCTGGGACGGCAACCGGGTGAAGCTCTGACCTGTTGGCGGCCCTTTGAAGGCCCTTTGACGGTCCGCCCGGGTTTGGCGAACCGTTGACGTCGAAAAGGCTCCTGGCGTGATTCTCCGGCCACGCCAGGAGCCTTTCGTCTCCGTCGGAACCCCCGGAAGGGAGGCTCGTGTGCCCACCGCCCACGAACCGATAGCGGTGATCGGCCTCGGATGCCGGTTCGCCGCGGGGATCGACTCTCCGGCGGCTTTCTGGAGATTCCTGCTCGACGAGGGCGACGCGGTCGGCGAGGTTCCCGCCGACCGGTGGGCTCGCTACGCGGACCGCGGCCCCGAGGACGCGGCGGTCCTCCGCCGGACCACGGCCCGCGGATGCTTCCTGGCCGACATATCGGGGTTCGACAGTGAATTCTTCGGCATCTCGCCGCGTGAGGCGCGGTTGATGGACCCCCAGCAGCGCATCCTTCTCGAAGTCGCCTGGGAGGCGCTGGAGCACGCCGGCATCCCGCCCGCGGACCTCGCCGGATCCGACACCGGCGTCTTCGCCGGCGTCGCCGCCGACGACTACGGGCGCCGGTTGCTGGAGGACCTGCCGCGGATCGAGGCGTGGACGGGGGTCGGCGCCTCGCACTGCGGCGTCGCGAACCGCGTGTCCCACGCGCTCGATCTCCGCGGCCCGAGCGTGGCGCTGGACACGGCCTGCTCGTCCTCCCTGGTGGCGATCCACCAGGCGTGCCAGAGCCTCCGGCTCGGCGAGATCCCGCTCGCGTTCGCCGGTGGGGTCGTGGTGCTGGCCGGCCCCGGATACAGCGTGGTCCTGGACGCCGCGGGAGCGATCTCCCCCGACGGGCGCTCGAAGGCGTTCGACGCGCGGGCCGACGGATACGGGCGGGGCGAGGGAGCCGGGGTCGTGGTCCTCAAGCGGCTCGGCGACGCCCGACGCGACGGAGACCGGGTCCTCGCCGTGATCATCGGTGGCGCCGTGCACCAGGACGGCCGGACCGAGGGCATCATGGCTCCCAGCCGCGAGGCCCAGGAGCATCTCCTGCGCCGCGCCTACCGGAGCGCGGGCGTCCGCCCGGACACGGTCGACTACGTCGAGGCCCACGGAACGGGCACTCCGGTCGGCGATCCCGTCGAGGCGGGCGCGCTGGCCTCGGTGCTCGGCGCCGGCCGCGTGACCGGAGTGCCCTGCCTGGTCGGCGCGGTGAAGCCCAACATCGGGCACCTCGAGGCCGCCGCCGGGGTCGCGGGGTTCATCAAGGCGGTGCTCGCGATCGGGCACGGCGTCATCCCGGCCACCCCGATGCTGTCCGGGCCGAACCCGGCCATTCCATGGGGTGACAACGGCCTTCGGCTGGTCACCGCGACGACGCCGTGGCCCTCCACCGGCCGTCCCCGGCTCGCGGGAGTCGCCGGATACGGGTACGGCGGAACGATCGCGCACCTCGTTCTCCAAGAAGACGTCCGAGGCGCCGTCCGAGGCACCGTCCGAGGCACCGTCCGAGGCACCGTCCGAGGCGCAGTCCGAGGCGCAGTCCAGGATGCCGCCCCCGCAGCCCACGCCGTGTTCCCGGAGACCCGCGACGTCCCGGAGACCCGCCACCCGGCCTCCGGGCCGGTCCCGCGGTGCGCGCCGGTGCGGGTGTACCCGCTGTCGAGCGCGAACCCGGCCGCCGTGCGCCTGGCCGCCGGACGGCTCGCCGACTGGCTCGACGCCCATGACCGGGCCGACCTGGCGTCCGTGGGCGGGACGCTGGCCCGTCACCGGTCCCACCTGACGGCCCGCTCGGCCGTGGTGGCCGCGGACCGGACGGAGCTCGTCGAGCGGTTGCGCTCCCTGGCCCGCGACACCCCCGGCACGCCCCGGGGCGTCGTCTCCGCCCGGGTGCCGCCGCGGGGGAGACGCGACCCGGTGTGGGTGTTCTCCGGCCACGGTGCCCAGTGGGCGGGCATGGGCCGGGACCTGCTGGACGCGGAGCCCGCCTTCGCGGAGGTGATCGAACGGCTGGACCCGATCTACCAGGTGGAGATGGGCTTCTCCCCGGTTCTGGCGATCCGGGCGGGCGAGCTGGGCGGCACCGGGCGCGTCCAGTCGCTGCTGTACGCCGTCCAGGCGGGGCTCGCCGCGCTCTGGCGTTCCGCCGGTGTCCGGCCCGCGGCCGTGATCGGCCATTCGGTGGGGGAGATCGCCGCCGCCGTGGCCGCCGGCGTGCTCGACGTGGCGGACGGGGCCCGGCTGGTCTGCCGCCGTTCGCGGCTGCTGTCGCGGGTCACCGGACGCGGGGCGATGGCCATGGTCTCGCTGCCGTACGAGGAGGTGGCCCACCAGGTGGCGGGCGTCGGAACGGTGTCGGCGGCCGTCGCCGCCTCGCCGTACTCCACGGTGGTGGCCGGTACGCCGGAGGCGCTGGAACGGCTGGCCGCGTGCTGGGCGCGCGACGGCGTCGAGGTCCGGCGGGTCGATTCCGACGTCGCCTTCCACAGCCCGCAGATGGACCCGCTCCGCGCCGGCCTGCGCGCGGCGATCGCCGGCCTGCGCCCGGCCGGGCCCGCCGTCCCGCTCTACACGACCGCGCTGCCCGACCCCCGCGACCCGGCCGCGCGGGACGCCCCCTACTGGGAGACCAACCTGCGCGACCCGGTGCTCTTCGCGAACGCCGTCCTCGCCGCGGCCGAGGACGGCCACCGGACGTTCCTGGAGGTCTCCGCGCACCCGGTGGTGTGCCACTCAATCGTGGAGACGCTCGGGTCGGCGGGGATCCAGGACGCCGTCGTGGCGCACAGCCTCCGTCGTGGCGAGGACGGGCTCCGCGCCATGGCGGGCAACGTCGCCCTGCTGCACTGCCATGGCGTACCGGTGGACTGGACCGCGCTCCAGGGGGCGGGCGAGCTCGTCGACCTGCCGGCGAACGCCTGGCTGCACGTGCCCCACTGGGCCGGGCACGAGCTTCCCGAGACGGCAGGGAGACCTCACGCCCCGGAGAGCCACACCCTGCTGGGGGCGCGGACGGCGGTGTTCGCCACCTCACGGGCCGATGTGTGGCGGACGGTGCTGGACCGTTCCACCCGGCCGTTCCCCGGCGCCCATCCCGTGCGCGGTACGGAGATCGTGCCCGCGGCCGTGCTGCTGAACACCTTCCTCGAGGCGGCCACGGCGATCCGCGAGGCCGAGGGGGCCGGGCGGGGCGGGGCGGGCACCCTGAGGGAGGTGGAGATGCGGGTTCCCGTCACCACGGCCGTGTCGCGCGAGCTCCAGGTGGTTCACCAGGACGGGACGCTCAGGCTCTCCTCCCGCCCCGGCGCCGGCCGCCGGGACCACCCTTCGGAACCCGGCGCGGACCACGGCCACCGGGATCCCGGCGAAGGGTGGCTCACCCACTGCGCCGCCCTGCTCGGCGACGGGCCCGAGGCGTCCGGCGACGTGGAGGCGGCCTGGCGGGGCGGCGGGCCGGACGCCGGACCGGGTGACGGGCCGGAGAACGGACCGGCCGGTGGACCGGTGAGCGCGCCGGGTGGCGAGCCGGACGAGGGGCCGGACGCAGGGTCGGCCGGCGAACCGGCGGGCACGCCGGGCGACGGGCCGGGCGGGGGGCCGGAGGACGAGGTCGTCGACGCCGGCTGGGTGGTGGACACGCTCGCCGGGGCCGGTGTGGCGGCGATGGGCTTCCCCTGGCGGATCGAGGAACTGCGCCGTGGCCCGTGCACGCTGACGGCACTGGTGGCGGCGGACCCGGAAGGCACCCTGCCCCGGCCGACCTGGGCGTCGATCCTGGACGCCGCGTTCTCGGCCGGAGGCGTCGCGGCCGTCGCCCCGGCGGGCCGCGCCGAGCTGCGCATGCCGGTGCGGATCGCCGAGGCGACCCTGGTCACGGACCCGCCCGCGGAGCAGAGGGTCCTGGTCGGCGTGACCACCACCGGGCCGGACACGGTCGACATCCGCGTCGCCACCCTCGGCGGACGGACGGTGGCCGTCCTGCGCGAGGTGCGCTACACCACCCCCGAGCCCGAGCCGGACCCGGCGGCGGGAACGGGGACGGGCGACCTCCTGCACGAGGTGGTCTGGAAACCGCTGGCCCCGGCACCGGACGGCGCGCCCGGCGTGGCGCCGCACCGGGTGGTGCTGGTCGGGACAGGCACGAGCACGGCGCCGGATGACGGGGACGGCCTCGCGCACGCTCTCGGCGGACTTCTCACGCGGCGGGGCATCCGGTTCGACACGGTCCCCGGACGCGACGGGCGTGACGGGCGTGACGGGAGTGACGACTCTGATGGGCCCGCCGGACGCGACGGGCTCCGCGAGCTGCTTTTCGGCCTGACGGAGGACGACGCGGTCGTCCTGCTGCCGCCCGCGCCGTCCGTGACGGACCCGATGGAGACCGGTCAGGACATCGCGGCGACCGCGACCCGGCTGGCCGCGCGCCTGGCGGAGACCGCGCGGCTGCTGGGCGAGGCGGGCCGGGCCCGGCTGTGGTGCGTCACCTCCTCGGCCAGGGAGCCGGAGAGCGCGGCGGGACTGGCGCAGACGGCGCTGTGGGGACTGGCGCGGGTGGCCGCCACGGAGTACTCCGAGGTGTGGGGCGGTCTCGTCGACCTGCCGGGGAAACCGGGCGACGACGACCTCTCGGCCCTGGTCCGGCTGCTGGGGAGCCGGTGCGGGGAGGACGTCGTCGCCGTCGAGCACGGTGCCGTGAGCGGCGCCCGCCTGGTGCCCTACCGCCCCGAGGCGCGAGAGCGTGTCACGGGACGGCGGCCCGCGCGGCCGGGTCCGCTCTGCCGGGCCGGGGCCACCTACCTGGTCACCGGGGGCCTGGGCGCCCTCGGCCTGCGCGTCGCGGGATGGCTGGCCGACCGGGGGGCCCGCAGGCTGCTCCTGCTGGGCCGTACCGCCCTGCCTCCCCGAAACCGGTGGGACGCCGTCCGCGAGCCGGTGACGCGGCACGCGATCGACGCGGTCAGGTCCCTGGAGGCGAGGGGCGTCACCGTGCGGACGGTCGCCGCGGACATAGCCGACACCGCCGACACCGCCGGCCTCGCCCGGCTGGCCGACCCCGGCACGCTCGGCCTGCCACCGGTCCGCGGGGTGGTGCACGCGGCGGGCGTGGTCGACAACCGGCTGCTGCGCGCGTACGAGGAGGAGGCGCTGCGGGCGGTGATGCGGCCCAAGGTGGCCGGGGCACTCGCGCTCCACGAGGCGTTCCCGCCGGGGACGCTGGACTTCCTGGTGCTCTTCTCCTCCGCCGGGCAGCTTCTGGGTCTCCCGGGGCAGGCCTCGTACGCGGCGGCGAACGCCTTCCTGTCCGGTCTGGCCAGGCACCGGCGGGCCGGGGGAGACGACACGGTCCTCTCCCTCGCCTGGACGAGCTGGCGCGGCCTGGGCATGTCGGCCTCCTCGGCGGTCGTCGACGCGGAGCTGCGTGCCCGGGGCACGGCGGACATCACCCCGGGGGAGGCGCTCCTGGCGTGGGAGTCGCTGGTCGCGGAAGGGCCGGCCGGCAACGCCGAGCTGGCGGTGCTGCGGGTCCTGCCCGTCACCCCCGGCATCCTCCGGCCGCCGCTGCTGCGCGACCTGGCCGGCGACCCCGGCCCGTCTCCGGCCCCCGGCGCGGACCAGGGCCCCGACTGGCGGGACCTGTCCGGCGCCCCCCTCGCCGACCTGTTGCGGGGCGAGGTGCGGCGGGCGGTCGCGGCCGCCCTGCGCACCGACCCCGAGGCGGTGGACGTGCGGCGCCCGCTCGCGGAGATCGGCGTCGACTCGCTGCTGGCGGTCATGCTGCGCCGGACGCTCTCCGAGCGGCTGCGGATCAGCCTGCCGATGAGCCTGCTGTGGAATCGCCCCACGGTCTCCGACATCACCGACTATCTGGCCGAGCAGCGAAGGAGTGACCCATGACGGCGGACACCGAGGTACGCCTGTTCGCGGAGGATCCCGTCGGGTTCTTCGGGCCCTCGCGATGGCGGATGCACACGCTCGCCCCCGACCGGCTGGCCGCGCTGCAGCTCGCCGCGCTGCGGATGCGCTACGCCGAGCTCCGCGACCGGATCCCGGTGCTGCGCACCATCGCCGACGAGCAGCGCATCGGGGAGATCGGGACGCTGGACGACGCGGCGCCCCTGCTCTTCCCGCACACGGTCTACAAGTCGTATCCCGTCTCCCTGCTCCTGGACAACCGGTTCGACCAGCTGGCGACCTGGCTCGGCAGGCTCACCACCGTCGACCTCGGCGGCGTCGACTTCTCCGGCTGCGACTCGATCGACGCGTGGCTGGACCTCCTCGACGCCCGGACCGACCTGCGGCTGGCCCACTCATCCGGTACGTCCGGCACGATGTCGTTCATCCCGCACACCCGCCAGGAGTACGCGGCCCTGTACCGCACGGTGCGCCTGGACGCGCTTCCCGACGGCGTGCCGTGGCGGGAACCCATGGACGTGGTCTGGCCGGGATTCCGCACCGGGCGCGGCGGGATAGACCGGCACGCGGGCGCGATGGCGGAGCAGATGGCCGACACCCCCGACCGGTTCCACGCCCTGCACCCCGGCTCGCTCAGCGCCGACGTCATGTTCCTCGCCGGCCGGTTGCGCGCCGCGGCGGCCAGGGGCGAGGTCGACCGGCTGGAGATCCCGCCGGCGCTGAAGGCGCGCCGCGCGGAGTTCGAGGAGGCGCAGCGGGCCACCGGCGCCGGGATGGCGCGGTTCGTCGAGGAGCTGGCCGACACGCTCGGCGGGCGGCGCGTGGCCTCGCTCGGCCTGTGGAGCGTCCACCACGCCATGGCGACCGCCGGGCTGGTCCGGGGCATCGAGGCCGTCTTCGCGCCGGACTCGTTCGTCTTCTCCGGCGGGGGAGCGAAGGGCACGGCGCTGCCGGCCGACTGGGCGGAGCCGGTCGGGCGTTTCTTCGGGGTGCCCCGGCCGCGGCTCTGCTACGCGATGACCGAGGTGATGGCGGTCAACCTGCTCTGCGACGCGGATCGCTACCACATCGAGCCCTGGGTGATCCTCTACGTCCTCGACCCGGAGACCGGGGATCCGCTGCCGCGCAGCGGGGTGCGGACGGGACGGGCGGCCTTCCTCGACCTCATGGCCGACGTGCACTGGGGCGGGTTCGTCTCCGGCGACGAGGTCACGGTCGACTGGTCGGCGTGCCGGTGCGGGCGCACCACGCCGGGCCTGTCGACCGCCATCGGCAGGTTCGGCGGCAACGGCGGCGACGACAAGATCACATGTGCCGCGACCCCGGAGGCGCTCACCGAGGCCCTCGAGTTCCTCAACGGGGCGCTGTCATGAGCGCGGGGCGGGAGGAGACCCTCGCCGGGAACGACGGGCCACGGCGGGAGACCCGGACCGGAGACGACCGGACGCGAGGGGAGACGCGGGCAGGGAACGACGGGCCACGGCGGGAGCCCGCGGGGGCCGCAGGGGCCGCGAGGGCCGACCTGACGATCCCGGCCTTCATCCGGGGCGAGACGGTCGACACCGGCCTGGTCCCCTTCACCGGCCGGGGACCGGAGGCGTCCTTCCTCGCCCCCGACCCGATGGGCCTGCTCGACCGGCTGCCGCTGGGGGACCCGGCGCGCATGCGGGACCTGAACGCGCTGCGCGTCGACGACATCGTCGGCTTCCTCGCCGAGCTCGGGCCGCGCCTCGCGCCGTCGCGCAACGCGTTGCTGAGGGAGGCCCTCGAACGGTCGGCCGCGTGGTCGGACATGACCCCGCCGCTGCTCGCCGCGTCGTACGAGCAGCTGCCCGGCCTGTTCCGCCCGGAGGCGGTGCGGGCCGTGGTGGAGCGGACCGTCGGGGCCGGGCACCTGGACGGGTGGCACGAGGTGCCCACCGCGGACGGGGGCCGCGCGGCGGTCCGCGCCCTCGGCGCGCGGACCGTGCACGTCATCGCCGGCAACAGCCCGATCATCGCCGCGCTCACCGTGATCCGCAACGCCGTCACCCGTGGCGACGCCATCGTCAAGACGCCGTCGAACGACCCGCTGACCGCGCTCGCGATCGCGCGGACCATGGCAGAGATGGCCCCCGACCACCCGCTCACCCGCCATCTCGCGGTCGTCTACTGGAAGGGCGGCTCCGAGGCGTTCGAGCGGCGGCTCTACCAGCCGGCCCATGTCGAGAAGATCGTGGCCTGGGGCGGGCTGGCCTCCATCCGGCACGTCACCGGCTACGTCAGGCCGGGCCTGGAGCTGATCTCCCTCGACCCGAAGCTGAGCGCCACCGTCATCGGCCCCGAGGCGTTCTCCGACGACGAGCGGATGGCCGAGACCGCCCGGCTGGCGGCGGTGGACGTCGGCGCGCTCAACCAGCTCGGCTGCTTCAACGCCCGCGTCGTCTACGCGGTCACCGACGTCGACCGGGCCGCCCGCTGGGGCAGGTTGCTGTACGAGGAGATCCTCCGGCTGCCCGAGCAGGTCAGCACGGCGGCCAGGCGGTTCGACCCGGGGCTGCGCGCCGACCTGCTCGCGATCCGGGCGAGCGCCGACTGGTACGACGTGATCGGCGGGCGCCGCGACGAGGGCGCGGTCATCGTCTCGCGGCTGCCCGAGCCGGTGGAGTTCCATCCCTCGCTGTCGGGCCGGGTGGTCAACGTGGTGCCCGTCGGCTCGGCCTGGGACGCGGTGCGCGGCATGAACGCCTACACGCAGACCGTGGGCGTCTATCCCGAGGCGCTCAAGCGGGAGCTGCGAGACGTCGTGCCGCTCTACGGCGCCCAGCGGCTGGTGTCCCTCGGCTACGCCACCCGGGTGCGGGCCGAGCTGCCGCAGGACGCCATCGAGCCGCTGCGCAGGATGGTCAAGTGGATCGTGGACGAGACCTACGACCCCGCCGACGTCCACCCCTTCGGCCACCTGCACCCCGGGGCTTCCTCGTGGGACGTGCGATGAGCCGTCCTCACCTCGCGGCAGGCGTCCGGAGTCTCCGGCTCCTGTCCCCGCGACATTCGGTGATCTTCGACCACAGGGAGCGGCAGTGAAGGCGGAGCGGGAAGAGGACGTCGTCGAGCAGCTGATCTCCGATTTCGACCACCACCATCCGCGCTTCGACCCGGACCTGGCCTGCCTGGTCCACCGCGGCATCCGCAACCGGTCGCGGGTCGCCTTCTCCCGCGCGTACGGCGGCGTGTGGATCCTGTCGCACTACCGCGACGTGGAGGCGGCGCTGCGCGACCACGAGACCTTCAGCTCGGCGTCGGGGGTCTTCTTCCCCCGCGCCGCCGGCACGCCGCCCTTCGCGCCGCTGGAGTACGACCCGCCCCGGCAGACCGCGTTCCGCACCCTGATGAAACCCCCGTTCACCCCGGCCCGGGCGCGGCAGCTCGAACCGGAACTGCGCCGCCTGGTCGCGGACCTGGTCGAGCCGATCGTCGCGCGGGGCTGCGGTGACCTCGTCGCCGAGCTCGCGGTGCCGCTGCCGCTCGCCGTGGTGTCGCTCGCGGTCGGCTTCACCGACGCGGCGCAGCGCCGCATCCGCGACCTGACCAGCAACACCTGGGCGCGCATGCCGAGCGACGAGAGCGCGGAGGGCTTCTGGCCGCAGTTCGCGGAGCTGTTCCAGGAGGAGATCCGCCGGGCCAGGGAACAACCGGGCGACGACTACCTGTCCACGCTGGTCCGCGAGACGATCGACGGCAGGCCCGTCACCGACGAGGAACTCCACGTCATGATGGTCGGCTTCGCCGTCGCCGGCCACGAGACCTCGATGAACGCCCTGTCGCACCTGCTGTGGCAGCTGGCCCGCGAACCCGGCCTGCAGGACCGGCTGCGCAAGCGGCCCGAGCTGATGCCCGCCGCCGTCGAGGAGACGCTGCGGCTCTGGACGCCGGTCGACCACGGCACCCGGTTCACCACCCGGGACGTCGAGGTCGGCGGCGTCACCATCCCTGAGGGATCGCGGGTCATCCTGCTCGCCGGGGCCGCCAATCGCGACCCCGCCGAGTTCCCCGACCCGGAGCGGTTCCGGCTCGACCGGGGCCTGGTACGCCACCTCGGTTTCGGGACGGGCGTGCACTTCTGCATCGGGGCCCAGCTCGCGCGCACCGAGTTCCTCGTGGTCCTGCGCGAGCTGGCCCGCCACCCCGGCTACGAGCTCTTCGGCGAACCCCGGCGCTTCTACGAGAACGGCCGCCACATCTGCTTCGACCGGCTGCCCGTACGGTTCCGGACGTCGCTCGGCCGGCGCAGGTAGACCTGGGGCTCACGGCTCCTGAAGGAGACGGGCCGGGCGGGGGCCCCGATTCGGGGTGGGCCGAGCGAAGGGAGTCGAAGAGCCGCTCGCCGAAGCCGAACGGGTGTACGCCCGAGGGGGCACCGACCGTGATCCGGCGTGGGAGGAGGGACGGTCGCCCGCGTCCTGAACACCACCGAACGGAAGCTCGGCGGCACCGTCACAGCTGAACGACTGCCGGGCGGGCGTCAACCGGGCCGTAGGCCATGATGCGTCGCAGGGCGAGCCGGAGCCGGTCGATCACCTCATCGTCGACTTCGAGGACCGCTTCGATCTCGGGGTCGTCAAGACCCAGCTCTTCCAGCGCGTGCGGAGCGATGACGACGCGAAGCACCCTGTCACGAAGAGTGATCTCGCTGACGGCCCCGTACGCGGTCGCCTGGCCGGCGGTGACCAGGCAGTGGCTGTCCATCTCCGACTCCTCGACGTCTTCCTCCTCGTCCTCGAACAGGCCGCACATGAAGATCAGCTCCATGCCGTCGCCGTCATCGCTTTCGGCGACACCGGCGGACAGGCACTCCAGATCGTGGTCTTCCGCCACTCCCGCGACCCGGGCCGTGAACCGAGTAGTCATGCCGCAGAGCGTAACGGGCCATGGCGACAATTCCGGCGCATTGCTCACCGCTGGGAGAGGTCAGCGGCGGTAGACCTCCTGGCCGTCGACGAAGGTCATGGCTACTTTGGTGCGCCAGATGTCGGCGGCCGGTTCGGTGAAGGGGTCGCGGTCCAGGACGACGAGGTCGGCGCGGTTGCCGGGGACGATGGTGCCCGCGTCGTCGTGGTTGATCCGGGCCGAGCCCGCGGTGTAGGCCGTCAGCCCGCGGTGTAGGCCGTCAGCGCGGTGGCCAGGGTGAGGCTCTGGCCGGGCAGGAAACTCCCGGGGACCCGGGGCCTTTGGGACCGGACTGCCTTTTCGATCTCCGGACGGGTCGAACCGCTATCGTGGTGGCGCCGGTTTCCTGGTGGAACGCGGGTAGGCGCCGGTTGTGGCCGCCGCCACAGGACAGATCGACATGGCGGGGGTGTGATGGGGCAGGCCGTACCGTTTCTGCGACGCGTGAAGGTGGAGAACTACAAGAGCATCGCGTCGTGTGATGTCACCTTCACGCCTCTCCTGGTGCTGCTCGGTCCCAACGCGGCGGGGAAGAGCAATTTCCTCGACGTGCTCAGGTTCGTGGTGGACGCGCTGGAGACGACACCCGCCGACGCCCTGATGAGACGCGGCGGCCTGGACGAGGTGAGCCGGCGGGGCCAGAAGGACACGAAGGGTTTCGGCGTCCTGCTGGAGTTCGTCATCCGGCCGGACGAAGAGCCGTTGTCGGTCACGTACAGCTTCGTCGTCAGCGGGGACCCCGCCGGTCGCCGTCCGCTTCTGGTGCTCGGAGAGCGGTGTTTCGTCCGTGCCGCTCAGCCGCGGTCGAGTTTCGAAGAAGTCAACTTCGTCATGACTCATGGCTTCTTCAACCAGACAGGTGAGGGTGGTATCGAGCCGGACCGGCTCTATCTCCCGCTGGCCGCCACCCAGGGCGTTTTCAGTGAGGTCTACCGCGGCCTGCGCCGCATGCTCTTCTACCACCTGGACGCGGGCCTGATGCGACAGGTTCAGTCCAGGTCCGCCGGGGCCACGCTGGATGGCGAAGGAAGGCGGCTGGGATCGGTACTCGGAGCCCTCACGCAGCGGTATCCGGCGTTCAAGGCACGGATCGACGACTACATGGGAGCCATCGTTCCCGGGACCGTCAGCATCGATCAGCGGCTTCTGGACACCTATTCCACCGTTGAGCTTCTTACCCGTCACGCGGATCGAGAGATGGTGTTCGGCCCCGAGGCCATGTCCGAGGGGACGCTGCGCGCGGCGGGACTGCTGACCGCGCTGTTCCAGCCCGCCGTACTCGAAGGCGAGGCGACCCTGCTGGGAATCGAGGAACCGGAGACGTCGCTGCACCCGGCGGCCGCGGGGGTGCTGTTCGACGCGTTGAGCGAGGCGAGCGAGCATGTCCAGGTGGTGGTCACCACGCAGAGCGCGGACCTGCTCGACCGCGACGACTTCGATCCGGCGTCCGTACGCGTCGTGACCATGACGGATGGGCTCACGACGATCGGTGAGATCGACGACGTGAGCCGTCGCCTCGTCGACGACCGGCGGGCCACCATCGGGGAGCTGATGCGCGGCAACCAGCTCAGGCCCGGCACCGGGGAGGCCGAATGACCGAGGCGGTCACCATCGCCGCCATCGTCGAGGGGGAGGGAGAGGTCGCCGCGCTTCCCGTCCTGCTCCGCAGGATCGCGCTGGAACTCTCGGTCTGGACGATACGGATTCCGACGCCGCGCCGGGTTCCGCGTTCCAAGCTGGTCGCTCCGGGAGGGATCGAGAGCGCCGTGCTCCAGGCCTCCTACCAGGTCGACGGTCGAGGCGGGATCCTGTTGCTGATCGACGCCGATGACGACTGCCCCGCGACGACCGGCCCCGCGCTCCTGGAGCGGGCCCGGCTGGCACGCGGTGACCGGGAGATTTCGACGGTCCTCGCCAACCGGGAGTTCGAGGCGTGGTTCCTCGCCGCCGCCACGTCGCTCGCGGGCCAGAGGGGGTTGGCGAACCCCCTCGAACCACCCGTAGAGCCTGAGGGGCCCCGCGATGCGAAGGGCTGGCTCTCGGCTCGTAAGACCGACGGCACCTCCTACCGTCCGACGGCTGATCAGGCAGCCCTGACCGCGATCTTCGACATGGCGCAGGCGCGCAAGAACGCGCCTTCCTTCGACAAGTTCTGGCGCGATGTCGAACGCCTGATGCGGTCCGCCGGGGCATGAGCGGTCAGCGGCGGTAGACCTCCTGGCCGTCGACGAAGGTCATGGCTACTTTGGTGCGCCAGATGTCGGCGGCCGGTTCGGTGAAGGGGTCGCGGTCCAGGACGACGAGGTCGGCGCGGTTGCCGGGGACGATGGTGCCCGCGTCGTCGTCGTGGTTGATCCGGGCCGAGCCCGCGGTGTAGGCCGTCAGGGCGGTGGCGAGGGTGAGGCTCTGGCCGGGCAGGAAGGGGGTCTGCGCCGTCGGGTAGCCCGCGTGCAGTGAGCCGCCGGGTTCGGTGCGGTTGACGGCCACGTGCATGCCCTGGATCGGGTCGGCGTCGGAGACCGGCCAGTCGCTGCCCGCGCAGAACAGGGTGCCGTTGCGCCGCAGGTCGGCGAACGGGTACTGCCAGGCGGAGCGCTCCTCGCCCAGGAAGGGGAGGGTGAGCTCGTCCATCTGGGCGTGGTGGGTGGCCCAGAGCGGCTGCAGGTTGGCGGTCACGCCGAGCTTGGCGAAGCGCGGCACGTCGGACGGCTCGACGATCTGCAGGTGCGCGATGTGGTGCCGGTTGGCCGGGTCGGTCCCCTCGAGGCTGTCCAGCGCCTCGCGGACGGCCCGCTCGCCGATGGCGTGGAAGTGCACCTGGAAGCCGTGCCGGTCCAGCTCGGCGACGTACTCCCTCAGCAGCGCCGGGTCGACGTACGACAGGCCGGTGCCGCCGCAGCGGCAGTAGGGCTCGATCACCGCGGCGGTGAAGTTCTCGGTGATGCCGTCCTGCATGATCTTCACCGAGGTGGCGCGGAACCGCTCCAGGCCCTCGGCGGAGCGGCGCCGTTCCAGCAGCTCGGGGATCTGCTCGGCGCCGCGCGCCCGGTCCCACCACAGCGCGCCCACCACGCGGGCCCGCAGCGCGCCGGAGGCCGCCGCCGAGACGTACGTGGGCAGCTGGTCGTCGTAGCCCGCGTAGGAGCCGACGATGGCGTCCTGCCAGCCGGTGACGCCGAGGGAGAACAGGTGGTCCTGGGCCTCCATCAGCGCGTCGTGCAGGTCCTTCGCCGTGGGGCGCGGGGTGAGCAGGCCGACCAGGTCCATCGCGCCCTCGTGCAGCACGCCGCTCGGCGTGCCGTCGGCGTCGCGCTCGATCCTGCCGTCGGCGGGGTCGGGGGTGTCGCGGGTGATCCCGGCCAGCTCCAGGGCCCGGCTGTTCACCCAGGCGGCGTGGTGGTCGCGCTGGATCAGGTAGACCGGCCGGTCGACGACGTCGAGCTGGGAGCGGTGCGGCAGGCCGCCGGGGAAGGCCGACATGTCCCAGCCGCCGCCGTCGATCCACTCGTGGTCCGGGTGGGATCCGGCGTAGGCGGTGATCCGCTCCAGATACTCCGGCAGGCCGTAGACCGCGGACAGGTCGCACCTGGCCCGCTCCAGGCCCGCCTGCACCGGGTGGAGGTGCGCGTCGGTGAAGCCGGGGGTGAGCAGCCCGCCGTCCAGGTCGACGGTCTCGTGGCCGGGGGCGGCCAGGCCTGCGACGTCGGACTCCGCGCCCACGGCGGCGACACGGCCGTCCCGGACCAGTACCGCCTCGGCGAAGGCGTCGGCGGCGAGGAAGACCCGGCCGCCACGGAAGAGCAGGTCGCTCACTGTTGCACCATCCTTCTGTCGGTGGCCCGGATGCCGCTGGCGCCCCGGGGTGCCGCTTGATCACTCACATTGCACGCTCGACCGGCCGAGGTCCAGCGTGAGGTTTCTCCGGGCGTCCACCGGCGTCCGGCGTCGGACATCCGGCGTGCGGTGTCGTCCGGGCCCGTTTCACCGGCGTTCAGCGTCCGGTGATGGAGTCGGCGACGCGGGCCAGCACCGAGGTGCGGCCGAGCCCGGCCTTCTCCCTGGCGTCGGCCCGGCGGTAGAGGTCGTACATGGCGTGCACGCCGAGCCATCGCAGCGGTTCCACCTCCCAGCCTCGCACCTTGCGGTCCACCCAGGGCAGGGACGCCAGCTCGGTGTCCTCGCGCAGGATCAGGTCGCGCAGGGTACGGCCGGCGAGGTTGGTCGTGGTCACCCCGTGGCCGGTGTAGCCGCCCGCCCAGCCGATGCCGGTGGTGTGGTCGACGTGCACGGTGGCGCACCAGTCGCGGGGCACCCCGAGCACCCCGGACCAGGCGTGCGCCACCCGGGAGGCCCTGAGCGCGGGGAACATCCCGGTCAGCAGCTCCCAGAGCGCCTCGATCGTCCACTCGTGGGTGTGGCCCCGGTCGTCCACCCGGGATCCGTACAGGTAGGGCTTGCCGCGCCCGCCGAACGCGATCCTGCCGTCGGCGGTGCGCTGGGCGTACATGTAGTAGTGCGCCATGTCGCCGAGCAGCTCGTGTCCCGCCCAGCCGATCTCGTCCCACAGCGCGCCCAGCGGCTCGGTGACGATCATCGAGCTGTTCATCGGCAGCCACGTCCGGTGGTACTGCCTCAGCTCGGCGGTGAAGCCCTCGGTGGCGCGGATGACGTACTCGGCGCGGACGGTGCCGTACGGCGTGCGGGCCTCGCGCGGGGCGATCTCGGTGACCGGGGTGCGTTCGAAGATCTCCACCCCGAGGTTCCGCACGGTCTCGGCCAGGCCCCTGGCCAGCTTGGCGGGCTGGATCCTGGCGCAGTGCGGGCTCCAGATCGCGCTGACCGCGCCGTCCACCCGCAGGCGCTCCTCCCGCTCGGCGGGGTCGAGCAGCCGCACGTCCTCCTCGGTCCAGCCCCAGTGGCGCTCGTGGGCGAGCAGCTGGTGCAGCCGCCGGTCCTGGGCGATGTTGGTGGCGACCGTGGTGACGCCGCCCTTGACGATGTCGGCGTCGATCTTCTCCTCCTCGGCGACGGCGACGACCTCGTCGACGGTCTCGAACATCACCCGCTGCAGCCGCCTGGCCGCGTCCGCGCCGTGCGTCCTGGCGTAGCGCTCGGGGGTGCCGGCAAGCTCGCCGACCAGCCAGCCGCCGTTGCGCCCGGAGGCGCCGTACCCGGCGAACTCCTTCTCCAGCACGACGATCCGCAGGCCGGGGCTCGCCTTCTTCAGGTAGTAGGCGGTCCACAGGCCCGTGTAGCCGGCGCCGACGATGGCCACGTCGGCGTCGAGGTCCCCGGCGAGAGGGGCACCGGGGGAGGGGATGCCGAGGGAGCGGTACCAGAAGGAGACGTCTCCGTTGACGAAGTCCCCAGCCAGGGGAACGCGCGTGCTCATGGCCTCATATCCTGCTATATCCGTCTATCTGGGTGTGCCTGTCAACGGAAACCGTTGCAGAAACGCCGTACTGCCGAGTAATGAGTGATCTTCCCAGACGTAACGATGGGCTCACTCATGTGTAGCAGTCCCGTAACAGTGTCAGGAAAGGCTATCCCTCAACAGAGGGAGCATTTGATGGGGTTTCTGAGGATTCGTACGACCGTTGACGAGCGACCGGGACGGCTCGCCTCGCTGGCCGCCGCGCTCGCCGCCAAGGGTGGCAACATCCTGGGTCTGAGCGTGCAGACCGACGTGGACGGCACGGTCGACGAGTTCGTCACGGACATCCCCGCCGGGGCCGAGGCGGTGCGCGAGGCGCTGGAGGCCGCCGGCGGGCGCCGGGTCCAGGTCGTCACCGCCACCGCCCACGAGCTGACCGACGAGCCCACCCGCGTCCTGCTGCTCGCCTCCCGGCTGCGCATGACGCCCTGGCGCCTGCCCGAGTTGCTGGGGGAACTGCTGCGCGCCGACGACTCCCGCTGGGTCTACGGTTCGGAGATGAGCGATCTTCCGGACCCGACCCTGCTGACCGTGCCCGTGGCACCGCGCCGCGCGATCAGGATCCGCCGGGCCGAGCTGCCGTTCACCCTGACCGAGGCCGCCCGCGCGGCCTCCTTCGTCCGCCTCGCGCAGCCCCCCGTCGAGCAGTCCGGGACCGACCGCGAGATCAAGCTCTCCGACGGCGTCGAGGTCAGTGTCCGCCCGCTCACCCGGCTCTACCGCGAGGCCGTACGCGACCTGCACGACCGCTGCTCGCCGGAGGCCCGCAGGTTCCGCTACTTCACCTCGATGCCGGTGCTGCCGCCGAAGGTCTTCGACCGGCTCTGCGACCGCAGCCGGGGCCACTCGATCGTCGCCGGACACGACGGCCAGGTCGTCGGTCTCGCCAACCTGATGTTCACCCCGGATCCCGGCATCGCCGAGATGGCGTTCCTGGTCGAGGACCGCTGGCAGGGCAGGGGGCTGGGGACGGCCCTGGCCGGGATGCTCGTCCGCCAGGCCCGCGACCTGGGCTTCGCCGAGGTCAGGGCGACCCTGCTGTCCGACAACGTCCGCATGCGCAGGCTCCTGGTCTCGCTCGGCGCGACCCTGAGCTACACCGAGGACCCCGGCGTGGTGGAGGCCAGGCTGGCCGTGGGCGTGATGGCGACGGCATCCCCGAGCTGACCCCATCGCGTGGCCTTCCCGTTTCGAGATCGCTCAGGGGTCCCGAAGCGGGGAGGCCGCACTCTTCCGCGTTCCCGCCTCAGGAGGCCTGTCCCTCCTGGGGCGGGGACTCCGGGGCGCGAGACGCGCCGGAGACGTCGTCATCGTCCCGGGGCGTACCGGCGTCGCCGTCGTCTCCGCCGGCGGTGGTGCCGCCGCGGGAGACGTCGCCGGTGTCGCGGGAGGTCTCGATGGCGTCCAGCCTGCGCTCGATCCGGTCCAGGCTCTCCTGGATGCGGTCCAGCCTGGCGGAGAGCGTCGCTCCCATGACGTGGAAGCCCTCCTCCGCCGTCACCGCGCGCTCGGGGTCGCGCCGCCCGAGCAGCGAGATCACCTGGGCGCGTACGGCCTCAAGGCGCGCGCCCTGCCCCGTCAGCACCTGGGCGGCCACGCCCTCGCCCTCGCGGATCAGTCCGAGCAGGATGTGCTCGGTGCCGATGTAGGTGTGGTGCAGGCCGAGCGCCTCGCGCAGGGACAGTTCGAGCACCTTCTTGGCGCGCTGGGTGAACGGGATGTGCCCGCCGGGGCTCTTGTCGCCCCTGCCGATGATCTCCTCCACGTCGTTCCTGACGCGCTCGCCGCTGATGCCGGAGGCGCGCAGGGCGCGACCGGCGACGCCGTCCTGCTCGAGGACCAGTCCGAGCAGGATGTGCTCGGTGCCGATGTGGCCGTGGCTGAGTCGTCTGGCCTCCTCCTGTGCCAGGACCACGACACGGCGGGCACGGTCGGTGAAGCGCTCGAACACGGGAAGCCTCCGTGAGGGGTGTCGAGGTGCCTGCCCCCACTATGCGCCAGACGGCCGGTGAGCGGGAGGACATCTCCCCGGGCAATTCCCAGCCCCTTGTCGATGAAAGCTTACATTTTAGAGTTAGATTCGTGGGAAATGGCTTTCGCGTCAGGGGGTGGCGTGCGTAGGGTCCCCGCATGACGATCGACGCCTTCATCGACGCCCTGCCCAAGGTCGAGCTCCACGTCCACCTGATCGGCTCCGCCTCGGTCCCCACCGTGCTGGAGCTCGCCCGCCGCCACCCCGACGGGGGCGTCCCCACGGACGAGGAGGAGCTGCGGGCCTTCTACAGGTTCACCGACTTCCCGCACTTCGCCCGGATCTACCAGGCGGTCAACGCCCTGGTCCGCGAGCCGGAGGACGTGGCGACCCTGGTGCTCGGCCTGGCCGCCGACCTCGCCGGGCAGAACGGCCGCCACGTCGAGCTGACCGTCACGCCGTACGCCCACCACGTCGTCGGCATGCCGATGCGGGAGGTCACCGAGGCGCTCGACCTGGCCGCCCGGCGCTCCCGCGAGGAGCACGGGGTGCGGATGGCGTACGTGTTCGACATCCCCGGCGAGTACGGAGCCGAGGCGGCCCGGGTCACCCTGGACCACGCGCTGCGGGAACCTCCCCAGGCATTGGTAGGTTTCGGACTGGCCGGAATCGAGCAGGAACGCCCGAAGTACCGCGACGTCTTCGCGGACGCCTTCCGCGCCGCCACCGCCGCCGGGCTGCGCAGCCTGCCGCACGCGGGGGAGATGACCGGCCCGGAGACCATCTGGGAGGCCCTCGACCTCCTGGGCGCCGAGCGGATCGGCCACGGCACCTCCTGCGTGGACGACCCCCGCCTCGTCGCCCACCTGCGCGAGACCCAGATCCCCCTGGAGGTCTGCCCCACCTCCAACGTCTGCACCGGACAGGTCGCCCGCGTCGAGGAGCACCCGCTGCCCCGCATGATCGAGGAGGGCCTGTTCGTCACCCTCAACAGCGACGACCCGCCCATGTTCGCCACCACCCTGAGCCGCGAGTATCGCGTGGCCGCCGACCGGCTGGGCCTGGACCGCGAGACCCTCACCACCTTGGCCCGCAACGCCGTCGAGGCCTCGTCCATGGACCCGGCGGACAAGAAGGAACTCCACGCCGAGATCGACGCCGTCGCCGCCCGGCACTCCGGGACGACGCCCTGACGGTCCAGGGACGGCGACAGCGAGGGCTCAGGGGGAGGAGATCCGGCTCAGGGACGAAGGGATCTTGGAAGCCGCCGCCCTGTCCAGGAGGAAGAGGGTGCGCTGACGACCCCGGGCACCGGCGGCCGGGACCTGCATGGTCCCCGAGTCCGACAGCGCCAGCCGTACCGCTCCCGCCTTCTCCTCGCCGGCGGCGATCACCCACACCTCGCGGGAGCCCTGGATGACCGGCAGCGTCAGCGAGACGCGGATGGGCGGAGGCTTGGGCGAGCCGTGCACCGCCACCACCGGGCGGGTGTCGTACAGGGCGGGCAGGCCGGGGAACAGCGAGGCGACGTGGCCGTCCGGGCCCATGCCCAGCATCATGAGGTCGAACGACGGGGCCGGGCCGTGGTCCTCGGGGCGCGCCGCCCGGCGCAGCTCCTCGGCGTACGCCTCGGCCGACTCCTCGGCGGTCATGCCGGAGTCGGGGCCGCGCATCACGTGGACCCGCTCGGGGTCGAGGTCGAGGTGGTCGAGCAGGGCCTTGCGGGCACCGGTCTCGTTGCGCTCGGCGTCGCCGCTCGGCAGGAAACGCTCGTCACCCCACCAGATGTCCACCTTGCGCCAGTCGACGGCGTCCCTGGCGGGGGAGGCGGCGATCTCGGCGAGGGTGGCGATGCCGACGGTCCCGCCGGTCAGGACCAGATGGGCCGAGCCCTTGGCCGACTGGGCGTCGACGGCTCGGACGATCACCCGGGCGGCGACGGCCTTGGCGAGCACGTCGGCGTCGCGGTGGGTGATCACGGTGGGAACGCTCACGGGACTTCTCTTTCGAAAGGAGGTGCCCCGCGGCCGTGGCCGCGGGGCACTCGCGGCTCAGGACTTCTTGGTCTGGGCGAGTCGCTTGATCGCGGCCGCGTAGATCTCGTCGGGGTCCAGCCGCCGGAGCTCCTCGGCGAGCAGCTCCGACGTGGGGCGCCGGGTCAGGGCGACCCTGCGGTCCGGCTGGCCGGGACGCGACAGCGTGGCCATGCGGCCGTCGCTCCGGACGACGGTGATGTCACCCTCGGCCGAGACCAGCTTGACCGCGGTCAGGCCGGGCCCGGGGGACTCGGAGACCTTCACGGAGGCGCCGAGGCGGTCGCCGAGCCAGGCCGCCAGCAGCAGGGCGCTGGCGTGACCGGACACGGCCTCCACGGTGCCCCGCTTGACCTTGCCCACCGGCTGGTCGAACGCGGCGGCCAGCAGGCTCCGCCACGTCGTCAGCCGGGTCCAGGCCAGGTCGGTGTCGCCGGGCACGTAACCACGGGCCCGGCCGGTGATCGCCTGGACCGAGTCGGCCGCCGACCGCGCGTCGATGATGCGGCGCTGGGCCAGCATGCCGATCGGGTCCTTGGACGGGACCTCGGGACAGTCGCTGGGCCACCAGGCCACCACCGGGGTGTCGGTGAGCAGCAGCGGGCTGACCACGGAGTCGGCGTGCCTGGTCAGCTCCCCGTACAGGCGGAGCAGGATCACCTCGCCCGGGGTCGACTCGCCGAACCGGATCTCGGCGTCGAGCCGGTTGGGCTCCTCCGAGTCGCGGGGGATGACGACCAGTATCCGGGAGGGGTGCTCCCTGGCCGCCTCGGTCGCCGCCCGGACCGCGTCGTACTGGTCGCTCTCGCCGCAGACCACCACCAGGGTCAGCACCATGCCGACCGCCGGGGTGCCCATCTGGTGACGCAGGTGGGTGAGCTGCGAGGAGATCTTCGAGGCGTTCGTGCCGCTGAGCATGAAACTGGTCATCTACAGCCGCCTCCAGGCGCGCCCGTCACGGGCCATCATCTCGTCGGCCGAGGCCGGCCCCCACGTGCCCGCGGGATACTCCTCCGGCGGGCCCTGGGTGCTCCAGAACTCCTCGATCGGGTCGAGGATCATCCACGACAGCTCGACCTCGCGCTGGTGCGGGAAGAGCGGCGGGTCGCCGATCAGCACGTCCAGCAGCAGCCGCTCGTAGGCCTCGGGGGAGGACTCCATGAACGACTCGCCGTAGGCGAAGTCCATCGAGACGTCCCTGACCTCCATCGCGGTGCCGGGCACCTTGGAGCCGAACCGCACCGTGATGCCCTCGTCCGGCTGCACCCGGATGACCAGGGCGTTCTGCCCCAGGATCTCGGTGTCGTCCTTGCTGAACGGCAGGTGCGGCGCCCGCTGGAACACCACGGCCACCTCGGTGACCCGGCGGCCGAGCCGCTTGCCGGTGCGCAGGTAGAACGGCACCCCGGCCCAGCGCCGGTTGGCGATCTCCACCTTGATGGCGGCGTACGTCTCGGTGATCGAGTCGGGCGGGATGCCCTCCTCCTGGGTGTAGCCGATGACCGGCTCGCCGCCCTGCCAGCCGGACCCGTAGCGGCCGCGCGCGGTGGCCTGCGACAGGTCCGACGGCAGCCGCAGCGCCTTGAGGACCTTCTCCTTCTCCCTGCGCAGCGAGTCGGCCCCGAACGACGTCGGATCCTCCATGCCGACCAGGGCCAGCAGCTGCAGCAGGTGGTTCTGGATCACGTCGCGGGCCGCGCCGATGCCGTCGTAGTAACCCGCCCTGCCGCCGATGCCGATGTCCTCGGCCATCGTGATCTGCACGTGGTCGACGTAACTGCGGTTCCAGATCGGCTCGAACAGGTTGTTGGCGAACCGCAGTGCCAGGATGTTCTGGACCGTCTCCTTGCCCAGGTAGTGGTCGATGCGGAACACCGAGCTCTCCGGGAAGACCGCGCTGGTGATCGCGTTGAGCTCCTGGGCGCTCCGCAGGTCGTGCCCGAAGGGCTTCTCGATCACCACCCGGCGCCAGGATCCGGCGGGGCCGTCGGCCAGGCCGGTCCGCTTCAGCTGCTGGACCACGACCGGGAAGAACTTCGGCGGCACCGACAGGTAGAAGCCGTAGTTGCCGCCGGTGCCCCGGGTCTGGTCGATCTCCTTGAGCATCATCGACAGCGCGTCGAACGCGCCGTCGTCGGTGAACTCGCCCGGGCAGAAGAAGATGCCCTCCGACAGCTGCTTCCAGACCTCCTCGCGGAACGGCGTCCGCGCGTACTCCTTGACGGCGTCGTGCGCCAGCTGCGCGAAGTCCTGGTCCTTCCAGTCGCGGCGGGCGAAGCCGACCAGGGAGAAGCCCGGGGGCAGCAGCCCGCGGTTCGCCAGGTCGTAGATCGCCGGCAGCAGCTTCTTGCGCGCCAGGTCGCCGGTCACGCCGAACAGCACCAGCACGCACGGCCCCGCCACGCGCGGCAGGCGCTTGTCGCGCGGGTCGCGCAGCGGGTTGGCGTCGACCAGGGCCTCGGTGATGCCGACGGTCGCGGCGGCGGTGGCCGTGGTGGCCGTGGGCGTCACCTTCTCCGGCGTGCCCGCCGTCGGGGCGTCCGTCGTGCCGGCGACGGCGTCCGTCGTGCCCACGGAGGCGTCCGTCGTGACGTTCTCCTCGGCGTGCGCGGTCTCCCCGGCGCTCGTCCGGGAGTTCCCCTTGCTCATACGAACCTCCAGCGGCCCATCAGACCTCCCGCGCGGCGGCGAGCAGCCGCGCGACTCCGGCGGCGCGGTCGGTCAGGTGCAGCCGTACGGTGGGACGCCCGCGGCTGGCCAGCGCGCCCTGGTCTCCCAGCGCCTGGGCGAGCTGGAGGCGGCCCAGCGTGTAGGGCTTGCCGGGGACCTCGAGGTCGTTCTCGACGGCCCCGGTGATCTGCAGGAACACCCCGTTCTGCGGGCCGCCCTTGTGGTACTGGCCGGTGGAGTGCAGGAAGCGGGGGCCCCAGCCGAAGGTGACCGGGCGTTCGGTGCGGATCGCGAGCATCCCGCGCAGCGTGGCCGGGTCGGCCCCGCTCCACACGTCCGTCATCTCCTCGAACGAGGCGCCGTCGGGGTACGGGGCGTCGAAGGCCGCCTCGCGGTCGAGGTAGGCCATCACCGCGAGGTAACCGCGGTCGGGGATCGACTCCAGCAGCCGGGTGAGCACGTCCGACAGGTCCTTGACGTCCTCGGAGCCGGGGAACTCGCCGTACACCTCCACCGGGCCGTCGACCAGGAGCGGCGTGCCGACCGGCAGCTCGGCCCGGTCCAGCAGCTTGGCGGTGTTCTCCTTGGACTCGGCCACGTTCGGCTGGTTGAACGGGTCGATGCCGAGGACGCGGCCCGCGACGGCCGTGGCGTACTCCCAGACGAGGAACTGCGCGCCCAGCGGGCCGACGACGGTCACGGTGGCGTCGGTGTCGATCCCGGCGAGCAGCTCGTCGTCGGCGTCACCCGGGTCGGCGCCCACGACGGGCAGGATGCCCTTGCCGGACTTGCCGGTGGACTCGGCGACCAGCTGCTCGATCCAGTCGGGCAGGCCGTTGATCTCCGACAGGCTGTCCTCGATCACGAGCTTGTCGCGCCCGGCCGCCGCGGCGGCGCCCAGGGCGGCGCCGAGGTCGAGGCCGGGGTTGCCCTCGGTCCGCGACAGCAGCGGCGCCACCTCGGCCGCGTCGTCGAGCAGCCGCTCGACGTCGGCGCCCGCCAGCGCGCTGGGCACCAGGCCGAACGCGGTCAGGGCGCTGTAGCGGCCGCCCACGTTCGGGTCGGCCAGGATCACCTGGTAGCCCGCCTCGCGAGCGCTCAGCTCCAGGGGCGAGCCGGGGTCGGTGACGACGACGATCCTGCTCGCCGGGTCGATCCCGGCGTCGCGGAAGGCCTTCTCGTAGATCCGCCGGTGGCTGTCGGTCTCGACCGTGCCGCCGCTCTTGCTGGCGACGACCAGGATCGTGCTCTCCAGCCGGTCCTCCAGCGCGCGGCGCACCTGGCCGGGGTCGGTGGTGTCGAGCACGGTCAGGGGCACGTCGGCGGAGGCGGTGATGACCTCGGGGGCGAGGGAGGAGCCGCCCATGCCCGCCAGGACCACGTGGTCCAGGCCCTCGGCACGAGCCCGCTCCACCAGCGCGCCGATCTCGGGAAGCAGTTGCCTGCTCGTCGCCGGGAGGTCGAGCCAGCCGAGACGGACGGCCGCCTCGGCCTGGGCCTCCTGGCCCCACAGCGTGGAGTCGCCGGAGGCCAGGGCCCGGGGGACCCCCTCGGCGACGAGCTGCCCGGCGGTCTCCCCGGCCTGCTCGGTGAGGTCGTCGTCGCCGAACGTCACAGACACTGACATGTGTTCCTCACGCCTTCTTCAGCTCGGAGGAGACGGTCTCCAGCAGCTCTTTCCAGGAGGCCTCGAACTTGTCCAGGCCGTCCTCCTCCAGGAACCGCACGACGTCGTCGTAGTCGATGCCGGCCTCCTTGAGCGCGGCCATGGTGTTCCAGGCCTCCTCGTAGGAGGAGCGGACCGTGTCGCCGGTGATGCCGCCGTGGTCGGCCGTCGCGTCGAGGGTCTTCTCCGGCATCGTGTTGACCGTGCCGGAGGTGACCAGCTGGTCGACGTAGAGGGTGTCGGGGTAGTCGGGGTTCTTCGTGCCGGTGGAGGCCCACAGCGGGCGCTGCGGCCGGGCGCCGGCCGCGGCCAGCGCCTGCCAGCGCGAGGACTCGACGACCTCCTCGAAGGCGGCGAAGGCCAGGCGGGCGTTGGCGACGGCGGCCTTGCCCCTCAGCGCGAGGGCCTCGGGGGTGCCGATCTTGTCCAGGCGCTTGTCGATCTCGCCGTCCACCCGGCTGACGAAGAACGAGGCGACCGACTCGATGGCCGACAGGTCGAGGCCGTTGGCCTTCGCCTGCTCCAGGCCGGTCAGCCAGGCGTCCATCACGGCGCGGTAGCGCTCCAGGGAGAAGATCAGCGTGACGTTGACGCTGATGCCCTCGGAGATCGCCTGGGTGATCGCGGGCAGGCCCTCGACGGTGGCGGGGATCTTGATGAACAGGTTGGGCCGGTCGACCAGCCACCACAGCGCGCGCGCCTCGGCGACGGTCTTGTCGGTCTCCCTGGACAGGCGAGGGTCGACCTCGATCGACACCCGGCCGTCCACCTGGCCGGTGGCGTCGTAGACCGGCCTCAGCACGTCGGCGGCCCAGCGGATGTCGTAGGTGGTGATGGCCCGCACGGCCTCCTCGACGTCGACGCCGCGGATCTTCAGGTCGTGCAGCTGGCCGTCGTAGGCGTCGCCCTTGCTCAGCGCCGACGCGAAGATCGTCGGGTTGGAGGTGACGCCGACGACGTGCTTGTCGCGGATCAGCGACTGCAGGTTGCCCGTACGCAGGCGCTCGCGGCTGATGTCGTCCAGCCAGATGGAGACGCCCTGCTCGGAGAGCTTCTTCAGGATCTCACTCATGATCAGTTTCCCGTCGTCTCGCCCTTGTCGGCTCCGGTCTTGGCGAGGCTCGCCTTGGCGGCGGCGGCCACGCGCTCGGCGGTCAGGCCGAACTGTTCGTAGAGGGTCTTGTAGGGGGCCGAGGCACCGAAGTGCTCCAGGCCGACCACCACACCCTCGTCTCCCACGAACTCCCGCCAGCCCAGCGAGATTCCCGCCTCCACCGCCACGCGGGCGCGCACCGAGGAGGGCACCACCGTCTGCCGGTAGGCCGCGTCCTGGGCCTGGAACCACTCCACGCACGGCATCGACACGACCCGGGTGGCGATGCCCTCCGCCTCCAGGATCTCGCGGGCGCCGAGGGCGATCTCGACCTCGGAGCCGGTACCGATCAGGACCACCGAGGGCTGCCCGTCGGAGGCGTCCCGCAGGACGTAGCCGCCGCGGGCGACCTTCTCCGCGTCGCCGGTGCCCTCGAAGACCGGCAGGTTCTGGCGGGTCAGCGCCAGCGCGGCCGGGCGGTCGTTGTGCTCCAGCACGACCTGCCAGGCGGCGGCCGTCTCGTTGGCGTCGGCCGGGCGGACCACGTCGAGGCCGGGGATGGCGCGCAGCGACCACAGGTGCTCGACGGGCTGGTGCGTCGGACCGTCCTCGCCCAGGCCGATGGAGTCGTGCGTCCACACGTAGGTGACCGGCAGCTTCATCAGCGCCGCCAGCCGCACGGCCGGGCGCATGTAGTCGCTGAACACCAGGAACGTGCCGCCGTACGGGCGGGTGCCGCCGTGCAGCGCGATGCCGTTGAGGATCGCCCCCATGCCGTGCTCGCGGATGCCGAAGTGCAGCGTGCGGCCGTAGGGGCCGCCGGGGAACGCCTTGGTCTGGAACTCCTCGGGGATGAAGGACGGCTCGCCCTTCATCGTGGTGTTGTTGGACTCGGCCAGGTCGGCCGAGCCGCCCCACAGCTCGGGCAGCACCGGCGCGAGGGCGCTGAGCACCTCGCCGGAGGCCTTGCGGGTGGCGACGGAGGAGCCGATCTCGAAGGACGGCAGCGCCTCGGTCCAGTCCGCCGGTAGCTTTCGCGCGGAGATGCGGTCGAACTCGGCGGCGCGCTCGGGGTTGGCCTCGCGCCAGCTCTCGTAGAGCTTGTCCCACTCGGCGCGCACGGCCCGGCCGCGCTTGACGACCTCGCGGGCGTGCTCCAGGACCTCGGCGGGGACGTCGAAGTTCTTCTGCGGGTCGAAGCCCATGACCTTCTTGGTCGCGGCGACCTCGTCGGCGCCCAGCGCCGAGCCGTGGATCTTGCCGGTGTTCTTCTTGTTGGGGGCGGGCCAGCCGATGATCGTGCGCAGCCGGATGAAGGAGGGCCTGCCGGTCTCGGCGCGGGCGGCCTCCAGGGCCTGGTGCAGCGCCTCGACGTCCTCGACGTAGTCGCCCGTCTGCGTCCAGTCGACGGTCTGGGTGTGCCAGCCGTACGCCTCGTAGCGCGCGACGACGTCCTCGCTCAGCGCGATCTGGGTGTCGTCCTCGATCGAGATGTGGTTGCTGTCGAAGACGACGGTGAGGTTGCCCAGCCGCTGGTGGGCCGCGAGGGCGCTCACCTCGTGGCTGATGCCCTCCTCGATGTCGCCCTCGGAGGCGATGCACCAGATGTTGTGGTCGAACGGGCTCGCGCCCGGGGCGGCGTCGGGGTCGAACAGGCCGCGCTCGCGGCGGGCGGCCATCGCCATGCCGACCGCGTTGCCGATCCCCTGGCCGAGCGGGCCGGTGGTGGTCTCGACGCCGACGGTGTGGCCGTGCTCGGGGTGGGCCGGGGTCAGGCTCTCCCACTGGCGCAGCCCCTTGAGGTCGTCCAGGCTGAGGCCGTACCCCGACAGGAAGAGCTGGATGTAGAGGGTCAGGCTGCTGTGACCCGCGGAAAGGACGAACCGGTCACGGCCCGCCCAGGAGGGATCTGACGGGTCATGCCGCATCACCTGCTGGAACAGCAGGTACGCGGCCGGCGCCAGGCTCATCGCGGTGCCGGGGTGACCCGATCCCGCCTTCTCTACCGCGTCCATGGCCAGGGCCCGTACGACGTCGACCGCGCGGCGGTCCAGGTCGCTCCATTCGAGGGCTGGCACGAGTTCACTGCTCAAGTGCTCGATCTCCGGATCTAATCGTCTGATTGGTGGCGCCGGTCTGGTATTTCCCGCCCACACCGGACCCTAACGGTTTCGACCTCGCCACCGTGGCGCAGGTCGACCCGGGGCGGGTCCGCGGGATCCGCAGGCGACGCGCCTCCCGGATGGGAGCCCCCTCGCGCCGCTTCCGCACCCCGTGCCGGGACCGGCCCCCCCTGCAACTACAGTGAGTCCTCAAGGCTGGCTGGTGCCCGCATTCACGGATCCGCTCTAATCAGAGGTTACGCGTTGACCCCGCACGTGCTGGAAGCGCCTTAGATGGTGCTCACCGACAAGCAATCGACGGCCCCGCCCGAGGGGGGCACGACGGTCCCCGAGGCCGCGCCGCGCTCCTTCGGCGACGTCGTGAAGGCGTACGTCGCCCTCACGAAGCCGCGGATCATCGAGCTGCTGCTGATCACGACGCTGCCGGTGATGTTCCTGGCGGCCAAGGGCCTGCCGCCGCTGTGGATCGCCGTCAACACGCTGGTGTTCGGCACCCTGTCGGCCGGCAGCGCGAACGCGCTGAACTGCTACATCGACCGTGACATCGACGCGGCCATGCGCCGCACCCGGCGCCGCCCGCTCGCCCGCGACCTGGTGCCGCCGACGAACGCGCTGATCTTCGGGATCATCCTCGGCGTGCTGTCCACTCTTGGACTCGGCTTGACGGTGAATTGGCTCGCCGCGGGCCTGTCGCTGGGCGCGAACCTGTTCTATGTGCTCGTCTACTCGATGATCCTCAAGCGGCGGACCTCGCAGAACGTGGTGTGGGGCGGCATCGCCGGCTGCATGCCGGTGCTGATCGGCTGGGCGGGCGTCACCGGCAGCCTCGACTGGGCCCCCGTGGTGCTCTTCGGCGTGGTGTTCTTCTGGACGCCCCCGCACACCTGGACCCTCGCGATGCGCTACAAGGAGGACTACGCGGCGGCGAAGGTCCCGATGCTCCCGGTGGTGGCCACCGAGCGCCGCGTGGTGCTGGAGAGCATCGTCTACACCTGGGCCACGGTGTTCTGCTCGCTGCTGCTGTGGCCGATCGCCGGGACCACGCTCCTCTACCCCGCCGTGGCCGCCGTCCTGGGCGCGGCCTGCCTGTGGGAGGTCCACCGCCTCCTCGGCCGGGTCAACGCGGGCAAGACCGGTGTCGATCTGCGCCCGATGCGCTTCTTCCACTGGTCCAATGCCTACCTGGCACTGCTGTTCCTGGCCGTCGCCATCGACTCGATGTTCGTCTGATGTCCGCCTGACGCTCATCTGACATCCGTCTGAGTCATCTCACACGTACGTTCTCCTCCGGTGCGCCCGTTTCCGCGCCCCGGCCACGGGGGAGACGTCTCCCGGGGGGAAGACGTTTTCTTGACCGGCCCGGGGCGGGCCTGGTCGTGGGGAGGGTGATTCGTGGTCTTCGGGAAACCCTGGGAGCCGGATTCCGGCTCCGGCCGCGGCGACGGCCCATCACTCGGTACGCTCTCGGGATTCGCGGCGGCCGGACGGTTTCGCCGGATTCGCAGGGGCCGTAGGGTCGCCGGTGGGGCGTGGCCGTGCTCCGACGGCGGGGGGCGGTCCGGTATCAGCGCGGGGTTCGTCAACCTTCGGGCGGTAATCTCTCGGTTTGAGCCGTGGGGCGGGCACCAGCGGTTACGGTGGCCACATGGCCGGCCATGACCCCCGCTGGGTGCTCAGGGACCGTCCGTCGGTCACGCTGATCGTCGGGCTCGTCCTGGCGGGACTGTGCGCCCTGGTGTCGTTCTCCTTCGACGTGCTGAACGGCGACCCGGTCTACTTCTTCATCGCCCTGGGTCTCGCGCTGGCACCCGTCCCGGTGCTGCTGGCCGCGGTGCTGGCGCTCGACCGCATCGAGCCCGAGCCGCGCGCCAACCTGCTCTTCGCGTTCGCCTGGGGCGCGGGCGTGGCGGTCCTGGTCGCCGGGGTGATCAACTCCTTCAACCTGCTCTACATCGAGAACACCGTCCAGCTGGGCTACGACTACGCGCGCAACCTCACCGCCACGTTCGGCGCCCCGGTGGTCGAGGAGACGATGAAGGGCCTGGTCCTGCTGGGCCTGCTCAGGTTCAAGCGCGCCGAGCTGGACGGGCCCACCGACGGCATCATCTACGCCAGCATGGTCGGCCTCGGCTTCGCCATGAGCGAGAACGTCAGCTACTACGTGGCCGCGCTCGACGAGCTGGGCGCGCAGGGCCTGGCGGTGACCGTCGTGCTGCGCGGGATCCTCTCGCCGTTCGCGCACCCGCTGTTCACCTCCATGATCGGTGTCGCGGTGGCCTACGCGGCGCAGCGCCGGGGACCGGGGCGGATCTTCGTCATCGCCGCCGGGTGGATCGGCGCGATGCTGCTGCACGGCATCTGGAACGGCTTCGCCTCCTACGTCGGCATCGGCGGCCTGGCCATCGCCTACCTGCTGCTGATGGCCGTGCTGTTCGCGCTGATCTGGATCATCTTCCGCGACCGCAAGCGCATCATCGGGCTCATCCAGACCTACCTGCCCGCCTACTGGGCGACGGGCCTGGTCTCCTCGGGCGACGTGGCGATGCTCTCCTCCCTGCCCAGCCGCCGCCAGGCCCGGCAGTGGGCCAGGAAGCACGGCGGCAGGACGGCCCTGCGGGCGATGAGCGACTACCAGCTCGCGGCCACCGAGCTCGGCCTGCTCCACGAGCGGGCCAGGGGCCACGTGATCGACGAGCGCACGTTCAACGAGGAGCAGCGGGCGCTGCTGGAGTGCATGGCCGGTGCCCGCGCCCGGTTCCCCGCGTCGTCCGCGGCCGGGAGCGCCACGGCGGGCCACGCCTCCGGCGGCCCCGGCGGCGCGGGCGGTTCCCCCTATCCGCAGGGCGGCTCCGCCGGTCACCCCGGTCCCGGTCACCCGCCGCAGGGCGGGGCGTTCCGCCTGTAGGGCGTCCTGCCCGGGGTTCACCCCCGCCGGAGCGCGGTCTCCAAGGTGGTCTCGCGTGGCCCGGGGAACACGGGGGGCGAGTCGAGGAGCACGGAGTCGACGAGCCCTTTCGCCGAGGCGAGGAACTCACGGGCGGCGAGGCCGTAGGTGGACACCCACAGCTTGGACGAGTCGTCGCCCACGCCGAAGGTGTCCAGGCCCGCCGTGCGGCACAGGGTGACCGCCCTGGGCAGATGGAACACCTGGGTGACCACGGTGACCTTGGTGGCGCCGAACACGGTACGGGCCCGTACGCACGAGTCCCAGGTGTCGAAACCCGCGTAGTCCAGGACCAGCGCCCCGGCCGGTACGCCGCTCGCCAGCAGGTAGTCGCGCATCACGGTCGGCTCGTCGTACTCCCTGCGGCTGTTGTCGCCGGAGAGCAGGATCGCCTCGACCCTGCCCGCCCGGTAGAGCTGCGCGGAGATGTCCAGGCGTCTGGCCAGCATGGGGGAGGGGACGTCCCCGACGACGCCCGCCCCCAGCACCAGGGCCACCGGGGCCTCGGGAACCCCGGCCACCCAGCCGGGGGAGGAGTCGGCGACCGCCCGGTGGCCGGAGCTGGACAGCCAGGCCCAGGTGATCGGGGCGATGGCCAGGACGCTCAGCAGCACGACGCCCTGGTAGCAACGCCGCATGATCGTGCGTGACGACGACATCCGATCATTGTCCTGCCGCACCGGGACCGCGTCGAGTGCGGACGGCTTCCGGAGGCGTGCTGACGGGGGTTCAGACGCGGACGGCGTCGCGTTCGCCGGTGACCGCCTCCGGGACGTCGCGCGGCCCGCGCGGGCCGGTCGCGAACAGCACCCGCAGCGCGCAGAGCCAGACCAGGGTCGCGCCGAGCACGTGCAGGTTGACCAGGGCCGCGGGCACGCCCAGGAAGTACTGGACGTATCCGATGACCCCCTGCGCCGCCTCCACGGCCAGCAACGTCCACGCGGCCCGCCGGGCGTACCCGGGCGCGTCGGTGATGTGCAGCGCGAACGCCAGCGCGAAGGTGAGGCCGACCACCACGTAGGCGACGTCGGCGTGGATCCTCGCCACGGTCTCGATGTCGAAGCCGAACCGGGAGGCCATCTCGTCCCCGGAGTGCGGCCCGGTGCCGGTCACCACCACGCCCACGACGAGCAGGACGAACACGGCGGCGACGAGCGCGAAGGCGAGCGTGCGGACGTGGCGGTGGACCGGCTGCCGGGACACGCCCTCGCTCCGGCCCTGACCGGCACGGGCGTACAGCGCGTACGCCGCGGCGATCATGCCGATGGAGACCAGGAAGTGCACGCTCACGGTCACCGGGTTGAGCGCGCTGCGCACGACCAGGCCGCCCCATAGCCCCTGGAAGGCCACGCCGATCGGCTGCAGCCAGGCCAGCCTGACCAGGTCGGGGCGGCGGGCCGGCAGCCGCAGGGCGGCGATCAGGCAGGCCACGCCGACGGCCAGCACCAGGAAGGTCAGCATCCGGTTGCCGAACTCGATCGCCATGTTCACCGGGGAGATCTCGGCGTGGGCCACCGGGGTGAAGCTCTCCGGCGTGCACCGGGGCCAGGTGGGGCAGCCCAGGCCCGACCCGCTGACCCGTACCGCGGCGCCCGTCACCGTGATCCCGATGTTGACGACGACCGCCGCCAGCGCCCAGCGGCGCAGCGTGAGGAGGGTCGGCGGCCCCACGATCCGCGCCGACTTCGCGGCATGCCTGCGGGTCCGGTCAAGGAGGTGGTTCACGGCTCACATGCTAGGTGGCGAGGTGCGCGGTCCCGCCGCGGACCCCGGGTACCGGCCGCCGGCGCGGGCCGCCGCGGGACGGCGTGCCGTACGGGCCGGTGGGTAGGGGTGCGCGTGGGCCGACGGCACGCCTGCGATGTCCGTTTTGGTGCATTGATCCGATAGAGGGTATGTGACATAGTACTGATGAGTCCGAGGCGCGGGAGCGAGGTGGGACATGCCGGACGTCGTGGTCATCGGCGCCGGAGTCGTCGGTGCCGCCTGCGCCTACTACGCCGCCCGCGCGGGACTGGACGTGGTGGTCGTCGACCGGGGTGCGGTGGCGGGCGGCACGACGGGTGCGGGTGAGGGCAACATCCTGGTCTCCGACAAGGAACCGGGACCCGAGCTCGACCTGGCGCTGCTCTCCAACCGGCTCTGGCGAGACCTGGCCGGGGCCGGCGGCGATGACGGTGCGAAGGGCGGAACGCAGGGCGAGCCCGCCGGGGGGCCCGGCGCCGGAGCCGGAGCGGGGCGCGCCGGAGGGCCCGCGACGGGCGGCGAGGGGCCCGAGACGGGCGGGGGGTTCGAGTTCGAGGCCAAGGGCGGCCTGGTGGTCGCCGAGACGGACGAGATCCTGGCGGCGCTCACCGGCCTGGCGGCGAAGCAGGGCGTCGAGCACGTCGCCGTCGCCCCGAAGGAACTCGGCGACTACGAGCCCCACCTGGCGAAAGGGCTCGCCGGAGGCGTGTTCTACCCGCAGGACGCCCAGGTCCAGCCCATGCTGGCGGCGGCCGGGCTCATCCGGAGGGGCGCCGAGCGGTTCGGCCGCGGTGCCCTGATGCTGCGGACCGGCGTCACGGTGACCGGCTTCGTCCGTTCCGGCGGCCGGGTCACCGGCGTCACCACCGACCACGGCGACATCCTCGCCGGAGCCGTCGTCAACGCCGCGGGCACCTGGGGCGGCGAGATCGCCGCGCTGGCCGGTGTGCGCGTCCCGATCCTGCCCAGGCGCGGCTTCATCCTGGTCACCGAGCCTCTCGCCGGGCCGCTCATCAGGCACAAGGTCTACACCGCCGCCTACGTCACCGCGGTGGCCAGCGACTCGGAGGGACTGGAGACGTCCGCCGTCGTGGAGAGCACCCCGTCAGGGCCGGTGCTCATCGGCGCCAGTCGCGAGCGGGTCGGCTTCGACCGCACGGTCTCCGTCCCGGTGCTCGAACGTCTCGCCCGTCAGGCCGTGGAGCTGTTCCCCGCCCTGGCGGCGTACCGGGCGATCCGCGCCTACTGTGGTTTCCGTCCCTACTGCCCGGACCACCTCCCGGTGATCGGGGAGGACCCCCGGGCACCCGGGCTCTACCACGCCTGCGGCCACGAGGGGGCGGGCATCGGCCTCGCCCCGGCCACCGGCCACCTGATCGCCCAGCTCCTGGCCGGTCTCCGCCCCGGCCTGGACCTCGCCCCCTTCCGCCCGGACCGCTTCGCCGAGGAGGCGTCGTGACCTTCTCCCGGAGCCGGAGGCAGAGTCGGAGCCGCGGCCGTGGTCCTTCCCGCGGAGGTGCCCGATGAGAGATCCGTACCGCCTGGTGAGGGCGCGGCCCGAGCCGGAGTTCGAGATCAGCGTGGACGGCACGCCCGTCCCGGTGGTCCCGGGCCAGACCGTCGGCGCCGCCATGCACGGCGCGGGCGTCCGTTCCTGGCGCACCACCAGGTTCGGCGGGCGCCCGCGCGGGCTGTTCTGCGGCATCGGGGTCTGCTTCGACTGCCTGGTCACGGTGAACGGCACCCCCTCCCTGCGCGCCTGCCTGACCGAGGCCCTCCCCGGAGACCTGGTGACCACCGGCGACGCCTCCGGTGACGAGGGCGACGAGGCGGAGGGGTGAGCGGCCGATGACGCGGATCCACGACCTCGCCGTCGTCGGCGCGGGCCCCGCGGGGGTCGCGGGCGCGCTCACCGCCGCCCTGTCCGGGCTGGACGTCGTGCTGATCGACGGGGCCGCCAGGCCGGGCGGCCAGTACTTCCGGCACCCCGCCGAGGGTTTCCGCGCCGCGCGGCCCGGCGCGCTCCACCACGGGCTCGACCGGTTCACCCGCCAGTGGGAGACGCTCGGCGAGCGCGCCGAGGTGCTCCTGCGCCACCGGGTCTGGGCGGTCGAGCGCGCGGACGGGGCGATCACCGTACGGTGCCTGGAGGGAGACCGTGAGGAGCGGCCCCGCGCGGTGACCGCGCGCGGGCTGCTGATCGCCACCGGCGCGCACGACCGGCCGCTGCCGTTCCCCGGCTGGGACCTGCCGGGGGTGCTCACCGCGGGCGGCGCGCAGGCGCTGCTCAAGGGCGACCTGGTCCTCGCGGGAAGCAGGATCGTGGTCGCCGGCACCGGCCCGTTCCTGCTCCCCGTCGCCGCGGGCCTGGCCGACGCGGGGGCCCGGGTGCTCGGCGTCCACGAGGCGAGCGGCGGGTTCGGGCTCGCCAGGCACCCGCTGCTCGCCGCGGGCCGGGCCGGGGAGGCCCTCGGGTACGGGGCGCGCCTGGCCCGCCACCGGATCCCGTACCACCGCCGCGAGGCGGTGGTCGCCGCGCACGGCGACACCGCGCTGACCCACGTCACCGTGGCGAGCCTGGACGGGGACTGGCGGCCGGTCTCGACGAGGACCGTCGAGTGCGACACCCTCGCCTTCGGCTACGGATTCGTCCCCCAGCTCGACCTGCCGGTCCAGCTGGACTGCGGCACCCGCCGCGACCCCGACGGCGGCCCGGTCGTCGCGGTGGACGCGGGCATGCGCACCAGCGTGCCCGGCGTCTACGCGGCGGGGGAGTCCACCGGCGTCGGCGGGGCCGCGCTCGCCGAGGTGGAGGGCCGCATCGCGGGCCGGTCCGCCGCCGCGGACCTGGGCCGCCCCGTGCCGCCCGACCCGGCCCTGTCCCGGCGCAGGAACCGGCTCGCCGCCTTCGCCCGCGCCCTGCAGGAGGCCTACCCGGTACGGCCGGGCTGGCGGGAGTGGCTGCGCGACGACACGCTCGTCTGCCGCTGCGAGGAGGTGCCCCTGTCGGCCGTACGGGAGGCCCGGGCCATGGGGGCCGTCGACGCGCGTTCCGTCAAGCTCCTGGCCCGCCCGGGGATGGGGTGGTGTCAGGGCAGGATGTGCGGTTACGCGGTCGCGTGCCTCGCCGGGGAGGATCCCGCGCCGGCCCGGCGCCCGATCGCCCAGCCCGTCAGACTCGGCGATCTCGCCGCGCGGCCACCGTCCTCCCCGGAACGGCGGGAGGACCGCCCGGCGACGGGACGGCCGGAAACCCTCCTGGACCTGGACCTCGACATGGAGCTGGACCTGGACCTGGGGCCGGACCCGGACCCGGACCCG
The DNA here is from genome assembly GCF_051918885.1 of Streptosporangium sp. OZ121. Taxonomy (NCBI): domain Bacteria; kingdom Bacillati; phylum Actinomycetota; class Actinomycetes; order Streptosporangiales; family Streptosporangiaceae; genus Streptosporangium; species Streptosporangium sp. OZ121. The sequence continues at coordinate 77,728 of NZ_JBPXMC010000004.1, forward strand.
GGTCGGCCGGAAAACCTCCCCTGAGCCGGGCGGGGCCCGAGCCTCACCCGCGCAGGGACCGTGCGGGATCTCCCACGGACCCGGACCGGCTGGAAAACCCTTCGGAAGGATGAACCATGACGACCCCCGTGAAGCCCTGGCACGGTGTGACCGTGGCCACCGCGCTGCCCCTGGGCGCGGATCTCTCCGTCGACCTGGACGGCTACGCCGAGCACTGCCGGTGGCTGGTCGCCTCCGGGTGCGACGGCGTCGTGCCGAACGGGTCGCTGGGCGAGTACCAGACGCTGACCCCCGAGGAGCGGGCCTCGGTCGTGGAGACCGCGGTCGCCGCCGTCGGCGGTGCCCGCGTCATGCCGGGGGTCGCCGCCTACGGCGCCCTGGAGGCCCGGCGCTGGGCCGAGCAGGCCGCCGAGGCCGGGTGCCGCGCGGTGATGCTGCTCCCGCCGAACGCCTACCGCGCCGACGACAGGACCGTGGTGGAGCACTACCGGGAGGTGGCCCGGGCCGGCCTGCCGGTGGTGGCCTACAACAACCCCTTCGACACCCGGGTGGACCTCACCCCCCGGTTGCTGGCCACCCTCCACGCCGAGGGGCTGATCGTCGGGGTCAAGGAGTTCAGCGGGGACGTCCGCCGCATCTACGAGATCGCCGAACTCGCCCCCGGGCTGGACGTGCTGGCCGGGGCCGACGACGTGCTGCTGGAGCTGGTCACCGCCGGGGCGGTCGGCTGGGTGGCCGGATTCCCCAACGCGCTGCCCGAGTCGACCGTGGCCCTGTACCGCGCGGCCGCCGCCGGGGACACGGCCACCGCGCTGCCGCTCTACCGCGCGCTGCACCCGCTGCTTCGCTGGGACTCCAGGCCGGTGTTCGTCCAGGCCATCAAGCTCTCCATGGACCTGGCCGGGCGCAACGGCGGCCCGTGCCGCCCGCCCAGGCTCGGCCTCGCCCCCGAGCAGGAGGCCGCCGTACGCGCCGCCACGGAGAAGGCCCTGGCCGAGGGCCTGCGGTAGATCCACCCCTTACCCTTCCCCGTGAGGAGAGTCGATGAGAACGAAGAGGGTCTTCCACGCGGTGGACTCCCACACCGAGGGCATGCCCACCCGGGTGATCACCGGGGGAGTGGGGGTCATCCCCGGCTCCACCATGGCCGAGCGGCGTGAGCACTTCATGGCCGAGATGGACCACGTCCGCACCCTGCTCATGTACGAGCCGCGCGGCCACTCGGCGATGAGCGGGGCCATCCTGCAACCGCCCACCCGGCCCGACGCCGACTACGGCGTGCTCTTCATCGAGGTCTCCGGCTGCCTGCCCATGTGCGGGCACGGCACCATCGGCGTCGCCACGGTCCTCGTCGAGACCGGGATGGTCGAGGTCGCCGAGCCGGTCACCACCATCCGGCTGGACACCCCCGCGGGCCTGGTCGTCGCCGAGGTCCGGGTCGAGGACGGCGCCGCCGCGGAGGTGACCATCACCAACGTGCCCTCCTTCAGCGCCGGGCTGGACCGCGTGGTCAAGGTTCCCGGGATCGGGGAGGTCGTCTACGACCTCGCCTACGGCGGCAACCACTACGCGATCCTGCCGATCGAGTCGGTGGGACTGCCGTTCGAGCGGTCGCACAAGCAGGCGATCCTCGACGCAGGTCTGGCGATCATGGGGGCGATCAACGAGCAGGACGAGCCCGTCCATCCGCTGGACCCCGGCATCCGGGGCTGCCACCACGTGCAGTTCACCGCGCCCGGTTCCGGCGCCCGGCACTCGCGGCACGCGATGGCGATCCATCCCGGCTGGTTCGACCGCTCGCCGTGCGGCACCGGTACCAGCGCCCGGATGGCCCAGCTGCACGCCAGGGGCGAGCTTCCGCTGGACACCGCCTTCGTGAACGAGTCGTTCATCGGTACCCGCTTCGTCGGGCGGCTCACGGAGGAGACGGAGGTGGGGGGCCTGCCCGCGGTGGTTCCGGCCATCACCGGGCGGGCGTGGGTCACCGGCACCGCCCAGTACTTCCTGGATCCCCGCGATCCGTTCCCCGGAGGTTTCCTCCTCTGACTGTCTCTGACCCTCTCTGACCTCTCTGACTCCGGCCGCCGGACAGCCGAACGCCGGGTTCGCGGTGGTCCGGCTCGCGGCCACCGGGCTTTCCGCGGTCCCGCCCTCCGGCGGTCCGGCTCGTGACGGCCCGGTTCACGGTGGTCCGGCTCGTGACGGCCCGGCTCGTGACGGCTCGCCAGGTCGCCGATCGTCCGGTTTCCGGCCGAGCGGACGGGACCGTTTCCCGCGCGGGCCCGCGACCGCAACCCCGGCGCGGGAAAACCCTCGGGGGAGGCCGGTCCCGTCGCCGTCCGCCCCTCTCCGAACTGCTCACACGCCGCCCTCCCCGGGGGGACCCCCGGTGGGCCGCGGCTCATGGGGAAACGGCGTCTTAACGCTAACGGTCTTGTTTCGGCCCTTGACGTGCACCGGCGTTGCACGTGCAATATCACACATCATCGGACGTGAGGAGCCGCACATGCGTGCCACCCCCCTGAAGTGCTTCACCTCGCTGGCCGTTCTCGGTCTCATGGTCACCGGATGTGGCCAGGGACTGCTCGGTGACGGCGGCGGGGGCCAGACGGCCGCCGCGAAGGACGAGCCGATCGTCCTCGGCATGCTGATCCCGCAGTCGGGCAGCGAGGCCGCCATAGGTCCCTACATGAGCAACGCGGCGCAGCTCGCGATCGACGAGATCAACGCCAAGGGCGGCGTGCTCGGCCGCAAGCTGGAGCTGAGGACCGCCGACGACGCCTGCGACGCCCAGTCCGCGGCGGCGGGCGCCAACAAGCTGGTCACCGAGGGGGTCGACGTCTCCGTGGGCGGCTACTGCTCCGGGGCGACGCTACCCACCCTGCCGATCTTCGGTAAGGCCGGAATCCCGATGATCATCCCGGCCGCCAACTCCCAGGAACTGGTCGACCAGAAGCTCAAGCACGTCTTCCTGATCAACGGCACGGGCTCCCAGCAGGCCGCGGCCGCCGAGAAGTGGATCGCCAAGCAGGGGGCCAAGAGCGTCGCGCTGATGCACGACAACACCAGTTACTCCAAGGACATCGCGCTGCGCACCCAGGCCCTCCTGGAGGCCCCCGACGGGGCCGAGGCCGCGATCACCGAGGCGGTCACCCCGAAGGAGAGCGACTACAGCGCCAACATCACCAACGTGCTGGCCAAGAAGCCCGACTTCGTCTACTGGACCGGTTACTTCCAGGAGGGCGGCCTGATCGCGCGCCAGCTACGGCAGGCCGGGTACAAGGGCTCCATCATGGTCGGCGACGGCTCGGTCTCCCCCAAGCTGATCGAGATCGCCGGGGACGAGGTCGCCGAGGGCCTCTACGCCACGATGACCCAGACCCCCGACACCCTCGAGGGCGCCGAGGGCTGGATCGAGGCGTACAAGAAGAAGTACTCCTCCGAGCCGGGCCCGTACTCCAACCAGGCCTACGACGCCGTCCGGCTCGCCGCCGAGGCGGTCACCAAGGCGGGCGCCACCGACGGCGACAAGGTCATCGCGGCGCTCGAGGCGATCGACGGCTTCTCGATGTTCTCCGGGCCGCTGAAGTTCACCCCCGAGCACACCCTGGCCAACGGCGGCTTCCAGATCCTCGTCGTCAAGGGCGACAAGTTCGCCCTGCAGGACGCCCTCCAGTGACGCAGCTCGTCTGGAACGGATTGTTCGTCGGCTCGTTCTACGCTCTGGTGGCCCTGGGCTACAGCATGGTCTACGGGATCATCAAGCTGCTCAACTTCGCCCACGGCGACCTGTACATGCTGGGCGCGTTCGCCGGCTTCGCCATCCTCGGCGCGGTCGGCGGCGTGTCCTCCGCGATGGCCCTGCCGCTGCTGCTCGCGGTGCTCCTGGCGACCATGGCCGTCACCGGCCTGGCCGGGGTGGCGCTGGAGCGGATCGCCTACCGGCCGCTGCGCCGCGCCCCGCGGCTGTCCCTGCTGATCACCGCGGTCGGGGCCTCCTTCGCCCTGGAGTACGGCATGCGCGCGGTGGCCGGGGCCGATCCGCGCGTCTACCCGGTGCGGCTGGGCGGCACCTCGCTGGAGATCCTCGGGGCCCGGCTCACCGTGCAGCAGGTCGTCCTGGTCGGCGTGGCGGTGCTCCTCATGGCCGGGCTCAACCTGCTGGTCACCCGCACCCGTGAGGGCCGGGCCATGCGGGCCATCGCGCTTGACCCGCGCACCAGCGCGCTGATGGGCATCGACGTCAACGCGGTGATCTCCCGCACCTTCTTCATCGGCTCGGCGCTGGCGGGGGCCGCGGGCGTGATGGCCGGGGCCTACTACGGGAAGATCGACTTCATGATGGGCTTCCTGATCGGGCTCAAGGCCTTCACGGCGGCCGTCATCGGCGGCATCGGCAACATCCCCGGCACGATGCTCGGCGGCCTGCTGCTCGGGCTGCTGGAGTCGTTCGGCACGTTCTGGCTGGGCGGTGAGTGGCGCGACGTGTTCGCCTTCGGGGTGCTGATCCTGTTTTTGACGGTGCGGCCCACCGGCCTGCTTGGCGAGCGCGTCACGGAGCGCGTGTGAACGAGACCACCGAGCCCACCGGGCCGACCGGGCCTGCCGGAGCCGCCGGCACCGGCACCGGCACCGGCACCGGCACCAAGGTCCGCCGCCGCGGCACCGGCAGGCCCCCCAGCCGGGCGTCGAGGCTGCTGCAGAACCGCTGGGCCGGGATCGCCGGGCTGCTGATCGCGCTGCTGGCCCCCTTCGTCAACGCCACGCCGTACGCGCTGTCGGTCATGACCAGCGCGGCCATCGCCGTGATGCTCGCCGCCGGGCTGAACATCGTGGTCGGCTACTGCGGCCTGCTCGACCTGGGCTACGTCGCCTTCTTCGCGGTCGGCGCCTACACCAGCGGCGTGCTGGCCACCCGCTTCGACCTGCCGCTGCTCGCCACGGTGCCCGCCGTGCTCGTGGTCACGGTCGTCGCCGGGATCGTCATCGGCGCGCCCACCCTGCGCCTGCGCAGCGACTACCTCGCCATCGTGACCCTCGGCTTCGGGGAGATCATCCGGATCACCGCCAACAACCTGGACGTCACCGGCGGCCCCTCCGGCATCTACGGCATCCCGCACCTGGTCGAGCACCCCGCGGCCTTCTACTACGTCACCGTGGCCGTCGTCTCGCTGGCCGTCCTCGGCGCGGCGCGGCTGGGCCGTTCCCGCCTGGGCCGGGCCTGGCGCTTCGTCCGGGAGGACGAGGACGCCGCCGAGGCGATGGGCGTGCACACCTACCGGGTCAAGCTCGCCGCCTACATCGCCGGGGCGGTCTGGGGCGGCCTGGCCGGGGTGCTGTTCGCCGCGCAGCTGTCGGCCATCTCGCCGGGCAGCTTCACCTTCCTGTCGTCGGCGCTGGTGCTCATGGCCGTGGTCCTCGGCGGGATGGGCTCGGTGCCGGGCGTCGTCGTCGGCGCCATCGTGATCAGCATCCTGCCGGAGATCCTGCGCGACCTCGCCGACTACCGGTTCTTCCTGTTCGGCGTGCTGCTCATCGTCTTCATGCTCCTGCGACCGCAGGGGATCTGGCCGGCTCGTTCCAAGGAGGTCCCGTGAGCCTGCTGAGCGTGGCCGACCTGCGCCTGACCTTCGGCGGGCTGGTGGCCATCGACGGCCTGTCGTTCTCGGTGGACGAGGCGGAGATCGTCTCGGTGATCGGGCCCAACGGAGCGGGCAAGACGTCGGCCTTCAACTGCGTCACCGGCTTCTACCGGCCGACCTCCGGCCGGATCACCCTGCGCGGCAGGGACCTGCCGGGGATGCGGCCCTCGGCCATCGCGGGCCTGGGGGTCGCGCGGACCTTCCAGAACCTGCGGCTGTTCGGCGAGCTGTCGGTCCTGGACAACGTGCGCGCCGGATCGCACCTGTGGCTGCGCCAGAGCGTCCTGGACGCCCTGCTGCACACCCCGCGCTACCGGCGCTCCGAGCGCGAGTGCACCGAGCAGGCCCATCACTGGCTGGACTTCGTCGGCCTGCGCGGCGACCGGTACGGGCAGGCGCGCAACCTCCCCTACGGCGAGCAGCGCCGCACGGAGATCGCCCGTGCCCTGGCCCGCCGCCCCGACCTGCTGCTGCTGGACGAGCCCGCGGCCGGGCTCAACCACGGCGAGAAGGCCGAGATGCTCGACCTGATCCGGCGCATCCAGGCGCTGGGGGTGGCCATCGTGCTCATCGAGCACGACATGGGCCTGGTCATGGAGGTCTCCGAGCGCGTGGTCGTGCTCAACTTCGGCAGGGAGATCGCCGACGGCCGTCCCGAGGACGTCCGGCGCGACCCGGCCGTCATCGAGGCCTACCTCGGTGGCGACCCCGCCGCCGCGAGGGAGGAGGCCGACGGGACCGCGACGGCGGGGAAGGGCGGCGCAGGGGAAGGCGGCCCGGGCGAGGAGGCCGCGGTGGAAGACGGCGAAAGGCAGGACGGCGGCACCGGGAAAACCGGAGAGGCCGGAAAAGGGGCCGCGGGGAAAGACGGCGCGGCCGGGGGAGACGCCAATGCTTGACATCGACGGGCTGGACGTCCACTACGGCGGCGTACACGCCCTGCGAGGCCTGTCCCTCGGCGTCGCCGAGGGGGAGATCGTCGCCCTGCTCGGCAACAACGGCGCGGGCAAGACCACCACGCTGTCGGCGGTCTCGGGGCTGCTGCGGCCCTCCGGCGGCAAGGTGGTCTTCGACGGGAAGACGATCACCAGGGAGAAGCCGCACCGGATCACCGCGCGCGGCCTGGTTCACGTCCCGGAGGGCCGCAGGATCTTCAGCACGCTCAGCGTGCACGAGAACCTCCAGCTGGGCGGCTACCTGGTCCGCGACCAGGCGGAGATCCGCGCGCGGATCGAACGCGTCTACGAGCTGCTGCCCCGCCTGGCGGAGCGGCGCGCCCAGCAGGGCGGCACGCTGTCGGGCGGCGAGCAGCAGATGCTCGCCATCGGCAGGGCGCTGGTCACCGGGCCCCGGCTGCTGCTGCTCGACGAGCCGTCCATGGGCCTGGCGCCCCTGGTGGTCGCCTCGGTCATGGAGCTCATCGCGGGGATCAACGCCCAGGGCACCTCGGTGCTGCTCGTCGAGCAGAACGCCGTGGCCGCCCTGGGGATCGCGCACCGCGGCTACGTGATCGAGAACGGCGAGTGCGTCCTCGACGGGCCCGCCGCCGAGCTCCGCCGGGACGCCCGGGTGGTCGAGGCCTACCTCGGCGGGGTCCGGGGGAGCGAGGGGGGATGACCGGCGGACCCGCCACCGGCGTCGTGCCCTCCGGATCGGCCCCCGGGTGTTCGGGGACGCACGCATGGCCTGGGAGGATGTGGGAATGGCGGGTTCCGCCGATCAGGCGCGGACGCGAGCGACACGAGAGGCTCCGGTATGGCTCCTAGGGCGGACGGCCGGCTCGACCTGCCGGCCGTGAGCGAGCGGCAGAGCCTGCGTGAGCAGGTGGCCCACGCGCTCAGGGCGGCCCTGATCACCGGTGAGATGAGGCCCGGCATGGTCTACTCGGCCCCGGTCCTCGCCGCCCAGTTCGGGGTCTCGGCGACCCCGGTGCGCGAGGCCATGCTCGACCTGGCCAAGGAGGGCCTGGTCGAGGCGGTGCGCAACAAGGGCTTCCGGGTCACCGAGCTGTCCGACCGGGACCTGGACGAGCTGACCGAGATCCGCAGGCTCATCGAGGTGCCCACGGTGGCGCAACTGGCCGACGCCGGGCGCGCGCCGAGCTTCGAGACGCTGCGCCCGCTGGCCCAGGCGATCGTGGACGCCGCCGAGCGCGGCGACCTGCTCGCGTACGTCGACGCCGACATCCGCTTCCACCTGGACCTGCTCGCCCTGGCGGGCAACTCCCACCTCGTGGAGGTGGTCCGCGACCTGCGCAACCGGGCCCGCCTGTACGGCCTGTCCTCCCTGCACCGGCGGGGCACCCTCGCCGACTCCGCCCGCGAGCACCTCACCCTGCTCGCGCTGCTCTCCGAGGGGGACGCGAGCGGTGCCGAGCGGCTGATGCGCGCCCACATCCGGCACGTCCGCGGCATCTGGGCCAGCCGGCCCGAGTAGCGGCGGCTCGGAGGGCGGGCCGGCGGGTGCCCCGCGAGCGCCGGGCCGGGCCGGCGGGGACGGTCCGTGGTGCCGCGGGTGGCGCCCGGCGGGGGGCGGGGTCAGCCGCTGCCGCGGGTGGCGCCCACGCTGGCGATGACCACGCAGCCGATGGCGGCCCACTCCCGCACGTGGAGCACCTCGCCCAGCACCACCAGCCCGACCAGCGCCGCCATCGCGGGCTCCACGCTCATCAGGATGCCGAAGACCCGCTTGGGCATCCGGCGCAGTGCCTCCAGCTCGATCGAGTAGGGGATGACCGACGACAGCAGGCCCACCCCGAGCCCGATCAGCAGGAGCTCGGGCTGGAGCAGGTCGGTGCCGCCCGAGGTGATCCCGACGGGGGCGACCAGCACGCAGGAGACGATCATCGCCAGGGAGAGGCCGGTCGTGCCGGGGAAGCGCCGGCCGACCGAGGCGGACAGCAGGATGTAACCGGCCCAGCAGGCCGCCGCCACCAGGGCGAAGGCGATCCCGGCCCAGCTGATCCTGGACGCCCCCGTGCCCCACGGGGCCAGCAGCACCACGCCCGACCCGGCGAGCGCGACCCAGAGCAGGTCGAGGCGGCGGCGTGAGGCGGCCACCGCGACGCCGAGCGGGCCGAGGAACTCGATCGCCACCGCGATGCCCATCGGCAGCCGGGCCAGCGCCTCGTAGAACGACAGGTTCATCACGCCCAGCGTCACGCCGAACGCCACCCCCGCCCCGACGTCCGCCCTGGACAGCCCGCGCAGCCTGGGGCGGGCGACCGCGCCCATGATCAGCGCGCCCGTCGCGATCCGCAGGAACACCACGGCGCTCGGTGGCAGCTGGGCGAACAGATCCTTGGCGAAACCCGCGCCCACCTGTACCGACAGGATGGCCAGCAGCACCAGCCCGGACGGCGGGACGGCGTCGGAGGCCGCCTTCAGCAGCGCTGCGGGTCTGGGCAGGCCCTGCTTGTACGGCTCGGCGGGCCCCTGCGCGGCTTCGGCGGTCACGGCTCTCCTCATGCCAGGTGCAAAGTGGTTTGTGACACCTTACTTATCGCGGCCCTCGTTTTCAGTGGCGTCCGCGATGCGAGACGTCCCGGAAGAGGTGGCGACCGCGGCGCCGGCCCGTGCCCTCACCGGCCACCGCGCCGTCCGGCCGGACGGTTCCGGCCGGGTCACTCCCAGCGGAACGTCCGGGAGGTCAGGAAGAGCGACACCGCCGCCCACGCCGCGAGGATCGCCGCGGCGGCGAGCGGCGGTCCCGCGCCGTCGCTCAGGACCGCGCGGAGCCCTCCGGTCAGCGCCGAGATCGGCAGCAGTTCCAGCACCGGCCGCACCGACTCGGGGAACCTGGCCAGCGGGAAGGCGACCCCGCCGCAGGCGAGCAGGAGCAGGTAGACGAGGTTCGCCGCGGCGAGCGTGGCCTCGGCGCGCAGCGTTCCCGCCATCAGCAGGCCGAGCCCGCTGAACGCGGCGGTGCCCAGCACGACCAGCAGCAGTGCCGCGAGCGGCGAGCCCGTGGGGCGCCAGCCCAGGGCGAGCGCCACCCCGCAGATGACCGCCACCTGGACGACCTCCACGGCGATCACCGCGAGCGTCTTGGACAGCATCAGCCCGGTCCGCGACAGCGGGGTCGCGCCCAGCCGCTTCAGCACGCCGTACCGGCGCTCGAAGCCCGTCGCGATGGCCTGCCCGGTGAAGGCGGTGGACATCACGGCCAGCGCGAGCACCCCGGGGGTCATGAAGTCGATCCGGGAACCGCCGCCCACGTCGATGATCGGGGCGGAGGAGAGGCCGACGAGCAGCAGCACCGGGATGATCATCGTGAGCAGCAGCTGCTCGCCGTTGCGGAGCATCGCCCGTATCTCCGCGCCCGTCTGGGCCGCCACCATCCGGCCCAGCGGCGCGGCTCCGGGAGCCGGCGTGAGGTCCAGGGTCGTCATGGGGCTCTCCTGCGGTCTGGCCCGCGCTCCGGCCGGGGCCGCGCCCGGACGCGCGCGGAGCGGTGGCGAAGGGGTTTCGAGGGTGCCGCCTGGGCGGGGGGCCGCTCCGGGAGCGTCACCGCGCCAAGGGGCTCCGGGAGCGTCGCCGCGCCAGGGGATTGCGGGAGTGTCGCCGGAGCCGGGGATCTCGAGGGCGTCACCGGAGCTCACGCCCGGTCAGTTCCAGGAAGACGTCCTCCAGGGTGCGCCGCTCGATGCTGAGGTCGTCGGCGGTCACCCCCTCGGCGGCGCACCAGGTCGTCACGGTGGCCAGGAGGCCGGGCGCGACCTGCCCCTCGATGATGTAGTGCCCCGCCGGCGACTCCTTGGCCGCGCTGCCGGCGGGCAGGGCGGCGAGCAGCTCGTCCAGGGCGAGGCCGGGCCGGGCGCGGAAGCGCAGCTGCCGCTCGGCGCCGGTGAGGGAGGAGGGCGTGCCCTCGGCGACCACCCTGCCGCGGTCGATGATCACGATCTGGTCGGAGAGCTTCTCCGCCTCGTCCATGTGGTGGGTGGTGAGCACCACCGAGACCCCGCTCGCGCGCAGGTCCCGCACCAGCTCCCAGCAGGCGTGCCTGGCCTGCGGGTCCAGACCCGCGGTCGGCTCGTCGAGGAAGACCAGCTCGGGGCGGCCGATGACCGCCCCCGCCAGCGACACGCGCTGCTGCTGGCCGCCGGAGAGCCTGCGGTACGGGGTGCGGGCGTGCTCGCTCAGCCCCAGCCGCTCCAGCAGCGCCGCCGGGTCGAGCGGGTGGGCGTGGAAGCGGGCCATCAGCCGCAGCCACTGCCCGCAGCGGGACGCGGGGGGAACGCCGCCCGCCTGGAGCATCACCCCGACCCTGGCCCGCAGTTCCGGTCGTGACGGGTCGAGCCCGAGCACCCTCACGGTGCCGTCGTCGGCCCGGCGGAATCCCTCGCAGATCTCCAGGGTGGAGGTCTTGCCGGCCCCGTTGGGGCCCAGTACGGCGGTGACCGCGCCTCGGGCGGCGTTGAAGGTCAGGCCGTCGATCGCGGTCGTCCCGCCGTATCTCTTGACCAGGTCGACGATCTCGACGGCTGGGGAGTCCATGGCCACGAGTTTAGGGACTGCGCCCGCCGGTCACGCTCCCGGACCACGCGTCCGGGGCCGCCGCGGCCCTGTTTCCCGGCCGGGGCCGGACCCGCCCGACTGGCTGTTAAAGGTTTTTCTGAGGAAATTTCCGAAATACAGGAATTCGGATGACCAGCTGATGGTTGAGACGCTTCGGCCCCTGTGGGCTCATCGTCGCCCGTGACCAGCGGGCGTGGCCTGCAACCAAAAGGGGACACGGGTATGACCGCGGCCGTCGTCGAGCCGGAGGTGGCGCCGATCGCACGGCGCAGGACACTGCTGCTGCTCATCCTGGGCGCGCTGTCGGCGGTGGGTCCTCTCTCGATCGACATGTACCTGCCCGCCTTCCCCTCCATCGCCGCCGACCTGGGCACCGGGCAGGCGCAGGTGCAGCTCACCCTCACGGCCTGCCTCGTCGGGTTCTCCATCGGGCAGGTCGTCGCGGGCCCGATCAGCGACACGCGCGGCCGGCGCGGCCCGCTGCTGGTCGGCATCGCCGCCTACGCCGCCGCCTCCCTGCTGTGCGCCTTCTCCCCGTCGGTGTACGGGCTGGTGGGGTTCCGCCTGCTGCAGGGCATCGCGGGCGGCGCCGCGCTGGTGATCGTCCGCGCGGTCGTCCGCGACCTGTACGAGGGGGCGGCCATCGCCCGGATCTTCGCCACCCTCATGCTCGTGACCGGCCTCGCGCCGATCCTGGCCCCGATCGCGGGCGCGCAGCTGCTCGACCACACCTCCTGGCGGGGCGTGTTCGTCGCGCTGAGCGTCGCGGGACTCCTGCTGCTGGCCGCCGCGCTGTCCGGGGTGCGCGAGACGCTGCCCGCCGACCGGCGCGAGAGCGGCGGGCTCCGGCACACCCTCGTCATCTTCTGGCACCTGCTCCGCGACCGCTCCTTCATGGCCGCCACCCTGGCCGGGGGGCTGGGCTTCGCGGCCATGTTCGCCTACATCTCCGGGTCGCCCTTCGTGCTCCAGGACGTCTACGACACCTCGGCGCAGACCTTCTCCCTGGTGTTCGGGCTGAACGCGCTCGGCCTGACCGTCACCGCGCAGATCGGCGGGCGCCTCGCCGGGCGGCTGGACCCGGCCAGGCTGATCGTCGCCGGGCTGCTCATGAGCGTGGCCGGGGCCGCGGGGGTGCTCGTCGCGGCCCTGTTCCACCTGCCCCTGCCGGTGCTGGTCGCCGCGCTGTTCGTGATGATGTGCGGTGCGGGTTTCGTCCTGCCGGGCAGCGGCGCGCTCGCCCTGGCCGGCCAGCCCCAGCAGATCGCCGGGAGCGCGGCCGCGCTGACGGGCGTGCTGCAGTTCGCGCTCGGCGCGCTGGCAGCCCCGCTGGTTGGTCTGGGCGGTGAGGGATCGGCCCTGCCGATGGCCGTCGTCCTGGCCGGTTTCACCCTCGCAGCGCTCGCCGCCTTCGTCGGGCTGCGGGGGACCTCGCGGAGCGTTTCCCCAGCTTAGGTAAGGCTTACCTGCGTGACGAACCACATTCGGTCGACCGTACATCGGGTTTGTAACTGGGGAAGCAATTACGGCACACTGATGTTGTGAAATACGTGACCGGGATGCAGGGCACCGAGGGAGCCGCCGCCGCGCGGCCCTCCGGCGTGTCCGCCGAGCGCAGCACGCGAGCGCGTGTCGCCCGGCTCATCCTGGAGCACGGACCCATCACCGCCGCCGCCCTCGGCGAGCGGCTCGGCCTCACTCCCGCCGCCGTGCGCAGGCACCTCGACGCCCTGCTGGCCGAGGGAATGGCCGAGGCCCGCACCGCCAGGCCGCGGGGCCAGCGCGGGCGAGGGCGACCGGCCAAGCTGTTCGCGATCACCGACGCGGGCCGCAGCGCCTTCGAGCACGCCTACGACGGCCTCGCCGGGAGCGCGCTGCGTTTCCTGGCCGAGCGTGTGGGCGAGGAGGCCGTGGCGGAGTTCGCCAGGTCACAGGTGGCCGGCCTGGTCGACCGCCTGCGGCCGAGGATGAGCGAGGTCCCCGCCGACCAGCGGGTCCGCGTGCTGGCCGAGGCACTGTCGGCCGACGGCTACGCCGCCTCGGCGAGCAAGGCCAGCCTCGGCGGCGAGCAGCTGTGCCAGCACCACTGCCCGGTGGCGCACGTGGCCGCGGAGTTCCCGCAGCTGTGCGAGGCCGAGACGGAGGCGTTCGGGCGCATCCTCGGCACCCCCGTGCAGCGGCTCGCGACCATCGCCCACGGCGACGGCGTGTGCACCACGCACGTGAGTCCCCGCAGAACCCCCGGGCCGGGCGCCAGAGAGCCCGCGACGGGTTTTTCGGCACCCGATCCGGCGCTACCGCCGGCAATCCACGAAACGATCGACACATCGAGCAAGGAGACCGGAAGGTGACTGTCACCGACCGCCCGGAGCTGGAAGGCCTCGGGAATTACAAGTTCGGCTGGGCCGACTCGGACGCCGCGGGAGCGACGGCCCGGCGTGGCCTGTCCGAAGAGGTCGTCCGCAACATCTCCGCGCTGAAGAGCGAGCCGGAGTGGATGCTGGACCTTCGTCTGAAGGGGCTGCGCCTTTTCGGTAAGAAGCCCATGCCCAACTGGGGTTCCGACCTCAGCGGGATCGACTTCGACAACATCAAGTACTTCGTGCGCTCGACGGAGAAGCAGGCCGCCTCCTGGGAGGACCTGCCCGACGACATCAAGAACACCTACGACAAGCTCGGCATCCCCGAGGCGGAGAAGCAGCGCCTGGTCGCCGGCGTCGCCGCCCAGTACGAGTCCGAGGTGGTCTACCACAAGATCCGTGAGGACCTTGAGGAGAAGGGTGTCATCTTCGTCGACACCGACACCGCGCTCAAAGAGCACGAGGAGATCTTCAAGGAGTACTTCGGGACCGTGATCCCCGTCGGCGACAACAAGTTCGCCGCGCTGAACACGGCCACCTGGAGCGGCGGCAGCTTCATCTACGTGCCGCCGAACGTCAACGTGGAGATCCCGCTCCAGGCCTACTTCCGGATCAACACCGAGAACATGGGCCAGTTCGAGCGGACCCTGATCATCGTCGACGAGGGCTCCTACGTCCACTACGTCGAGGGCTGTACCGCGCCGATCTACTCCTCCGACTCGCTGCACAGCGCGGTCGTGGAGATCATCGTGAAGAAGAACGCGCGCTGCCGCTACACGACCATCCAGAACTGGTCGAACAACGTCTACAACCTGGTCACCAAGCGCGCCGTGGCGTACGAGGGCGCGACCATGGAGTGGGTCGACGGCAACATCGGTTCCAAGGTCACCATGAAGTACCCGGCCGTCTACCTCATGGGTGAGCACGCCAAGGGCGAGACCCTCAGCGTCGCCTTCGCCGGTGAGGGCCAGCACCAGGACGCCGGGGCCAAGATGGTGCACCTCGCGCCGAACACCAGCTCCTCGGTGATCTCCAAGTCTGTCGCCCGCGGCGGCGGCCGCACCTCCTACCGCGGCCTGGTCCAGATCGAGGAGGGGGCGCACGGCAGCGCCAGCACCGTCAAGTGCGACGCGCTCCTCGTCGACCAGATCAGCCGCTCCGACACCTACCCCTACGTGGACGTGCGCGAGGACGACGTCTCCATGGGGCACGAGGCCACCGTCTCCAAGGTCTCCGACGACCAGCTCTTCTACCTGATGAGCCGCGGCATGGGCGAGGACGAGGCGATGGCGATGATCGTCCGGGGCTTCGTCGAGCCGATCGCCCGCGAGCTCCCGATGGAGTACGCCCTGGAGCTGAACCGCCTGATCGAGCTGCAGATGGAAGGGGCCGTCGGCTGATGGGTCTCGACACCGGAAAACCCCTGTCGACCCTCCACGAGAAGGCCTCGTACGACGTGGCCGACTTCGCGGTACCGACCGGCCGGGAGGAGGAGTGGCGCTTCACCCCGCTCTCCCGGCTCAAGGGCCTGCACGAGGGCGTCGCGGCCTCCGCGAACGTCGTCGTGCAGGTCGACGCCGCCCCCGAGGTCACCGTGGAGACCGTCGGCCGCGACGACCAGCGGGTCGGTAAGGCATACGTGCCCGCCGACCGGGTCAGCGCCCAGGCCTACGCCTCCTTCGAGAAGGCCACCGTGCTCACCGTCCCGCGCGAGGCCGTCGCCTCCAAGCCGACGGTGATCACCCTCACCGGGTCCGGGCAGGGCGCCGCGTACGGCCACACGGTCGTGCGGCTGGAGCCGATGGCCGAGGCCGTGGTCGTCCTCGACCACCAGGGCAGCGCCGTCTACGCCGACAACGTCGAGTTCGTCGTGGGCGAGGGCGCCACGCTCAAGGTCGTCAGCCTGCAGGACTGGGCCGACGACGCCGTGCACGTCTCCCACCACCACGCCCTGCTGGCCAAGGACGCGACCTTCCGCGGCTTCGTGGTCACCCTCGGCGGCGACCTGGTCAGGCTGTCCCCGTCGGTCTCCTACGAGGGCCCCGGCGGCGACGCCGAGCTGAACGGCCTCTACTTCGTCGACGCCGGCCAGCACCTGGAGCACCGCCTGCTCGTCGACCACTCCAAGCCCGGCTGCCGCAGCAACGTCGACTACCGCGGCGCGCTGCAGGGCCAGGACGCCCACGCGGTCTGGATCGGCGACGTCATCATCCGCGTCGAGGCCGAGGGCACCGACACCTACGAGCTCAACCGCAACCTGCTGCTCACCGACGGCGCCCGCGCCGACTCGGTGCCCAACCTGGAGATCCTCACCGGCGAGGTCGCCGGGGCGGGTCACGCCAGCGCCTCGGGCCGTCTCGACGACGAGCACATCTTCTACCTCCAGGCGCGCGGGATCCCCTTCGAGGACGCACGCCGCCTCGTCATCAGGGGCTTCTTCGCGCAGCTGCTGGAGAAGATCGAGGTTCCCGAGCTTCGCGAGCGGGTGCTCGCCCGGGTCGAGGCGGAGCTTGAGAAGTGACGTTCGAGAAGGTCTGCAAGCTCGCCGACATCCCCGACGAGGGAGTGATCGGCCTTGAGGTCGGCGACACCCCCGTCGCCCTGGTCCGCCGGGGCGAGGAGGTCTTCGCGCTGCACGACGTCTGCTCCCACGCCGAGGTGAAGCTCAGCGAGGGAGAGGTCTACGACGGCACCCTGGAGTGCTGGCTGCACGGCTCGTGCTTCGACCTGCGCTCGGGCAAGCCCACCGGGCCGCCCGCCAACAAGCCCGTCCCCGTATACCGAGTAAAGATCGATGGCGATGACGTCCTCGTCTCGCTCTCGAAGGAGTCATAAAGTGTCTGACACGAGCCGAGTTCCCTCGGGTTCCACCCTGGAGATCCGCGACCTGCACGTCACCGTCGCCGACAAGGAGATCCTGCGCGGCGTCAACCTGACCGTGCGGGCCGGCGAGACCCACGCCATCATGGGCCCCAACGGCTCGGGCAAGTCCACGCTCGCGTACGCGATCGCCGGCCACCCCAAGTACACGATCACCAGCGGCCAGGTCCTGCTCGACGGGGTCGACCTGCTGGAGCTCACGGTCGACGAGCGCGCCCGCGCCGGCCTGTTCCTCGCCATGCAGTACCCGGTCGAGGTCCCCGGCGTCAGCGTCTCCAACTTCCTGCGCACCGCCGTCACCTCCGTCCGCGGCGAGGCCCCCAAGCTCCGCGAGTTCGCCAAGGACCTCAAGTCCGGCATGGACGCGCTGTCCATCGACGCGGCCTTCGCCCAGCGCAACGTCAACGAGGGCTTCTCCGGCGGCGAGAAGAAGCGCCACGAGATCCTCCAGCTGGAGCTCCTCAAGCCGAAGATCGCCGTCCTCGACGAGACCGACTCCGGCCTCGACGTCGACGCGCTGCGCGTGGTCTCCGAGGGCATCAACCGCTTCCGCTCCGACGAGACCGGCGTGCTGCTCATCACCCACTACACCCGCATCCTGCGCTACGTGAAGCCGGACTTCGTCCACGTCTTCTCCGCCGGGCGGATCGTGGAGCAGGGCGGCCCCGAGCTCGCCGAGAAGCTCGAGGCGGAGGGCTACGAGGCCTACACGAAGGCGTCGGCCTGATGGACACCGGCCTTGACGTGGAGAGGATCAGGAAGGACTTCCCGGTCCTGTCCCGCGAGCTTCCCGGCGGCAGGCCGCTCATCTACCTCGACTCGGGCAACTCCTCGCAGAAGCCGACCCAGGTGGTCGAGGTGATGCGCGAGCACATGGCGATGCACTACAGCAACGTCGGCCGTGCGATGCACGTGCTGGGCGCGGAGTCCACCGAGGCGTACGAGGACGCCCGCGACAAGGTCGCCGCCTTCATCGGCGCGCCCGACCGCGACGAGGTCGTCTTCACCAAGAACGCCTCCGAGGCGCTCAACCTGGTGGCGTACGCCTTCGGCAACCCCATCGGCACCGACCCCCGCTTCCGGCTCGGCCCGGGCGACGAGATCGTCATCTCCGAGATGGAGCACCACTCCAACATCGTGCCGTGGCAGATGCTCGCGCAGCGCACCGGCGCGACGCTGCGGTGGTTCTCCGTCACCGACTCCGGCCGCCTGGACCTGTCCAACCTCGGCGAGCTCGTCAACGAGCGCACGAAGATCGTCTCGATCGCGCACCAGTCGAACGTGCTGGGCACGGTCAACCCGGTCGCCCCGGTGCTCGCCAGGGTCCGCGAGGTCGGCGCGCTGATGATGCTCGACGCCTCCCAGTCGGTGCCCCACCGGAAGGTGGACGTGGCCGCGCTGGGCGTCGACTTCCTCGCCTTCACCGGCCACAAGCTCCTCGGCCCGTCGGGGATCGGCGTGCTGTGGGGCCGCGGCGAGCTGCTCGAGGCGATGCCCCCGTTCCTGGGCGGCGGCGAGATGATCGAGGCGGTCTGGATGGACCACTCGACCTACGCGCCCGCGCCGCACAAGTTCGAGGCGGGCACCCCGCCCATCGTCGAGGCCATCGGTCTCGGTGCCGCGATCGACTACCTGTCCGAGATCGGGATGGACGCCGTCACGCGCCACGAGCGCGAGCTCACGGCGTACGCGCTCGACGCCCTGGGGGAGGTCCCGGGGCTGCGGGTGATCGGCCCGCTGGACCTCGAGGACCGGGGCGGCACGGTCTCGTTCACCATGGAGGGGATTCACCCGCACGACGTCGGGCAGATCCTGGATGACAACTTCGGGGTGGCCGTGCGCGTGGGGCACCACTGCGCCCGCCCGCTCCACCTGAGGTTCGGGATTCCCGCGACCACGCGGGCGTCCTTCTACCTCTACAACACACCGGCCGAGATCGACGCCCTGGTCCGCGGCCTCCACCACGTGCGGAAGGTGTTCGCCTAGCCATGCCCGAGCAGTCGAGCCGGCGAGCGGGCGGACGGCGGGCGGCGGACGCCCGCCGCACGGCGCCCGGCGACGCGCGAGCGTACGGCGCAGCGAACGAGAAGGTGAGCACGGCCCTATGATCGCCGAGTCCATGTACCAGGAGCTGATCCTGGAGCACTACAAGCACCCGCAGGGGAGGGGGCTCCGCGATCCGTACGACGCCGAGGTCCACCACGTGAACCCGACGTGCGGTGACGAGATCACCATGCGCGTGAAGCTGGGCGACGGCGGCAAGGTCGAGGACGTCTCCTACGACGGGCAGGGCTGTTCCATCAGCCAGGCCGCGGCCTCCGTGCTGCACGAGCTGGCCACCGGCTCGACCGTCGACGACACCCTCGGCGTCGTGGACGAGTTCACCCGGCTCATGCAGGGCAGGGGAAAGGTGGAGGCGGACGAGGACGTGCTGGGCGACGCCGTCGCCTTCGCCGGGGTCGCCAAGTTCCCCGCCCGGGTGAAGTGCGCGCTACTGGCGTGGATGGCCTACAAGGACGCGGTCGTGAGGAGCACCAAATGAGCAAGGCTGTAGAGACCCCCACCACGGCCTACGACGGGGACACCACCCATGACGAGGTCATGGAGGCTCTCAAGGACGTCGTGGACCCCGAGCTCGGCATCAACGTCGTCGACCTGGGCCTGATCTACGGGCTCCACCTGGACGCCGCCGAGCAGGGCGGCGAGGCCGCAGAGGGCGCCCAGGGCGCCGCTCTGCCGGTCGCCACCATCGACATGACGCTGACCAGCGCGGCCTGCCCGCTGACCGACGTCATCGAGGACCAGGCGCACTCGGCCCTGGAGGGCATGGTCTCCGACGTGAAGATCAACTGGGTGTGGCTGCCGCCGTGGGGCCCGGACAAGATCACTGACGAGGGGCGCGAGCAGCTCCGGATGCTGGGTTTCAACGTCTGAGAAGTGGTTTCCGGTACGGCTCGCACCCCCCGGGGTTCGGGCCGTACCCAATTGTGTGAGAGGATTTCCGAGGCCGGGAAGAAAAGCCCGGCCAGGAGTGTTGACTCCAACCGACGGACAAGCGGCCGGCCGATGCCGGACGCCCCGACCGAACTCGGCACTGCGAACGCCGGGTATGCTTGATCGTGGTTTGACTGCGTGCGGGTAAGCTAGACCCGCCCCGTGCGGTGCGCCTCGACTTGCACCGCACCACCGCCCCCATGTGGGCGTTGATCCAGCGCGGCCTCAGGCCGCGCGTTCCAGGCTCGTCCTTTCGCAGAAGTGACGTGCCCCGTTCTTCTATCGAAAGGCACGAGTCTTCGTGACCATGCTTGACGCTGTTCTGCCCGAAATCACCGACATCACCGAGATCTCCCAGGCCCCCGCAGGCGTGTCCGAGTTCACTCTCCTCGGCCTGCCGAAGCCGCTGGTGACCGGTCTCTCCCGTTCGGGCATCGACAGTCCCTTCCCCATCCAGCGGGCCACGATCCCCGACATTCTCGCCGGTCACGACGTTCTCGGCCGCGGCCAGACCGGCTCCGGCAAGACGCTCGCCTTCGGCCTGCCCATGATGACCCGCATCGCCGGCGCCAAGGCCCGTCCCGGCCACCCGCTGGCCGTCGTCCTGGTCCCGACCCGCGAGCTCGCCATGCAGGTGACCGACGCGCTCGAGCCGCTCGGCCGCGGCCTGTCGCTGCGGATGAAGACCGTCGTGGGCGGCATGTCCATGGGCCGCCAGATCGAGGCGCTGCGCCGCGGTGTCGAGGTCGTCGTGGCCACCCCCGGCCGCCTGACCGACCTCATGCAGCAGGGTGAGTGCATGCTGGACGAGGTCCAGGTGACGATCCTCGACGAGGCCGACCACATGTGCGACCTCGGTTTCTTCCCGGTCGTCAGCGCGATCCTGCAGCAGACCCCGGCCGACAGCCAGCGCCTGCTGTTCTCCGCCACCCTCGACGGCGACGTCGACAAGCTCGTCCGCCGCTTCCTCACCAACCCGGTGACCCACTCGATGGCCCCGGCCGCCTCCTCGGTCGACACCATGGAGCACCACGTGCTGGAGGTGCACCGCGACGACAAGTTCCCGGTGACCGCCGAGATCGCCAACCGCGAGGGCCGGACCATCATCTTCGTGCGCACCCAGCACGGGGTCGACCGGCTGTGCAAGCAGCTCGCCCAGGTCGGCATCCGGGCAGGCGGCCTGCACGGCGGCAAGCGCCAGAACCAGCGCACCCGCATCCTGGCCGAGTTCAAGGAAGGCACGATCAACGTCCTGGTCTGCACGGACGTCGCGGCCCGCGGCATCCACGTCGACAACATCAGCCTCGTGCTGCACGTCGACCCGCCCCAGGACCACAAGAGCTACCTGCACCGCGGTGGCCGTACCGCCCGCGCCGGGGAGAAGGGCACCGTCATGACGCTGGTGCTCCCCAACGAGCGCCGCTCCACCGACTCGATGACCCGCCGCGCGGGCATCAAGCCGTTCCGCATCAAGGCCACCCCGGGCCACCCGCGCCTGGAGGAGGTCGCCGGAGCGCGTACGCCCAGCGGCGAGCCGATCCCGGTCTGGGAGCCCTCGGCGCCGGCCGCCAAGCAGCGTCAGGGCCGTGGCGGCTTCGGCGGCAACGGTGGCGGCGGGCGTGGCCCGCGCCGCTTCCGCTCCGACCGTCCCGCTCACGGCGCCGGTGAGGGCTCCCAGCCCCGCGAGCGTTCCTTCGGTGACGACAACCGCGGCGGCGGTGCCTCCGGTGGCGGTCAGTACCGCTCCGAGCGCCCGGCCGGCGGCGGTTACCGTTCCGAGCGCCCGGCGGGCGGTGGCTTCCGCTCCGAGCGTCCCACCGGTGGCTACCGCGGTGGCGAGCGGCGCGAGCCGTTCCGCGCCGACCGTCCGGCCCCGGCTGGCGGCGGGTACCGCTCCGAGCGTCCCGGGGGCGAGCGCGAGCCGTTCCGCGGCGAGCGCCAGGGCGGCGGCTTCCGCGGCGGGGAGTTCCGCGCCGACGGCCGCGGCTCCGCCCCGCGCGGTGGCGGCAGCCGCTACGGCCGCTGATCACGCTGATCACCTCGTAGGGCCCGAGGGTCCTACCGCGACACCCTGAAGGGCCGGTACGGCATCCGCCGTACCGGCCCTTCGGCTTTCCGGGATTTTTCGAGGTTCTCCGGGGCTTCCGAGGTTTTCCGGTGCTTTGCCCGGGGCTTCGCGCGAGCGTGCCGATGCCGAGCCGGTGCCCGCCTGGCGCCCGCTCGCCGGCGGCATGTCGTCCTGGCCGGACCTCCCCGGTGGCCGGTGGGACAACGGTGACCGGGGTCGATGCCGGTGGCTGCCGGATCCCGTGGTTGACGATCTAGCTTCAGCCGTCATTATGGCTGTATATCCCGCTATTTCCGTTCAGCTTCGAATGCCCTGGGGGCCGGGCACTCTCCGCCGGGCTGCCCGCATGATCAATTGATGCGTCCGGGATCTCCGAGATAAGAGGATAAATGCGCCTTTTGTGGTCCAGCCTCCGTGTTCTCGCTCGCCTTTCCCTCGTCGTCCTGACGGCCACGGCCGGGGCCGTCGCCGCCGTTCCCCCCGCGTCCCACGCCACGTCCGCCGTTCCCCACGCCGCGTCCCCAGCGTCCCCAGCGTCCTCGGCGTCCGCCGCGCAGAGTTACCGCGTCCTGCAGCTCAACCTCTGCCACAGCGGCGTCAACACCTCCTGTTTCAACGGGGCCAACGTCATCCAGGAGGCGCGCGACATCATCGGCGCCAGGCAGCCGCAGGCTGTCACGCTCAACGAGATCTGCCGCGACGACCTGGCCCAGCTGGCCCCCTCGATGGGGAACGGCCACCAGGCGTTCGCCCCGGCGCTGCGGCCCGACGGCACGCCGGTGCGCTGCGTCAACGGGGACGAGTACGGCAACGGGCTGCTCTTCCGCGCCACCGGGGCGACGAACTTCTCCGGCGTCTACGCCACCCAGGACGGCGGGAGCGAGAGGCGCGTCTACGTGTGCGCCGAGTTCCCCGACCTCACCGGTTGCACCACCCACCTGTCGACCACGGGGAGCGTCGCCATGGCGCAGTGCAAGGCCGCCATCGCCATGCTGCGCGACCGGGGCGCCGCTACCAGGCCCACCTTCCTGGCCGGTGACTTCAACATGAGGTACGCGCCGCTGTTCGGGCAGAACGTCCAGAACTGCAACTCCGCTCCCTTCTTCAGGAAGGGGGACGGGGCCGTGCAGCACGTCTTCGCGGCGAGCATGGGCTTCGAACGCACCGACGTCATCTCCATGAGGTACACCGACCACCCCGCGCTGCTCGTCACCCTGACCAAGCCATGACGGGGCCGTGACGAGGCCGTGACGAGGTACTGCCGGTCAGGCCCCTGGCCGGGACCCGGCCGGCGGGGGCGGGGGAGCGGTGCTGCCCCTGGGGGTGAGGCGGGCGGCCTCGTCCTGGTACGGGCCGGCCTCCTCCCCGGCGACGAGGGAGAGGAGCCTGCGAGCGGCGTGGGCGCCATAGGCGGAGATGTCGCGGCTCAGCGCGGTGAGCGGCGGGCGGACGACCCGGGAGAGCGGGGAGTCGTCCCAGGCGACGAGGGACAGGTCGCGCGGGACGTCCAGGCGCAGGTCCTGGGCGGCCGACAGTCCGGCGACGGCCATGATGTCGTTGTCGTAGACGATCGCGGTGGGCCGGACGGGGGAGCTGAGCAGGCGCCGGGTGGCGCGGGCGCCCTCCTCGCCGGTGTGGTCGGTGTGCACGGTCACGTGCTCGGCGACGCCGTCGCAGGCCTCGGCGAAGGCGCGGTCGCGAAGCACGGTGTGCACCAGGTGCGGCGGCCCGGCGACCCTGGCGATCCTGCGGTGGCCGAGCGCGGCGAGATACTCCACCGTCTCGCGCACGGCGCCGCCGACGTCGGACCAGACGGGGACCAGCGACCCCGCCCCCGACGGATCGCCGATCACCACGGCCGGCAGGCCCAGCGCCTCGAAGGCGGGGATCCGGGGGTCGTCCACGTGCAGGTCGACCAGGATGGCGCCGTCGACGCGGCCCTCTCCCCACCAGCGGCGGTAGACCGCGACCTCCTGCCCGTGGTCGGCGACCACCTGCAGCATGAGCGCGTACGAGCGCGCCGACAGCTCGCCCTCGATGCCGCTGACGAGCTCCATGAAGAAGGGGTCCACGCCGAGGGTGCGCGCCGGGCGGCACAGGGCCAGGCCGACGGTGCGGGACCGCGCGCCGTTCAGGGCGCGGGCCGCGCTGCTGGGACGCCAGCCGATCTCCTCGGCGATCGCCAGGATCCTGGCGCGGGTGCCTTCCGAGACGCCGGGCTGCCCGTTGAGTGCGTACGAGACGGCGCCCTTCGAGACCCCGGCCCGCCTGGCGACGTCCGAGATCGTCGGTCTCCTCATGATCCTCTCTCCCCGGCCGCTCCCCTCCTGACTGCGGTGATTGTAGCTGAACCGGTCTAGCCGCCTATTGACAGTGCAGACACATTGACTTTACGGTCGCGTTACTTATCCGGTTCAGCAAGCGCATGCGGTCGCGTTTAAATCGGTTGGGAGCGCTCCCATGCTGGAGAGGAGACTGTCGATGCGGATTCGACGAAGGTTCGCGATCCTCGGGGCGGCGGCCTGCGTGGCCTGCATGGCCGCGGCGGGTTGCACCGGCGGGTCCACCACACCGTCCGCTCCGAGCGCGGCGCCGCAGGGTTCCGGCGGAGCGGCCCCGTCGGCCGGAGCGGGCGGGGCGGGCGACGCGAACGCCGCGTTCCCCCGCAACGAGACCCTGTACACCAGCGGCACCCAGTGGGGTCCCCCGGCCAACTGGAACCCGCTGCGGACCTGGGACTCGGCCGTCGGCACCAAGGGGCTCATCTACGAGACCCTGTTCCTGTACGACCCCCAGACGGACAAGTTCACCCCCTGGCTGGCCGAGAGCGGCACCTGGACGGACGACAAGACCTACGAGCTCAAGCTCCGGCAGGGGATCACCTGGGCCGACGGCAAGCCCTTCACCGCCGACGACGTCGTCTTCACGGTCGAGCTCGGCAAGATGAAGACCGTCCCCTACGCCAACCTGTGGGACTGGCTGGAGAAGGCGGAGGCGGTCGATCCGGGCACGGTCAAGTTCACCTTCTCCAAGGCCAACTACCAGCAGTGGGCCAACTGGGTCTACGGCAACGCGATCGTCCCCAAGCACATCTGGGAAGGTCTCTCCGAGGAGGAGGTGCTGAACGGCGTCAACGAGAAGCCGGTCGGCACCGGGCCGTACGCCTACCACAGCCACGACCAGGACCGGATGGCCCTGGTCAAGCGGGACGGCTGGTGGGCCACCGCCGCGCTGGGCAAGGACGTCAAGCCCAAGTACGTCGTCGACATCGTCAACTCCAGCAACGAGGTCGCGATGGGCCTGCTGCTGCAGAAGGGCCTGGACCTCAGCAACAACTTCCTGCCCGGGGTGGCCAACCTCGTCAAGGGCAACTTCGGCGTCCAGACGTACTATCCGGAACCGCCCTACATGCTCTCGGCCAACACCGCCTTCCTGGTGCCCAACACCACGAAGAAGCCGATGAACGACCCCGCCTTCCGCAAGGCGCTCGCCAACTCCATCGACACCAAGAAGATCGTCGAAGGCGTCTACGGCAACCTGGTCAAGGCGGCGAGCCCGACCGGCCTGCTGCCGCAGTGGGACAAGTACGTCGACCAGGCCGTGGTGAGCGAGAAGGGCTTCTCCTTCGACACCAAGAAGGCGAAGAAGCTGCTGGCCGACGCCGGGTACAAGGACGGCGACGGCGACGGGTTCGTGGAGAACAAGGACGGCTCCAAGGCCTCGCTGAAGATCATCGTGCCGGCCGGGTGGACCGACTGGATGGAGGCGAGCCGGGTCATCGCCGAGGGCGCCAAGGCGGCCGGGATCGACCTCACCCCCGACTTCCCCGACTACAACGCGCTGGTCGACCAGCGCACGTCCGGCAAGTTCGACCTGCTGCTCAACAACGAGCGGCAGCTGTCCAACACCCCCTGGATGTACTACGACTACATGTTCCGGCTGCCGATCAACAAGCAGCAGAACACCGTCAACTTCGGCCGCTACGAGAACAAGAAGGTCTGGGACCTCGTCCAGGAGCTCGACGGCAAGAAGGCCGACGACGCCGAGGGCATGAAGCAGGTCGCCTCGGAGATCCAGAAGATCCACCTGGACGATCTGCCGGTGATCCCGCTCTGGTACAACGGCCTGTGGGCGCAGACCAGCAACGCGGTCTGGACCAACTGGCCGTCCTCGGCCGCGGGCACCCCCAAGACCCCGCCGACCATGTGGCGCAACTGGCTGGAGCTGGGCGGGGTGCTGACCCTGACCGAGCTGAAGCCCGCCGGCGGCTGACCCCGCGATCCTCATCCCTCTCCCCGCGCGCCGCCCGGACGTCCCGCCCGGACTCCCGACCGGACCGTCCGCCCGGACTCCGGGCGGACCCGCCGGGCCCCGTTCCGGGGCCGCGCGGGGGAGGGGCTCATCTCGCCGATTCTGGAGGATCGCGTGCGACGCTACTTCGGCCGGAAGCTGCTCGTGTACGGGCTCACCTTCCTCGTGGCCGTCACGATCAACTGGATGATCCCGCGCTTCATGCCCGGTGACCCGGTCCAGAGCATGCTGGCCAGGGCCAACGTGTCACAGCCCGCCGCCGTGGAGGCGATGCGCGCCCACTACACGAACCTGTTCGGGCTCGACCTGCCGCTCTGGGAGCAGTACGCCAACTTCTGGGCCGCGCTCTTCCGGGGCGACCTGGGCACCAGCATCTGGCTGTTCCCCACCCCGGTGACCGACGTCATCGTGCGGGCGGTGCCGTACACGCTGGCGCTGCTCATCCCGTCCATCCTGCTCAGCTGGTGGGCGGGCAACAGGTTCGGCGCCTTCGCGGCCAGGCGGAAGTGGCTGGACAACACGGCCCTGCCGATCGGGTACGTGCTCACCGCCACGCCCTACATGTGGCTGGCCATCCTGATGGCCTGGGGGCTGGGCGTCGTCGCGGGGATCTTCCCCGTATCCGGCGGCTACAGCTTCTCCATGCGGCCCGACTGGTCGTGGGAGTTCCTCGGGGACCTGGCGCTGCACTGGTTCCTGCCGTTCGTCTCGCTCTTCCTCGTCGCGTTCGGCGGCTGGGCGATCGGCATGCGCAACATGATCATCTACGAGCTGGAGGCCGACTACTCCACCTACCTGTCCTCGCTCGGGGCCTCGCAGCGGCTCATCCGGCGCTACGCGTTCAGGAACGCGGTCCTGCCGCAGATCACCGGCCTGGCCCTGCAGCTCGGCGTGCTCGTGGCCGGAGCCCTGGTCACCGAGATCGTCTTCTCCTATCCGGGGCTGGGTCACCTGATCCTCAAGGCGATCCAGAACCAGGACTTCTTCCTGCTGCAGGGGGCCTTCCTGTTCATCGTCGTGGGCGTGCTGATCGCCAACTTCATCATCGACATCGTCTACGTCCTGGTCGATCCGCGTACCAGGACCGGGATGGGAGGGGATGCCGCGTGACCGCCGTGCCCGCGGACCCGCGCCCGGAGGGGAAGGCCGCCGTGACGGCCGTGCCCGCGAGGCGCCGCGAGGGTCTGTATTTCGCGATGCGCAACGGGAAGCTGCTGGCGGGGCTGGCCGTGCTGGTCCCGCTGCTCGTCCTGGCCGTCGCCGCTCCCGTGATCGCCGGAGGCGACCCCAACGCCTACGTCGCCACCCCCGCCTCGCCGCCCTCGGCGGAGCACTGGTTCGGCACCACCATGTTCGGCCAGGACATCTTCGCCCAGTTCGTCTACGGCCTGAGTCTCACCTTCCAGGTGGGGGTGCTCGGCGGAGGGCTGGCCGCGATCATCGGCATGACGGTCGGCTTCACCGCCGGATACCGGGGCGGGCTGGTCGACGAGGTGCTGAACATGCTCACCAACATCGTCCTGGTCCTGCCCGCGCTCGCGGTGCTGCTGATCGTCAACGCCTACCTCGGGGTCCGCAGCGTCGGCGTGCAGGCGCTCTTCATCGGGCTCACCTCCTGGCCCTGGGCGGCCAGGGCCATCAGGGCCCAGACGTTCTCGCTGCGCTCGCGCGACTTCGTGGACCTGGCCAGGCTCAGCGGGGTGCGCACCTGGAAGATCATCGCCAGGGAGATCGCGCCCAACATGAGCTCGTACCTCTTCATGACCTTCATCCTGCTGTTCGGCGGGTCGGTCCTGATCGCCGCCTCGCTCGACTTCATCGGCCTCGGCCCCAGCGAGGGCGTCTCGCTCGGCCTGATGCTCAACAACGCGGCCCGCTGGAGCGCCCTCCACCTGGGCATGTGGTGGTGGTTCGTCCCGCCGGGGGCCGGGATCACCGCCATCGTCGGCGCCCTCTACGTGATGAACGTCGGCCTCGACGAGGTGTTCAACCCGAAACTGCGGGAGCTGTGAATGACTCTGCGCGTGAACGACCTGCGGGTCCACTACCGGACCCTGCGCGGCGAGGTGCGGGCGCTCGACGGCGTCGGCTTCGACGTCGGCGACGGCGAGATCCTCGGCCTGGCGGGCGAGTCCGGCTGCGGCAAGACGACCCTCGGCAAGAGCCTCATCAGGATGGACGGCCGGATGCGGCTGGCCGGGGGCGGTGCCGAGCTGGACGGCGAGGAGCTGCCGATCGGCGACGACCGCCGGATGAACCCCTTCCGCTTCAAGCGGGTCTCCCTCATCCCGCAGTACTCCATGAGCGCGCTGAACCCGACCAGGAAGATCGGCCGGATGGTCGCCGAGCTGCTCGCCTCCCGGGGCGAGCGCCTCGACGTCACCGAGCTGGAACGTCGTCTCGACCTGGTCGAGCTGCCCCGCGACGTCCTGGACCGCTACCCGATCGAGCTGTCGGGCGGGATGAAGCAGCGGATGGTCATGGTCGTCTCCACCCTGCTCGACCCGTCCCTGCTCATCGCCGACGAGATCACCTCCGCGCTCGACGTGTCGACCCAGAAGGCCGTGGCCAGGACTCTGGTGGAGTTCAGGGACCGGGGTTTCGTGCGCAGCATGATCTTCATCACCCACGACATCTCGCTGACCTACCAGATCGCCGACACGATCATGGTCATGTACGCGGGGAGGCTGGCCGAGAAGGCTCCGGCGGGGGTGATCGTCAACGAGCCGCGCCATCCGTACACGCGGATGCTGATCTCCTCGCTGCCCGAGGTCGGCGTCCGCCACGCCGAGCGCAGGCTGTCGGGCATCCCCGGGAGGCCTCCCTCGCTGCTCGACCCGCCCTCCGGCTGCCGGTTCAGGGACCGCTGCCCGCTCGCCTTCGAAAGATGCGCGGAGGACCCTCCGCCGGTCGAGGTCGCCCCCGGCCACCACGTCGCCTGCTGGAAGGCCTGACCCGAAGGATTTCGGACGATGCTGAGACTCGAAGGGGTCACCAAGACCTACAGGGTGGGTGCCTTCGGCACCGCGACCCTCACCGCCGTCGACGACGTGAGCCTGGACCTGGCGCCGGGGGAGGTGGTCTCCCTCATCGGCGAGAGCGGCAGCGGCAAGACGACCCTCGGCAAGACCGTCCTCGGGCTGATCCGCCCGACGAAGGGCGTGATCACCCTCGACGGCGCCCCCGCCAGGCCGGGCAAGGCGTACTACCGGCACGTGCAGGGCGTGTTCCAGGACCCGTTCAGCTGCTACAACCCGATCTTCAAGGCCGACCGGGTGCTGCAGATGATCAAGGACGAGTACTTCCCCGGCGTCGCCGCCTCCGAGTGGGACGGCAGGATCGACGCGTCGCTCAAGGACGTCGGCCTCGACCCCGGGCAGATCCTGGGCCGCTACCCGCACCAGCTCAGCGGCGGCCAGCTGCAGCGCCTGCTGATCGCCAGGGCGCTCCTGCTCGACCTCAGGTACCTCGTCGCCGACGAGATCACCAGCATGCTCGACGCGTCCACCAGGATCGACGTCCTCAACCTGCTCGCCGACCTGAAGTCGCGCGGCCTCGGGGTGCTGTTCGTCACCCACGACCTGTCGCTGGGCAACTACATCAGCGAGCGGGCCGTGGTCCTGTACCGGGGGCAGGTGGTCGAGTCCGGTCCCACCGGCATGGTGTTCGGCAACCCCCTCCACCCGTACACGGCCAGGCTGCTGTCGTCGGTGCCCAGGCTCACCGCCCGGTGGGACGGCGAGCCCGCCGCCCCCGCCGAAGACGTGCGGGAAGGACCCTCCACACTGGTGGAGGCCGAACCGGGTCATCTCGTCCGGCGGGGCGACACCGCATCCATGGGGAGTGTGAATTGAGGGCGCTACACGACGGCTGGACCCTTCACCAGGTGGGCGGGGACATCTCCCGCGTCCCGGCCACGGTGCCGGGGTGCGCGCACACCGACCTGCTGGCCGCCGGGCTCATCGAGGACCCGTACCTGGACGACAACGAGAACCGGCTGACCTGGATAGGCCGCTCCGGCTGGGACTACGAGACGGTCTTCGTCTGGCACGCCGACGGGCACGACCGCACCGACCTGGTCTGCGAGGGCCTCGACACGGTCGCCACGGTCGAGCTCAACGGCGTCCGGGTCGCGAGCACGGCCAACCAGCACCGCTCCTACCGCTTTCCCGTACGGGAGCTGCTGCGCGAGGGCGAGAACACGCTGCGGGTGCGCTTCGCCTCCCCGGTGGAGTACGCCGAGGCGCAGCGGGCCGCGCTGGGCGACCGGCCCGGCAGCTACGAGGCGCCCTACCAGTTCATCCGCAAGATGGCCTGCAACTTCGGCTGGGACTGGGGCCCGGCGGTGGTCACCTCCGGCATCTGGCGGCCCATCGGCCTGGACGGCTGGAGCGGGGCCAGGCTGGCGTCGGTTCGGCCGCTGGTGAGCACCGACGGATCCGACGGGCGGGTCGAGGCGCACGTCACGGTCGAGCGCGCCGGCGACACCTCGGCCGCGCCCCTCACCGTGACCGTGAAGGTGGCCGGGGCGGTGGCGGAGACGGTGCTGGCCCCCGGCGAGCGCGAGGCCGTCCTGGAGGTACGGGTGCCCGAGCCCCGGAGGTGGTGGCCGCGCGGCTACGGCGCGCAGGACCGCTACGAGCTCACCGTGGGCCTGTCCGGACAGGGCAGCGAGGCGCGGGGGGACACCTGGACGCGGCGGATCGGCTTCCGCGACGTGCGCCTGGACCGGACCGGCGAGGGCTTCACCGTGGTCGTCAACGACGTGCCGGTGTTCGTGCGCGGCGTCAACTGGATCCCCGACGACTGCTTCCCGGCCCGCGTCACCCGCGAACGCCTGGCCGAACGCTTCGGCCAGGCCCTGGACGCGAACGTCAACCTGCTGCGCGTCTGGGGCGGCGGCCTGTACGAGAGCGAGGACTTCTACGACCTGGCCGACGAGCTCGGCCTGCTCGTCTGGCAGGACCTCCCCTTCGCCTGCGCCGCCTACCCCGAGGAGGAACCCTTCGCCACCGAGGTCGAGGCCGAGGTCCGCGAGAACCTCGCCCGGCTGTCCTGGCGCCCCTCCCTGGCGCTGTGGTGCGGCAACAACGAGGCCCTCGAAGGCCACGCCGACTGGGGCTGGCAGGACGAGCTGGACGGGCGCACCTGGGGCGCGGGCTTCTACCACGGGCTGTTCCCGGCCCTGGTGGCCGAACTCGACCCCACCCGCCCCTACTGGCCGGGCAGCCCGTACTCCGGCCACCCCGGCCTGCCGCCCAACGCCCCCGCCCACGGCACCACCCACATCTGGGACGTGTGGAACCGTGAGGACTACACCCACTACGCCACCTACGCCCCCCGCTTCGCCGCCGAGTTCGGCTTCCAGGGCCCGCCGGCCCACACCACGCTGCGCGACGCCGTCAGCGGCGAGCTGACCCCCGACGCGCCCCTGGTGCTGCACCACCAGAAGGCCCACGAGGGCAACGCCAAGCTCCTGCGCGGCCTGGGCGAGCACCTGCCGGCCCCGGAGACCTACGACGACTGGCACTACCTGACCCAGCTCAACCAGGCCAGGGCGGTCACCTTCGGCATCGAGCGCTTCCGCGCCCTGGCCCCCTACTGCGCCGGCACCATCGTCTGGCAGCTCAACGACTGCTGGCCGGTCACCTCCTGGTCGGCCGTCGACGGCCGCGGCCGGCGCAAACCGCTGTGGTACGCGCTGCGCCGCGTCTACGCCGACCGCCTCCTGAGCGTCCAGGACGGCGCCGTGGCCGTGGTCAACGACGGCCCGGAACCCTGGACGGGCGAGCTGGAACTCCAGCGGCTCGCCCTGAGCGGGGAACCGCTGGCCAAGGAGAGCGTCCGGATCGACGTGGCCCCCCGCTCGGTGACGAGCGTGCCGCTCCCGGACCCGGTGGCCGTCCCGGGAGACCCGTCGGCCGAGCTGCTGTCGGTACGGCTGGACGGGCACCGCGCGCTCCACTTCTTCGCCGAGGACACCCGCGTCGCCTTCCCCGCCGCCGCCTACGACACCGAGGTGGCCGAGGCACAGGGCGGCGGCCTGGACGTCACCGTCACCGCCCGCACCCTCCTGCGCGACCTGGCCCTGTTCCCCGACCGCCTCGACCCGGCCTCCTCGGTCGACGACATGCTCATCACCCTGCTGCCCGGCGAGAGCGTCACCCTGCACGTCACCGGCTCGCCCGACCCCGCCGCCCTCGTCAGCCGCCCGGTGCTGCGCTGCGTCAACGACTGAACGCCCCGGGAAGGTTTCCGGCCCTCCGCTGGAAAGGGGACGACGACCGGGCGGCGCGCGTCCCAGAGCGTGGACCTGCACGCGCCGGGGGCCGACGGCCCGTTAGGCTTGACGGGCACATCCGACGACGCCGAGAGAGATCATGAAGACCTTCGAAGAGCTGTACGCCGAGCTGTCCGACAAGGCGCGCACCCGGCCCGAGGGCTCGGGCACCGTGGCCGCGCTGGACGCCGGGGTCCATGCCATCGGCAAGAAGGTCGTGGAGGAGGCCGCCGAGAGCTGGATGGCGGCCGAGCACGAGTCGAACGAGCGGGCGGCCGAGGAGATCTCCCAGCTCCTCTACCACGTGCAGGTCCTCATGATCGCCAAGGGGATCGGACTGGACGAGGTCTACAAGCATCTGTGAGCCGGTGCGCCCGGCTCCGGTTCTCGTAGGCAATCCCGTCCACCTGTAAGGAAGCCCGCCATGCTCCGTCTCGCCGTACCCAACAAGGGCGCCCTCACCGAGGGTGCCCAGACGATCCTCAAGGAAGCCGGATACCGCGTCCGCAAGGACAGCAAGGAGCTCGTGGTCGCCGACCCGGAGAACTCCTGCGAGCTGTTCTTCCTGCGGCCCAAGGACATCGCCGTCTACGTCGGCGAGGGCACCCTGGACGCCGGGATCACCGGCCGCGACATGCTCCACGACTCCGGGGCACGGGTCGAGGAGATCATCCCGCTCGGCTTCGGCCGCTCCACCTTCCGCTTCGCCGCCAACCCCGGCGACTTCGACTCCGTCGCCGACCTCAAGGGCAGGCGCGTCGCCACCGCCTACGCGGGGCTGCTGGAGACCTACCTCGCCGAGCAGGGCGTCGAGGCCCGGGTGATCAAGCTGGACGGCGCGGTCGAGACCGCCATCCGGCTGGGCGTGGCCGACGCCGTGGCCGACGTCGTGGAGACCGGCACCACGCTGCGCAACATCGGCCTGGAGGTGTTCGGCGAGCCGATCACCCGCTCCGAGGGTGTGCTGATCAAGGGGGTCGGCGCCGAGGAGACCCCGGGCCTGCGGCAGCTCATCCGCCGCCTGCAGGGCGTGCTGGTGGCGCGCGACTACGTGATGATGGACTACGACATCCGCGCCGAGCGGATCGAGGAGGCCATCGCCCTCACCCCCGGCATGGAGGGGCCGACGGTCTCCCCGCTGCACCGGGAGGGCTGGGTCGCGGTCCGGGCCATGGTCCCGCGCAAGGGACACCAGCAGATCATGGACCAGCTCTGGGAGATGGGGGCCAAGGCCATCCTGGTGACCGCCATCTTCGCCTGCCGTCTCTGAGCCGCGCCCTCGCCCGCCGCCCCGGCCCGTAGCCCCCGGCGTCCCGGGTGCCCCGGGTGCCCCTGCGGGCCCGCCCCGCGTTCCCGTGGCGCCGGGGCGGCTCGCCGCCGAGGCCGAAGGAGCGGACCTGCCCGCCCGGCCGGACCCGCGGTCAGGAGGAGAGCGTCGCGGCCTCCTCGGCCTCGATCTGCTCGTTCCACTCGCGCTTGGAGGAGCGCCAGGCCTCGTCGTCGCGGCCCAGGCGCCAGTAGCCCGAGATGGAGAGTCTCGCCAGCGGGATGCCGCGCTCGGCGCGCAGGTGGCGCCTGAGGTCGCGGACGAAGCCCGCCTCGCCGTGGACGAAGGCGTGCACGTCGCCGTCGGGGAAGTCGAGCTCGCGGACCGCCCTGACCAGCAGCTCGCCGTACGGGGCGCCCCCGCGGTGCAGCCAGACGATCCGCGCGTCACCGGGGGAGTCGATCTTCTGCTCCTCCTCGGGGCCCTCGACCTCGATGAAGGCCCAGGCCGGTGCCCCGGCGGGGAGGTTCTCCAGGGCGACGGCGATGGCGGGCAGCGCGCTCTCGTCTCCCGCGAACAGGTGCCAGCCGGCCTCGGGGTCGGGCGCGTACGCGCCGCCGGGGCCGAAGAAGTGGACCTCCTCGCCCGGCCGGACCCGGTCGGCCCACGGCCCCGCCAGACCGCTGTCGCCGTGGTGGACGAAGTCGATCGTCAGCTCGCCCGCGTCGGCGTCCCAGCGGCGGACGGTGTAGGTGCGGGTGGTGGGCCACTGCTCGCGGGGCAGGTCGCGGCGGATCGCCTCCATGTCGAACGGCCGGGGGTAGCTCACCCCGGCCGGGGCGAACAGCAGCTTGACGTAGTGGTCGGTGTACTCGTCCGCGCGGAAACCGGCGAGACCCTCGCCGCCGAGCACCACCCGGATCATGTGGGGGGTGAGCCGCTCGACCCGCCGGACCAGGCCGCTCGTCACCTTCGGTGCGCGGCGCCCGGCCTTCTCGTCTGCCATGTGTCACTCCGTGGGGGTCCAAGTTAGGTAAACCTAACTCGTACCATACGTCACCTGAGGGCGGCGACGGCCTTCACCGCCTGGTCCACCTGTTCGGGGGTGGTGACGATCCCGGTACCGAAGCGCAGGTAGACGTCCTGGTACGGGGTGGCGCTGGTGACGATCCGGTGGTCGCGGCGGAGCCTGCCCACCGCGGTGGGGGCGTCCATGCCGTCGACCACGCAGCAGACCAGCCCGGCCGACAGCTCGGCGGAGACCGGGGTGATCAGCCGCACGTTGGGCAGGCCCGCGAGCCCCGCCTTGAGCCGGGTGGCCTGCTCGGTGATCCTGGCCGCCACCCGCTCCTTGCCGATCGCCCGGTGGAAGGCGAACGCCTCGCTCAGCGCCCAGCGGTGCTCGAAGCTGTGGTAGCCGCCGGGGGTGTGCAGCAGCCCGCCGGGGCCGTACGGCTCGTCGCCGGTCCCCGGATCGACGGTCACGTTGGAGAAGCTCGCGATCACCGGCAGCAGCGCGCCCCAGGCCTGACCCCTGCCCCACAGGATGCCGGTGCCCCGGGGGCCGAACAGCCACTTGTGGGTGCCGCTGGCCAGGAAGTCGCAGCCCAGCTCCTCCACCCCGTCGGCCATCGCGCCGAAACCGTGCACCCCGTCCACGCACAGCAGCGCCCGGTCCCCGGCGTCCCTGGAGCGGTTGGCCTCGGCGACCATGTCGGCGATCGCCCTGACCGGCATCCGCACCCCGGTGCCCGAGTGCACCCAGGTGATCGCCACCACCCGGGTCCTCGGCGTGAGCGCGGCCTTCAGCCGGGAGACGATCTCGTCGGCGGAGGCCTTGGCCGGGTCGTCGTACAGGCCGACCCTGCGGACCTTGGCGCCGGTCCTGGCGGCGAGCAGCCGCAGGCTCTCGTGGGTGGCGAAGAAGTCGTGCTCGGTGGTGAGCACGTCCTGGCCGGGGAGCAGTCGCATGCCGCTGTAGAGCAGGCCCAGGCCCATCGTGGTGCTGTCGGTGAGGGCGACGTCGGGGGCGTCGGCGCCCAGGTAGGCGGCGGCGGCCTCGCGCACCGTCCCCTCCCTGTCCTCGCCGTGCAGGTAGGCGTCGGTGTCGGTGTCGAGGCCGCGCCGGTGCTCCTCGATCGCCCGGCGCACCTGGGCCGGGTGGGAGGCGAGGACGTAGGCGGCGAACTGCGCGTAGGAGGGGTCGAGCGGGAACTGGGCCCGCACCGACTCCCAGCTGGCGGGGTCGAACGGCGGAGGCTGCGGGGCGGCCGGAGTGGCGGGGGTGGCAGGGGTGTCGGCGGGGGTGCATCCGGACAGCGCGGCTCCGGCCCCGGCCAGGAGCCCCGCCCCGAGCAGCCCCCGCCGCCCGACCCGAGGTCCGCGATCGTCCATTCCGTGCCCCTTGTCGCCCCTCGTCGTCTCGCCCCTGTGCCCTTCCTACCGTGATCATGCGCGCCTGCCAAGGGGTGCGGTGCCGGCGCGGCGGATATTCGAATCTACAACGTAAAGGCGACGGCGTCCGGCAGGATGAAACGGACCGTCCGCCGAAGGGCGAAGGCGGCGGGCGAAGGGGCCCTCAGCGCTGCATGGCCGCCACCTGGCGGATCAGGTCGGCGACCCGGACGACGCCCATGCAGCGGCCGACCTCGTCGGTGACGACCAGGTCGTCGTAGACGCGCTCGGCGTCGCGGCCCGCGACCTGCATGGCCGCTATGGCGGGGGTGGTCTTGGGAACCGTGCGCGCGGGGTCGGCCAGCCGCCCGGCGGCCTTCTTGCCGTGCAGGGCGTGACCGAAGCGCCCGGCGATCGACAGCAGGAAGCGGCTGCGGTCGAGGCTGCCCCTGGGACGCTGGTACTCGTCGACGAGGATCACGCTGGTGATGGACGGCTCGCTGCCGAAGGCGTCGATCGCGGCCTCGGCGGTGGCCTCGTAGGGGAGGGTCACCGCGGGCAGTAGGAACTCGTGGACGCGGGGACCGAGCAGGAGCCGCGAGGGCTCCTGCTCGACGACCGGGAGCGGCACGTGCACGCGTCCCGACGGGCCGGGGACCAGCAGCGGGCCCTGGGCCAGCCGCACTCCCCAGCCGCGGATCACGGCGAGCTGCGCCTCGTCCCTCACCCCCGGGGCGAGCACGTGCGCCCCCGTTCCCCGCGCGAGCCGCGCCAGGCCCTCCCCGATCGCGGCGCGGCGCGGGTCGCCGGGCACCTGGTCGATCAGGTCCCGCGAGATCACCGCCAGGTACGGTGCCGCGTCGGCGAGCAGGTCCAGCGGGACGTGCCCGGTGCCCAGGTCGCCGACCGCGATGAGGTAGCCGATGGCGCGCAGGCCGTCCAGCCCGGTGAGCAGGGAGCGGCGCTCGAACTGGGCGAAGTCGCCTCGTACGGTGAGGATCACCTCGCGAGGCCGCCGGCCTGACGCGCGCAGGGCCTCGTGCAGCGGTGCGAGCGCGGCCGAGCCGCCGATCACCGCGGCCGTCGGCAGGGTGAGCACCAGGGGCAGGAGGACCTCGCCCGCGGCGACGTCGCGCACCGTCTGGACGGTGGAGGAGATGTTCCCGCGTCCCTCGCCGTCGGCCTGGAAGGCGATGACGCCCCCGGTGTCGAGATCGACGACAGGCGTGACACCCACGCCTGCCGCGGAGGCCTGCGGGACGGCTCGCGCTCTGGTCGTCACATTCCGAGCATGGGGCATTCTCTACCGTCACAGAAGTAACGCGCTGTGCTGTTCACCGATATTTCGCCATTCGTTGGGCTTGACCAGTGAGATCGTGTGTCCGGCGAGGTCAGCCGGTAGTGTCGCGTTCCATGACGTCGCGACCGGCCAAGGGGGGAGGCCGCTGGGTCTCCGTGGCGCCCGAGCGCCTGAACCGCTGGATCGACGGCTTCGTCGACCGGCACGGCCCGCCGAGCGTGACGGCCTCGGCCTCCGTCGTACGCCTGGAGGGCGCGGACGGCGCGGTCGCCGAGTGCCAGGTGCCGTTCCCGCCGCTGACCTCCTCGGGGGGCGGCCCGATGGCGCGCCTGGTCACCCACGTGCGCACCGAGCGCAGGATCGGCGTGCTGCTGGTACGGCTGGGCGGCCACGCGGCGGGGATCTTCCAGGGCGCGGAGCTGCTCTCCTCCAAGGTGGGCTCGCGGCAGGTCCACGGGCGCAGCGCGGCGGGCGGCTGGTCCCAGCGGCGCTTCGCCCGGCGCAGGGAGAAGCAGGTGGACCAGGCGCACGAGGCGGCGGCCGAGGTGGCGCTGCGCGTCCTGGGCCCGCACGTGGGCGAGCTGGAGGCGGTCGTGCTGGGCGGCGACCGGCGCGCGGTCGACGCGCTGCGGCCCGACCGCAGGCTCGCGCCGGTCTTCGCGCTGGAGGCCGAGCCCTTCCTGACGGTCCCCGACCCGCGGCTGGTGGTTCTCAGGGACACCCCCGCCCAGTTCCGCGCGGTCCGCATCAGGGTGAGCGATCCGGGATGACCGGGTCGCCGGTGAGCGGGTCCCGTGCGCAAGGGCCTGTGCGACCGGGGTTCGCGGGGCGGGGCCCGCGTGAGCGCCTGCGCGCGCCGGGGGCCGGGCGGCCGGGGTTCGCGTGGCGGGTGCCCGCGTGCGCGGGTCCCGGGCGGGCGGGGCTCGACAAAACGTGGAGAAGCCGCCCGGTGTCGCGCCGTACACTGATCGGTATGCGCACTCCCGATTGACCGTCGTCCCGATGAAGGCGAGACGGCCGAGCCGAGAGCCGGGAGACACAGGGCGCGGCGGGTTCGGCCACAGTGAAGTGAGCCTGTGTATTTCCTGCTGGGAGTGTTCTCCAACCATGATCGTAGCTTCTGACATCGAATTGCGGGCCGGGGCCCGGCTGCTCATCGAGGGTGCGTCCTTCCGGGTGAACCCCGGTGACAAGATCGGGCTCGTCGGCCGGAACGGAGCCGGGAAGACCACGCTGACCCGCGTGCTCGCCGGAGAGGGGTCGGCCGCCTCGGGCACGGTCTCCATCAGCGGCGAGGTCGGCTACCTGCCGCAGGACCCGCGCACCGGCGACCTGCACGTGCTCGCCCGTGACCGCATCCTCTCGGCCCGGGGGCTCGACCAGGTGCTGCGCGAGCTGCGCGAGGCCGAAGCCGGCATGTCCTCGGCCGACGACCGCACCAGGGACCGCGCGGTCCGCGCCTACGGGCGCCTGGAGGACCGGTTGCACGTCCTGGGCGGGTACGCCGCCGAGTCGGAGGCCGCCTCCATCGCCTCCAGTCTGGGGTTGCCCGACCGGGTGCTCGGCCAGCCGCTGGAGACCCTGTCCGGAGGGCAGCGCAGGCGGGTGGAACTGGCCAGGATCCTCTTCAGCGGGGCGGAGACTCTCCTTCTTGACGAGCCGACAAACCACCTAGATGCGGACTCAATCGGGTGGCTTCGTGATTTTTTACGATCTCACCAGGGCGGCTTGATCATTATTAGCCACGACGTCACGCTTCTTGAAGCGACGGTAAACCGCGTCCTGCACCTCGACGCCAACCGTGCGGTGATCGACACCTACAACGTCGGCTGGAAGGCCTATCTGGCCCAGCGCGAGACCGACGAGAAGCGCAGGAGGCGCGAGCGCGCCAACGCCGAGAAGCAGGCCTCGGCCCTGATGTCGCAGGCCGACAAGATGCGCGCCAAGGCCACCAAGGCCAAGGCCGCGCAGGACATGCAGCGCCGCGCCGAGCGCCTGCTGTCCGGCCTGGAGGTGGAGCGGCGCAGCGACAAGGTCGCCAAGCTGCGCTTTCCCCAGCCCGCCCCGTGCGGGCGCACCCCGATCATGGCGGAGGGGCTGTCGAAGTCGTACGGCTCCCTGGAGGTCTTCACCGACGTCGACGCCGCCGTCGACAGGGGGAGCAGGGTCGTCATCCTGGGCCTGAACGGCGCGGGGAAGACCACGCTCCTGCGCATCCTGGGCGGCATCGAGGAGCCCGACACCGGCGCGGTCAAGCCGGGACACGGGCTCAAGCTGGGCTACTACGCGCAGGAGCACGAGACGATCGACCCCGAGCGGACCGTGCTGGAGAACATGCGCTCGGCCGGGGGAGAGCTGCCCGACGTGGAACTGCGCAAGGTCCTGGGCTCGTTCCTGTTCACCGGCGACGACGTGGACAAGCCCGCGGGGGTGCTGTCGGGCGGGGAGAAGACGCGGCTGGCGCTGGCCACGCTGGTGCTGTCCGCGGCCAACGTCCTCCTCCTGGACGAGCCCACGAACAACCTCGATCCGGCCAGCAGGGAACAAGTTCTTTCGGCGCTAACGTCCTATTCTGGGGCGATTGTGCTTGTCACGCATGATGAGGGTGCTGTAGAGGCTCTACGACCCGATAGGGTGATCTTGCTGCCTGACGGAGTTGAAGACGCGTGGAGCGACGAATTTTCCGATCTTGTGGCACTTGCCTGATCTTAATTTGAGCGGGTACGGATCTTTTCCCGTGGAGTAGGTAGCCGATCTCGCTGAAATGACTGATCATGGCGTGTGTAACGCTGCGGAAGTCTGGCACTACAGGAGGTACTCGTGGCCGAGACTCTGAAGAAGGGCACCCGGGTTACCGGGGCCGATCGTGAAAAACTGGCCTCCGATCTCAAGAAGCGCTACAGCGCGGGTGAAAGCATCCGTGCCCTGGCCGCTTCGACCGGCAGGTCGTACGGGTTCATCCACCGCATCCTGAGCGAGTCCGGCGTGACTCTGCGCGGGCGCGGTGGCGCCACCCGAGGCAAGTCCAAGCGCTGACCCCGCCTCGGAACGCGCGACCGCAGCCGCTCGTCCCCCACTCTGAAGCCGTCCCCGCCCGGACCTGTAGAACCTCATTCTGGGGAATCGATAGGCTCGGGCGAGGCGGACACCGAAGGTGGGAGAACAGGCGATGGCGGAAGTGGCGTTCGGGGGGAGTGCGGAGGAGATCTCTCTCGAGGAGGTCGGTCTGCGCTATGAGGTGGACGGCGAGATCGCGACGATCACGCTGGACCGTCCGGAGAAGCGGAACGCTCAGACGTTCGCCACCTGGTCGGCTCTGGCTCATATCGGTGACGGCCTGCCGCAGCAGGTGAGGGTCGTCGTGATCAGAGGTGAGGGGCCGTCCTTCTCGGCGGGGATCGATCTGAGGATGTTCACCCCGGAGGGGGTTCCCGGGCAGGGGTCGTTCGCGTCCTCCGCGACACTCGACGAGGCTGCTTTCGCCGAGCGGGTGGCGCAGGC
The DNA here is from genome assembly GCF_051918885.1 of Streptosporangium sp. OZ121. Taxonomy (NCBI): domain Bacteria; kingdom Bacillati; phylum Actinomycetota; class Actinomycetes; order Streptosporangiales; family Streptosporangiaceae; genus Streptosporangium; species Streptosporangium sp. OZ121. Next base: position 118,241 of record NZ_JBPXMC010000004.1, read on the forward strand.
CCAGCGGGGTTTCCTCTGGCTGAGGCGTCCCGACATCGTCTCCGTGGCAGCCGTTCAGGGCCACGCGGTCGGTGCGGGGTTCCAGCTGGCGCTCGCCTGTGACCTGCGGGTCCTGGCGGACGACGCCAAACTGTGCATGAAGGAGCCGGCCCTCGGGCTGGTCCCTGACCTGACCGGCACCAAGCCGCTGGTCGACCTGGTGGGCCTGTCCAGGGCCATCGAGATCTGCCTGACCGCCCGCGTCGTGGGGGCGCAGGAGGCGGCGAGGATCGGCCTGGCCGAGCTGGTCGTCGCGCCGGAGGAGCTGACGCAGGCCGTACGCGACCTGACCGACGCGCTGCTGGCGACCGACCGCGACGCCGCGACGGCGACCAAGCGGCTGCTTCAGGGTGCTTCGGGGCGCACGCTGGAGGAGCAGGGCGCGGCCGAGGCGCGCGAGCAGGCGGGGCGCGTCAAGGCGCTTTTCGGATAGGCCGTCCCGCTCGTGGCACGTGGTTCGCGGAAGGCAGTCACAGGGCCCGTCGCAGGGTCCGTCCCAGTGGCCCTCCAATGGTGTTCGCCCGAAGCTGACAGGGGAATGATCGTGCCTCTCCCGGTGCTCGCATCGGGAGAGGAGGCCGTATGGCGATGATGGGTGGGGGTCTCGGTCCCCAGGCGATGCTGTCGTTCCGGCGGGACAGGTCGGTGACCAAGCAGCGTCTCGCGCCGGGCACGGTCAGGCGCATCGCCCGCTACGCACAGCCCTTCTCGCGGCACATCGCCGCCTTCCTCGCGCTGGTCGTGGTCGGCTCGGTCATCGTGATCGCCAACCCGCTGCTGATGAAGGCGATCATCGACGACGGCATCATCGCCAAGCGCAGGGAAGTGGTGATCGCCCTCGCGCTCGTCATCGCGGGCCTGGCGGTCGCCGACGGGGCGCTCACCCTGGCCCAGCGCTGGTTCTCCGCGCGGATCGGCGAGGGCCTCATCTACAACCTGCGCACCGAGGTCTTCGACCACGTCCAGCGCATGCCGGTGGCCTTCTTCACCCGCACCCAGACCGGCGCCCTGGTCTCCCGGCTCAACACCGACGTCATCGGCGCCCAGCGCGCCCTGACCAGCACCCTGTCGTCGGTCGTGGCCAACGTGGTCATGCTGGTGCTGGTGCTCGGCGCCATGCTGGTGCTCTCCTGGCAGATCACCGTCGTCGCCCTCGTGCTGCTGCCGATCTTCATCTTCCCGGCGAAGTGGGTCGGCAGGAAGATGTCCGGGCTCACCCGCGAGCAGATGGAGCTCGACGCCGAGATGAGCACCATGATGACCGAGCGGTTCAACGTCGCCGGGGCCATGGTCGCCAAGCTGTACGGCCGCCCGGCCGACGAGACCGCCGCCTTCGGCGACAGGGCGGGGCGGGTGCGCGACGTCGGCGTCACCGTCGGCATGTACGGGACGGTCTTCCGCGTCGCGCTCGGCCTGGTCGCCGCGCTGGCCACCGCCCTGGTGTACGGCGTGGGCGGCGTGCTGGCCGTCTCCGACGTCTTCGAGCTCGGCACCCTGGTGGCGCTCGCCGCCCTCCTGATGCGCCTGTACGGCCCCCTGACGAGCCTGTCGAACGTGCACGTGGACGTGATGACCGCGCTGGTGAGCTTCGACCGGGTCTTCGAGGTCCTCGACCTGCGGCCCATGATCGCCGAGAAGCCGGATGCCCGGCCGGTTCCCGGCGGCCCGGCCTCCGTGGAGTTCGACGACGTCCGGTTCGGATACCCGTCGGCCTCGGAGGTGTCGCTGGCCTCGCTGGAGGCGGTGGCCCGCCCCGACACCGGGCCGGGCCACGAGGTGCTGCGCGGCGTCACCTTCACCGCGCGCCCCGGCGAGATGGTCGCCCTGGTCGGCCCCTCGGGCGCGGGGAAGACCACCATCACCGGCCTGGTCTCCCGTCTCTACGACGTCGGCGAGGGCGCGGTCCGCGTCAACGGCCTGGACGTGCGCGACGCCACCCTGGCCTCCCTGCGCGAGACCGTGGGAGTCGTCATGCAGGACGCCCACCTGTTCCACGACACCATCGGGGCCAACCTCCGCTACGCCAGGCCGGAGGCCGGCGACGAGGAGATCTGGGACGCCCTGCGCGCCGCCCAGATCTCCGACCTGGTCCTGGGCCTCCCCGACGGCCTGGACACCGTGGTGGGCGACCGCGGCCACCGGCTGTCCGGTGGCGAGAAGCAGCGGCTGGCCCTGGCGAGGCTGCTGCTCAAGGCGCCCCGCGTGGTGGTCCTCGACGAGGCCACCGCGCACCTCGACTCCGAGTCCGAGGCCGCCGTCCAGCAGGCGCTGAAGGTCGCGCTGGCCGGGCGCACCTCGCTGGTCATCGCCCACCGGCTGTCCACGATCCGCGAGGCCGACCAGATCCTGGTGGTCCAGGACGGCCGGGTGGTCGAGCAGGGCCGCCACGAGGAGCTGCTGGCCAGGGGGGAGGTCTACGCCGAGCTCTACCGGACCCAGTTCAGCCACACCTCCTGACGTCCGGCGGCGCGCCCGCGAGTGGATCTTCCACGGCGAATGGTGTTAGATCATGAGAACGTGGACGACCGGCTGAAACGCGATGACCTGACCGACGACGAGTGGGGACGGCTGGCGCCGTTGCTGCCCGCTCACGCCCGGCGGGGAAACCGGTGGGCCGATCACCGCACGATCATCGACGGGGTGTTCTTCCGTGCCAGGACCGGCTGCCCCTGGCGCAAGCTGCCGGAGACGTACGGCAACTGGAAGACCGTCTACAACCGGCACCGCCGGTGGTCGGTGGACGGCACCTGGGAGACGATCCTGGGCACGCTGAGAAGCGGCGAGGATCCGGCTCCTGGCTCAGAGGCGGCCCCGCCGCGCGGGCCCCTCCCCCCGGGGGACATCCGGCCCGGCGCGCTGTTCGAGGTCGCGAACTGGTGACCGCGCCGGTGCCTGCCGCGCCGGCGACCGGGGCCCCGGGAGAGGCGACCCGCGCGTGCTCCCGAAGTGCCCGGCGGGAGACGCGGACCGGCGTCAGGACGGCGCGGACCGGGGTCAGGACGAGGTGGCGTAGCCCAGGCGGGTGAGCTCCTCGCGGGCGACCTTGGCCACCAGCTCGGAGTCCTGGCCGCGCAGGCGGGTGCGCCAGACGCCGACCTTCGGCACGCTCGGGCCCAGCAGGGCGATCTTGGGGACCCGGGTCTCCAGGAAGCGGGAGAGCCCGTCCAGGGCCTCGGCGGGGGAGGAGACCAGGTCCTCGTAGCGCAGGGTCAGCAACTGCTCCCGGGGCAGTTCCTGGTGGAGCGAGGCCGACAGCCGCACCGCGCTGCGCCAGCGCAGCGCGCACTTGCCCGCCGTGGGCATCGCCTTCCAGCGCTCGCGGTGCTCGCCGGAGTTGACGCCGAGGAACGGGTTGGGGAACTCCGTCTCGTCGCTCAGCATGGCCGGCTTGAACCACGTCAGGGACGCGGGGTCGGCCAGCATGTCGGCGGCCACGTCGCGGCCGTCCCTGATGAGCTGGACGAAACGGGCGTCGGGGAAGGCCTGCAGCAGCACCGAGGCGCTGTAGAGGAGGTCGGGGCTGGCGTCGCCGAAGCGGGCCACGGAGCCCGAGGCCACGCAGGGCCCCGCCCCGGTCACGCCGCCCGCCTCCCGGCAGGTGGCCGGGCACTCCTGGCAGGCGCCCGGGACGATCTGCCAGGACTCGGCCATGGCGTCGCGGAGCACGCGGGTCGCGCCCATGCCCCGTCCCGCGATCGAGGGCCGCCGGGCGAAGGCGTAGACGACGTGCGCCACCGCCGCCCGCCCCATGGTGACGTGGAATCCGGGGGAGCGTTTCAGGGCGCGGGCCAGCAGATCCGCGCCGGAGTGCGGGGCGGCGAGCACGAACACCGGCCTGCGGACCTTGATGCCGTTGACCACCAGGATGTGGGGCGGAGGTCGCATATGAAAGCCCAGTGTGGCACCGTTTGCGGAGTGAACGAACCGGCTGCCGGGATACCGGTCCCGCCTCCGCCGCGTCCGGGCGACACGGTGGCGGTGGTGGCCCCGTCCGGACCTCCCGATTCCGAGCGGCTGGCGCGCGGCATCCGCGTCCTGGAGGGGCTCGGGCTGAAGGTCGTCGTCGGTGCCCACGTCCTCGACAGGGATCGCTACCTGGCGGGCTCGGACGCCGGCCGCGCCGCCGATCTGCGGGACGCCTGGTGCGATCCCGCGGTGAGCGCGGTGTTCTGCGCCCGCGGCGGCTACGGCGCCACCCGCCTCCTCGGCCATCTCGGCCGCCTCGACTGGGACGCCATGCGGGCCGCCGGCCCCAAGGCGCTGGTCGGCTCCAGCGACGTCACCGCCCTGCACAGCGCGTTCGCCGTGGAGCTGGGCGTCGCCTCGTGGTTCGGGCCGATGCCGGCCTGCTCCACGATCAGCGACCCCGAGGGGCCCGAGCCGCGCACCTTCGAGAACTTCACGGCCGCCCTCGCCGGAGCCCCGCCGGCGATCACCGGCGACCGGGTGATCGTTCCCGGCGACGTCACGGCGCCGGTCACCGGCGGTAACCTCAGCCTGCTGGCCGCGCTCTGCGGCACGCCGTACGCGCTGTCGGCGCGGGGCCGGATCGTGCTGCTGGAGGACGTCACCGAGGCGCCGTACCGGATCGACAGGATGCTCACCCAGTTGCTGCAGGCGGGGGCGCTCGACGGGGCCGCCGGTTTCGTCCTGGGGTCCTGGGTCGGCTGCGGCGACCCCTACCCGGTGCTGGAGGAGCTGCTCGCGCCGCTCGGCGTACCGGTTATCGCGGGGCTTCCGATAGGGCATGGAAAGCCACAGTTTTCTGTATTGCTCGGGGCACTTGGTGCTATTGATGCAAAATCGTGCTCTCTGACCTACTCAACAGGGGGCGCCGACCAGGCACTCTAGGTGCGAACCTAGGAGGAAACCGGCAGAGGGGACGCACGCGTGAGATTGTTCCGGCGGCACCGTGACCGGCGAACCGAGACGCCCCCGCGTCCGGTCGAAGAGGTCGATCTCGACTCCCTGCTCGCCCTGGTCGCCGACAATCTCGGCTATTCCTGCGCCTTCGACCCCGGCGGCGCGGCCCTGACGCTCACCGGCCCGCGCCGGGTCGTGGTACGGCTCACCGGGCTGCGCGCCGAGGCGCTGCGGCGCTCCCGCGAGGACTGGCCCGTCCTCGTCTCCGAGCACCTGTCCCACACCCTGGCCACGGCGGACGAGCCGTTCGACGCCTGCGACCTGGAGCAGGTGCGCCCGATGCTGCGGACCCGAATCCAGCTCGACGACGACCTCGACCCGGCCCGCGTGGTCGGGCGCCACCTCACCGCCGACCTGGTCGAGGTGCTCACCGTCGGCGACGCCTCCGCCGGGCGCACGGTCCGCCCCGAGGAGGTCGGCTGCTGGCCGATCACCGCGGGCCAGGCGCTCGACCTGGCCCTGGACAACACCAACCGGGAGGAGCGGCTCTCGGTCACGGAGGGTGACCTCGGCGGTGTGGCGGTCCGCAGGCTGACCGGCCCCACCGAGGGCGCCGCCGCCCACCTGCGCAGGCTGGGCGACTACCTGCCGGTTCCCTCCGACGGGGTCCTCGTCGCCCTGCCCGACCCGGCGACGCTGATCGTCCACCCGGTCGAGGGCATCGGCGTGGTCCGCGCGATCGAGCGGCTGCGGCTGTTCGCCCAGCGGGAGTTCGACAGGCGCGCCGGCGCCCTCAGCCCGCAGGTGTACTGGTGGCACGGCGGCCGCCTCTCCCTGATCAGGGCCGACCTGGTCAGCCAGGACGGGCAGACCCGGCTGGTGGTCGCGCCCCCGCCGGACTTCGCCCGGGTCCTCGCCGCCCTGGCCGTCCGCCCCGACGGCGCCACCGGCGGCTGACCCGCCCCCGCGAGGACGGTCACCCGCGTCCCGGCCCGGGGCCTGTTCCCGCGCGGCTTCCCACGTGGCTTCCCCGTGCGGCGGAATCGTGAGCCGTGGAGACGGCACCGGCGCGGGCGCGAGATGATGAGGACGCTCCCGCGCCCATCCCGGCTGCCGCCGACGCTCCGGGTCCTGGATCGGTACCGGCGCTCCAGCCCGCGCCCTGGCCGTGGTCGCCGGATGCGGGATGATGGGTCCTGATCTTCGAGGAGTGGACATGGCGCAGTGGTGCCTCGGTGTCGATCTGGGGACGAGCTTCTCCGCCGGGGTGATGGCGGCGGAAGGGCGCTTCGACGTCCTGGAGGTCGAGGGAGAGCGGCGCATCCCCTCCGCCGTCATGCTGGACGAGCGGGGGGCGCTCGTGGCGGGCAGGATCGCCCAGCGGGGCATCGCGATCAGTCCCGAGCGCGTCGAGCGCAACCCCAAACGCTACGTCGGCCGGGGCCGGATGCTGCTCGGCGGCGTCCCGGTGGACGTGGCCGACGCCCTGGCGGCGCTGCTCGAACTGTTCGTCAGCGAGGGGCGGCGGCGGTTCGACGGCGCCGAACCCGACTGCATCGCGCTGACCCACCCGGTGGCCTGGGGCGCCGACCGCAAGGCGGTGCTGCTGGCGGCGGCGAGGAAGGTCGTCAGCGGTGTGCGGATCGCGCTCATCGACGAGCCGGTTGCCTCGGCCCGCTACTTCGCGTCCGCGGGGCGGGCGACCGGCGGATCGCGCCTGGCCGTCTACGACCTCGGCGGCGGCACGTTCGACGCGGCCGTGCTCACCGTGGACGGCGGCGACTTCGCGGTCGTCGGCGAGCCGGGCGGCAGTGACGAGATCGGCGGCGAGGGGTTCGACGAGCAGGTGTTCGCGTTCCTCGGCGCCCAGATCGAGCGGCTCGACGCCGACTGGTGGCAGCAGGTGACCACCAACCCCGAGCGCCGCTACGTCAGCTACGCCGCCGACCTGCTCAAGATGGCCAGGGAGGCGAAGGAGACGCTGTCGAAGTTCGACACCTCCTCCCACTACGTGGTGGGCATCAACGAGGACGTGCACATCACCAGGGCCGACCTGGAGGACCTCATCGGCGAGGAGATCGTCAGGACGGTCGACATCCTCGACGAGACGATCCGCGGCGCGGGGGTCGAGTCGGACGACCTGGCCGCGGTGTTCATGACCGGCGGGCCCAGCAGGATGCCGCTGGTCCAGAAGGCCGTCCGCGAGCGCTTCGGCGAGCGGGTCAGGACCTACGACGACCCGAAGATCGTGGTCGCCTACGGCGCCGCGCAGCTGGCCTGGAAGCTCAAGGTCGAGCACCGCGAGCCCGGCAGGGGATCCGCTCCCGCCACCGGCGGCCACCCGGTGCCCACCGGCACGTCCGGCGCTCCCGGCACCGGGCGGGTCTCCGGTACGGGGCAGCGGGCCTTCACCGGCCCCGCGGCGGGCTCCCCGGTCCCCGCGGGCGGCCCCGCCGGGGGCCACCGGCCTCCCGGCGCGCCGGTCCCCGGCGCGCGGGCCTTCACCGGTCCGGCGGGCGGTGCCACCGGCGACCACCGGGTGCTCACCGGTCCCGAGGACGGTGCCACCGGCGGCCACCAGGTCCCCGCCGGCCCGTCAGGGGGCCCCGGGGGCCCCGGGGGCCCCGGGGGCGCTGCGGGCGGGCCCACGGTCCAGGGGATCGAGAAGGTCACGGACGCCGTGCTGGAGGCGCGTGCCGAGGCGGGCCGGGTCTTCGTCCACCAGGCCTTCGACAACGGCCACTTCCTGCGCAGGCTCGACGGGATCGGCGGCCGCCACGACCGGGAGCTCCGCTTCGGCAGGCTCGTGGAGTGGGCCGCGTCCGGAGAGGGCGTCGTCGCCGTGGAACAGGTGGGGCCCGCGCAGGTGCTGGTCCGCACCCTCACCCCCGACCTGGCCATTCGCGCCACCCATCCGCTGCGGATGTGGGGCGACCCGACCGTGATCGCCCATGGCCGTACGGCGTGGGTCTTCTTCCAGCCCAGGCAGGCCGTCCCCGTCGACACCGCGATGGGTCTGCCCTGGGGGGAGACCGGCCACCTGGCCATGATCGAGCTCGACCTGGCCGGGACCTTCGCCTTCCAGGCCCCCCAGCCGCGCGAGCTGGGCCCGTACGCCCGGTGGTTCCTCAACGAGGACAACAGGCTGCGCCGGCTGCTCGACCAGGAGGCCCCCAGCGGCACCGAGCCTTCGTCCTCGGTGGGCGCGCCGGGCTGCACCGTGGTGCTCGGGCAGTTCGGCGGCAACAAGCCGATGTTCCAGAACCGGCACCAGGACTTCAGGCCGTGGCAGGTACTGTGCCTGGTCGACCCCGGCGGCGTCGTGCGCCCGACGATGCGCGAGCCGGGGCGGAGCTGGCTGCATCAGGTGGTCCTGCACCAGGGCAGGTGGTTCACCTCCGGCTCGGCGGGGCTGGAGGCCGACACCGCGGACGGCAGGACCAGGCTGGTCATGCCGCGCCCCCGGGGCGGCGCGCTGCGCTGGTTCCCCGCCGGCCGCCAGATCTACGCGGTCGGCGTCGACCAGGTGAGCCCGGCCAGGGGCTGGTCGGTCGGGATCTTCGACCAGCGCTCCCAGACGCTGGAGTTCCTGATGGGCAAGCAGTCGGCGACGCTGGCCGGTCACCTCACCTCGCGGCACCGCTGGGAGCGCCCCAGGTTCGTCGCCGACGGCGACTCGATGTGGATGACCATGCGGGACGCGGGCCGCAGCAGGCTGCTGCACGTCACCCCCGGCGGGGCGCGGGAGGTGCACCGCACGCCGGGGACGTTCGAGCCGGTCGCCCGGGTTCCCACGGGCCTGCTCTGCCTGCACCGCCCCGCCGACGCGACCGGCGCCACCCGCGACCGGCCCGCCACCCTGGTGCACCTGCCGCTCTGACCGTCACGGCCCCCGCCGGGGGCCGCGACGGCTCCACGGACGCGTCACGCCTTTGTCCCGGTCTCCGGTCAGGTCGTCACGGCGGGCATCGGTCGTTCCGCGCCCAGTGCGGCCACCGCGGCGGCGAGTTCCGCGCGGAGCTCCTGGCCGCGCGTGGTGAGGGTGCCGATCGCGGCGATGCGGTCCTCGCCCGACTTGCGAGCCTTGAGACGGTCGGCGGCCGAGCGGGCGGAGGCGGACTTCAGCTCGGCCCGCCGGGTCTCCAGCTCCCTGCGGCGCCGTGCCAGGCTCTCGTCCGCGGTCTGCTCGACGCCCACCCGCCAGGTCGCCACCATCCGCTCCAGGTCGAGCGTCATCTCCCTGGCGATCACCGAGAACTGGTCGCGCAGCGCCCCCCTGATCGCCGCCTGGCTGCGCTGCACCTTCTCCATCGAGCGGCGTCCCATGAAGATGGCCGCCCCGATGGCCGGGGCGACCAGGATGAAGCCCACCGGGCCGAGCAGGGCCGTGGCGAAGCCGCCCAGGGACAGCCCAATCGAGGCCGAGGGCAGCACGTCCCGGATCAGGTCCACGCTGCCCGGGTCGTCCGCGGCCTGGTCGCCCCTGACCTGGACCTGCGTCAGGCTGGGCATCGCGCGACCGTCGGTGGCCAGGTCCACCGGGTCGAGGCCGAGGTCGCGGGCGAAGGCGTCCAGCGTGGTCCTGGCCAGCGTCTCCACGTCGTAGACGATCTGCGACCACGCCGCCTCCAGGGAGCGCTGCACGCTCTCCGGCAGCTCCGCCATGTACTGGTCGATCTGGGCCTGCTTCTTCAGCGTGGCGATCGTGTTCTCGTACGGCTGGCGGATCTCCGACACCCGCGCCGCCACGATGCCCGCCACCTCGCGCCCGAGGAAGGTGTTGGCCACCGCGCCCGCCCTGCGGCGCCCCGCCAGCGCGGTGAGCTCCGCCAGACCGGCGTCCACCTCGGCGAGCCGGGCGGTGACGTCGCCCTCGTCGCCGGAGCCCACGGCGACGTCGTCCTTGGCGCCGGTCGCCAGCGAGCCCAGCACCGACAGCGCGGCGGCGACCACGGTGGCGCCCCGCGCGGAGTCCCTGCCCTCGGCGAAGCCGCGCAGGTGCCGCTCCAGCACGTCCATGCCGCTGCGCGCCCGCAGGGTGTCGGCGCGTTCGGTGCGCCCCTCGCGCCGCTTGGCCTCGGCGGCCTCGGCGAGCTTGGCGCTCACCGGGATCCACGGCGCCTCCAGGAGCGGGGCCAGCGTCGCCGCCCTGCCGGGACTCGCCGCGATCGCCTCGGTGACGAAGGTCCTCAGCCGGGCCTGGTTCTCCTCCTGCAGGGCGCGCCAGTTGGCCGAGTCCTCCACCTTCGTCAGGACGAACGCGATCGCCTGGACCCGCTCGGCGGCCTCGGCGAGGAACTCCAGCTCGTGCCTGAGCACCGGCTGGTCCTGGGCGCTGAGCGTGAACAGCAGCGCGTCGGCCCGCTGCAGCATGGCCACCGTCACCTGCCGGTGGCCCACCGTCAGGCTGTCCACGCCGGGGGTGTCGAGCAGCCGCAGGCCGTCGAGCAGCGGGTTGTCGAGGGTGATGTCCACGCTGACGACGTCGCGGCGCTTGCCCGCGTCGCCGCGCATCGAGGCGTAGTCGGGGATCGACTCGACGGTGATCGGCGTCTGGACCGGCCCCGCGTCCGTACTGCGGTGCACGACGGCGGCGAGTCGGGGGCCGCGCCGCAGCGACAGGAAGCAGTTGGTGGCGACGTCGGCGTCGACGGGGAGCAGGTCGGGGTGGGCCACCAGCGTGTTGAGCAGCCGGCTCTTGCCGCGCTTCTGCGCCCCGGCGACCACGATGTCGGTGCACTCGTCCTTCCAGCGGCCCGCGCACGCGGCCAGCACCTCCGCGAGGTCCTTCCTGCCGCACTGCCCGGCCAGCGCGTGGACCTCGTTGGCGTAGCGCAGCAGCCTGGCCACGGGGCCGGTCGGGTCGGGGGTCGTCATGGTCGGTCCTTTTCTCCTGTCGGGGATGGTCGGGTGCTGCCGGGGTGGTGCCGTCTCAGGGACCGTCGCCGTAGTGCGCCCAGATGGTCTCGTACGCCTCGCACAGGGTCTCGGCGGCGCGCCGTTGCCGCAGGGAGAGCGGCCGGTGGGTGAGGGTGCGGAACCGGGCGCTCAGGGCGGCGGCGTAGCCCGCGACCTCGGCGCTCGGGGTCCCGGGCGGCGCTCCGAGCTGGGTGGCCAGCTCGGACCCGGCGAGCAGGAGTTCCAGCGCCCGCCGGTCGTCGGCGGGGACCATGGGAGAGGCCCGCAGCGCCTCGATCGCGGCGGGGTCCACCCGGACCCGGGGGAGCGGTTCGCCGCCCCCGCCCCCGCCACCGGCGAAGGACGTTCGCCCGTCCCGCGCGGTCCCGTCCGGTGCCGCCGCCTCCGGCGCGGCCTTCTCCGGTGCCACCTCGTCCAGCGCCGCCGAGACGAGGTCCTCCAGGACGGTCAGCACGTCCCTGGCCCGCTGCCCGCCGGTCCTGCCCTCGCTCATCATGGCGAGGGTGCGCCAGCGCATCGACGCCGCCGTGGCCGCGGCGGCGATCTCCGCGGGCGCGGCCCCCGCAGGCAGGCCGAGCTGCTCGGCGGGCTCGTCGTGGCGGGCCAGGCGCAGCAGCTCGGCGGTCATCTCCTCGTTCAGCACGAGCGTGCCGCGGCCGAGGGCCTCGGCGGCGGTGAAGATCCGCAGGCCGCCCAGGGAGGTCGCGATCGGCCGGTTCTCGTCGAGCTGGGCCGCCAGCGCGTCCAGGGTGGCGCGGTCGGCCCCCAGCGCGGGCGTGCGGGCGATCGCGCGCAGCCTGGTCAGCGCGTCGAGCGCCTTCAGCTGGTCGGCGCGGCGGGCGAAGTGGGCGATGCCCGCGGCCACCGAGCCGGTCGCGGCCCGGCCCGCCGAGGAGTAGCCGGAACGCTCCAGCAGGTGGGCGGCGAGCGTCTCGGGGTCGGCGGTCCCGGCCGCGCGCACCGCCTCCACCGCGCTGGTGATGCCGTAGCGGTGCAGCCGCTCCACCAGCCGGTGCCGCACCTCGGCCGGTACGGGCAGCTCGGGCGCCGAGCGGAAGTCGTCCAGGTCCAGGAGGTAGTCCTCCAGGTCGTCCTCGTCGAGCCCGGCCAGCGCCGCCAGGGCCGCCGTCTCCTCGGTGCCCAGCGGGCGGGCCCGCGCGGTCTCGGCCAGCAGGCCGATCACCGGGACCACGTCGAAGACGGAGGTGCGCAGGTCCGCGTAGCCCTTGGCGGCGAGCCGCCTCGCGGTCGGCCACGGGTCGTCCTCGTCGCCGCGCCGGTCGACCTGGCCGAGCACGGCGAGGGTGTTGACGCAGCTCATGCCGCAGGCGTCGGTGAGCCCGCGGAACTCGGCGAGGGTGGTGTCGTCGAACTTCTGGACGTAGCGCAGCACGTAGATCATCGCCTGCGCGCGGTCGTCCTCGTCGCCCGAGCCGAACAGCATGCTCCTGGCCGCCCGCTCGTTGGCGGCCGTCACCGTGTTCATGCCGGGGGTGTCGACGATGGTGATCGTGCGCAGCGACGGCAGGTCCAGCGTGACCCGCAGGCGCCGGATCGCGGCCACGTCGACGCCGAACTCGGCGGGGAGCCGGTGTCCCGGCAGCAGCCGGGAGTGGGCCACCCCGCCGTCGGCGAGTTCGACCGTGATGTGGCCGTCGTCCTCGCCGTACTCGTACTGGGTGACCACGAAGGTGCACTCGCCCGCGTCCACCGGGGCGACGGGCAGGCCGAGCAGCGCGTTCACCAGCGTCGACTTGCCACTGCTCACCGCGCCCGCCACCGCGACCCGCAGCGGCGCGTCGAGGCCGGCGCGCACCTGCCTCACCCGCTCGCGCAGCTCCGCGCCGGAGAGCCTGGCCGCGGTGGTGTCGCACAGGCGGCGCAGCAGGTCCGCGGGCCCGGCGTTCACGCGTCACCGTCCCGGCCGTCCGGAACGTTCCCGCAGCCGGTCAGCGCCGGCCAGACCGGGAGCAGGGGAAGGAACGCGCGTCGGTCCCTCATCGCAAGCCTTCCTCGTCGGCCGCCCGTGTGACCCGGATCCGGGTCCCCCCTCGGTGAGATCACACGGGCTCGTGCCGCTTTCTCAGGTCAGACGGTCGGGAAGGGGCCCGCGGTCTCGGTGTAGTCGGCGACCCCGTCACCGTTCAGGTCGACCCGCGTCTCGTCGATGTAGCCGTCGCCGTCGTGGTCGAGGTAGACGACGTCGGTGACGCCGTCGCCGTCGATGTCGTAGCGCTCCTCGTCGGCGAGACCGTCGCCGTCGATGTCGATCAGCTGGGCGTCGGTGCCTCCGTCGCCGTCGTAGTCGACCAGGTCAGTGCTGCTCACATCGAAATCGCTCATTGGTCCGATCCTTTCCGGTGGTGTTACATCGGATGAGAGTCACGATCGCACCGGATTGTTGCAGCCGAATCCCAGATTTCTTAGCAGATTTCCGAAAAGCAACCCCGCCATCACGATCTATCCGGACTAAAAGGGATAAATGAGGCTGAAAGTGTTCGGACGTCGCCCGCTCAGCTGAGCGCGCGGGCGGTGTGGATCAGCGGAACGTGGCTGAACGCCTGCGGGAAGTTGCCGACCATCCGGCCGTAGCGGGGGTCGTACTCCTCGGCGAGCAGGCCGACGTCGTTGCGGAGCGACAGCAGCCGCTCGAACAGCTCGACGGCCTCGTCCTTGCGGCCGATCATCGCCAGTGCCTCGGCCAGCCAGAAGCTGCACGCCAGGAACGCGCCCTCGCCACCGGGCAGGCCGTCCACGTCGTTGTCGGGGGAGACCGGATAGCGCAGCACGAAGCCGTCGACCATCAGCTCGCGCTGGATCGCCTCCACCGTCCCGACCACGCGGGGGTCCTCCGGCGGCAGGAAGCCGACGATCGGGATCAGCAGCAGGGCCGCGTCCAGCTCCTGCGAGCCGTACGACTGGGTGAAGGTGCCGCGCACCGGGTCGAAGCCCTTGTCGCAGATCTCGGCGTGGATGCGGTCGCGCAGGTCCTTCCAGCGCGTCAGCGGGGCGGGCTTGCCGAAGGCCTCCACCTGCCTGACGGCCCTGTCGACGGCGACCCAGCACATCACCTTGGAGTGGACGAAGTGCCGGCGCGGGCCGCGCACCTCCCACAGGCCCTCGTCCGGGTCGCCCCAGTGCTCCTCGACGTAGGAGATCAGCTCGAACTGCAGGGTCCACGCCCGGTGGTCCGCCTCGAGGCCCGAGACGCGCGACAGGTGCAGGGAGTTCATGACCTCGCCGTAGACGTCCAGCTGGAGCTGGTCGACCGCGCCGTTGCCGATCCTGACCGGCCGGGAGTTCTCGTAGCCGGGCAGCCAGTCGAGCTCCAGCTCCGTCAGCCTGCGCTCCCCGGCGACGCCGTACATGATCTGCAGGTCCTGGGCGCGGCCCGCGATGGCCCGCAGCAGCCAGGACCGCCACGCGCCCGCCTCCTCCAGGTATCCGGCGCCGATCAGGGCGTCCAGGGTCATGGTGGCGTCGCGCAGCCAGCAGTAGCGGTAGTCCCAGTTGCGGACGCCGCCGAGGTCCTCGGGCAGCGAGGTGGTCGGGGCGGCGACGATGCCGCCGGTGGGGGCGTACGTGAGCGCCTTGAGCGTGATGAGCGAGCGGACCACGGCGTCGCGCCACGGCCCCTGGTAGGTGCACTGCTCCACCCACTCGGCCCACAGCGTCTCGGTCTCGGCCAGCTGCTCGTACGGATCGATCTCGACGGGCCTCGGCTCGTGCGAGGGGTGCCAGGTGAAGACGAACGCCATGCTGTCGCCCTCGGACACCTCGAACCGCGCCCGGTGGGCGTAGTCGCTCCCCTCCAGCGCGACGGGGGAGTGCAGCCACACGGAGTCGGGTCCGCCGATGGCCTGCAGCAGGCCGTCGCTGCGGCGCACCCAGGGCACGATGCGGCCGTAGTCGAAGCGGATGCGGATCTCGGTGGCCATCTCCACCGTGCCGGACACGCCCTCCACGATCCTCACCAGGTCGGGGTTGGTGTGCCGGGTGGGCATGAAGTCGGTCACCCTCACCGTGCCGCCCGGGGTGTCCCACTCGCTCTCCAGGATGAGGCTCTCGCCCCGGTAGCGGCGCCGGGTGGCGCGCGGCCGCTCGGCGTGCGCGGGGCCGATCCACCACTGGCCGTTCTTCTTGTCCCCGAGCAGCGCCCCGAAGCAGGAGGGCGAGTCGAAGCGCGGCAGGCAGAGCCAGTCGATGGAGCCGTTCCGGCCGACCAGGGCGGCCGACTGCATGTCGCCGATGAGCGCGTAGTCCTCGATCCACATGACTCGAAGCTAACGCCTCCGCGCGGTCCACGGTGGCCTTGGGAGGAACTGGGCGCCCGGCCGCGTCCTGGGCATGAAGAACTGGCTCAGCGGCCCGATGGCGAGGGCGAACACCAGCGTTCCCACCCCCACCGTCCCGCCCAGCAGCCAGCCCGCGGCCAGCACGGTGACCTCGATGACGGTGCGCGCCGCGCGGATGGACAGGCCGAGACGGTTCAGGCCGGTCATCAGGCCGTCGCGCGGTCCGGGGCCGAGCCCCGCGCCGATGTACAGGCCGGTCGCCGCGCCGGTGACCACGACGCCGAGCAGGAGGTACGCCCAGCGCGCGGCGAGGGCGTCCGGGGTCGGGAGCAGCCACATGGCCGCGTCGGCGAACAGGCCGAGGAAGACGACGTTGCTGAGGGTGCCCACCCCGGGCCTCTGCCGCAGCGGGATCCACAGCAGCATGACCAGGGCGCCCACGATGATGATCCAGGTGCCGATCGACAGGCCCAGGTGGATGGAGAGCCCCTGGTGGAACACGTCCCAGGGGCTGCCGCCCAGCCGTGACTCGATCAGCAGGGCGACGCCGACGCCGTAGAGGGCCAGGCCCGCGTACAGGCGGGTGAGGCGGTTGGGGAGGGAGACGAGGGCGGGCAGGGAGAGTTCGCTCATGATGGCGTTAATCGTTCAGGCCATCTGGCCGGACCAAAAGGGCCAATCGTTACAAGTGGCCTTACGATGGCCCGCATGGACCGGTATATGAGCGGCCCCCAGCTCGCCCGCCTCCTGTCGATCGACCCCGCCGCCAGGCCGTACTACCGGGTCCTGGCCAGGACCGCGCGGTCACTGGTCCTCGACGGGCGGCTGCCCGTGCGGATGCGGGTGCCCGCCGAGCGGCATCTCGCCGCGGCCCTGGGTGTGAGCCGCACCACCGTGACCGCGGCCTACGACCTGCTCCGCGAGCAGGGGTACCTGGAGAGCAGGCAGGGCGCGGGAAGCTGGACCGCGCTGCCCGACGCGGGCTCGCTGGGCGCGGACAACCCGTGGCTCGCCGCCGAGGGCGACGGGCTGCTGCCGATGCACGCCGCGGCCCCGAGTGCGATCTCGACGCTGCCCGAGGCGATCGCCGCCGCCACCGGCCGCTATCCCCGCTACACGCTCGGCATGGGCTACGACCCGGTCGGGATCGCCCCGCTGCGCCAGGCGATCGCGGCCCGCTACACCGCGCGCGGGGTGGCCACCCGCCCCGAGCAGATCCTCGTCACCACCGGCGCCCAGCAGGCCATCCACCTGGTGACCACGATGCTGCTCTCCCGGGGCGACCCGATGCTGGTGGAGTCGCCCACCTACCCGCACGTCCTCGATCTGGCCAGGACGCGCGGCGCCAGGATCGTCCCGGTCGGCGTCCCCGAGGAGGGCTGGCGTGACCTGGAACTGCTGACCTGCGCGATGCGCCAGTCGGCCGCCCGCCTCGTGTACGTCATCCCCGACTTCCAGAACCCGACCGGGCACCTGATGGACGACACGGCGCGGGCGGCCCTCGCCGCCGCGGCGAGGCGGTACGGCACCACCCTGGTGGCCGACGAGAGCTGGGGCGAGCTGGCGATCGACGAGGGGCCCGGGGTCGCGCCGCTGGCCGCGTTCGACACCGACGGCAGGGTGATCACCATCGGCTCGGCGTCCAAGCTGTGGTGGGGCGGGCTGCGCATCGGCTGGATCCGCACCACCGCCGCGACGGTCCGCCGCCTGGCCGTGCTCCGCGCCTCGGTGGACATCGCCAGCCCGCTCTTCGAGCAGCTGGTGGTGACCGAACTGTTCGAGGACATCGAGGGGGCCAGGGCCGAGCGGGCCCGCCTCCTCGGTGCCTCCAGGGCCGTCCTGGCGGCCGAGCTGGCGGCGCGCATGCCCGACTGGAGCTTCCTGACGCCCGCGGGCGGCGGCTCGCTCTGGGTGCGGCTGTCCGACCCCTCGGCCGTCGCGCTGGTCGACGCGGCGGCCTGCCAGGGGGTCCGCCTGGCTCCCGGGCAGTGGTTCGGGGTGGACGGCACCCTGGAGGGGCGGCTGCGCCTCCCCTTCACCCAGCCGCCCCAGGTCCTCGTCGAGGCGGTGCGGCGCATCGCCGAGGCCAGGCGCAGGGGCGCGTACGGCACCCGCCCCGCCGAGCCCCTCACCCCGAGCCTGTGATCCCGTGGTTCAGTCGGAGGTGGTGACGCCCCTGGCCAGCGGGGCCCGCAGTTTCAGTTGCACGGCCGCCATCCGCAGTCCGAAGGCGAGGAGCGCGGCGGCCAGCGTGGCCGGCCAGCCGTGCAGGTCGAGGGTGTAGAGCAGCGCCATCAGCGCCGCGCCGAGCATGGCGGGCACCGCGTACAGCTGGCGGTCGTACAGCAGGGTGGGGATCTGCCCGGAGAGGACGTCGCGCAGGATGCCGCCGCCGACCGCGGTGGTGACCCCGAGCAGGGCCGCGTGCAGCGGGGAGAGGCCGAAGGACATCGCCTTCCCGGTGCCGACCGCGCAGAACAGGCCGAGCCCGGCGGCGTCGAACACGTTCATCGCGGGCATCACCCGCTCGACCTGCGGGTGCCAGAAGAACACGATCACCGTGGCCAGCACCGGCACGACCACGTAGCCGACGCTGGAGAAGGCCGCGGGCCGCACGTTCAGGATCAGATCGCGCGCGATGCCGCCGCCCAGCGCGGTCATCTCGGCCAGCACGGTCATGCCCACCACGTCGAGCCGCCTGCGCACGCCGACGAGGGCGCCAGAGAGGGCGAAGACGAAGATCCCGACGAGATCGAGCACATGATTCACTGATAAATTATGCCATAAACGGACATATGCACTTTCCGGAAAACCGGCGGGACGGTCAGGACGACGAGGGCGCGTCCGGCGTTCCCGGTGCGTCCGGCGCCCGGTGCTCGCGCATCATCGTGTGCAGCCTGCCCGCGAAGGCGAGCAGCACCAGCGACGCCACGATGGAGATCGCGGCGAGGGTGAGGAAGTACGCGGGCTCCGACATGTAGTTCTTCAACCGCCCCGTCTGCCCGCCCACCGCGTCGCCCACCGAGAAGGACAGGAACCACAGCCCGAGCATCTGGCTCTTGAACGCCTCGGGGGCGAGTTTGGTGGTGACCGAGAGCCCGACCGGGCTCAGCGCCAGTTCCCCGAAGACCTGGACGAGGTAGACCAGCACCAGCCACCACACCGAGATCCTCCCGGTCTGGGCCAGCATGGCGGCGAGCGCCATGATCATGAAGCTCAGGCCGTTGACGAACAGTCCCACGGAGAACTTGTGGGGAGCCGTCACCCGGTCGCCCAGCCTGACCCACAGCGCCGCGAAGACCGGCACGAAGATCATGATAAACAGCGGGTTGAACGCCTGCGTGGTCGCCGGGGTGATCCGCATGCCGAACAGCGACAGGTCCGTGTTGTTCTGGGCGAAGAACAGCAGCACGCTCGGCGCCAGATCGTAGATCATCCAGAAGATGGCGGCCGCGGCGAACAGCCAGACGTAGGCCTTCATCCGGGAGCGCTCGTCGTCGGTCAGGTTGTGGCTGCCCAGCAGGATGTAGCCGAAGTAGAGCACCGGCACGGCCACGATGAGCAGCGTCATCACCAGGGCGAAGGTGTCGAGGCTGAAGGTGCCCGAGGCCACCCACACGGCCAGCGCGCCGCTCACCGCGACGACGGCCACGACGAGGGCGAGGACGAAGTGCCGGCGCTCGCGCGGGGTCATCCGGTGGCCGGGCCGCTCGCCCACGCCCATGAGGTGGCGCCCGCCCAGCACGTACTGGAGAAGGCCCAGGGCCATGCCGACCGCCGCAGCGCCGAAGCCCAGGTGCCAGCGGTCGCCCTCGGCGAGCCGGCCGACCACGATGGGGGCGATGAAGGCGCCGATGTTGATGCCGAGGTAGAAGATCGAGAAGCCCGCGTCCCTGCGCGCGTCGTCGTTCTGCGGGTAGAGCTTGCCGACCATCGTGGAGATGTTGGGCTTCAGCAGCCCGGTCCCGATGATGATGAGGAGCAGGCCGAGCGCGACGAAGACGCCGCCCTTGACGGGGATGGCCATGCTGATGTGGCCGAACATGATGACGACGCCGCCGCACAGCACCGCCCTGCGGGCGCCGAGTATCCGGTCGGCGATCCAGCCGCCGGGCAGGGCGACGAGATAGATGAGGGCGCCGTAGATGCCGATGATCGCCTGGGCGGTCTGCTCGGTCAGCCCGAGGCCGCCCGTGGCGGGGGAGGCGGCCATGAAGGTGGCGAGGATGGCCCGCAGGCCGTACCAGCTGAAGCGCTCCCACATCTCGGTGCCGAACAGCGTGGCGAGGCCGCGCGGGTGCCCGAAGAAGGTCTTCTCGCGAGCCCGTGTTCCCGATGGCATGCGTCCCCCCGAACGTCATCGCGTGATCAGAGGCTAACTCTACGTACGCCTCCCGTGGGAACGGGAAAGCCGGTTGCGCAATGTGGCGTTTCTTCTCCCTTTCAGGGTCTTGTCCAAGGGGAACGGCGTGTGGTGCGATGCATGCCACTCGTGCAAGTGAGCACTTTCTGGAGGCGCGTCATGGCCGGTGTCCTTGAGGAGCGGGCGGCGATCGAGAGGGAGATCGCGGGCCGTACGGTCTGCGGTCAGCTGAAGGAGGCGGCGGAGAGCAATCCCGACGCACCGGCGTACTCCGACCCGGTCGAGGGGGGCTGGTCCACCCTGACCTACTCCCAGGCCAGGCAGCGGGTCCTGGAGATCGCCGCCGGTTTCGCCGCCCTCGGGCTGGAGCCCGGCGAGGCGGTCGCGCTCATGATGGTCAACCGCAGCGAGCACGTGCTGGCGGATCTGGGCGCGGTGCACGCCGGCGCCGTGTCCTGCTCGGTCTACTCGACCTTCGCCCCCGAGCAGGTGGCGTTCGTGGCCGGTGACGTCGCGGCGAGGATCGCGGTGCTCGGCGGACCGGCCGACCTGGCCAGGTGGGAGCCGGTCCTGGACGACCTTCCCGAGCTTCGCAAGGTCATCGTGCTGGAGGGCGCCCCGGCCGGCGACCGGTTCGTCTCCTGGGACGACTTCCTGGCCCTCGGCCGCGAGAGGCTCGCCGCCGACCCCGCCGCCGTCGACGCCCGCTGGCAGGCGGTGACCGCCGACGACGTCCTCACCGTCCTGTACACCTCCGGCACCACCGGCAACCCCAAGGGCGTGCCGCTGACCCACGCCAACGTGTTCTTCGAGGTCGTGGCCACCAACCGGATGGCCGACCTGCCCAGCAACGGCACCCAGATCTCCTACCTCACCTACGCGCACATCGCCGAGCGGGTGCTCAGCCTCTACCTGCCGCTCTTCAAGTTCTCCCACACCCACTTCTGCACCGACCTCGCCCAGCTCGGCGCCACCCTCGGCCAGGTCAAGCCGGTGCTGTTCTTCGGGGTGCCGCGCGTGTGGGAGAAGATGATGGCCCGCCTGCAGGCGCTGCTCGCCACCCAGCCTGAGGAGCAGCAGGAGAGCGTGCGCCAGGCGATGGCCGCCGGGCTCGCCTACATCGAGGCCAACCAGTACGGGCGCACCCCCTCGCCCGAGGTCCTGGCCGCCTACGAGCAGGCCGACGCCGCCCTGCTGTCGATCATCCGGTCGATGATCGGCTTCGACAACGCGGGCTGGCTCGCCACCGCCGCCGCGCCGATGCCGCTGGAGGTCCAGCGCTTCTTCGCCGGCCTCGGCCTGCGGGTCCTCGACGTGTACGGCATGACCGAGACGACCGGCGCGTTCACCGCCAACGCCCCCGACCGCTACAAGCTCGGCACGGTCGGCCAGGCGGGCCCCGGCGTCGAGGTCAGGATCGCCGAGGACGGCGAGATCATCACCCGCAGCCCGGCCAACACCCGCGGCTACCTCGGACGGCCCGAGGCCACCGCCGAGCTGCTCGACGAGGACGGCTGGCTGCACACCGGGGACGTGGGCTCCATCGACGAGGACGGCTTCGTCAGCATCGTCGACCGCAAGAAGGAGATCATCATCACCTCCGGGGGCGAGAACATCTCCCCGGCCAACATCGAGAGCCACCTCAAGGAGCACCCGCTCATCGGCCAGGCCCTCGCCTACGGCGACGGCAGGCCGTACCCGGTGGCGATCCTCACCCTCGACGGCGAGGTGGCCCCCGGCTGGGCGCAGGCCAACGGCGTCTCGTTCACCACCCTGGCCGACCTCGCCGAGCACCCCGACGTCCTCAAGGCCGTCGAGGGTGCGATCGCCGTCGCCAACGAGAAGCTGGCCCGCGTCCAGCAGATCAAGCGCTGGCGGCTGCTGCCGGTGGAGTGGACGGCCGAGAGCACGGAGCTCACCCCGAGCCTGAAGCTCAAGCGCCGCGTCATCCACGCCAAGTACGCCGAGATCATCGACGGCATGTACGAGGGCTGACCACACGGCATGAACGAGAGCTGACCACGAGGAGACCGCGAGCCGCCCACGAGCCGCCCGGCGCCCGCCGTCGCCGGGCGCCGGGTTCTCCTTTCCTTGATCTGGTCGCTGTGAAAAGCACTGTGCTCCCGCCCCCGCGTCGCGCCGCGTGAAACGTTCACGGCCGCCAGGACGCTTGGAAGGCGCCGATCGTCCAGACGACGCGCGAGCGGTGGAGCGGGATTCGACACGCCGGACCCGGCCCGGGGAAAGGGCCGGGCGGCCCGCTGACCTCCCGGTCCGGACCGCCGGGCCGCGAGGAGCGGGTCGCCGGACCGGCGCGGGCGAGGGGCGCTGTCCCAGCACGGGCGAGGAGCGCTGGTCCGGCACCGTGAGCCGGGACCTTTCGCCGCGGGGTGACAGGGACGCTGGTTGCTCACCGGTTCCGAAACATTTCGGAAGACTGAAGTGCGCCGAGTTCGCACGACGTTGAGCTACGAGTGAGGGCGAGAAAGGCCTTCCTCGGCATAAGGCTGTTGACACCTCCCTTGACGCACCTCTACTAGCCGCTTATATTTCCGCAATATTAATAAAGCTAATTGAAAGTTTCAGCCTCACGACTCCGATTGATTCCCGGCCGACAGCGTCAGGTGACGCCGCCGCCGGTCGAAGGGACGGCATGAGCGAACAGGCGGTCCACCGGCGACGCCCGCGGCCGCCGGTACGCGTTCACCGGCCGGTACCGGAGACGCGGGGATGAGCACGACCGGGACGGTCGAGGTGTCATCGGGCACTCCCGATCCAGGTGAGGTGACGTCCGATCCTGTCCGCGAGAAGCGCCCTCCCGGTCGTAGCTGGCGCCAGGCGCTGCGCCGTGATTGGCAGCTGTACTCGCTGGCGGTTCTTCCGCTGCTGTTCTTCGCGATATTCCGGTACCTGCCGATGCTCGGCAATGTGATCGCCTTTCGGAAGTTCGAGCCCGGTGGCAGCGTGCTGGGTGAGGAGTGGGCGGGCCTGCGCTACGTGCGGATGTTTTTGAACGATCCGACGTTTTGGCAGGTGTTCACCAACACGCTGGTGCTGGGCGCGCTGACCTTGTTGTTCTGTTTTCCGATGCCGATCGTGCTGGCGTTGCTGATCAACGAGGTGCGGCAGCGGCGCCTGAAGCGGTTCGTCCAGTCGGTGTCATATCTGCCGCATTTTCTGTCGATCGTGGTGGTGGCCGGTCTGGTCATCGAGTTGTTGTCGGTGGACGGGCCGGTGAACCAGATCCTGCGGGTGGCGGGCGATGACCCCATCTCGTTCCTGCAGCAGCCGGAGTGGTTTCGGACGATCTATGTGTCCTCGGAGATGTGGCAGACCGTCGGGTGGGGGACGATTCTCTATCTCGCCGCGCTGACCACCATCGACGACCAGCTGTACGAGGCGGCGCGGATCGACGGGGCGGGCCGGTGGCGGCAGACCTGGCACGTGACGCTGCCCGGCATCCGGCCGACCGCGGTCACGTTGCTGATCTTGAACATCGGAGCGTTCATGGCGGTCGGGTTCGAGAAGGTGTTGTTGCTGTACAACCCGCTGACGTACCCGACGGCGGACGTGATCTCCACGTACCTGTACCGGATGGGCGTGGTGTCGAACAACTTCAGCTATGCCACGGCGATCGGCCTGTTCGAGGCGTTGATCGGGCTGATTTTGGTGTTGTCGGCGAATCTGATCTCCCGGCGCACGGTGGGGACGAGCCTGTGGTGAGCACGGACCAGGCGGACCAGGAGGCGAGGGCGGACCGGGCGGCGAGGGTGGACAACAGCCGGGGTTATCGGGTGTTCCAGGCGGTCAACGCCGTCGTTCTGGCCGGTGTCGTGATCGTGACCCTGTACCCCTTCGTCAACGTGGTCGCCCGCTCGTTGAGTGATGAGGCCGCGATCCGCTCGGGTCAGGTCAACCTCATCCCCCGCGGCTTCACCCTGTCGACGTACGAGTATGTGATCTCTGATCCGACGTTCTGGACGAACTACCGCAACACCGTGGTGTACACGGTCGTGGCCACGGCGATCGCGATGTTCATGACCACCTGTTATGCCTACGTGTTGTCCAAGAGGCATCTCAAGGGCCGCAGGCTCCTGATCGGGATCGCCGTGTTCACCATGTTCTTCTCCGGCGGCATCATCCCCAACTACGTGCTGATCACCAGTCTCGGGATGAAGGACAGCATCTGGGCGATCGTGCTGCCGAACGCCATCAGCGTCTTCAACCTCCTGATCATGAAGGCGTTCTTCGAGGGGCTGCCGGTCGAGCTGGAGGAGGCCGCCGCGATCGACGGGATGAACACCTACGGCATCTTGCTCCGGATCGTGCTGCCGCTGTCGAAAGCGGTGATCGCCACGATGGTGCTGTTCTACGCCGTCGCGTTCTGGAACTCGTGGTTCGCCGCGTTCCTCTACATGAGCCAGTCCGATCTGTTTCCGGTGACCGTCTTCCTGCGCAACCTGATCGCCGGCGCCACCGGCGCGTCGTCGGTGGGCGCCGATGCGATGAACATGACGGTGGCCGCCAACATCAAGGCGGTGACGACGGTGCTCACCATCGTGCCCATCTTGGGGATCTACCCCTTCGTCCAGCGCTACTTCGTCACCGGGGTCACGCTCGGCGCGGTCAAGGGATAGCCGTGGGCCTGCCAGCCCGCTCGGTCGCCGGCCCGGTTCTCCTCCTCCACCTGTTTTCGAGACATCCGAGAAAAAGGAGACGTGCATGTATCAGATGAACCGGCGTCAGGCGATGGTCGCGATGGGCACCTTCGCCGTCCTGGCCGGCTGCGGCAGTGACGACGACGCCAAGAAGCCGTCCGACAACCTGGCGGCCAATCGGGAGGGCGCGATGCCCGGTTATGGGGCCGGCGCCCAGTTCAAGGCCGCCGCGCCGCTGTCGTTCACCATGCTGTACAACAACCACCCGTTCTACCCGATCAAGAACGACTGGCTGTTCTGGTCCGAGCTCGGCAAACGGACCAACGTGACCCTCCAGCCGAGCGTGGTGCCGCTCAGCGACTACGAGAACAAGCGCAGCCTGGTGATCGGCGCGGGTGACGCCCCGCTCATCATCCCCAAGACCTACCCCGCCCAGGAGACCCCCTTCGTCGCCTCCGGCGCAATCCTGCCGGTCAGCGACTACCTCGACCTGATGCCGAACTTCACCGAGAAGGTCGCCAAGTGGAACCTTCAGGCCGACCTGGACACGATCCGGCAGGAGGACGGCCGCTTCTACCTGCTGCCCGGCCTGCACCAGGACCACTGGGTGGACTACTCCCTGGCGGTCCGCGTCGACATCCTGGACAAGCACGGGCTCGCCATCCCGCAGACGTGGGAGGAGTTACGCACCGTGCTGAAGGCGCTGAAGGCGGAGTATCCCGGCTCCTACCCCTTCTCCGACCGCTGGGGAACCCTCACGCCCGGCGCCAACCTGCTGAACATCGTCGGCATCTCCTACGGCGCCCCCGGCGGCTGGGGCTACGGGGAGGGGGTGGTGTGGGAGCCCACCACCCAGAAGTTCGCCTTCACCGGCGCCACGGAGCCCTACCGGCAGATGCTGGAGTATCTGCACACGCTGGTGCAGGAGAAGCTGCTCGACCCGGAGAGCTTCACCCAGACCGACGACCTGGCGATCCAGAAGCTGGTGTCGGGTAAGTCCTTCGTGATCGGTTCGAATGCCCAGACGCTGGTCAACGAGTATCGGCCGCCGCTGGAGAAGGCCAACCCCGACGCCAGGCTCGTCAAGATCCCCCTGCCCGTCGGCCCGCTGGGGCCGATCAAGTACGGGGCGGGCAACACCCGTCTGGAGAACGGCGTCATGATCTCCAAGAAGGCCCGCGACAGCAAGAACTTCGTCGCGATGATGCAGTTCATCGACTGGTTGTGGTACTCCGACGCAGGTCAGGCGTTCGCCAAGTGGGGGGTGGAGGGGGCCACCCACACCAAGGACGCGTCCGGGAAGTACAAGCTCGCCTCCGACGTCGACTTCGTCGGGCTCAACCCCAAGGCGCCCAAGCACCTGCAAAAGGACTTCGGTTTCTCCAACGGGATCTTCGCCTACGGCGGGCCCACCGAGTTGTTGCAGTCGACCTTCTCGGAGGAGGAGATCGCGTTCCAGAAGGAGATGAACTCCCGCAAGCCGCTGCCGGTGCCGCCCCCGCACCCGCTCACCGACGAGGAGCGCGAGCAGGTGACGCTGTGGCAGACGCCGCTGAAGGACCACGTCACCCAGAACACGCTCAGGTTCATCCTCGGCAAACGCGATCTCGGCGAGTGGGGCGCCTACGTCAAGGAACTCGAGGCCAACAACATGACCTCCCTGGTCAACATGATGAACGGCGCCTACGAGCGGTTCAAGCAAAAGCACGGTTGACATCCCCCCTCCGGGAAGGAAGGGGGCTCTCACGGTCACCCGCGGGAATTCCTGCTTCACCGCCAGCCGCCCACCAGGAGAAAACTTCCCCTTTGAGGTCTTACGCCGGCTTTACAGGCGTTTCACCTCCCCGCCGGCCCGGCGGCGAGGGCCTCGCATCACGCATATGGCGGCTTGGTTGTCGCCACCGCCGAAAACCTTGCCGAATCCGTACGGCACCGCGCCGCGTTTCCTCCTCATCCTGAAGGACGAGGTTTCCACGCTGGAGATATTCGATGACCGACACGACGGCCGGAATCCGGTTCGGCGAAGGACCTCTCGCGCGTGCCTGCGCGCTCGTCTACACCCTGCTGGTGGTCGAGCTGCTGTTCCTGCTCACCACCGTGCCCGGCCTGATCGGGCTCGTCCTGCTCGGCCGTGACGCCACCAACATCCCGCTGGCCGCGCTCTGCCTGATCCCGGCCGGCCCGGCGCTCTCGGCCGCGCTGTACGCGCTGCACCACCGCCGCCTGGACCTCACCGACCTCCATCCCGGGGCGGCGTTCTGGCGCGGCTACCGGGCCAACCTCCGCGGGGTCGCCAAGCTCTGGATCCCGTGGCTGCTGTGGCTGGCCGTCATCGGGTCGAACCTCGCCACCACCGGCGTCCCGGGATGGTGGGCCGTGCTGTCGGTCCTCATCGCCGTGGCGGCGACCCTCTGGATCGCCAACGTGCTGGTGATCACCTCCCTGTTCGCGTTCCGCGCGCGGGACGTCGCCCGCCTGGCCGTGTACTTCCTCACCCGTTCCCCCCGGGCCTCACTGGGCAACGCCTGCCTGCTGGTCCTGGCGGCAGGTCTCACGCTGATCGCCTCCGAGGTGCTGCCGGTGCTGCTGGCCTCGGTGTTCGCGTCGATGCTCCTGCTGAACAGCCGCACGGTGATCGCCGAGGTGCGGGAGAGATTCACGGCCTGAGACCCATCGAGGACGGGCGGCCACACCGCGCGCGGGGAACGCCCCGTGCCCATGGTGGCCGCCTCTCCCGCGCCTGACGGTGCCGCGTCACCGTCACCTGCTCGATCTGAGTCGTACGCGACCCATGACCCGGTGTTCCTATGCTGTGCGGGCTCGACATGATCGGCCTGCCCATGGCCCGCTCGGCCTTGACGCCTTGACGCCTTGACGCCTTGACGCCTTGCGCGTTCATCGCGAGGGCGCCGAGCGACAGCAGCGGGAACGGCCGGGGAACGGCCGGGCCTCGGGGGATCCGGGAGCTTTTCCCGGCGGGCGGCTCTCGCTTTGCCCAACGGGGCGTGTGTCCTCTACCTGCTTGTTACCGGCGGCCTCCTAGCGTCCTGATCATGACGATGAGAGTTCTTCTCGCATCCCTGGCGGCCGGGGCAGTGACCCTGCCGGCACCGGCCGGAGCCCCGGCCGCCGCCGCTGTCGAGGACCTGACGATCCGCTCGGTGACCCTGCGCCCCGCGACCCCCGTGGTCGGGCCCGCCGACTCCGTACGCATGGTGATAGAGGTGGTGGCCCGGGGCGTCAGCGGCCCCGAGGGGGTGAGGATCAACGTCGAGCCCGGCGCGCCTCCCGCCTCGGCGGGCACGTCCTTCCCCGTCACCGCGCCCCGCCGCGGGACGCCCGCCCGGCCGGGACCCGGGCGGGGGCCCGCCCTCGCGCCCGGATCGGCACCCGGCCCGGTCGTGGCCGCCCGCCTCGCTCCCGGCGCGGCCGTGGCGACGGCGGGGAAGATCGTCTCCAGGCCGGGGGAGGGCTGGGTGACCTGGCGGTTCGCCCCGGAGAAGAGCCTGAGCCGCTGGTATCCGGCAGGACCCTGGACGGTCTCCGTGACCGCCAGGGGCGCGGACGGCGCCGAGGTCACCGGGCACACGGGCTTCCTGCTGAAGCGCCTGACCAGGTTCGGCGGGGTGGAGGCGGTCCGGGGGAGCTCGGGCGTGCGGGTGACGGGGGTGCTGAACCGGGTCGACCCGCAGGGAGACCTCGACTACGCGCCCTTCCCCGGCCAGCCCGTCGAGATCCTGCACCGGCCGGGGGAGAAGGCCGGATGGACGAGGGTGGCCGGCGCCACGACCGACTCCCGGGGACGTTTCGCCCGGACCGTGGGCGATCGCACGGGCGGTGAGTGGCGGATCCGCTTCCAGGGCACGAACCACTACGCCCCCAGGCTGGGCATCGTCCACAAGGTCTCGCGCTAGACGTGTCCCCTGGCTCGGCCGGCCGGGTCGAGACGGAGGACCGGGTGGCCGGCGAGATCGGATCAGGCCAGGCCAGGGACGTGCCAGGGACGTGCCAGGACATGCGAGGACACGTGCCAGGTCAGGCCAGGGCGTGCACCGCCGCGCCGAACAGGGAGGGCAGCCGCCGGGCGGCCGGGACGATCAGCCGCCCCGCCGGCCGGTACCGCCGGGTGCCCACCAGCGCCCCGGTGAGCAGCCGGTGCCGCCGGGACAGCCGCAGCCAGGCGGCCTCGTACGACCCGGGGGTACCGGCCCGCAGGCAGTCCACCAGCAGCCGCGCGGACGTCAGCGCGAGCGACACCCCCTCCCCGGTGAGCGCGTCGACGTAGCCGGCCGCGTCGCCGACCAGCAGCACCCGCCCGGCCACCCGGGCGCGCACCCGCTGGCGCAGCGGTCCCGCCCCGCGCACCGGGGTCGCCGCCGGTCCCTCCAGCCGCTCCAGGAGCGCGGGAAAGTCCGCCAGGTGCTCCGGGTAGCCGCGCCGCCGCGAGCTCAGCACGGCGACGCCCACCAGGTTCTCGCCCACCGGCGTCACGTACGCCTCGCCGTCCGCCGCCCAGTGGACCTCGACGAAGTCCGTCCACGGCGCGACCGGGTAGTGCCGCCGCAGCCCGTACCTGCGCGGCCCGCGTCCCGGCAGCTCCAGCCCGAGCAGGGCGCGCAGCGGGGAGTGCAGGCCGTCCGCGGCCACCAGCCAGCGGGCGCGCAGCCCCGCCGCCTCGACCCCGTCGCCGTCCTGCCGCACGCCGTCCACCTTGCCGGGCACGACCTCCACGCCCAGCTCCCGCGCCCGCCGGGCCAGCGCGGCGTGCAGCGCGGTCCGCCGCACACCCAGGCCAGGCCCGTCGCGGAACGCCGCCTCCACCGCGTACCGGCGGTCCAGGTAGCGGATGCCGCGCAGCGGCCTGCCCTCGACCCGCACCCCCAGCGACCTCAGGGCGGCGGTGCCGCTGGGCATCAGCCCCTCGCCGCACGCCTTGTCCACCGGTACGGCCCTGGGCTCGACGACGACCGCCTCCATCCCGGCCAGTGTGGCGTGGATGGCGGTGGCCAGACCCGCCGGCCCACCGCCCGCGATCAGGACGTCGATCACGCCGGCGCCCTGCCGGTGGACGGTGGCGCGTCCCTCGGAGGCGCGTCCCCCGGAGGCGCGGTGGCGAGCGGCACGTCCTGCGGCGGCGCGGTTCCCGCCGTCCCGGCGGCCGGCGGCGTCGTGGCGAGCGAGGCCAGGGCGTCGTTCTCGCAGCGGATCCGCACCACCATCAGCGCGGCGTTGAGCACGGTGAACACCAGCGCGGTGACCCACGCGGTGTGCACCAGAGGCAGCGCCGCCCCCTCGACGGCCACCGCGACGTAGTTGGGGTGGCGCAGCCACCGCAGCCGGTAGGGGCCGCGCTCCACCAGCGGCAGGCCGGGCACGACGATGACCTGGGTGTTCCACTGCGGGCCCAGCGCGGTGATGCACCACCAGCGCAGACCCTGCGCGGCGACCACCAGGACGAGCATCGGCCAGCCGAGCGCGGGCACGAAGGGCCGGTCGGCCAGGCCCGCCTCGAACAGGCATCCGGCGAGCAGGCCGGTGTGCAGGGCGACCATCCACGGGTAGTGGCCCTGCCCGGACAGCACCCCGCCGCGCGCCATGCTCCAGCGCGCGTTGCGGCGCGCGACGACCAGCTCGGCGACGCGCTCCAGGCCGACGAGCAGCACGAGCAGCAGGTACCAGGACGACAGATGCCAGGACATCGGGCTCCTACCAGCGCAGCAGTACGAGTTCGGAGCAGAAGCCCGGCCCCATCGCGAGGAGGAGTCCCGGCGTGCCCGGCGGTGGTGGCCGCAGGGCGAGCGTATCCCGCAGGACGTGCAGGACGGAGGACGAGGACAGGTTCCCGATCGCGGCGAGCGAGCGCCAGGTGAGGTCCAGCGCGCCCTCGGGAAGCCGCAACGTCTCCGCCACCGCCTCCAGGACCTTCGGGCCGCCCGGATGGCAGACCCACGCCGTCACGTCCTCGACCCTCAGGCCGTGGTCACCGAGGAAGCCGTGCACGTCGTCCGCCAGGTAGGTGCGCACCACCTCGGGGACGCTCGCGTCGAGCACCACGCGGAAGCCGGTGTCGCCGACGTGCCAGCCCATCACGTGCTCGGACTCCGGATACAGGTGGCTGCGCGAGGCCACCACCGCCGGCCCGGTCATCGTGACCGGCGGCTCCGGGAGCTCGTACGTTCCCGCCGGTTCGGAGGGCGGCCGGTGCGTCACGGGCGCGCCGGTCGCGGGGGAGGACCTCGCGAACCCCGCGGGCGCCGGAGACGAAGGGGACGCGGAGGCTCCGGAGAGGGGGAGCCGGTGGTGCGCGGCGGGCGCGCTGTTCGGCGGGGAGGAGCCCGCGGGTCCCGCGGGCCGTGTGGTCGCGGACGCGCCGTTCGCCCCGGCGGCGGCGCGGGAGGTCGCGGAGGATCCGGTACGCCGTGGCCGCCATTCGTCGCCGCAGGCCACCACGGCCGTCGCCCCGTCGCCGAACAGGGCGCTCGCGACCATGTTGGCGATGGAGGCGTCACCGCGCTGCAGGGTGAGGGAGCACAGCTCGACCGAGAGCAGCACCGCGAGATGGTCCGGCCAGCCGCGCAGGTAGTCATGGAGGCGGGCGATCCCGGCCGCCCCCGCGACACAGCCCAGGCCGAAGACCGGTACCCGCTTGACGTCCGGGCGCAGCCCGAGCCGCCCGGCCAGCCTGGCGTCCACCGAGGGCGCCGCGACACCGGTCACCGAGGTGAAGAGGATCATGTCCACGTCCTCGGGAAGGACCCCCGCGTCCCGCAGCGCACCGCCCACCGCCTCGGCGCCCAGCTCCACGGCCGTCTCCACGAAGGCGTCGTTGGCCGCGCCGAAGCCGTCCAGCTTGGCGTACCGGTCGAGCGGCAGCGTCAGGTGCCGTGACTCCACCCGCGCGGAGGCGTGCAGCCTGTCGAGCAACAGGCGGCTGGCACCCTTGGGAAGGCACGCTCGCGCGAACGCGTCGGTGATCTCTGCCTGGGAGTGGCGGTTCGTCGGGAGTGCGCCGCGGACAGCGACGATTCGCGTCATCTGGTAACTCCCGGCTCGCGAACAGCGGACAACTCCCTTTTGCCCACCTGCGCGTGTGGCATGCGTCACGAAGCCCTCCGTGCCCGTCTTCCGCGGGGTTCCGGTCCGCGGGAGAGCCGCGCTCCTGCTCCGGCTCCTGCTCCGGCTCTCGCTCCGGCTGCGCGAGGTGGCGGGCCGGGACGGGGGAAGGGAACGGCCCTTGAGAGTGCCCGCGCTCCGTGAGGTTCCCGCCTACGATCGATCCGTGACGAGGAGTCGGCCATCGCGCCTGGGCCCCGGGCCGTCGCTCCGGGCCGTACGGGGATTACTGCTGGCCTGTCACCCGGGACCGACCGTGGCGGTCACCGCCCTGGTGACCGCGCTGGCCGTCGCGAGCGGGCGCGACGCGGCCGGGTGCGCCCTGGTGGCCGCGGCCGTGCTGGCGGGACAGCTCTCGATCGGCTGGTGCAACGACGCGGTGGACGCCGCGCGGGACGCCGCCGCGGGCCGCACCGGCAAGCCCGTCGCCTCCGGAGCGGTGGGCGTCCGTACGGTGTGGGTCGCCGCGCTCTCAGCGCTGGCGCTGTGCGTGCCGCTCTCGCTGGCCTCCGGTCCCGCCGCCGGTGCCGTCCACCTGGCAGGCGTCGCCGCGGCGTGGGCCTACGACCTCGGGCTCAAGGCGACCGCGCTGTCCTGGCTGCCGTACGCGGTGGGGTTCGGCTCGCTGCCGGGGTTCGTGACCCTGGGCCTGCCGGGACACCCGTGGCCCGCCTGGTGGGCGGTGACGGCCGCGGCGCTGCTCGGCTGCGGGGCGCACCTGGCCAACGTGCTTCCCGACATCCCCGCGGACCTCGCGGGCGGGGTCCGCGGCTGGCCGCAGCGGCTCGGCACCGCCCGCGTCCGTCTCCTGATCCCGCTGCCCCTGCTGGCCGCGACGGCCCTGCTCGTCCTCGGGCCCCCGGAGCCGCCGGGCGCGGGAAGCTGGGCCGCCCTGGCGGCGGCGGGGGTCTTCACCGCCGGAGGGCTGGCACTGGGCCGGGGCTCGTCGCGCGTCCCCTTCGCGATGGCGATCGCCGTCGCCGCGGTCGACGTCGCCCTGCTCCTCGCCCGCGGCACCGCCATCACCGCGCCCTGACCGGCCGCCCGCGTCTCAGCGAGACGTCGCGGACGCCGCGGGTACCGGCTCGTCCCAGGAGATCCGGTGGTCGTGTATCCAGGCCAGCGCGTTCCTCCTGTCCACCTGCCGCATGATGGCGGGGAGCGTGAGGTCGCGGAGGAGGGCGCGGACGGCTCCGGGGGCCTTGCCGCTTCCGCTGCGCCTGCCGTGCGCCACGATCCGCTCCACCCGGCCCCGCCGTAGCCTCTCGAACGCGGCGAACGCGTCGAGGGTGCCGGGGACGTCACGCAGGCACTTGGCCAGCACCACCGCGTCCTCGATCG
The DNA here is from genome assembly GCF_051918885.1 of Streptosporangium sp. OZ121. Lineage (NCBI taxonomy): Bacteria > Bacillati > Actinomycetota > Actinomycetes > Streptosporangiales > Streptosporangiaceae > Streptosporangium > Streptosporangium sp. OZ121. The sequence goes on from NZ_JBPXMC010000004.1 coordinate 150,832, forward strand.
CCATGGACGCCCCCTGGCCCGACGAGGGCGAGGCCGCGTGCGCGGCGTCGCCCAGGATCACCATGCGCTCGTTGAACCACTTCGGCACGGTCGGGAGGTCGTAGGTGTTCCATCCGGCAGGGATGCGGTCGGTCGCGCGGATGATGTCGAGCATCGGCCCGGTGTCGTCCCTGAACAGCTCCGTCAGCGTGGCGCGCCACCGTTCCGGGGTGACCGCCGCGAGCTCCTCCGGAGCCGGCTCCCTCGGGCTCGGCGGGTTGGCGAACCACCACACCTGGCCGTCCGGATGGACCAGGTAGCCGAAGAAGGCCCTCCTGCCGAAGATGAAGTGGTTCGTTCCCGGCTCGCCCGGCACCTCCACGCCGTCCGCGAAACCGCCCGTGTTCAGCAGCCCGACGTGCCGGGCGCGCGGCGCGCCGGGGTCGATGACCGTGCGCGTGCGCGAGCGGAGCCCGTCGGCGCCGACCAGGAGGTCGCCCTCGGCCGTGCCGCCGTCGGCGAAGACCGCACGCACCCCGTCCGCGGTGATCGAGGCGTCGGTGAGGCGCTTGCCGTAGTGGATCCGCACCCCGCGCCGTACGGCCTCGTCGCGCAGCGCCAGGTGGAGGTCGGCGCGCTTCAGCGTCCGGCTGGGCTGCCGGGTGGAGGCGAGCGGCCTGCCCCGGCTGTTGAGCATAAGCATCCGCGAGGAGTCCATGCCCAGGTCGTGGACGAGATCGTGCAGGTCGAGGAGGCGCAGGGCCTCGATCCCGTTGACCGCGAGCGTGAGGAAGACGCCCACGCCCTCCGACCCGCGGTCGTACGCCTCGAAGACCTCGCAGTCCACGCCCGCGCGCCGCAGGGCCATGGCCGTTACCGGACCCGCGATGCCCCCGCCGATGATCAATGCTTTCTTGGTCATAAGATGACTATATATAAAATGACTATTACCTGGCGAGTCCTACGATGTCCGTCATGTCTACGAGGCGGTCTCCCCTGGCCATGGCGTTGCTCTCGCTGGTCGCCGAGGCGCCGATGCACGCGTACCGGATGCAGCGGCTGATCAAGGAGCGGCACAAGGACGACGTGGTCAACGTCGCGCAGCGCAACAGCGTGTACCAGACCATCGACCGGCTGCTGCGCGACGGGCTCATCGCGGTCAGGGAGACCTCGCGCGAGGAGAACCGCCCGGAGCGGACCGTCTACGAGCCCACCGAGGCGGGCCGCGACACGCTGCGGCAGTGGATGCGGACGATGCTCTCCGCGCGGGCCCGCGAGTTCCCCGAGTTCCCCGCCGCGCTCGCCTTCATGGTCGTGCTGCCGCCCGAGGAGGTCCGTGCCGCGCTCGAGGAGCGCCTGACCTCGCTGGAGACGCGGCTGTCGGAGCTGGACACCGACCTGACCGAGGGCGGGAGATTCCTGCCCCGCGTCTTCCTGGTGGAGTCCGAGTACCAGCGGGCCGTGCTCAAGGCCGAGCTCGACTACGTCCGCGGCCTCGCCGGCGACCTGCGCGCGGGCCTGCTCGGCTGGGACTACCGCCTCTGAGGTCCACCGGCGTCCACCAGGCCGGGCCGCCGCGGGCGCCCCGGCATCGTGACACTCACCCGGACGGTCCGCCGATGCCCGGACCGCCGCCCCGCGGCACTCCCGGCCCCGTCGGGAGGGCGCGAGCGCGGCCGGGTGAACTCCGCCCGGATCCTCGCGGGCGCCCCTGTTCTGGCCACAAAAGGCCATCCCGTTGCCACCGGGGAAACGCGGTGGAAGTGTCATGGTTCCTCCGGAAAAGTAATTGGGAGATCACCATGAGTCAGACCACGCACGCGACCCCGAAGCAGACACGGATGGCGGCCGTACAGGCGGCGATCACCAAGACGAAGATGGCCACGGCCAAGCTGTGGAACCCCTGGCCGCAGCTGCTGGACGACGACGTCGTCATCAAGAAGCTGCAAATCGCGGCCGGTGGTGGGAACGTTCCAGAAATCATTCCCGACGGGCAGCAGTTCTCCGACCTCAAGCCCGTGCGCCTGCCGGCGATCGGCAAGGAGGCGGGGCTCGGCGGGCCGGTGACCCAGGCCACGTTCGCCGAGGCCCGCGAGAAGCTCAAGAGCGGGTACGTCGCGACCGGGCGGGCCAACTACCGCGGGCTCACCGGCGCCAACTGCACGCTCTTCGCCTGTTGCGTCATCGGGATGCTCGCCGACCAGCCCAAGCTGCTCGGCTCGGGCGTCAAGGTGGAGCTGGTCAACTTCCGCGACACCACCGGGGGCGCCGGGCACGCCTACGTCGTCGTGGGACGCGCCGAGGGCGATGTGGGCGACATCAGGACCTACGGCCCCGACTGCTTCTTCGTCGACCAGTGGTACGCCCGCCACAAGAGCGGCACGCCTGGCGTCCAGGGGGTCAAGGACGCCGTTCCGGGTGAGCCTCCCAACCCCTTCTGGGACCTCGATTTCTACGCCTTCATGAGCGACGAGACCTCCCCCGTCGTGAAGCTCACCTTCACCAGCGACGAACTGTCCAAGCTCGGGCTCTGAGCCCTCCCGGCGCGCCCCGCCGTCTCCCTCGCCGGTCGCCGACGGCGGGCGCGCCGGCACCCTTGCTTAGTCCAACTTACTAAGTTTTACTGAATAGATGGGACGTCGAACACAGGACCTCGGGCGCTTCACCGATGTGGCACTGCTCGTGCTCATCAGCCTCGCCGAGGGCGACAAACACGGTTACCGGATGATCCAGGACATCGAGGGGTTCTCCGGGACGGCTCTGGAGCCCGGCACCCTCTACGGGGCGCTCATGCGCCTGGAGAAGCGCGACTGGATCGAGCAGGTCGCCTCCGGCGAGCGACGCAAGCCGTACCGGCTCACGGAGAGCGGCAGGGGCGCGCTCACCGAGCAGCTCGCGACGCTGCGCCGGATCGAGCGGACGGGCGCCAGGCGCGCGGGGGTCGCCTGGGGGTCGTCATGATGCGGGCGCTGGCCGTCGGAGTGCTGCGGCTCTATCCCATGGCGTGGCGCAGGCGCTACGAGGAGGAGGTCCGCGAGCTGATCGAGGCGCGCCCGGTGCGGCTTCGCACGGTGGCCGATCTCCTCGCGGGCGCGTTCGACGCCCGGATCAACCGTGACCTGATCCCAGGAGGCTCCGCCGTGCGAACTCCGCCCGCCGCCGTACTGATCGTCGGCGGCATCGCGCTCACCTACCTCTGGAACCCCGGCATCCGGCAGGTGGCCAGCCTGGAGGCCACGTGGTCGCACGCTCTGGAGCACGGGCCGGTCGCGGAGCCGCTGGCCGTCGTGAGCACCACGGTGTTCACGACGGCACCGATGATCGCCGTGCTCGCGATGCTCCCGCTGCTGGTGAACGCGGTGAGGGTGATCAGACGCAGCGAGCTTTCCGCCCCCTTCGAGGTGATCGCCTTCGCGCCCCTGTGCCTGGTTCCAGCGGCACTGTTCGGCTGGCTGTACGTGAGCATGGTGTTCCTGGACTTCGGGTTTCCGATGGGAGTGTTCGGCAACGCCATGACCGGCGGCTTCTTCGTGCCGATGATGCTCGCCTTCCTCCTGGCGCTGCCTTCGAAGGCGGCCGGGGATCCCATGCTCGCCCCCGGCGTCCGTGCCGCCGGCCGGTTGCTCGCCGTCGCCGCCGGAGCCACCGCCCTGGCCTGGCTGCCGATCGCCGTCCTGATGCTCATGGGTGCCGAGGGGGTCACGGCCTCCTTCGCGGCAGCGGTGGCGGCGAGCGCGGCGGTCAGCGTGGCGATGTCGGCTTTCATCGCCGGGCGGGCCCTCGGCCACGGCCGTCAGGCGGTCCGGCACCTCGCCCACGCCTGACGGGGAAGCGCGTCCGGCCGCCCCGCTGTCCCGCGTAACGCCGCGACTCGATGGTCGTCGAGTCGCGAGGTGGCCGGCGGTTCCGGCCTTGTCGATCGCGTTCGGGATGTGACCCGGAGCGATCTCCTGCCGCCACGACGTCGCTCCAGGCGACAGGTTCGCGCCGGCCGCCTGGGCCGGCCTCGCGACACCGTGATCTCAGTCATCGGGCCTGAGAGGTCCTGCGGAGGTCGGGGCGTTTCTCGGCGACGATGCGAGCCAGCTCGGCACGGGACGCGATGTCGAGTTTGCCGAACATCCGGCGAAGGTGGGTGGACACCGTGTGGGGGGAGAGGAACATCCGCTCGGCGGCCTGGCGGTTGGTCATACCTCGGGCGACCAGGTCGGCCACCGCGCGTTCAGTGTCGGTGAGGCTGTCCCATCCGAAAGACGGCCGCTGGGACCGGGCCCAGTGGCGGCGCCGTACACCCAGTGCCCGCAGCCGGGCTCGCACCCGGGCCACGTCCCAGAGCGCACCGATGCGCTCGTAGCCGTCGAGCGCCTCATCCAGGCACTCGACGGCCTTCACCGAGGCATCGGCGCCGGAATCGGTGGCCCACAGGACGCCGAGGTCTTCGGCGACCAAGGCGCGTGCCCACGGTTCGGGCTGATCGGCGGCGGCGGTCAACGCGCCGGGGTCCTGATGGAAAATGCCGCGGGCGTGGGCGAACGTGGTGGCGAAGATGGGGAAGTCCGGGTTGTTTCTGGCCAGGTACTCGGCCGTGTCAACGATGGCCTGCGCGTACGGACGGTTCGCCGCGGCCAGCGCCAGCCGGGTCATCCAGGCGGCCGTGAGAGGCGTCGTGAGGAGTGCCCAGCGCCGCTCCTCCTCGTCGGTGTAGATCGTGTGAAGGATGTCGATCGCCCGTCCGGGATCACCTTGGGCCTCGGCCACCGCCGCCATCACCCACCTTTCCCACACCGATCCGAACAACATCTCGGGCGCGGCGTGGACGGACTGGAAGCGTTCGATGTGCCCGACCGCGGCGTCGATGTCGCCCCGCCGCAGGGCAAGGACAGCGAGTATGGACAGCCCGACGCGGATGAACCCGTGTGTGCCCAGCTCTTCGGCGATCGTTTTCCCGGCTTGGGCCTCGGCGGCGGCGTCGTCAAGTCGACCGACGCCCAGATTCAGAACGGAGCGGAACAGCGCGGGTTGTGCGGCGAGCACGGTCAGCCCGAGGTCGTTGATCTCCTCCTCCGCGGCCTGGATGGCGATGTCGGCCGCATCGAACTGACGCACGGCTCTGTAGTGGAGGCTCAGTATCAGGCGCGTGTACGGGCGCTGGATGGCTTCGGCGGTGCCGCTGTCGGTGATGCGCAGGGCTTCGCAAAGACGCGCGAACGAGTCGGCGATCCGCCCATCGACCATCGCGAACCGGGCGAGCAGCAGGAGAGCTCCGACCACGGCGGCATCGGTGTGCCGCTCTCGATCGGCCAGAACGGCTTCCGCCTGTTTCCGTCCTTTCTGGAAGTCGTTCAGCCAGGTAAGCCCCCAGAACATCGTCCATTCGGCGATGCCGCGAAGGTCCTCGGGCAGGTCTTTTCTGGCGAGCAGGCTTTCGGCCTCGGATACCGCATCCGCCGGTCGGCCGCTCAGCAGCAGGATGTGCGCCAGCGCGCATCGCAGGCGAGGCGCGTGGCAGGCCGGGGCCCTGCCCAGCGCGGCACGGGCAAGATCGGCCGCCTCGGACAGCCGTCCGATGACCGTCAGGGCGTCGACCGCGGTGGTGGCGCGACCGAACCAGCCGGGGTCGGTGGAGCCGCTGAGTTCCAGCGCCCGCAGGGCGAGGTCGGCGGCGGTCTGAGGTGAGGACCGCAGCACCTCCCGTGCCGCCTGGTCCAGTCCAAGGAGTGCGGACGTATCACCGCGGCCGGCGCTGTGAATGAGGTGCGCGGCGGCGGGAACGGCCGACCCGCCTCGGTTGAGCAGCATCTCTGCCGCGTCGTGGTGCAGGGCCCGGCGTACGGGGGCGGGGATGGTTCCGATCACCGCCTGCCACAGCAGATCGTGCCGGAAGGCGAGCTCGTCCCCGGCGGGTTCGACGATGCCGGCCGCCATCGCCTCCTCCAGCATCGGCAACAGGCCACTGGTCGATTCGCCGAATATCTCGGTCAGATCTCTCACCGAGAATGAACGGCCCAGGATTCCGGCGCCCTGCAGCATGTGCCTGGTCGGTGCGGACAGCTCCTCCAGACGTTCCTGGGTGATCGCCTGAGCACACGGCAGTCGTGCCGAGATCATCCGTGCGTGACCGTCGGCGATCCGGAAGACGCACTCGCTTTTGAGTTTCTCCAGAAGATCGACGAGCAGGAAGGGATTGCCGTCCGCGATGTCGGCCAGGGCCAGCACGTCCGGTTCGGGCGCTGCCCCGAGGACGTCGGTGACGACGTCGGCCACTGCTCGCTCGTCCAGCGCCTCCAACGTGATCCGGCTCGCGCCGTCACGTTCCAGTACGTCGAACAGACAGTTGAGGCGGGGGCCATCGCCGCTGCCGCTGGTGCGGGTCAGCATCCATACGAGCGGGTAGGAGGCGAGGTCTCTGGTCATCGACCGCAGCGCCAGCAGGGTTATCGGGTCGGCCCACTGCAGGTCGTCCAAGGTGAGGAGCAGCGGTTTTTGAGCCACCCGCTGCTCCAGGGGGCCTTGTAGTCGCTCCACCAGCAGCAGTCGCTGATCGGCCGGACCGGAGACGGTCATGTGATCGTCTGCGGGAAGCGCACAGCCGGATTGTCCGAGCGCCGATGTCAGCGGGGCCAGCGGTATCAGCTGGGTCAGCTCGTCCGCCGTGCCCTGGGCGATCTCCAACCCCGCCCTCGCCGCCGCGGTGACGGCCATGTCGAGCAGACGGCTCTTTCCGACGCCCGACCGGCCCTCGACCAGTATGATCCCGCCCCGGCCGATCTTGGCCGCCTGCAGCAACCCGACGACGAGCCGCCACTCCCGCGCGCGGCCACGCCAACCAGGCCACGACGACTGATGGAGATCGGGCTCATCAGCAGTTTCACGGTCACGGCGGGATGAATGCCCCATAGGCCCATGAACCACCCAGATGTCAGCCGTGTCAAGTACGGGGCCGGAGGGGGCCCGCGATGTTCCCCGGCCTCCGTAACGTCACTTAGCGAAGAAAGCCGTTGCCCGCTCAAGCGCGCAAGGTCTTCACCCGGCTTCGTCCTTCCCGCGCTTCTCGTCGTGCGACATGGCCGCGAGGGCGAACACCTGACCTTGGACGTCCGTAAAACAGGGGCCAAGCCCACTCCAACCGAGCTCCAAACCGATGGTCGCACGCGCGGAGCGCAGAGGTACAAACATGCATAAATGTGCGATACGGCGGCCTTTGGTCGAAGGCCAAGCTCATACCGTTCACTCATTCCCGGTGAAGTGGCGCGAAAAGGATCCCCTCGGCTGAGGAGCGTAAGGGAGTGACGGCGGTGGCGACCCGCCGGTAGCGGCTCCCGGTCCCCTCGGAACTCCGGCATCCCCCTCGAATCTGTTTTTCAGAAGGATGGTAATGGCGGACCCGTACGACAACTGGATGATACTCATGTGGCCCCTGATCACCCTGCTCACGTGGATGGTGATCGCCACGGGCCTTGTGCGTCTGCTGACCGACAGATCATGGGGGCGGCGGGCCGATCTCCCGTCCCCGGAGACGTCGCTCTTCAGGAAGCCCACGTGCGGGGAGACCGGTGATGACGACCATTGGCGTCGCGGGGCGAAGGATCCGCCTCACCGTCTGCCGAAGCCCTGCTGTTCGCCTCGTGCGCCTTCTGCGATCGACCCCGCCGACCGGCCCCGCACCCGTTCCCCGCAGGCGGGTGACGACCCTGTTCAGGAGCGGTCGCCCGGTCCAACAGGTCGCACGAGTATAAGCGGGCGTCACCTGCGCCTGCCGCTTGTAGGCCGGAGGTGGAAGTCGGCTCGTACGAGGTCACTGACACGGGCCATCCGACGCGGGCCGGGATCGGTCCGGGGACAGATCACCCTGCTGACCACCGCCGTGACCGTCCTCACCCTCCTCACCCTCCTCGTCGCGGGGGCGGGGATGTACTCGATGGACCACGCACGCACCGCCCGAGGGCAGGAAGCCCCTCAGCGGGCCGTGCCCGCTGCCGATGAGACCGGCTCCGGAACGGCACCCGGCCGGTTGCGATCGCGTGCCGCCGACCTCGGCCGGACCCGGACCGTGGCGCGGGGCCACCATCCGGCCGCCTCACCGGCCGCCGCCCTGGGGCCGCTCCCCGGCCAGGCGAGCCGATGGTCCCTGCGCCACCGCGAGCCGCGGTTGTCGGCGTCCGGATCCAGCGGCTCGGCCGCCTCGCCGGTTCGCGCCGCGGGGCCGCGGGCCGCGGGTTTCCTGTCGCCGGACTCCCGTCACCTGATCCTGGTGATCGAGGCTGTCGCGCTGATCTCCCTGGCCACGTACGCCACCTGGAAGGTGACCGGCCGGGTGTTGCGCCCTGTGGACGTGGTGCGCTCCGAACTGGCAGTGATCGACTTCGGCGACCTGCGCACGCGCATCTCCGAACCGGCCAACGCGCGAGAGGTGGCCCGTCTGTGCCGGACGATCAACAATGCGCTGCAGCGCCTGAACGAGGGCAAGGAGGAGCTTCAGGAGTTGGAACGCTCCCATCGGCGGTTCGCCTCGGACGTCTCCCACGAGCTGCGTACTCCCATAGCCGGACTGCGCGCGCAGCTGGAGGAGGCGCAACAGGATCTCGGCGGGGTTCGGCTTCCTGACCTGGTCGAAACGATGTTGGGCCAGGTGGAGCGGCTCCAGGCGATCACCGATGACCTGCTGTTCCTGGCCCGCGTGGGGACCGGCGCGGCCGCCGAACAACAGCACCTGGATCTCGCGGCACTCGTCCGGGCCGAGGTTTCCCGACGGTCGGATCAGCGTCCGGTACAGCTCCACCTCGCGTCCGGCAGCATCGTCAACGCGGTGCCCATCCAGATCGGCCGGCTGCTCGCCAACCTGCTGGACAACGCCCAAAGGCACTGCACGCACCAGGTATGCGTCGATGTGCACGCCGTTCACGCCGTGGTCGAGCTCGCGGTCAGCGACGACGGGCCGGGAATCGCGCTCGGCGACAGGGAGCGTGTGTTCCACCGTCTCACCCGGCTGGACGACGCCCGCCGGCTCGATCACAACGGCACCGGCCTCGGCCTCGCCATCGCCCGTGACATCGCCCACGCGCATCACGGAACCCTGAACGTCGAGGAGAGCACCACCGGCGGTGCGTGCTTCGTCCTCCGGCTGCCCCGGGTCCCATCCGTGAACGGGGGGGCGTCATGAGGTTTGAACGCCGCACGATCAGAGGCCGCCTGGCGCTGTTCACCGGCGTGGCGGTGGGTTCGCTGTGCGTCGTGTTCTCCATCGTCCTGTTGTTCGTCATCAACAGGACGGCCACCGGCGAACTCACCAAGGAGGTGACCGCTGTGGGGGAGCTGGCCGCCTACTACGTCGACCATGGAAAACTCGTCGATCCACTTCCGCCCATCCCGCAGAACCTGATCCGCCCCATCCAGGTGGTCGATCCCCAAGGAAGGGTGGTCGCGGCGACCAGAGATCTGCGGAACCAGCCGGCCATGGCGCGTTTCACCCCGAAGTCCCCTCACCGGGTGGCCAGCGCCGTCATCTGCCACTCCGTCTTCGCGTCAGGCCGTTGCCACATCGTCGTCGCGCAGCAGGTGTTCCGCAACGGGGACTGGACCATTTACAGTGCCGCGCCGACGCCGCCGTTCGCCGTCTATCCGGGTGTGACGGCCCTGCTGGTCGCGGGGACGGTCATCTTCACGATCGCGGTGGCCTGCGGGGCGCGGCACACCGTCACCCGCTCGCTGAAACCCGTGGACGCCATCCGGGCCCAGCTCGACCACATCCAGAGCACCGACCTCGGCCGTCGGGTCCCGGTCCCCGCGGCCAAGGACGAGATCCACCGGCTGGCCCGCAGCGTCAACCAGACACTTGACCGGCTGGAGGGCGTGCTGGAGCAGCAACGACGGTTCTGCTCCGACGCCTCCCACGAGCTGCGCAGCCCGATCACCGCCATCCGCGCCCAGATGGAGGTCGCCCTCATGGCGCCGCAGGACGTCGACCCGGCCGAGTTGTGCAACGCCGTGCTCCCGAGCGTGGAACGGCTTCAGTCGATCGCCGCCGACCTGCTGACGCTCACCCGCCTGGACGCGGGCGTACCGTACGAGCGACGAATCGTGGATCTCGCCGAGCTCGTCACCACGGAACTGAAGGGCCACAAGCCGAGCAGGAAGATCGTCCAGCACCTGGCAAAGGGCGTGACGGTCAGCGGTGACCGGGTGCGGCTGGGCCAGTTGATCGGCAATCTGGTCCAGAACGCCCAGCGACACGCCTCCTCCACGGTCACGATCACTGTACGACGCGCGGACGGCGACCCACGACTCCCGGAGAAGGCCGCGGAACTGGAGGTGCTCGACGACGGTGCGGGAGTCGCCGCCGACCAGCGAGAGACGGTGTTCCAGCGGTTCACCCGGCTGGACACCGCCCGGAGCAGGGACGCGGGAGGTGTCGGACTCGGTCTCCCCATCGCCCGGCAGATCGCCGAGAGCCACGGCGGCACGCTCACCATCCAGGACAGTGCCCAGGGTGCGCGCTTCGTCGTCCGCCTCCCGCTGTCCCCGTGACGCTCGTCCAGGGCCGTCGACGGCCCTGGACGGTTGCGGGCGCCGAGGCGGCTTCGGGGCACGGGAGGCGCGGGCTCAGCCCTTGTAGTTGAACACCTGGCGCAGCGTGTGCTGGATCGCGACCAGGTCCTTCTGGTCCGCCATCACCTGGTCGATCGGCTTGTAGGCCTGCGGGTGCTCGTCCACCAGGGCGGCGGCGCGGTCCGCGTTCCAGGTGCGGCCGCGCATCGCCTCGGTGAGGGACGTGGCGGTGAGCTCCCGCTTCGCCCGGGTGCGCGACATCCTGCGGCCGGCTCCGTGGGAGCAGGAGTTGTACGACATCGGGTTGCCGAGCCCGCGCACGATGTACGAGCGCGTGCCCATCGAGCCCGGGATCACGCCCTCGTCGCCCGTGTCGGCCTTGATGGCTCCCTTGCGGGTGATCCACAGATCCTTGCCGTCGTGCGTCTCCCGCTGGGTGAAGTTGTGGTGGCAGTTGATCGTCCGGAGCCGCTGCCCCTTGCCGGCGACCCGGAACAGGGCATTGCTCAGCACCTTGTCCATCCGGGCGCGCGAGGCCATGGCATAGGCCTGCGACCACAGCATGTCCTCGATGTAGGCGGTGAACTCCGGAGTGTTCTGCACCAGGTAGGCCAGGTCCGGGTCCTCCAGGCCGATCGCCTGCCTCTTCATCATCTTCTTGGCGTCGACGATGTGCTTGGTGGCGAGCAGGTTGCCGATGCCGCGCGAGCCCGAGTGCAGCACCGTCCAGACCCGGTCACGCTCGTCGAGGCAGACCTCGACGAAGTGGTTGCCGGATCCGAGGGTGCCGAACTGCAGCGACACCTTCTTCTCCTGCTGAGGGGTCAGGCCGGTGTGCGGGCGGCCGAGGTCGCTGAGCGCGCGGTCCATGGACGGGTCGTCGTGGCCCTTGCCGACGCCGGCCGGGATCCGCCTCTCCACCAGCGGCATCAGGGCATCGAGGGTGTCCGGGAGGTCGGCGGCGGTGAGCGTGGTCTCGGTCGCGACCATGCCGCAGCCGATGTCGACGCCGACGGCGGCCGGGATGATCGCCCCTTCGGTCGGGATCACCGATCCGACCGTCGCGCCGATGCCGATGTGCGCGTCGGGCATGAGAGCGACGTGTCCGGAGACGAACGGCAGGCGGGCGGCGCGCGCGGCCTGCATGATCGTACTCTCGTCGATCTCGCTGGCCCACGACACCAGGTTCGGTGCGGGCTGGTTCGGCATCATGATCTCCTTGGTTGCGAGATCCAGTTTGCCCACGTTCCGCATGAGATCCCACTCATTTTATCGGGCGTCGTAGGTCGTGACCGCTCGGCGTGCCCCGCGGGTACGAGGACATCCGGCCGGTCGTGGCGACGCGGGCCGGCCCGGTCGGGACCGCCGCCCATCCGCGGCAACCGATCCGTGTCAGGGGGCGGGCCGATCGGGCCGGGGCGTACGAGGTCATCTCATCAGGAATCAACCATCTCGTGGTGATGTTGAAACGTTAAGGGCCTGCTTTAGGGCCGGGCGGGGGGCTGGCCGTAGGCTGGCCCCCTGTCCCAACAGGTGATCGACTGGGAGGTGGCGTCCCGTGTTGCAGGACTCGTTCGGTCGCGTTGCGACTGATCTGCGGGTGTCCCTCACTGATCGCTGCAACCTGCGCTGCTCCTACTGCATGCCACCCGAGGGCCTCGAATGGTTGCCGAAGCCCGAGCTGCTGACCGCCGACGAGATCGTCCGGCTGGTCACCATCGGGGTGGAACGGCTCGGTATCACCGAGGTCCGCTACACCGGCGGCGAGCCCCTGCTCCGCCGCGAGCTCATCGACATCGTGACCCGCACCACCGCGCTCGACCCCGTCCCGCAGGTCTCGCTGACCACCAACGGGATCGGGCTGAGCCGGATGGCGGACGCCCTGGCCGCCGCCGGTCTGCACCGGGTCAACGTCTCCCTCGACACCCTCGATCGCGAGACCTTCAAGAAGCTCGCCCACCGCGACCGCCTGGCCGACGTCCTGGCCGGGCTGGAGGCGGCCGACGCCGCCGGACTGCGCCCTGTCAAGGTCAACACGGTGCTGATGCGCGGGATCAACGACCACGAGGCCGTGCCGCTGCTCCGCTACTGCCTTGAGCGGGGCTACGAGCTCCGGTTCATCGAGCAGATGCCACTGGACGCCCAGCACGGCTGGCGCCGGGAGAACATGATCACGGCTGATGAGATCCTCGCCATGCTCAAGGCCGACTTCGACCTGGTCGACGCCGACTCGGCGGAGCGCGGCAGCGCCCCGGCGGAGCTGTTCCTCGTCGAGGGCGGCCCGGCCAGGGTGGGGGTCATCGGCTCGGTCACCCGGCCGTTCTGCGGCGCGTGCGACCGGGTACGGCTCACCGCCGACGGCCAGATCCGCAACTGCCTGTTCGCCACCGACGAGTCCGACCTGAGGGCCGCGATGCGCGCCGGCGCCGGTGACGACGAGATCGCAGAGCGCTGGCGATCCGCGGTCCGGATCAAGAAGGCCGGTCACGGCATCGACGACCCGACCTTCCTGCAGCCGTCCCGCCCGATGTCCGCCATCGGCGGCTGACGTCCTCGCCCGGAGACCCGGAGGTGTCCGATGACCGCCCGCCACGACGCCTGCATCCTGGCGGGCGGTCTCGCGCGAAGGCTCGGCGGGCGGGACAAGCCCGGCCTGCACGTCTCCGGCCGCCCGCTGGTCGAGTCGGTGGCCGCCGCCGTGCCCGGCGCGGCACGGCTGATCGTCGTCGGGCCGCCCCGCCCCGGGCTGCCGCGCGCGATCTTCCGGCGTGAGGACCCGCCGGGAGGCGGCCCCGTCCCGGCGCTTCGTGCGGGTCTGGCCGAGGTGACCGCGCCGTGGGTGGCGCTGCTCGCCGCCGATCTCCCGTTCCTGACCGCCGAGCACGTGAACGCGCTGCTGGACGCCGCCGGGGCGGGGGACGGGCGGGACACGGCGCCGTACGCGGGAACGGGGCCCTCTCCGGGCGGGGCCGGGACGTGCGCCGGAGAGGCCGGCGGGCCCCGGGCCGGGGCGGTGCTCCTCGACGACGGCGGGCGCGAGCAGTGGCTCGCCGGGGTGTGGCACGCGCGGAGCCTGGCGCGGGCGCTCGCCCGCTACGAGGGGCGGTCGCTGCACGGGCTGCTCGCCCCGCTCGCCCCGGTCACGCTTCATCTCACCGGGCAGCCGTGGTTCGATTGCGACACCATGGACGATCTACAGCGGGCCCGGACGGTGGAGCCGGGCTCCGGCGGCGGAGGCGTGGGTCCCGGCGAGGGCCGCGAGAGCGGTGACGGCGCGGGACGGGCGCGACCGCGGACAAGGAGCGAGATGTGAACGTGCTGACGGAGTGGACCGCGCTGGTCTGCCGGGAGCTGGGCATCGATCCCGCGGTGATGGACCGCGACGAGGTGCTGGACCTGACCAAGGAGGTCGCGCACGGGGTGGCCAGGCCCGCCGCGCCGCTGACGGCCTATCTGCTCGGCCTGGCCCAGGGGGCGGGCACGGCGCCGCCGGACGTCGTGGAGCGGCTGACCACGCTGGCACGCAACTGGGAACAGGCGACGACCGAGACGCTGGGCGACAAATAATGCCAAAAGCCAAGGCGCTTTAATGTAAAAGTCTGAGAAAAGGGCGACGCCGGGTGGTTACGGGGGCAAACCACCCGGCGTCGCTTCATCGGCGTTCCGACGGGGGCCCGGAACGCCGGCAACAGTGCCCCGACGGGGGACCAGGGCACTTGGCTAAAGCGTACACCTACTACCCTTGGGGTGCGTCAAGACTTAGTCACGACCCGATCTCGCGTCGGTGGCGTGGAATCTCACTTTGTCCGGAATCTTCCACGTCAGGGACATGCGGAACCCCGCGCGGTGGCGCGTTGGCCCCGATCACGGCAACGTATGGTAAAAAGATCGCTCCGGCGAAGAGTAGCAGCCGCACGGGCATCGGAGCGGGCACCGTGAAGGCGAGGACCAGGCAGATCAGCCGGATCCCCATCTTGATGAAGTAGCTCTTCTCGCGCTTGCCGATGTCGGCGCTCAGGGAGGGCTGGGCGTCCGTCACCTGATGAACCACCGGGCGCCTGCGCCATCCCTTCACGATTCCCAATCTAGGCCTCATATCGGCTGGGTGCGAACGGTCATGTAATCGTGGCTTTCCGGGAAGAAGCAGGGGATGACAGATCGAACGTATCGGGTGACCGAGATAGTCGGCACTTCGGGGGAGAGCGTCGAGGCCGCCGTCCGCAACGGGGTCCGCCGCGCCTCCCAGACCCTGCGTCATCTCGACTGGTTCGAGGTGACCGAGATCAGAGGGCACATCGAGGAGGGGGAGATCGGCCACTTCCAGGTCGGCATGAAGATCGGATTCCGCCTGGAGGACGACTGAGCCTGTACGACGGATGTCCGGTACCGCAGACTACGGGGATGAAGGAGACCCGGGGTCCGAGGGCGGGAAGGCCGCCCGGTGCGGCGGCGGCCGCGGTGGCACGGGCCGCGCTGGCCGCGGCGATGATCCTCCCGGCCGGCTGCGCCACCCCGGCGGGCGGCGCGCCCACAGTGCCCGCCCCGATGCCCGCCCCGGTGCCCGCCGCCACCGGGGCCGTCTCGCGAACCACGCCCACCACCGCCCCCGCGCCCACCACCACCGACGCCGGGCCGCGGGCCGGAACGCGGGAGGAACCGCTGCTGCGCCAGAGCGCCGCCGACGTCGCGCGGACGATAGGCAGCCTCCGCAAGATCGACGACCTGCCGCTGTACGAGATGACCTACCACGGGTCGTACGACCTCGAGGCGCCCCTGGGGGAGGAGGAGCTGGCGGGGCGCGCCGACGGCTGGGCCTGCTCCCTGTTCGCCCTCGGCGGCGACCGGCCGCTGTTCGGCCGCAACTTCGACTGGGATCCCAACCCGGCGCTGATCGTGCACGCCGACCCGCCCGACGGCTACGCCTCGGTCTCCGTCGTCGACCTGTTCCACCTGATCGGAGGCTCCGCGCCGCCGGACCTGTCCGCCGCGCCCGACCGCCGCAGGATGGCCCACGCGGTGCTCGCCCCCTACGACGGGGTCAACGAGAAGGGCCTGGCGATCGGCATGGCCACCTCGCCCGAGGGCGGGCTGCCCGCCCGCTCTCCCGACCGCCCCGACATCACCAGCGTGCGCGTCATCCGGATGATGCTCGACCAGGCGGCGACCGTGGACGAGGCGTTGGCGATCATGCGCCGCTACGACGTCGACTTCACGATCGGGCCGCAGATCCACTACCTCATCGCCGACGCGGCGGGCGGGTCGGCCGTCGTGGAGTACGCAGGGGGCAGGCTCAACGTCATCGACGACCGCATGCTCACCAACTTCGGCATGACCGGCACGTCCGCCGCCCAGCGCCGGGCCGACCACCGCTACCGCACGCTCGCCGAGGGGCTGCCCGCCACCCGGGACTGGCGCGACGCGATGGGCCTGCTCCGGCGGGTGGCCCAGCCGCACACCCGCTGGTCGGTCGTCTACGACCTCACCGACGCCACCGCCCGCGTGGTGGCGGGGCAGCGCTGGGAGACGGTGCACACCATCCCGCTCGTCCAGCGCTGAACGGCCCGTACCCGGCGAGGGCCTAGCTGGCCTGGCTCACCGTCGACATGTTGAAGTCGGGCACCCGGATCGGGGGCATGATCGCGCGGTTGAAGTAGTCGCTCCACTCGCGCGGCAGGGTCTGCTCGGAGGCGCCGATCTCGGTGAGGCGGCGCAGCAGGTCCACCGGGCTCTCGTTGAAGCGGAAGTTGTTCACCTCGCCCACGACCTCGCCGTTCTCCACCAGGTAGACGCCGTCGCGGGTCAGCCCGGTCAGCAGCAGCGTCTGCGGGTCGACCTCGCGGATGTACCACAGGCAGGTGAGCAGCAGGCCGCGCTCGGTGGAGGCGATCATCTCCTCCAGCGACCGCCCGCCCTCGGGCCCCCGCATGATCAGGTTGTCGACGGCCGGGGTCACCGGCAGGCCGGTCAGCTCGGCCGAGTGCCGGGTCTGCAGCAGGTTGGCCAGCCTGCCGCCGGAGATCCAGTCGGTGGGCTCGATCGGCAGCCCGTTGTCGAACACCGAGTTCTCCCGGCCGGAGGCGTGCGCCACCACGAACGGCGGGCACTCGACGCCCGGCGCCGAGGGGTCGCCGTACAGGCGGACCGGCAGCTCGGACAGGACGTCGCCGACGCGGGTGCCGCCACCGGGCCTGGAGAAGACCGTGCGTCCCTCCAGGGCGTCGCGCGCCCCGGCCGTCCAGTACAGGTACGTCATCAGGTCGGCCACGGCCGTCGGCGGCAGAAGCGTCTCGTACCGGCCCGCGGGCAGCTCGACGCGGTTCCTCGCCCAATCCAGGCGCCGGGCCAGCGAGGCGTCCAGGGCCGTCACGTCGACGTCGGAGAAGTCCCGGGTGGACACGCCGGTCCACGCCGAGCGCCTCATGTCGGGCGACTTGGCGTTCAGCTCCAGGCGGCCGGTGGGCTGGGTGTGCCGCAGCCGGGTGCCGGTCGAGGTGCCCACGAAGGTCGTCGTGACGGTGTGCTCGGCGAACCCGTACAGCCTGCGCCCGCCGGCCTCGGCCGTGGCGAAGGTCTCGCCCAGGGCGGGGGCGAAGGCGCCGAACACCCCGATCGAGGTCGTCTCCGCGGGGGCGTCCCAGTCGCCCGAGCGGGTGCCCTCCAGCAGCGGCCGGGCGTCCTCGGACGGCCGCGCGTCCTCGGCGGCGTGGTCGGCGGCGGCCACGACGTCGTCGAGCTGGTCGGGGCGGACCGCCGCCCGCGACACCACGCCCACGCCGCGGCCCACGATGGAGATCACGGTCAGCTGCGCGGAACGGAACACGCCGTTGGTGGTGAGGGTGTTGCCCGCGAAACGCAGGTTGGCGCTCGAGGTCTCGTCCACGATCACGACGTTGTCGTCGGCCGTGGAGAGTTCGAGAACTCTCTCGATCATCTCCTGAGGGGTCATCCCGTTCCTCTCCCGCCGGGCCTCCTGGCCGGCGCCTTCTCCCACCCGTTCGCCGTGCGTGCTCAACTGCCACTCTCCTGGACGGTGTTGAGGATGCGCACGCCGCGGAAGAGCGCCGACGGGCAGCCGTGGCTGACCGGCGCGACCTGGCCCGGCTGCCCCTTGCCGCAGTTGAACGCCCCGCCCAGCACGTACGTCTGCGGCCCGCCGACCGCCGCCATCGACCGCCAGAAGTCGGTCGTCGTGGCCTGGTAGGCGACGTCGCGCAGCTGCCCGGCGAGCCTGCCGTTCTCGATCAGATAGAACCGCTCACCGGTGAACTGGAAGTTGTACCTCTGCATGTCGATGGACCAGCTCTTGTCGCCGACCACGTAGATGCCCCGGTCGACGCCGGAGATCAGCTCCTCGGTGGTGGGGCCGTCGGGCGCCGGGCGCAGCGACACGTTGGCCATCCGCTGGATCGGGGTGTGGCCGGGGGAGTCGGCGAAGGCGCAGCCGTTGGAGGCGCCCAGGCCCTTCAGCAGCGCCATCCGCCGGTCGAGCTGGTAGCCGACCAGGACGCCGTCGGAGACGATGTCGAACTCCCTGGTCGCCACCCCCTCGTCGTCGTAGCCGATCGTGGACAGGCCGTGCTCGACGGTGCGGTCACCGGTCACGTTCATCGCCTGCGAGCCGTACACCAGCTTGCCGAGCTGGTCGAAGGTGGCGAAACTCGTCCCGGCGTACGCCGCCTCGTAGCCGAGGGCGCGGTCGAGCTCGGTGGCGTGCCCGATCGACTCGTGGATCGTCAGCCACAGGTTCGACGGGTCGACCACCAGGTCGTACAGCCCCGCCTCGACGGAGGGGGCCCGGAGCTTCTCCTCCAGCAGCTCGGGGATGCGCGCCAGCTCCTTGGGGAAGTCCCAGCCGGTGCCGGTGAGGTATTCGTACCCCCGGCCGACGGGCGGGGCGAGCGTCCGCATCGAGTCGAAGCGGCCCTCCAGCACCCTCGTCGCGTTCAGCCGGGGATGGACGCGCACCCGCTGCTGCGTGGTGGTGGTCCCGGCCGTGTCGGCGTAGAACTTCTGCTCCTTGACCTGCATCAGCGACGCCTGGACGTGGTCCACCCCGGGATCCCTCAGCAGGTCGCCCGACCAGTCGGCGAGCAGCGCCGCCTTGTCGCGCATCGGCACCTCGAACGGGTCGACCTCGTAGGAGGAGATCCAGGTGACGTCGGAGTGCACCGCCTCGGGGGCCAGCTCGACGGGCTCGCGGTTGACCGCCGCGGAGACGACCGCCACCTCCACCGCCTGCTCGGCGACCCTGACGGCCGCCTCGGGGGTGAGCTCGATGCCCGCGGCGAAGCCCCAGGTGCCGTCCTTGACGACCCGTACGGCGTAACCGAGGGTGTCGGCGTCGATGGAACCTTCCAACGCGGCGTCGGAAAGACGCAGGGTCTCCCCGCGGATGCGCTCCAGCCGGAAGTCGGCGTGCTCGGCGCCCAGGTCACGGGCGCGCTGCAGGGCCGCGTCCGCCAGCCGGCGCAGAGGCAGGGCGAGGAAGTCGGAGTCGATCTGGCGCATGTCAACGATCCTAGCCCTGTGATCTTGTCCCTCCCGGACAAGGTGGTTACCCCCCGGTAGCCGATACCGTCTGACCATGGCTCGATCTGTTCTCGTAACCGGCGGCAATCGCGGCATCGGCCTCGCGATCGCCCGCGAACTCGCTCAGGCAGGCGACGACGTCGCCGTCACCTACCGTTCCGGCCAGCCCCCAGAGGGCCTGTTCGGCGTGCGCTGCGACGTCACCAGCACGGCCGACGTGGACGCCGCCTTCGCGAAGGTCGAGGCCGAGTTCGGCCCGGTCGAGGTGCTCGTCGCCAATGCCGGCATCACCAGGGACACGCTGCTGCCGATGATGAAGGAGGAGACCTTCACCGACGTCATCGACGCCAACCTGACCGGCGCCTACCGGGTCGCCAAGCGCGCCACCCGCGGCATGCTGCGGCTCAAGCGCGGTCGCATCGTGCTGATCTCCTCGGTGGTCGCCATGCTCGGCTCGGCCGGGCAGACCAACTACGCCGCCTCCAAGGCCGGCATGATCGGCTTCGCCCGGTCGGCCGCCAGGGAGCTGGGCTCGCGCAACATCACCGTCAACGTGGTCGCCCCCGGCTTCGTGGAGACCGAGATGACGGCCGAGCTGGACGAGGCGTACCAGGAGCAGATCCGGAAGAACATCCCCCTGGGCCGCTACGCCGCCCCGGAGGAGATCGCGCGCGTGGTCAGGTTCCTGGCCGGCGAGGACGCCGCCTACATCACGGGGGCCGTCATCCCCGTCGACGGCGGCCTTGGAATGGGGCACTGACGTGGGAATTCTCGAAGGCAAGCGGCTCCTCGTCACCGGGGTGCTCACCGACGCCTCCATCGCCTTCTCGGTGGCCAAGCTGGCCCAGGAGGAGGGCGCGCAGATCGTGCTCACCGGATTCGGCCGGCTCAGCCTGGTCGAGCGCATCGCCAAGCGCCTGCCGGAGCCGCCCCCCGTGCTGGAGCTCGACGTGACCAACACCGAGCACCTCGACTCCCTGGCCGACCGGGTCGGCGAGCACCTCGGCGGCCTGGACGGGGTGGTGCACGCCATCGGCTTCGCGCCGCAGACCGCCCTGGGCGGCAACTTCCTGAACACCTCCTGGGAGGACGTGGCGACCGCCGTCCAGGTCTCCACGTACTCGTTCAAGTCGCTCGCGGTGGCCGCGCTCCCGCTCATGAAGGAGGGCGGCGCGATCGTCGGCCTCGACTTCGACGCCACGAAGGCCTGGCCGGTGTACGACTGGATGGGCGTGGCCAAGGCCGGTCTGGAGTCCTGCTCCCGCTACCTGGCCCGCGATCTCGGCAAGCACGGCATCCGGGTCAACCTCGTCGCCGCGGGCCCGATCAGGACCATGGCCGCCAGGAGCATCCCCGGCTTCGTCGAGTTCGAGGAGAGCTGGCCCGCCAAGGCCCCGATCGGCTGGGACATCAACGACCCGATCCCGGCGGCCAAGGCGTGTGTCGCCCTGCTGTCCGACTGGTTCCCCGCCACGACCGGCGAGATCGTCCACGTCGACGGCGGCGTCCACGCCATCGGAGCCTGAGCCGTTCCCGGCCCGGCGGGCGGTGATCGGCCGGGCCGGTGTCGTACCGGGGCGGCGAGGCCGCGGCGACCGTGAAGCGGCCGGGCAGGGAACCGCGGGCCGGGGCGGCGCGGTCAGGCCACCCGGTGGTGTCCCGGCGGAGCCGGCTCGAACGGTATCGACTCCCTGACCCTCCGCCTGCTGTACAGCAGGCGGACCGCGAGAATGGCCGAGACGAGCACCGTCGTGGTGAGCACGGTGCTCGCCGTGTCGGACGACCGGCTGGGGGTCACCGGGTGCTCGTCCGGCATCTGCCGCTGGAGCTCCTGCATCAGCGGGGCGGGCCACAGCAACTCCACCCGGGGCGCCTCGGCGTCGACCACGGGTGACGGCCTGGGGGCCACCGGCTCGCCCACCTCGGTCGTGAGCGTCCTGGTGTCCGGGAGCGGCGGCTGGGGGAACGGCGGCCGGTCGGTCGGCACCGGAACCGGGCTCTTCCTGGCCGGGGCGGCGTCCTGGGCCCGCGAGGGGCTCGCCGAGAGGGTCGCCGACGGGCTGGGGCTCGGCGACGCCCTGGGCCGGGGCGCCTCGGAGGTTGCGGGCTCCTGCGGCTCCTCGATGAGGGGGGCCACCGGCGAGTCCGCGCACTTGGCGGAGGCCGCGGTCCCGCAGGCGTCGGCGGGCGCCTGCGTGCCGCCGGAGGATTTCTCCTCCTCCTCCTCCTCCTCCTTCGCGGTGGACGGGCTCTTGCCCGAGGAGGTCCTGGCGGACGAGGGGGCCGGTGCCGGGCTCTCCGTCTCGGCGGGCGTCTCGGCGTGCGTCTCGGCGTTGTTCTCCCTGCCGTTCTCCCTGCCGTTCCCGGGGTCGTTCTCGGCGTTGCCGTGGGCGGCGTCCCCGCCGGAGGGCGCCGGTGAGGGGACGAGCGGGGAGATGCCCTCCGTGAGGCCGTCCACGACGCCCTCCACGGCCTGGCAGACCCGGCCCGTCACGGTGCCCAGCAGCCCTTCGTGATCGCAGTCGTCCAGCCGTGCGACGGCACTCGCCCGGGCGGCGCTCACGGGCACGACAGCGACCGCCGGGATTCCACCCCCCAGCGCCAGCGCCAGAACGCCTGCCGCCATCGCAGTTCGCACTCGTCTCCTTCGCCCCGGCCGGACGTCGGCCATGAATCTCGCCGACGTCCCGGTGTCCCCCTGCCACCTGTTTGACAGTTTTGTAGGGAGGCCCGTTTTTTCCACGGAAAGTCGTCATTCGGTATCGACTAGTGATACGCGAGACGAATTCTCGTTCGGTTTCTCGTTCGTTCTCCTGGCACGCCGGCCCTTTTCCCCGGGAGGCCGTCCTTCTTGGGAAGTCCGTCCGCACCGGAGCCTCTCCGGTGCCGCGCCTCAGTCCGCGGACACGTCGTCGAGCGCCTCCCTGATCTCCACGGGCAGCGCCAGGTCCTCGGCCTGGAGCACCCCGGACAGCTGCGCGTGGGTGCGGGCGCCGACGATGGCGGAGGCCACCCCCGGCTGGTCGCGTACCCACGAAAGGGCCACCGACAGCGGTGAGACGCCGAGTCCCTCGGCGGCGGTCGTCACCGACTCCACGACCCGGCGGCACCGCTCGTCGAGGTAGGGGGTGACGAAGTCGGCGAAGTGCGGGGTCGCGGCCCGGGAGTCCGCGGGGATGCCCGTCCGGTACTTCCCGGTGAGGACCCCGCGCCCGAGCGGCGACCAGGCGAGCACTCCCGCGCCGACGTGCTCGGCGGCCGGGATCAGCTCGCGCTCGGCCTCCCTGGCCAGGAGCGAGTACTCGACCTGGGCCGCGACGATCGGCACCCTGCCGGGGACCGCCCGCTGCCCCACGGCCGCGGTCGCCAGCTGCCAGCCCGCGTAGTCGCACACCCCGGCGTACGCGGCCCGCCCCGAGGACACGATGGCGTCCACGGCGGCCAGGGTCTCCTCCAGCGGGACGTCGGGGTCGAAGGCGTGCAGCTGCCACAGGTCGACCTCGTTGACGCCCAGGCGGGTCAGGGAGGCGTCGATCGCGGCGACCAGATGTTTCCTGGAGGCGTCGCGGGGCCTGCGCCCGGCAGGGGTGAGCACGGCCTTGGTGGACAGCACCAGCTCCGAACGCGGCACGGAGTCGCGCAGCAGCCGCCCGAGCAGCCGTTCGGCGTCGCCGCCGGTGTAGACGTCGGCGGTGTCGATGAGCGTGCCGCCGGCCTCGGCGAACGTGCGGAGCTGCGCCGCGGCCTCCTCGGCGCCGGTGTCACGTCCCCATGTCATCGTCCCCAGTCCCAGGCGGGACACCGACAAGCCGCTCCGGCCCACATAGCGCTGCTCCATGATCCGGCCAGGTTACCGCCCGGCCACTTAAAAGTAGTGGAGTGAAGGCTGCAAGACTTGCCCGCGTGACGACCTTGTTGCTGGCCAGACACGGCCTTACCCACCTCACCGGTCCTGTCCTCGCGGGCTGGACCCCGGAGGTGCACCTCAGTGACGCGGGACGGGCCCAGGCGGAGGCGCTCGCCGCGCGGCTGACCACCCTGGAACTCGACGCGATCGTCTCCAGCCCGCTGGAACGCTGCCAGGAGACCGCGCAGGCGGTCGCCGCGGGGCGGCGGGAGGTGGAGGTGCTGACCGACGAGCGCTTCGGCGAGTGCCGCTACGGCGACTGGACGGGCCGCCCGATCGCCGAGCTCGCCAAGGACCCTCTCTGGCCGGTCGTGCAGGCCCACCCGAGCGCGGTGACGTTCCCCGGGGGAGAGTCCCTGTCCGCCGTACAGCACCGCGCCGTGACGGCCGTCAGGGAGTGGAACGAGCGACTGGGCCCGAAGGCGGTCTATCTCGTCTGCAGCCACGGAGATGTGATCAAGGCCATCGTGGCCGACGCCATGGGACTCCACCTGGACCAGTTCCAGCGGATAACGGCTGATCCGGCGTCGCTCACCGCCATTCGCTACACCCCCTTGCGTCCCTTCGTGCTCAGGCTCAACGACCTGGGCGGAGATGTGGCCGGATTGCGCCCCAGGGAGGGTTCGGAGGGCGAGGACGGGGGAGAAAATCCCACCGGGAGCGATGCCGCAGTCGGCGGCGGATCCGGAACCACGTAAGGTCGGGCTATGCCGGTCTTCGACTACGATCCACCCGAGAGGTTCGTGGCCGGTGCCGTGGGGCAACCGGGATCACGAACCTTCTTCCTGCAGGCGCGGGGCCAGGGCAGGCTGACCACCGTTGCCCTGGAGAAGTTCCAGGTAGCGGCGCTGGCCGACCGCCTCGACGAGCTGCTCGACGAGGTGTTGCGACGCGGTGAGGGCAACGTTCCCGTGCCCGCCGTCGCCCCGGCCGCGCTGGCGGACAACGCCCCCCTCGACGTGCCGATCAGCGAGGACTTCCGCGTCGGCGTCATGGCCCTGGCCTGGGACCCCGAGGCCGCGCAGGTGGTCATCGAGGCCAAGGAGGCCGTCGCCGAGGACGAGGAGTTCGAGCCGTCCCCGCTCGTCGAGCCCACGGTGCTGCGCGTGCACATCAGTGCCGGCGCCGCGAGGGCCTTCACCAAGCGGGCCATGGCGCTCGTCGCGGCCGGCCGCCCGCCCTGCCCGCTCTGCGCCCAGCCTCTCGATCCCGAGGGGCATATTTGTGTGCGGCTCAACGGTTACCGGGGTAGTAGCGCTTCATCTGCTGGAGGAGGCGAATGAGTGCTGAGAGCGAGCCGACGCTGAGTGCGGCGCCGGCCGCGGGGCTGGACGACGAGACCGCGACGCGTCTGCTCCGTGACGGCCAACTGGACGTGGCGGGCCGCCTGGTCGAGGCGACCAACATGACGCTCTACTGCTCGGTACGGCTCGGCGGGCTCGCGGCGGCCTGCGTGTACAAGCCGGTACGGGGCGAACGCCCCCTGTGGGACTTCCCCGACGGCACCCTGGCGGCCCGCGAGGTCGCAGCCTACGAGGTCTCCGCGGCGATCGGCTGGCGGATCGTGCCGCCCACCGTCTACCGCGACGGCCCCTTCGGCCCGGGAATGTGCCAGCTGTGGATCGACACCGACCCCGAGACCGACCTGATGGTGCTGATCCGCAGCCGCCAGCCCTCGCTGCGGCGGATGGCCGTCTTCGACGCCATCGTCAACAACGCCGACCGCAAGGGCGGTCACCTGCTGCCGCTCGCAGACGGCCACGTCTACGGCGTCGACCACGGGGTCTCCTTCTCGGCCGAGGACAAGCTCCGCACCGTGCTGTGGCAGTGGCGCGGCAAGCCGCTGTCCCGCGAGGCCATGAACGTCCTCACCCGCCTCGAGACCGACCTGGAGCAGGGCCGCCTCGGCCGCCGCCTCCGCGAGCTCCTCACCCTCCACGAGGTCGAGGCCACCTGGTCGCGGGTCCGCAGGCTGCTCGACACCGGCCTGCACCCCCTTCCCTCCAAGGACTGGCCCGCCATCCCCTGGCCGCCGATCTGAGGCCCCTCGCGCGGTGGTCCCCCGTCCCGGGTTCGGGGCGTCCCGCGGGGAGCGGGACCGGCGAGTCGAGGGTGTCCTCGCCGTGGCTTCGGTGACCTCGGCCGACCTCGGCCTTCCTGCCGATGGAGGGCCCCGGTCCGCGCCCGCCTCCCGCGGGGGCGTAGCCTCCGGGCATGTGCACGGTTGTCGTCAGCATCGATCCGAGCGCCGAGATCCCCCTGATCGTGGTCGGGGTGCGCGACGAGTTCACCGACCGCCCCTGGGTCCCCCCGGCCCGGCACTGGCCGGAGAGCCGGCCCGGCCTGATCGGCGGGCGTGACCTCAGGGGAGGCGGCACCTGGCTGGCCGTCGACCCCGAGGCCAGGCGGGTCGGAGCCCTCCTCAACGGCCTCGGCGTGCTCGCCCCCGAGGAGGCCCGCCGCTCGCGGGGCGACCTGCCGCTCCTGGCGGCGGCCGGAGACGGGCCCGTGGAGGGCGACCTCGGCCACTACGACCCCTTCCACCTGCTGCGGGCCGATCCCGCCGGGGCCCGCCTGTGGCACTGGGACGGGATCACCCTGGAGCGGGACGACCTTCCCCCGGGAACCCACATGATCGTCAACAGCGGATGGGAGCGCGGTGCGGAGAACGAGCGGGTGGCGTTCTTCCGCCCCCTGTTCGCCAAGGCGGGCCGCCCCTCGGAGCTCGACGGCCCCTGGGAGGAGTGGCGGGAGCTCGCCACCGGGGCGGGGATTCCCTCCGAGGACCCCCGCACGATGATCGTCCATCACGAGCTGCCCGACGGGCGGACCTTCGGCTCCGGCTCCGTCACCCTGCTGGCCCTGGCGCCCGGCGGCGTCCGCTACGACTTCACCGCCGACCCTCGTGATCCGGGCGCCTTCCGCGAGGTCCGCCCGGAATGATCCGGTCGGCTCCCGGAGTTGAGGTGAGTGCCCGTACATCCACCATCCCGAGCCGATCGGGGTGGTCTAACCGCTGGATAGGCTTCATTTTATGAGATCGTGGTCTGAGCCGAAGGTTCCTCGGCTTCCCGGTGCCGGTGTCCCGCTGCGGCTGTTCGACACCGCCGCGCGAGAGGTCGGCCCCACCCGGCCGGGCCGCACGGCGCGGATGTACGTCTGCGGCATCACACCCTACGACGCCACCCATCTGGGCCACGCCAACACCTACCTCGCCTTCGACCTGGTCAACCGGGCCTGGCGTGACGCCGGTCACGAGGTGCACTTCACCCAGAACGCCACGGACGTCGACGACCCCCTGCTGGAACGTGCCGGGCAGACCGGCGTCGACTGGCGCGACCTGGCCGAGCGTGAGATCGAGCTGTTCCGGACCGACATGGAGGCGCTGCGCATCCTGCCGCCGCGTGACTACGTCGCCGTGACCGAGGCGATCGATCAGGTCGCCGACCTGATCGTGTCGCTGCGCGACAAGGGCGCCACCTACGTCCTCGACGGCGACGTCTACTTCGACGTGGCCGCGGCCCCCAAGTTCGGGGCCGTCTCCGGTTACTCGGAGGAGCGCATGCTCGCCCTGTTCGGTGAGCGCGGGGGAGATCCGGACCGGCAGGGCAAGAAGCACCCGCTCGACTGGCTGCTCTGGCGCGCGGAGCGCCCGGGGGAGCCGTCCTGGCCCTCGCCGTTCGGCCGGGGCCGGCCCGGCTGGCACATCGAGTGCACCGCGATCGCCCTGGCGAACCTGTCCAGCGGTTTCGACGTCGCGGGCGGGGGCTCCGACCTGATCTTCCCCCACCACGAGTGCGGCGCCCACGAGGGCCACGTGGCGTGCGGGGAGTGGCCCTTCGCGAGGGCCTACGTGCACGCGGGCATGGTCGCCTTGGACGGCGAGAAGATGTCCAAGTCGAAGGGCAACCTGGTCTTCGTCTCCCGCCTGCGCGAGGAGACCGACCCGATGGCCATCCGGCTCGCCCTGCTGGCGCACCACTACCGCTCCGACTGGGAGTGGACCTCCGAGCAGCTGGGCTCGGCGGAGGTACGGCTGGCGCGCTGGCGTTCGGCGGCGGGGCTGCAGACCGGCCCCGACGCCGGTGTCGTGCTCGAAAGGGTGCGCGCCCGGATGGCCGACGACCTGGACGCCCCGGGCGCCCTTGCGGTCGTCGACGACTGGGCCGAGCGAGCCCTGTCCGAAGGGGGCAGCGACCCGGACGCGCCGGTCCTCGTCAGGGAGACCGTGGACGCGCTGCTCGGGGTCGCGCTCTAGGCTCCTGGGCTCCGGGCGGCACCGCCCCCTGGAGCGCGGCGGCGCCCGCTTCCGGGGGCGCCGCCGGAAGCGGGAAACGGCCCTGAGAGCCGGGCGCGGGAAACGGCCCTGAGAGACGACTGAGCCCGCACCGCTTGCGCGGTGCGGGCTCAGCCTGAAGCCTTTGAGGTCAAACCAGGTCAGATGACCTGAACCTGGTCGGCCTGCGGGCCCTTCTGGCCCTGCGTGGTGACGAAGCTGACACGCTGGTTCTCCTCCAGGCTGCGGTAGCCGCCGGAGTTGATAGCCGAGTAGTGCACGAAGACATCGGCGGTGCCGTCATCCGGTGCGATGAATCCGAAGCCCTTTTCGGCGTTGAACCACTTAACGGTGCCCTCAGACAAAACTACTTCTCCTCATTGGGAGCCTCACCGAACCACCAGGTCGGCGGCACGGGGCTGCGTTGCGGACCCTACCATGCACCCGCGGAAACCATCCGGAGAAACTGTGTAACGTCCGCTGTCGGCGGACTTCTCATAAGCACTTGAGATGATAAGGCTAAGCTGAGAACTACGACTGCAACCAGACGATGCTATCCGATGCCTCCGCGATGCGCAAGTCACGGGATCGACGCGAGGAATCGCTCGCGCTCCTCCTCGGGGAGGTGGTCGACGAAGAGGGTGCCGTCGAGGTGGTCGGCCTCGTGTTGCAGGACGCGGGCGAGCACGCCCAGGGCGCGGACGGTGGCGGGCTTGCCGAACATGTCGCGACCACGGGCGGTGACCATGTAGGAGCGTTCCAGCGGCCACCAGCGGCCGGGCGCGGACAGGCAGGCCTCGTCGGCCACGATCTTCCGTTCGGACAGCTCCAGGCGCGGGTTGACCAGGTGACCGGACTTGCCGTCCAGCTCGTAGACGACGACCCTCAAGGGGACGCCGATCTGCGGCGCGGCCAGTCCCGCGCGGCCCCTCCCGGCCCGCATCGTGGTCTGGAGCGATTTGACCAGGGCGCGCAGCGCGCGGTCGAAGGTGGTCACCGGCTCGGACACCGTGCGAAGCACGGGATCGGTGAACGGTCGGATCGGCTGGACGGCCACGCGCACTCCCCGAAGCGAACGAATGGGCACCGGAGACGATTCCCATTGTCGCGCTGACTCAACCGTTACCTCTTCACCCCTCGTGTTTCCGGAATGTTGCCGCTGTGCGACGTGTGCATTGCGTATTTCCATGGTTAGTCACACGTAACCGGCGCACCATCACAGATAGTAAATGTGCGTAATGCCGTCCTCTTAGATTTCGGGATCGAAGCCCGCCCGAAACCGCAGGAGGAAAGATGGCCAAGCCTTGGATCAGCGACTGGCGGCCCGACGACCCCGACTTCTGGCAGGGGCACGGCAGGAAGGTGGCCCGCAGGAACCTGATCTTCTCCATCTTCGCCGAGCACCTCGGATTCACGCTGTGGACCGTGTGGAGCATCGTGGCCGTGCAGCTCGGCTCCTACGAGTTCTCCACCGACCAGCTCTTCTGGATCGTCGCCCTGCCCAACCTGATCGGCTCGGCGCTGCGCATCCCGTACACCTTCGCCCCGGCCAGATTCGGCGGCCGGAACTTCACCGTGGTCAGCGCCCTGCTCCTGCTCGTGCCCGCGGTGCTGCTGGCCATCGCGGTCGGCAACCCGGCCACCCCCTACTGGGTCTTCCTGGTCATCGCGGCCACGGCGGGCCTGGGCGGTGGCAACTTCGCCTCCAGCATGGCCAACATCACCTACTTCTACCCCCAGGACAGGCAGGGGTCGGCGCTCGGGCTCAACGCGGCCGGCGGCAACATCGGGGTCAGCTCCGTGCAGCTCGTCATGCCCCTGGTGATCGGGGCGTTCGGCCTGGCCGCCGCCGGGCTGTTCTGGATCCCGTTCATCCTGGCCGCCGCGATCGGCGCCTACTTCTTCATGGACAACCTGACCTCCGCCAAGGCCAGTCCCGCCGACCAGCTGAAGGTCGCCGGCCGGGCCCAGACCTGGATCATGTCGGTCCTGTACATCGGCACCTTCGGCTCCTTCATCGGCTACTCCACCGCGTTCCCGCTGCTCATCAAGAGCCAGTTCCCCGAGCACGCCTCCCTGGTGGCGCTGGCCTTCATCGGCCCGCTGCTCGGCTCGCTGATCCGCCCGGTCGGGGGCTGGCTGTCGGACCGGCTCGGCGGGGCGCGGGTGACGCTCGTCAACTTCGCCGCGATGGCGGGCGCGGCGGCGCTGGTCTGGCAGGGCCTGTCCCAGCACGCCTTCGTGCTGTTCTTCTGCGCCTACATGCTCCTGGTCGCCACCACCGGCATCGGCAACGGCTCCACCTACCGGATGATCCCGGCGATCTTCCGGGCGAAGGCCGTGGCGGGCATCGCCCCCGGTACGGACGCCCACGAGGCCGCCGTGGCCGTCGGGAAGCGGGACGCCTCCGCCGCGATCGGGATCATCTCCGCGATCGGCGCCTTCGGCGGGTTCTTCATCAACCGCGGGTTCGGCAGCTCCATCGCCGCGACCGGGGGAGCGGGCGCCGCCCTGGCCTCCTTCGCCGCCTTCTACCTGGTGTGCGCGGCCATCACCTGGGCCTGCTACCTGCGGACCGCGGGATCCGTGCCGAGCCTGGCGGCGGCGCGCGTGTGACCCCGGCGTACCTGGCGCCCGTTCGGCTCACATCCGGAACCGGCCCGGCCGACGGACAACTCACATCCGCCTCATCGTGAATGTGAACGCGGTTAGCGGCTTGTAGCACATCGGTAACAGGGGAGACCCCAGGGTGAAACCGCCTGAAAGCACCATCGGATCCATGTCGGTCTCACTTCCCCCCCAGACGCCTGTGAAGGCTGGGGCGGAGCGGACGAGAGGGGAAGAGCAACCCATGTCACGGCTCGTCGTGGTAGGACACGGACCGACATCGCATCGGCTGGTCGAGGCGCTGGTCGCCAAGGGCTTCGCGGGAAGGATCACGGTGCTGGGGGAGGAGCCCCGGCCGGCGTACGACCGGGTGGCGCTCACCTCCTACCTGGCGGGCAAAAGCGTCGAGGACCTCACGTACCCGACGCCGGACGGGGTCGTGCTGCGCATGTCGTCCAGGGTCGTGGAGATCGACAGGCGGGCGCGCGAGGCCGTCACCGCCGACGGCCACCGCGAGCCGTACGACGTGCTGGTGCTGGCCACCGGCTCCAGCCCGTTCGTGCCGCCGGTGCCGGGCAGGGAGCTGGAGGGCTGCTTCGTCTACCGCACGATCGACGACCTCGACGCGATCAGGGCGGCCGCCTCGGACGCCACGAGCGGCGTCGTGATCGGCGGCGGGCTGCTGGGGCTGGAGGCCGCCGACGCGCTGCGCGGCCTGGGGCTGGCGACGCACGTCGTGGAGATGGGCGGCTGGCTCATGCCCCGGCAGGTCGACGAGGGCGGCGGCGCCGTCCTGCGCGGCCACGTGGAGGCGCTCGGCCTGAACGTGCACACCGAGGCGGGGGCCAAGGAGATCGTCGCGGGCCCGGACGGGCGGGTGGCGGGCCTGGTCAAGCCGGACGGCGAGACCGTCGAGGCGCAGATCGTGGTCTTCTCCGCGGGCGTCAGGCCCCGCGACGAGCTGGCCAGGCAGGCCGGTCTCGAGGTCGGCGGGCGCGGCGGGATCGCCGTGGACGACGGGATGCGCACCAGTGACCCGGCGATCTACGCGATCGGCGAGTGCGCCCTGCACGAGGGCATGGTCTACGGGCTGGTGGGGCCGTGCTTCACGATGGCCGAGGTCGCCGCCGACCGCGTCCTCGGCGGCGAGGCGGTCTTCACCCGCGCCGACCTGTCGACCAAGCTCAAGCTGCTCGGCGTGGAGGTCGCCCAGTTCGGCGCGATGGAGGGCGCGCTGGACGTGACCTTCATGGACCCGGTGGGCGGGGTCTACCAGAAGCTGTTCGTCAGCGACGACGCCCGCACCCTGCTCGGCGGGATCTGCGTCGGCGACGCCACCCCGTACAACACCCTCAAGCCCTTCGTCGGCCGCGACCTGCCGGGTTCGCCGAGCGAGCTGTTGTTCACCGGCGGGCCGGCGAGCACGGATCTCCCCGACGACGCGCAGGTCTGCTCCTGCAACAACGTCACCAAGGGCCAGGTGTGCGCGGCCATCGCCGAGCACGGCCTCACCGACGTCCCCGGCATCAAGGCGTGCACCCGCGCGGGCACCACCTGCGGCAGCTGCGTCCCGACGCTCAAGCAGATCCTCGTCTCCTCGGGCGTCGAGGTTTCCAAGGCCCTGTGCGAGCACTTCGCGCAGAGCCGGGCTGAGCTGTTCGACATCGTCCGGGTGCGCGGCCTCACCACGTTCTCGCAGATCATCGCCGAGCACGGCACCGGGCGCGGCTGCGACGTGTGCAAGCCCGTCGTCGCCTCGATCCTCGCCTCGCTCGGCAACGGCCACATCCTCGACGGCGAGCAGGCCGCCCTGCAGGACACCAACGACCACTTCCTGGCCAACATCCAGCGCAACGGCACCTACTCGGTGGTGCCGCGCATCCCCGGCGGGGAGATCACCCCGGAAAAGCTCATCGTGATCGGCGAGGTGGCCCGCGACTTCGGCCTCTACACCAAGATCACCGGCGGGCAGCGGATCGACCTGTTCGGGGCCCGGGTGGAGCAGCTCCCGCTGATCTGGAAGCGGCTGGTGGACGCGGGCTTCGAGTCCGGGCAGGCGTACGGCAAGGCGCTGCGCACGGTGAAGTCCTGCGTGGGCTCGACCTGGTGCCGGTACGGGGTGCAGGACGCCGTCGGACTGGCCATCGCGCTGGAGCTGCGCTACCGGGGCCTGCGCTCGCCGCACAAGCTGAAGTCGGCCGTCTCCGGCTGCGCCCGCGAGTGCGCCGAGGCCCGCGGCAAGGACTTCGGCGTCATCGCCACCGAGCGGGGCTGGAACCTCTACGTGGGAGGCAACGGCGGCTTCACCCCGCGCCACGCCGACCTGTTCGCCTCCGACCTGAGCACCGAGGAGCTGGTCCGCGTCATCGACCGGTTCCTGATGTTCTACGTCCGTACCGCCGACCGCCTGCAGCGCACCTCCGCCTGGCTGGAGGCCCAGGGCCTGGCCTACGTCAAGGAGGTCGTGCTGGACGACTCCCTGGGGATCTGCGCCGACCTGGAGGCCCAGATGGAGCGGCACGTGGCCGGTTACACCGACGAGTGGCGGGCCGCGATCGAGGACCCGGAGAAGCTGCGGCGCTTCGTCTCCTTCGTCAACGCCCCCGGGACCCCGGACCCGTCGATCGCCTTCGAGCCCGAGCGCGACCAGGTGAAACCGGTCCTGATCCCGCTGGAGGTGGTCCGTTCCTGATCCGGCCCGATCCGTGTCCCGCGCCGGCCGTGCCGGGTCGCCGTCGTCGCACCCCCGAGGACCTGAGAACCCGAGGACCTGAGGACCCGAAGAGAGGAGGCCTTCACCGATGACCGCGCTGAGAGAAGACCTGGAGCTGGGAGAAGACCTGGAGACGACCGCCTGGACAGCGGTCTGTTCCTACGCCGACCTGCTGCCCGAGCGCGGAGCGTGCGCGCTCGTCGACGGCAGGCAGATCGCGCTGTTCCGCGCCTTCGACGGTTCCCTGTTCGCGATCGGCAACCGCGACCCGTTCAGCGGTGCCCACGTCATGTCCCGGGGGATCGTGGGCACCAGGGCGGGCGAGCCCGTGGTGGCCTCCCCGATGCACAAGCAGGTGTTCTCCCTCGTGACGGGGGTGTGCCTGGACGATCCCGCGGTGGCCGTGCCGACCTACCCGATCCGCCTCACCGGCGGAACGGTGGAGGTGGGCCCCGGGTGAGCACGGGTGGGCACGGGGTGGGGCCGCGGGCGGCCGGACACCCCGGATACCGAGGAAACATCGAGCGAGGAGTGGTGAACGACAGATGAGCATCGCCGTTCTGGACGGGCCCGTCGGCTCTCCCGAGACCGCGCCCGACGCGCTGGCCGGGTTCACGATCGGGGTCACCGCCACCCGGCGGCGCGAGGAGTTCTGCGCGCTGCTGGAACGCAGGGGCGCCAGGGTGGTGCGCGCCCCGGCGATCCGGCTGGTGCCCCTGGCGGAGGACGCCGACCTGCTGGCCGCGACCCGCGCCAGCCTGGCCGCCCCGATCGACGACGTGGTGGTCACCACCGGCGTCGGTTTCCGCGGCTGGATGGCGGCGGCCGAGGGCTGGGGGCTCTCCGGTGACCTCGCCGAGCACCTGACCGCCGCCCGGCTGCTGACCCGCGGGCCCAAGGCGCGCGGCGCGGTCAGGGCGGCGGGCCTGATCGACCACTGGACCCCGCCCACGGAGTCGTGCGAGGAGGTCAAGCAGCACCTGCTCGCCCAGGACCTGCGCGGGCGCCGCATCGCCGTGCAGCTGCACGGGGAGCCGCTGACCGGTTTCGTGGCCGCGCTGCGCGAGGCGGGCGCGGAGGTCATCGAGGTGCCGGTCTACCGGTGGCTGCCCTACCGCGACGTGTCGCCGCTGCGGCGCCTGGTCAGCCAGGCGATCTCCGGCGGCGTGGACGCGGTCGCCTTCACCAGCGCCCCGGCCGTGCTGGCCATGCTCAACTCCGCCCGCGCGGACGGCCTGGAGGACGCGCTGGTCTCGGCCTTCGCCGGGCCGGTCGTCGCCGCCTGCGTGGGACCGGTCACCGCCGGGCCGCTGGAGGCGCGCGGGGTGCCCACCGTGCAGCCCGAGCGCTCCCGCCTGGGCACGCTGGCCCGTACCCTCGCCAGGCACCTGCCCGAGCACAGCGTCACCCGCCTGGTCGCGGGCGGCCACCGGCTGGAGATCCGCGGCCACGCCGTCGCGGTGGACGGCGACCTGAAGCCGCTGCCGCCGGCGCCGATGGCGGTCCTCAAGCGCCTGGCCGACAAGCCGGGACACGTGGTGGCCCGCTCCGACCTGCGGACCGTGCTCCCCGGCGGCCCGTCGCGCGACTCGGCCGAGCACGCGGTCGAGATGGCCATCACCCGCCTGCGCCGTGCCCTCGGTCCCGCGGGGATCGTCGAGACGGTCGTCAAGCGCGGCTACCGCCTGGCCTGCGACCGGGGCGAAGGCCTGTGACGACGCTGGTCCTGGCCGGGCACGGGACGCGCAGCGCGAGGGGCGAGGAGACCCTGGCCGGACTGCGGGACCTGGTGCGCGGGGGCCGCCGGGGGACGCGGGTGGAGCAGGCGTTCCTGGAGATCAGCTCGCCGCTGCTGGCCGACGTGCTGCCCGGCCTGCCCGGCCCCGTCGTGGTGGTCCCGCTGCTGCTGGCGGGCGGCTACCACGTCCACATCGACCTGCCCTCCGTGATCGCCGAGGCCAGGCCGGACGCCGTGCTCGCGGCCCCGCTGGGACCGCACGCGCTGCTCACCGCCGTCCTTGCCAGGCGGCTTTCCGCCGCGGGGCTGAGGGGCGCCGACTCGGTGATCCTGGGAGCGGCGGGCTCGTCCGATCCGGCCGCGCTGGCCGACGTGCGGGCGGCGGCCCGGCTGCTGTCGGTCAGGCTCTCCCGCCCGGTCACCGCGGCCTTCGCCGCGACGGGCACCCCGTCGGTCGCCGAGGCTTTGGAGCGGCTGCGCTCGGGGCCCGCGCCGCGGATCGCGCTGGCCTCCTATCTCCTGGCCCCCGGCTTCTTCCAGGACCGCCTGGAGGCGTCCGGCGCCGACCTGGTCGCCGCCCCCCTCGGGGTGGACGCCGACCTGGCCGCGCTGGTGTGGGCCCGGTTCGACCAGGCACGCCTGGCGTCGACGGCCACGGCCGGCGGCCAGGCCCGTCCGGGGCCGGTGGCGGCCGGACTCGACAGGGGCGTCCGGCCTCCGAGCGTCCGGACCCCGGCGTGGCCCGCCCGGCACCGGTGATCGCGGGGGGCGGTCAGGCCGGCCGGAGCTCCAGCCTCAGCTCCCGGACGATCTCCTCGGCGACCTCGTCCCGCGACGGCAGGAAGTCGTCGGCGCCGAGAAGCGTCTCGTAGTAGGCGTGGCGGAAGCACCCGGCGAGCAGCAGCCGGGCGCTGGCGACCGGGACGAGCCCGGCGGAGACGCGCCCCGCCCGCTGCTCGGCCGCCAGGTACGCGGTGAGCGGCACGATCTCCGACATCGGCCCGATGTCGCTGTCACGCATCGCCTCGCGGAAGCGGACGGTGACCGAGGGGGAGGTGAAGGCGGGCAGCGCCGCCGCCTGGACCTCGCAGTAGTAGTCGATGCCCGCTCGTGCGATGGGCAGCAGGTTCTCGCTCACCCGGCCCTTGCCGACCAGGTACATCAGGTCGTCGAGGACGCGCCGCCAGACCGGGAGCCGGTCCTGCAGCAGGGCCAGGAACATGTCGACGGCGTGTCCGGACGCGGTGCCCCGCGAGCGCGGGTGCGCGGCGTCGTCGGCTTCCTCGCGCTTCATGAACGCGGCCAGCTCGAGGACGCGGCGCCGCGCCTCCTGCGCGTTCCGGTGCGGGTCGACGGTCTGCTGATACGAGTCGATCTGGTACGGGTCGATATAGGGAGTCGCCATGGTCGCCCTAACGTGCGCAGTCACATGGACAGATGGTCGTAACGGTGATGCGTCGTTCACCGGCGTCCACGGGGCCGTGTGCTTCCTGGGTTCTTCCTGGCCGTGGAGTCGCCGACGTCCGGTTTTCCGCTCGGCGCGCCTCCGGAGAGGCGGGCCGTGCCCGATCAGTGCCTGTCGACCCGGGCCCGACCCCAGGCTCAACCTGGTTTCAACCTAGGCGAAAAAGAGCGTCCGGTGGTAACCGTACGCCGTGAGTTCAGCCGTCGGAGTCACGGTCGCGCCGGCGCAGATAGCGCTCGAACTCGGCGGCGATGGCGTCGCCGCTCGCCTCGGGCAGCTCCGCGGCGTCCTTGCGCTCCTCGAGCTCCTTGACGTACTCGGCGACCTCGCTGTCCTGGGAGGCCAGCTCGTCGACGCCGTGCTCCCAGGCCCGGGACTCCTCGGCCAGCTCGCCCAGCGGCATCGGGATGTCGAGCAGGTCCTCCATCCGGCTGAGCAGGGCCATGGTGGCCTTCGGGTTGGGCGGCTGGGCCACGTAGTGCGGCACCGAGGCCCACAGTGACACGGCGTGCAGCCCTGCGGCGCCCAGGGAGTGCTGCAGGACGCCGACGATGCCGGTCGGCCCCTCGTAGCGGCTCAGCTC
The DNA here is from genome assembly GCF_051918885.1 of Streptosporangium sp. OZ121. Lineage (NCBI taxonomy): Bacteria > Bacillati > Actinomycetota > Actinomycetes > Streptosporangiales > Streptosporangiaceae > Streptosporangium > Streptosporangium sp. OZ121. The sequence continues at coordinate 187,174 of NZ_JBPXMC010000004.1, forward strand.
CAGGTTGATCGCCCTGGCCAGGCCCTCGTCGGTCGCCGACCCCACGATCGGCACCGGGCGGGTGTGCGGCGAGTCGTTGAGCAGCGCGCCGAGCAGGACCGCCAGCTCGACGCCCAGCTCGCGGCAGACCAGCACGATCTCCTCGCAGAACGCGCGCCAGCGCATGTTGGGCTCGATGCCGCGCAGCAGCACCACGTCGCGGTCGACGCCGGGGGGCCTGGCCACCGACAGCTTGGTGGTCGGCCAGGTGATGGACCGCGTCAGCCCCTCACCCATCTCGACGATCGGACGGGTCACCTGGAAGTCGTAGTATTCCTCCGGGTCCAGAGAGACCAGCGGGGTCGCCTTCCACTGCTCCTCGAGGTGCGCGATCACTCCGCTCGAGGCCTCACCCGCGTCGTTCCACCCCTCGAACGCGGCGATCATCACCGGGTCGACGAGCTCGGGCAGGCCTTCGATCTCGATCACGCGCCCCCTCCTTCTCACCTCTCGTCCTATCCGGCTAAGCCTATGCGGTGAGGGGGCCTTCACGTCACCTTCCCGACATGGTGCGGGCGATCGGGACGTCGCGGCCTCCGCGCCGCCACACGCCGGGCGGCACCGCGTCTCGCGACCGCCCCGCGGGGCCGGTGGGCTCCCGGCCCGGCGGCCGCGGGAGGCCGCCCCCGCGCCCGCCGGTGGACCGGGGGATCGGGGGGGATCGGCGGTACCGGTGAGGACGGCGCGACCGGCCGCCGGCGGTGCTCTTGCGGTGCTCTTGCGGTGCTCCGAAGGTGGTCCGGAGGTGTTCGGGTGGTGTTCCGGTGGTGTTCCGGTGGTGTTCCGGCGCGGCGGCGGGGGCGGCGACAGGGGTGATCGCCGGATCGGGCGGGCGAAAGATCCAATCACCGCCGAGATCGCCGCCGAACACAGGGGCGCCCGGACGGCTCCCAGTACTCTTGTCCCATGACAAGCACTCCGTCTTTCCGTGAAGTCCTGGCCGAGCGCGTGATGGTCGCCGACGGGGCAATGGGGACGATGCTTCAGGCCCACGACGTCACCATGGATGACTTCCAGGACCATGAGGGCTGCAACGAAGTGCTCAACGTCACCCGTCCGGACATCGTCCGCGCCGTGCACGAGGCCTATTTCGAGGTCGGGGTCGACTGCGTCGAGACCAACACCTTCGGGGCCAACCTTTCAGCTCTCGGCGAATACGACATCCCCGAGCGCGTCTTCGAGTACTCCGAGGCCGGTGCCCGCGTCGCCCGCGAGGCCGCCGACGCCTGGTCCACCCCCGACCGCCCGCGCTTCGTGCTCGGCTCCATCGGCCCCGGCACCAAGCTCCCCACCCTCGGGCACAAGCCGTACGCCGAGCTGCGCGACGCCTACTACGACAACGCCGCAGGCCTGATCGGCGGCGGCGCCGACGCGCTGATCATCGAGACCTCCCAGGACCTGCTCCAGGTCAAGGCGGCGGTGATCGGCGCCCGCCGGGCCATCGCCGACTCCGGCCGTGACGTGCCGGTGATCGCCCAGGTGACCATCGAGACCAACGGCGCGATGCTGCTGGGCTCGGAGATCGGCGCGGCCCTGACCGCGATCGAGCCGCTCGGCGTCGACGTGATCGGCCTCAACTGCGCGACCGGCCCCGCCGAGATGAGCGAGCACCTGCGCTACCTGGCCCGCCACGCCCGGGTCCGCCTGTCGTGCATGCCCAACGCCGGGCTGCCCGTGCTGACCTCCGACGGCGCCTACTACCCGCTGAGCCCCGAGGAGCTGGCCTCGGCGCACGAGAACTTCACCCGTGACTACGGGCTCTCCCTGGTCGGCGGCTGCTGCGGCACCACCCCCGAGCACCTGCGCCAGGTCGTCGAGCGGGTCCGCGGGCGGGAGACGGCCCCGCGCCGCCCCCGCCCCGAGGCCGGCGCCTCCTCCCTCTACCAGAGCGTCCCCTTCCGCCAGGACATCTCGTACATGGCCATCGGCGAGCGCACCAACGCCGTCGGCTCCAAGGTCTTCCGCGAGGCGATGCTCGCCCGGGACTGGGAGGAGTGCGTGGAGATCGCGCGGGGGCAGGCCCGCGACGGCGCGCACATGCTCGACCTCTGCGTCGACTACGTGGGCCGCGACGGCGTGGCCGACATGAGGGAGCTGGCGTTCCGCTTCGCCACCGCCTCCACGCTGCCGGTCGTCCTCGACTCCACCGAGCCCGCCGTCCTCGAGGCCGGGCTGCAGATGCTCGGCGGGCGCGCGGTCGTCAACTCGGTCAACTACGAGGAGGGCGACGGCCCCGAGACGCGCTTCCACCGGAACATGACGCTGGTCCGCGAGTACGGCGCCGCCGTGGTCGCCCTCACCATCGACGAGCAGGGCCAGGCCCGCACCGCCGACCTGAAGGTCCGGATCGCGGTCCGCCTCATCGAGGACCTGACGGGCAACTGGGGCATGAACATCGAGGACATCCTCATCGACATGCTCACCTTCCCCATCGCCACCGGCCAGGAGGAGACCCGGCGCGACGCGCTGGAGACGATCGAGGCGATCAAGGAGATCAAGCGGCTCCACCCCGGCGTGCAGACGGTCCTGGGCCTGTCGAACGTGTCGTTCGGCCTCAACCCGGCCGCCCGCGTCGTGCTCAACTCGGTCTTCCTCAACGAGTGCGTCAACGCCGGCCTCGACGCGGCGATCGTGCACGCCTCCAAGATCCTGCCGATGGCGCGCATCCCCGAGGAGCAGCGCGAGGTCGCCCTGGACATGATCTACGACCGGCGCAGGGAGGGCTACGACCCGCTGCAGCGGTTCATGGAGCTGTTCGAGGGCGTCGACACCGCCGCCCTCAAGGAGAGCAAGGCCGAGGAGCTCGCCGCGCTGCCGCTGTGGGAGCGGCTCAAGCGCCGCATCGTCGACGGCGAGCGCAAGGGCCTGGAGGCCGACCTCGACGAGGGCCTCGCCCGGCGCCCCGCCCTGGAGATCGTCAACGACGTGCTGCTGGACGGCATGAAGACCGTCGGCGAGCTGTTCGGCTCCGGCCAGATGCAGCTGCCGTTCGTGCTCCAGTCGGCCGAGGTGATGAAGACCTCGGTCGCCTACCTGGAGCCGCACATGGAGCGGGTCGAGGGCGAGATCAAGGGCCGCATCGTGCTCGCCACCGTCAAGGGCGACGTACACGACATCGGCAAGAACCTGGTCGACATCATCCTCTCCAACAACGGCTACGAGGTCGTCAACCTCGGCATCAAGCAGCCGGTGTCGGTCATCCTGGAGGCCGCCGAGGAGAAGAAGGCCGACGTCATCGGCATGTCCGGGCTGCTGGTGAAGTCCACGGTCATCATGAAGGAGAACCTGGAGGAGATGAACTCCCGGGGCATCTCCGAGAAGTTCCCCGTGCTGCTCGGCGGGGCGGCGCTGACCCGCGCCTACGTCGAGCAGGACCTCGCGGAGCTCTTCCAGGGCCAGGTCCGCTACGCCCGCGACGCCTTCGAGGGACTGCGCCTGATGGACGCCTTCATGGCGGTCAAGCGCGGGGAGAAGGGCGCGAGCCTGCCGCCGCTGCGCGAGCGCCGGGTCAAGGGCGGCGCCACGCTGGTCAGGACCCCGGTGGAGGAGCTGCCCGCCCGCTCCGACGTGGCCACCGGCAACCCGGTGCCGGCGGCGCCCTTCCTCGGTGAGCGCGTCATCAAGGGCGTGCCGCTCGCCGAGTACGCCGCGTTCCTGGACGAGCGGGCGACGTTCATGGGCCAGTGGGGCCTCAAGGCCGCGCGCGGCGGCGACGGGCCCTCGTACGAGGAGCTGGTCGAGACCGAGGGCCGCCCGCGCCTGCGGATGTGGCTGGAGCGGATGCAGACCGACGGGCTGCTGGAGGCGGCGGTCGTCTACGGCTACTTCCCGTGCGTCAGCGACGGCGACTCGCTGATCATCCTGGACGAGGGCGGCAACGAGCGCACCCGCTTCACCTTCCCGCGCCAGCGGCGCGACCGGCACCTGTGCCTGTCCGACTTCTTCCGCTCCAAGGACTCCGGCGAGGTCGACGTCGTCGCCTTCCAGGTCGCGACGATGGGCAACCGGGTCTCCGAGGCCGCGGCCGAGCTGTTCGCCAAGGACGCCTACCGCGACTACCTGGAGCTGCACGGCCTGTCGGTGCAGCTGACCGAGGCCCTGGCCGAGTACTGGCACGCGCGCGTGCGCTCCGAGCTCGGCATCGGCGGCGACGAGTCCCTGGAGGACATGCTCAAGGTCAACGTCGCCGGCTGCCGCTACTCCTTCGGGTACCCGGCCTGCCCCAACCTGGAGGACCAGGTGCAACTGATGGAGCTGCTCGATCCGGCCAGGATCGGCGTCGAGCTGTCGGAGGAGTTCCAGCTCCACCCCGAGCAGTCGACGTCCGCACTGATCGTCCATCACCCTGAGGCCAACTACTTCAACGTATGACCGGCGTGTGATCGGCAGGGGGTTCACCGGGGATGGAAGCGGTTCTCTTCGACATGGACGGGCTTCTCGTCGACAGCGAGAAGATCTGGTTTCAGGTCGAGACCGAGGTGATGGAACGGCTCGGCGGCGAGTGGGGGGAGGCCCACCAGGAGAATCTGGTGGGCGGCTCCATGCCGGCCACCGTGGCCTACATGCTCAGGATCTCCGGCGGGGGCGCCACCCCCGCCGAGGTGGAGACCTGGATGCTGGAGGGCATGACCGCCAGGCTCGCGGGCGGGGTGGAGATGATGCCCGGCGCCGCCGAGCTGCTGGCGGAGGTGCGCGGGCACGGCCTGGCTACCTCTCTGGTCACCTCGTCGGTCCGGCCGATCGCCGAGGCGTGCCTGCGGAGCATCGGCGACCACAACTTCGACCACGTGGTCACCGGTGACCACGTCACCAGGACCAAGCCCCACCCCGAGCCCTACCTGACGGCCGCCCGGCTGCTGGGGGTCGATCCGGCCCGCTGCGTCGCCCTGGAGGATTCCCCGAATGGGGTGACGTCGGCCACCGCCGCGGGCTGCCGGGTGGTGGCGGTGCCAAGCGTGCTGCCGATTCCCGCCGCGCCCGGCCGCCTCGTCGTCGACTCGCTGCTGGAGGTCGACGTGGCGATCCTGCGTTCGCTGTCCTTCGGCGAGCCGTCCGAGGCCGGGGATCGCCCCTGATCTTTCGCGCGAACCGCCCCGTATCCCCTAAGGGGTGATCCCTCCTCAGGAAGGAGGGCCCGTCCCGGTTCCACGTGCCAGGATGGAGATCGGGTAAGCCGATACGAGGGGCGGTCCGCTATGTCGTTCGAACAGATCGCGTGGTTGCCGCTCTGCGCCGGGGTCACCGGCGTGGGGCTGGTGCTGAGCTTCCTGCTGATGCGGCGCCGGGGGGCCGCGGCGGGGTTGCGCGCCGCGGCCTGGTCGCTGCTGCCCGTCGCCGCCTACCTGACCGGCGCGCTGCCGACGCTGTGGCAGATCGGCACGGCGATCGGCGGGTTCGTCACCGGCCTGGCGTTCAACCCCATGGTGTGGGCCGGGGTGGGGGTGGCCGGGCTCTCCGCGCTGCTCTTCCTGGTCTCCGGCTTCCTGCGCGGCCGCCGCCTCAGGGCCGCCTCCTCGGCGTCCGGGGCCTCCCCCGCGCCCGTCGCGAGCGCTCCGGCCGGCACGGGGCAGCACAGGGCCGTGGCGCCGGGAACGCCGGGCGCGACGGCCGTCACGCAGCCGCTGCCCAAGCGCACGCCCGCGCCCTCGCCCGTTTCCAGGGCCGCCGGGTCCAAGCCCGCGGCGAAGCCGGCGGCCGACGACGACTTCTCCGATATCGAGGACATCCTGAAGCGCCGGGGAATCGGGTGACGCTGCGTCACGGCCCCGTTTCCATGTCACGAATCCGAGACAGAAGCGGAACGGCTTCCGGACATTACCTTCAAGATCAAAACGAATGAATTTCACGTGAATCACAGTTGAGCCACATAGCGCCTCAGAGGACTGGTCAGCGCAGTTCAGCCCATAGATTCTGCGCACGGGACCACTAATAACGGCCCGTAGACTAACGGCGCGCTACCCCGACCCGGGGGACGCGTTGACGGACGACGTCGTCTGGGATCCAGGGGGCCAACTGTATGACCGCACCGCTCGACGCCCCCGGTAAGACCACCGAGGTCTCGCCGGAGGCAGTGCTCGCGGGAGCGGGCGTGAAAGCCATCCAAGGCCGATCGCTCGGGCAGATCGCGTGGATGCATCTGAAGCGCGACAAGGTCGCGCTCACCGGTGCCGGCGTGGTCGTCCTGCTGATCCTCACGGCGATCTTCGCTCCGCTGATCGTGGGCGTGTTCGGTCATCCGCCGAACGAGTTCCACCAGGAGATGATCGACCCCTCCACCATGGCGCCCCAGGGCGGCACGGGCATCAGCGGGGACTTCCTGTTCGGGGTGGAGCCGCTCAACGGCCGCGACCTTTTCAGCAGGGTGGTCTACGGAGCACGGATCTCGCTGCTGATCGCGGTCCTCGCCACCGTGCTCTCGGTGGTCATCGGCACCGTCATGGGAGTGATGGCCGGTTACTTCGGTGGCTGGGTCGACACCCTGATCAGCCGCACGATGGACGTCTTCCTCGCCTTCCCCCTCCTCGTCTTCGCCATGGCCCTGGTCGGTGTCCTCGGCCAGTTCGAGCAGAGCCTCGGGGTGCAGGGCGACACACTGCGCATCGGTCTGCTGATCTTCGTGATCGGCTTCTTCAACTGGCCCTACATCGGCAGGATCATCAGGGGCCAGACGCTGTCACTACGGGAACGCGAGTTCGTCGACGCCGCCCGTAGCCTGGGCGCCCGCGGACCGTACATCCTGTTCCGGGAGATCCTGCCGAACCTGATCGCGCCGATCCTCATCTACGCGACGCTGCTCATCCCCACGAATGTCCTGTTCGAAGCCGCGCTCTCGTTCCTGGGAGTCGGTATCCAGGCGCCCACGGCGACCTGGGGAGGCATGCTCTCGCAGGCGGTGAAGTACTACAACGTGCCGCATTTCATGTTCTTCCCCGGTATGGCGATCTTCATTACGGTGCTGGCTTTCAACCTCTTCGGTGACGGGCTGCGCGACGCCCTCGACCCGAAGGCGTCCCGTTGACCCTCAACCTCCCGTTCTCCCGGATTAACAAGGGGTGCAAGTAAATGAACAAGAGATCCGCGCTGGCCTTCGCGGCCGCGGGTGCCGCTCTCTCCCTGGGGCTCTCCGCCTGTGGCGGTGGCGGCGGCGAGACGAAGCCGGCCGATGGTTCGTCGGCCGCGCCGGCGGCCGCGGACGCGTTCAACGCCGGCCTCGACAAGGTGTTCAACCCTTCTGACAAGAAGGGTGGCGTCCTGAAGATGGCCATCTCCGAGGACTGGGACTCGGTGGACCCCGGCGACACCTACTACGCGCTCTCCTGGAACCTCGTCCGGATCTACGGCCGTTCGCTGGTGACCTACACCCCGGCCCCCGGCGCCGAGGGCCGCAAGCTCTCCCCCGACCTGGCCGAGAGCCTGGGCGTGCCGAGCGACGACGGCAAGACCTGGACCTACAAGCTTCGCGCCGGTGTGAAGTTCGAGGACGGCACGCCGATCACGTCCAAGGACGTCAAGTACGCGGTCCTGCGGTCCATGGACAAGGAGACCTTCGTCAACGGCCCGACGTACTTCAACGACTGGCTGGACCTGCCGAAGGACTTCAAGACCGTCTACAAGACCCCGGACGTCAACACCGACTCCGCGATCGAGACGCCGGACGACCAGACGATCGTCTTCCACCTGAAGAAGGCCTACGCGGGCTTCGACAACTTCGCGGCGCTGCCCGGCACGATCCCGGTCCCCCAGGCCAAGGACACCGGCGTCAAGTACCGCGAGCACGTGATGGCCTCCGGCCCCTACAAGTTCGACAAGGTCGAGCCCGGCAAGCTGTACACCCTGGTCCGCAACGAGCACTGGGACCCGGCGACCGACCCGATCCGCAAGGCTCTGCCCGACAGCTACGAGATCTCCCTCGGCGTCAACGCCGACGACCTGGACAACCGGATCATCTCCGGCGACCTGCACATCGACCTCGCCGGCTCGGGCGTCCAGCCCGCCGCGCTCGGCCGCGTGCTGGGCGACCCGACGCTGAAGGCCCGGGCCGACAACCCCACCGGCGCCCGCACCTGGTACACCTCGATCATCGGCGACGTGGCCCCGCTGGACAACGTGGAGTGCCGCAAGGCGATCATCTTCGGCGCCGACCGGGTGGGCCTGCAGAACGCCTACGGCGGCGAGTTCGCCGGCGGCGAGATCGCGACCGGCCTGATGCCGCCGTCGATCGGGGGCTGGAAGAAGCTCGACCTCTACCCGACCGGCACCGGCGACGTGGAGAAGGCCAAGGCCGCGCTGACCGCGTGTGGCAAGCCTGACGGTTTCGAGACCATCATGGCCTACCGCGCCGACCGTCCCAAGGAGAAGGCGACCGCCGAGTCGCTCCAGCAGGCGCTGGCCAAGGTCAACATCAAGCTGACCCTCAAGGGTTACCCCACCGGTGACTACTTCTCCCTCTACGCCGGCAAGCCGGACTTCGTGAAGAAGAACGGCATCGGCCTGGCCACCAACGGCTGGGGCGCCGACTGGAACGACGGCTTCGGCTTCATGTCGCAGATCGTCGACAGCCGCACCATCCGTGAGTCGGGCGGTAACTACAACCTCAGCGTCAAGGACAAGGAAATCGACGCGAAGATCGACCAGGTCTTCACCGAGGCCGACGCCGCCAAGCGTGACGCGCTCTGGGGCGAGATCGACCAGAGGGTCATGGAGCAGGCCTACGTCCTGCCCGCGGTCTGGTCCAAGGGCGTCATGGTCCGTCCCATCGGCGCGACGAACGTCTTCGTCACCGGTGCGTTCGACATGTACGACTACCTGAACATCGGTGTCCAGTAACCGTCGGAAATCCCGTTCAGTTAGTCGAGTTCGGTTAGTCGAGGCTTGAAGGGGCCGGCCCGCGAGGCCGGCCCCTGGAGCCGGGGGGACTGTGGTCACTTACATCATCCGCCGTTTGATCGGCGCACTGCTCATGCTCGTCATCGTGAGCATGGTCACGTTCTCGATCTTCTTTGTGATTCCCCGTGTCGCGGGGGCCACAGCTGAGGACTTTGCCAGCCGTTACATGGGCAGAGCCGCCAACACGGAGATGATCGCGGTCACGGCGGAGAAACTCGGGTTCAACGACCCGATTCCCGTGCAGTACGGCCGCTGGATCTCCGGTGTCTTCGTCGGCTCGACGTACGACACCGGCGCCGCCATCGAGGAGTGCCCCGCCCCCTGTTTCGGCTACTCCTTCATCAGGAGGCAGCCGGTCTGGCCCGACCTGGTGGAACGCATCCCGGTGACCCTCTCGCTCGCCCTGGGCGCGTCGGTCATCTGGCTGATCGGCGGCGTCGCGACAGGCGTGCTGTCCGCGCTGCGAAAAGGCACGTTCTTCGACCGGGCCGCGATGAGCATCGCGCTCGCCGGAGTCTCTCTGCCGATCTTCTTCACCGGCATCGTCTCCCTCGTCGTCTTCAGCTACGGGCTGGGTATCACCGCGCCGGGCGGCAGTTTCACGCCGTTCCTGGAGAATCCAGCGCAATGGGCCTACAACCTCCTCCTGCCATGGATCACCCTCGCATTCCTCTATGCCGCGTCCTACGCGCGCCTGACCAGGGCGGGAATGCTGGAGACCATGGGTGAGGACTACATTCGCACGGCCAGGGCCAAGGGCATGCACGAGTCCAGGGTGGTCGTCAAGCACGGGCTGCGCGCCGCGCTGACCCCCATCCTGACGATCTTCGGTCTGGACCTCGGCCTGCTGCTCGGCGGCGCGGTGCTCACCGAGAGCACGTTCTCGTTGAAGGGCATCGGCGACTATGCCGTCCAGGCCATCGTGACGAACGACCTTCCGAAGATCATGGGTGTCACCATGGTCGCGGCGCTCTTCGTCGTGCTGGCCAGTCTGATCGTCGACCTGCTGTACGCGGTGGTCGACCCGAGGGTGAGGCTGGGATGAGCGCTCCGTCGAGCTTTCTCGAACTGAGGGATCTGCGGATCCACTTCCCGACGGACGACGGCCTGGTCAAGTCCGTCGACGGGCTCTCCTTCCAGCTGGAGCGCGGCAAGACGCTCGGTATCGTGGGAGAGTCCGGATCCGGAAAGAGCGTCACCTCGCTGGGCATCCTCGGACTGCACAAGGGCGGCCGGGCGAGGATCTCCGGTGAGATCTGGCTGGACGGCGAGGAACTCGTCGCCGCCTCGGCCGACCACGTCCGGACGTTGCGCGGCAAGAAGATGGCGATGATCTTCCAGGATCCGCTCTCGGCGATGCACCCCTTCTACACGGTGGGCGCGCAGATCGTGGAGGCCTACCGGATCCACAACCAGGTCAGCAAGAAGGTCGCGCGCAAGCACGCCATCGACATGCTGGGCCGGGTGGGCATCCCGCAGCCGGACAGGCGCGTCGACAGCTACCCGCACGAGTTCTCCGGCGGTATGCGCCAGCGCGCGATGATCGCCATGGCGCTCTCCTGCGACCCGGAGCTGCTGATCGCGGACGAGCCGACCACGGCTCTCGACGTCACGGTACAGGCGCAGATCCTGGACCTGATGCGCGACCTGCAGCGTGACTTCAACGCCGCGCTGATCGTCATCACCCACGACCTGGGTGTCGTCGCGGAGCTGGCGGACGACATCCTGGTGATGTACGGCGGGAAGGGCATCGAGTACGGCACGGCGGAAAGCATCTTCGACCGGCCGGAGCACCCCTACACCTGGGGCCTGCTGGGATCGATGCCACGCCTGGACCGGGAGCGGACCGAACGGCTGCTGCCGATCAAGGGCAGTCCTCCCTCCCTGATCAACGTGCCCGCCGGGTGCGCCTTCAACCCGCGCTGCGACTACGCTGACCGTACCGGCGGAAGGGCGAACACCGAGGTGCCCGAGCTGCTCGAGAGCGACGGCGGTCATCTGGTCCGGTGTCACCTGCCCCGTGAGGTCAGGCGGGACATCTGGGAGAACGAGATCAAAGCGAACCTGGGGTCCTCGTGAGCGAGCGAGCCGACAAGCCCGTTGCCCCGGCCGCGCGTTCGACGAACGGAAAGTCTGTGACCGAGTCAATTCTGTCAGTGCAAGGGCTGGAGAAGCACTTCCCGGTAACCAAGGGTTTGTTCAAACGCCAGGTCGGCGCGGTCAAAGCGGTCGACGGGATCAGCTTCGACGTCCGCAAGGGTGAGACCCTCGGCCTGGTGGGTGAGTCCGGCTGTGGCAAGACCACGACCGGTCGCATGATCACCAGGCTCATCGAGCCGACCGGCGGGAAGATCGTCTTCGAGGGGCACGACATCACTCACATGTCGCAGTCCAAGATCCGGCCCCTCCGGCGCGACGTGCAGATCATCTTCCAGGATCCCTACTCCTCGCTCAACCCCCGCCACACGGTCGGCGCCATCGTCGGCGCGCCGTTCCGCATCCAGGGGATCCAGACCGAGCAGGGCACCAAGAAGGCGGTCCAGGAGATCCTGGAGCTGGTCGGGCTCAACCCCGAGCACTACAACCGCTACCCGCACGAGTTCTCCGGCGGCCAGCGCCAGCGCATCGGCATCGCCCGCACGCTCGCCCTCAAGCCCAAGCTCATCATCGCCGACGAGCCGGTGTCCGCGCTGGACGTGTCGATCCAGGCCCAGGTGGTCAACCTCCTGGAGGACCTCCAGGACGAGCTCGACCTGACCTATGTGGTCATCGCGCACGACCTGTCGGTGGTCCGGCACATCAGCGACCGGGTGGCGGTCATGTATCTCGGCAAGATCGTCGAGTTGGCCGACCGCAAGGACCTGTACGAGTCGCCCATGCACCCGTACACCACCGCGCTGATGTCCGCGGTGCCCGTCCCCGACCCGGCCCGGCGCAAGGACCGCGAGCGTATCCGCCTCCAGGGCGACGTGCCCAGCCCGCTCAACCCGCCGCCCGCCTGCCGGTTCCACACCCGGTGCTGGAAGGCCCAGGAGATCTGCAAGACGGTGGAGCCGCCGCTGGCGACGCTGGCCCCGGGTCACCAGGTCGCCTGCCACTTCCCGGAGAACGCCCCCACCGAGCAGGCGCCCCCGCAGCTCGTCTCCGGCTGACCACTCGCCGCACCCCGCCCGTACGGAGTCTCCGTGCGGGCGGGTCGCGTCCGGGGGGTCAGGGCAGCGCGCCCGGCGTGATCAGGCCGGTCTCGTACGCGAGGACGACGGCCTGGACGCGGTCGCGCAGGCCCAGCTTGGTGAGCACGTTGCCGACGTGGGTCTTGACCGTCGTCTCGCTCACCACCAGCTGGGCGGCGATCTCCGCGTTGGACATGCCCTTGGCGATCAGCCGGAGCACCTCCAGCTCGCGCTCGGTCAGCCGGTCCAGGCGCGCGGGGGTCGACTGCTGGTGCGCCGAGGGCAGGTGCGCGCCGAACTTGTCCAGCAGCCGCCTGGTGACGCTCGGCGCGACGATGGCGTCGCCCGCCGCCACCACCCGGATGGCCTGCACCAGCTCCTCGGGCGGCACGTCCTTGAGCAGGAACCCGCTCGCCCCGGCGCGCAGCGCCTCCACGATGTACTCGTCGAGGTCGAAGGTCGTCAGCACCAGCACCCGCGGCACGTGCGCGCCCGCGGTGGCCTCCCGCACGATCCTGCGGGTCGCCTCGATGCCGTCCACCCCCGGCATCCGGATGTCCATCAGCACCACGTCGGGCAGCAGCGCCCGCGACTGGTCCTGCGCGGCCTTGCCGTCCCCCGCCTCGCCGACCACCGTCAGATCGGGCTCGGCCTCCAGGATCAGGCGGAAGCCCGTGCGCAGCAGCGGCTGGTCGTCCACCAGCAGCACTCTGATCGTCATCACGTGTCCTTGAGGGGGAACCGGGCATTGACCTCGAATCCGCCCCCGTCGCGCGGGCCGATCCTCAGAAGTCCACCATAGAGGGCGACACGTTCCCGGATGCCCGCCAATCCGTGCCCGGTCACCTCCTCGTCCGCGTCGCGCGCCGCCGGGCCGAGGCCGTCGTCCTCGACCTGGACGGCCAGCTCGCCCGGCTCGTGCCGTACCGTCACCCAGGCCCGCGCCTGCGGCCCCGCGTGCCGCAGGCTGTTGGTCAGGGCCTCCTGGACCAGTCTGTACGCGGCCAGGTCGACACCGGGGGGCAGTTTTCTCCCCGTTCCCTCCGTTCCGTCCGGCCCTGACGTTCCTGTCGCGCCCGGGGTGTCCCGCTCGTCGTCGATCCACAGCTGCGTCCGCAACCCCGCCTCGCGCATCTGGTCGACCAGGGCCGGGATCTCGCGCACCCCCGGCTGCGGGTTGCGCTCGGCGGGTGTCCCGTCGGTCCTGAGCACGCCCACCATGCTGCGCATCTCCGACATCGCGGTCCGGCCGAGCTTCTCGATCGCCGACAGGGCCTCCCTCGCCCCGTCGGGGTTGCTGGCCAGCACCCGCCGCGCCGCCGCGGCCTGCACGGTCATCACGCTCACGTGGTGGGCGACCACGTCGTGCAGCTCACGGGCGATGCGGGAACGCTCCTCGGCCCTGGCCGCCCGGGTGTCGGCCTCCCGGGCGCGTTCCATGCGCCGTGCCCGGTCGCGCAGCTCCGCCTGGTAGGCGCGGCGCAACCGCACGCTCCGGCCGGCGATCCACAGGGAGGCGGTGAACACGGCCATCAGCAGGTGACCGCTCCACCCGCCGAGCCCGGCGAACCCGCCGCCCGCCGCCGACGACAGGAGGTGACCGGTGAGGGCCAGCGCCGGGGCGCACAGGCTGAGCGCCAGGCCGCGCCCGGCGGCGATCGTGTAGACCAGCACCAGGGTGACGAGCCAGAGCAGGGAGGGGTTGCGTCCCGTGGAGGCCAGCGTGACCTCGGCCACGCAGACCAGGAAGAGCACCAGGAACGGCCGGTGGCGGCGCAGCGCCACCGACAGGCAGCCCGCCACGACCAGGCCGAGGCCCATCGCGTCGGGCGTCCTGAGGCGGTCGGGGTCGCCGAGGACGTGGGCCGCGTGGGCGAAGGGGACCGAGGCGGCGGCCAGCGCTCCACCGAAGATCGCGTCGGGAATCAGCGGGTGCCCGCGGAACCACGTCCGAAGGCTGCCGATGGTGTTGCGCACACAATCAATTTAGGCGCCCTTCCTCCGGCGCCACCCTGCCAGAGGTGGATATCGCCCTCATCCCCGCGAAGGATCCGCCCCGCGGAACGCCTGAAGGCCGCGCCGGACCGGTTCGTGGAGCACCCGAAGGCCGCGCCGGGACCGGTTCGTGGAACGCCGTGAGGCCGCGGAGATCGGGCCGGGGAGAGCGCCGTGAGGCCGCGCGGGAAGTCCGGGCAGGAGAGCACGTCACAGCTCGTCGGTGGCCGCCCTCGAGGTCCTGGCGGGGCGCCGGTTGCTGCGGACGGTGTCGCCGGGCTGCCGCTCGGGAACGGGCGGGGGAGTGCCGCCGAACTCCGGGCACAGATCCTTGTAGCTGCACCAGCCGCACAGCCTGCTGGGCCGAGAGCGCCACTCGCCCGTCTCCAGGGCCCGCTCGATGGCCTGCCACAGGGCCTGGACCTTGCGCTCGGTGGCCAGCAGGTCGGCCTCGTCGGGGATGTAGCGCAGGACCTCGCCGCCGCCCCCGAGATACATCAGCTGGAGCATGCGGGGCACCGAGCCGCGCAACCGCCACAGGACCAGCGCGTAGAACTTCATCTGGAACAGCGCCTTGGCCTCGAAGGCGGGCCCCGGGGCGCTGCCGGTCTTGTAGTCGACGACGCGGACCTCGCCGGTGGGCGCCACGTCCAGCCGGTCGATGTAGCCTCGCAGCATCAGGCCGCTGCCGAGCACCGCCTCCACGTAGAGCTCCCGCTCGGCGGGCTCCAGGCAGGTGGGGTCCTCAAGGGTGAAGTAACGCTCCAGCATGGCACGGGCCTGGGCCAGCCACTCGGCGCGGTCGTCGTCGCCGGTGAACATGCCGGCGTACGACGGATCCTCCTCCTGGAGCCTGCGCCACTGCGGCTCCAGCAGGTCCTGGGCCGCGGAGACCGTGCGCTCAGGGGCGGGCAGGTCGTACAGGCGCTCCAGCACCGAGTGGACCATGGTGCCGCGCACCGCGGCGGGCGACGGCGGCTCGGGAAGCCGGTCGATCACCCGGAAACGGTAGAGCAGCGGGCACGTCATGAAGTCACCCGCGCGCGACGGCGAGAGGGCTCCGACGATCGTGGGCTCGGTCAGCGACATGACCGCACTGTAGGTCACGGTGACGACAGTTTGTGCCCGAGGCGGCCTCGTGGCGTCTGCCGGAGGCCCGATGGCGCGTACCATCGAGGCCTGAGGGTGGAGGGAACGAGGAATGGTGAGCCAGCGGTGAGCAGCGACAGCCCACGCCAGGACAATCCAGGGCTGCGGATGGGCCGCCCGTTCGGCATTCCGATCTACGTCTCGCCGACCTGGTTCATCGTGGCGGCCTTCATCACCTACTCGTTCCAGAGCGTGGTGGCCTACCGGCTGCCCGACCTGAGCACCCCGCTCACGTACGTCGTCGCGTTCGTCTTCGCGGTGCTGCTGTACGTCTCGGTGCTGCTGCACGAGCTGGCGCACTGCGTGGTGGCCAGGATGTACGGCCTGCCGGTACGGCGCATCACGCTCTACCTGCTCGGCGGCGTCTCGGAGATCGAACGCGAGCCGGAGACCCCCGGCAGGGAGTTCATGGTGGCCTTCGCCGGGCCGCTGCTCTCGCTCGGGCTGGCCGCGCTCGGCTTCGCCGCCTCCTACGTCATCGACCCCGGCACGATCGCCGGCGTCCTGGTCTTCCAGCTCTGGCTCGCCAACCTGCTGGTCGGGATCTTCAACCTGCTGCCGGGACTGCCGCTCGACGGCGGGCGCATGCTGCGGGCGGGCATCTGGAAGATCACCCGTAAGCCGGTCTCCGGCACGATCGCGGCGGCCTGGGCGGGCCGGGTGCTGGCCGTCGCCCTGGTCGTGCTGCCTGTCGGCCTGCCGCTGGTGGCCGGGCAGGAGCCGGAGACGACCATGATCGTCTGGTTTATGCTGCTGGCCGCCTTCATCTGGTTCGGCGCCACCCAGGCGCTGCGCGGCGCCCGCGTGCGGGCCCGCATCCCCGAGGTCAACGCCCGCGCCCTGGCCAGGCGGGCCATCGCGGTGACCGGCGACGTGCCGCTGGCCGAGGCCCTGCGCCGGGCCGCGGAGGCGCGGGCGGGGGCGATGGTGGTGGTCGACCACGAGGGCCACCCCACGGGCATCGTCAACGAGGTCGCGGTGGAGGCCACCCCGGAGAGCCGCCGCCCCTGGGTGACGGCGGGTTCGCTGGCGCGCAGCCTGGAGCCGTCGCTGGTGCTCGCCGCCGACCTGGAGGGGGAGCCGCTGATCGACGCCATGCGCGAGTCCCCGGCGGGGGAGTATCTCCTGGTGGAGCGCGGCGGCGAGATCTTCGGCGTGCTCGCGACCTCGGACGTGAACCGCGTATTCAGCGGGGTTTAAGCGAACCACATGTGGTTCACAGGCGTCTCACTGGATACTCGCCGATGACGGGGACGGCAGGAGAGGATCATGTGTTCGTCCCCTCGTTTTCGGCACAAACCAGGATCAGTGTTTTGGCCGGCGAACGGGCCGGCCAAGTAGCTTAAGGGACGTCAATTGGCACCCCCCCACACGCCGGCTCCGGCCGGCGATCTGACGCCGGATCTCCTCGGCGCCCCCGAATGGACCGACCAGATGGTCGCGGCCGCGGGCATCCCCATGTACGACATCCCGTTCCTCACGGTCGGCGGCGGCATGGGGTCCTTCGTGACGCTCGACTACCTGAGGATCTACGGCGTTCCCACCTCGCAGATGCGGGTGGTGTCCAACATCGACCACCCGTGGCAGACCTACGAGTTCCTCACCAGGTGCTCGCAGATCCCCCGGGGGGAGCGGATCCGCTCCGACTCCTCCTCCCGCCCGGACAACCTGTGGGGATTCCCCTCCTACGCCCTGGAAGAGGCGTGGAAGGAGAAGAGGCCGTCGTACCTGTGGCAGATCCTCACCGAGCCGCTCCTGAACGACTACTGGACCCCGCGCGCCGGCACCGTCTTCGAGAACCTCGAACGCGAGGCCAGGCGCATCGACTACTGGGACATGCTGGTCAAGGGCCAGGTGCGGATGATCCGCCGCAGGGCGGGCGGCGGCTACTTCACCGTGGTCACCCCGCCCGACGGCGCGGCGCCGACCAAGCGCATCATCTTCCGCTCGCGCTTCGTGCACGTCGCGATCGGCTACCCGGGCCTGAAGTTCCTGCCCGACCTGCAGGAGTTCCGCACCAAGCACGGTGACTACCAGCACGTCGTCAACGCCTACGAGCCGCACGAGCAGGTGTACGAGTTCCTGAAGACCCGGCCGGGCACCGTGGTCATCCGCGGCGGCGGCATCGTCGCCTCCCGGGTGCTCCAGCGGCTGTTCGACGACCGGGAGAAGTACAACCTGCAGACCCAGATCATCCACATCTTCCGCACGTTCGTCAGCGGCTCGCACGGCCCGCACGTCTGGTCGCGCCGCAAGGGCGGGGACGGCTGGGCCTACCAGGGCTTCAACTATCCCAAGTCGGTATGGGGCGGCCAGCTCAAGGCGCAGATGCGCAAGCTGGAGGGCCCCGAGCGGGCGAAGAAGTACAAGGAGATGGGCGGCACCAACACCCCCTTCAGGCGGCGCTGGCAGGAGCAGATGCGGGCGGGCCGCGGCGGCGGCTACTACCACGCCGTGCAGGGCACCGTCGACCGCGTGGAGCAGAGCCGCGACGGGCGGCTCGTCAGCTACGTGCGCAGCGGCGACGGCATCGTCAGGGAGCCGGTGTCCGACTACATCATCGACTGCACGGGCCTCGAGGCCGACATCGCCGAGCACCGGATCTTCGCGGACCTGCTCCAGTACGGCGGGGCGGGCCGCAACCCGGTGGGCAGGCTGGACGTGGAGCGCCACTTCGAGGTGAAGGGGACGGCCAGCGGCGACGGCGCCCTCTACGCCTCGGGGTCGGCCACGCTCGGCGGCTACTTCCCCGGCGTCGACACCTTCCTCGGCCTGCAGATCGCGGCCCAGGAGATAGCCGACGACCTGGCGAGGCGGGGATTCGTCAAGAAGATGGGGCCGCTGCGGTCGACCTCGCAGTGGTTCAAATGGGCCCGCAACTCGCCGGTGTAAGGAGCAATTCCCGTGGTTCCGACCCTGCTGGGCCGTATTCAGACGCGCCTTTTCATGCTCGCCACCGTCGGCGTGGTCATCACCCTGCTGATCGTTCCGCTGCTTCCCGGTTCCGGGTCGCTCTCCGGCCGCTACGTCAACGGCCTCCTCGTCATCGCGGCGGTGGCCGTGCTGGGGGTCGTCTGGGAGCTGATATACCACTTCCTGATGCAGTTCAGATGGGAGAAGGACTGGCCGACCCTCTTCGGCTTGCTGACGCTCGTGCCCGAAGGTCTTGTGCTGTACTTTTTGCTACGGTCCGGTGCAGTTGATTTCATCGATCCGGTCCCGCCTGCCGCCTTCTGGACGCACTTCACCGTCGTCTGGGTATGCATCTGGTTGGTGACGAACGGCCCCATGAGGGTGCCGTTCATCCGGTGGCGTTTCCGGGGAGGGAGAGTTCTGTGACCGACCAGGGCTTCGGGGTGGTGCGTCCGCTTCCGGGCAACGGGCTGGTGGCCCACGAGGGTGGCCTGCTGCTGGTGTGCGATGCGGCCGAGGCCGTCGTCGAGGATCTGCTGGGGGCGCTGCGGGAGACCGCGGCCTCCGGCGGCGACGGCCGGGCGCTGGCCCGCCGGGTCGCCCAGATCCTCGCCGTCATGATGGGCGAGCCGGTGGCGTGCGCCGTCGCCGGTCCCGTCAGCGGGGGAGTGGCCGTCCTGGTCAGCGGCCCGGCGTTCGCGTCGGTGACCGGCGCGAACGGTGAGATCCAGCTCGCCGGCCGTGACGCGCTCACCTGGTCCGACCGGTTGGTCCCCGGCCCGGTGACCCGGGTGGAGCTGCGCCTGCCCGACGCCGGGGACGCGCATCCGCTGTCCCGGCTGGACGCCGGGGTGATCGTCGCGGGCGGGGTCCGGTGTGACCCGACCGAGGCGGGTGCCGCCCCGCGGGCCGTGCCGCGGGCCGTGCCGCAGACGGAGTCCGCCGCGCCCCGGGGGCAGCACGCCCAGCAGAACGTCCAGCACGCCGCGCCCCGGATGGAGCCCGCGGCCCCCGCGCCCACCCCGATGCCCGCGCCGCCCGAGCGGTCGGCGCCCCCCGAGTGGTCGGCGCCCCCGGAGGCCGCCCCGCCCGCGCCCTACCCGATGGGCCCGGCCGAGCCCTACCCCCCGGTCGCCCCGCCGGTGGAGCCGCGGCGCGAGCCGCAGCCGCAGGGGTGGCACTCCGAGCCGATGCCCGCACAGGGCCCGCTCTCCTCTCCCGGCCACCCGGGCGGCCATTCCGGCGGTCCCTCCACCGGGCCCGCCCCCGCGGTCGTCCACCACGAGGACGTCGACACCGCCATGGCGAGCGGGATGGGCGGGGACCCCATCGACGTGCGCGACCAGCCGTTCGAGTACGAGCTGCTGACGCCCGGGGGGTCGCCGCCGGGGAACGAGCCTTCCGCTCCCGCGGCCGAGCCCGAGTCGCGGCCGCTGGTCTACGGGGTCGACTGCAAGAACGACCACTTCAACGACCCTCGCGTGCCCTACTGCGCGGTCTGCGGGATCGCGCTGGTCCAGCGCACCCTCGTCCCCTACAAGGGGCCGCGCCCGCCGCTGGGGGTGCTGCTCCTGGACGACGGCCTGACGCTGCGGCTCGACACCGACTACCTGGTGGGCCGCGACCCCGAGCGGGCTCCCGAGGTGGCCGACGGCTCGGTGCGCCCGGCCAAGGTCACCAGCCCCGACGGCTCGGTCTCCCGGCGTCACCTGCGGGTGGCGCTGGACGGCTGGGATGTCAACCTGGTCGACCTGGGGTCGGTCAACGGCACCCAGATCCAGCCGCCCGGCGACCCCAACTTCTACGACATCCCGCCGAACGAGCCGGTCGCGATCCTGCCCGGCACCACCGTGCGGATCGGCGTCTCGCGCACCATGCGCTACGAGTCGCACCGCAACCGCTGAGGACGCCTGCCGCTGGGAGCGCCCGTCGCTGGGAACGCCTACGGCTGGGAACGTCTCGCGCCTTCCGGGCGGCACGGCCACGGCCGTGCCGCCCGGCGTGTTCTCCGGGCTCTTCCAAGGGAGCCGCCGTTCCCGGGGCGCCGTTTCCCGGTGTTCCCGGGCCTCCCGGTCTCCTCGGGCTTTCCCGGTGTCCCCGGGGCAGGAGGGCGGTCAGGGCCGCACGACCGGTGCGACCGGTGTGACCTGTGCGCGCAGGGCGGAGACGGCCTCGGCCCAGTCGACCGGGTCGGCGTCCTGCTCGGCGCGGACCAGCAGGTGGGCGCCTTCCGGGGCGTTCGCGGTGTCGGCGGCCACGACCAGCGCGCCTTCCGGGACCGGGCCCGAGGTGGCCTCCACCCCGAGCCTGACCAGCCGATGGGCCAGTGCCGAGGCCCGGTTTCCCCCGGTGAGGACCAGGGGACGTCCCTGCAGCGTCGCGAGGGTGAGCGCCACGTGGGCGGCCGCGTCGCCTCCCGGGCCGTGGTGCACCGCCACCGGCCCCGGCACTGAGCCGGGCATTGAGCCGGGCCCGGCCTGCCCGAACGGGGACAGGGGCGGGGACGACGGGAACGACTCGGACGGTGAGCCGGTCCCCGCCACGGTCACCACGCGGCAGGTGGCGCCGTCGCGCACACCGGCGTGGCCGGGGACACCGGCGGGCAGCACCAGCAGGTCGGGAAGGGCGCCGGAGGCCAGCCCCGGCAGCTCGCCCGCCACGTCCGCGCTGAACCGGCTCACCACCCTGCTGTCCGAGCCGCGCTCGCGGGCCGTGGCGGCCAGCGTCTCCAGCTCCTGAAGGGTCTCGGCCAGCTCGGCCAGTTCCGAGGAGAGGCCGCTGCCGACCTCCAGGCGGCCCGCAGGGTAGGGGCGCAGGTGGCCCAGGACCACCTCGGACGGGGTTTTCGCCAGAGCCAGGGTGGTGGCCAGGCCGACCAGCGGGGCCTGCTCGGCGGGAGGCTCCGGCACGATCACCAGCACCCGGTGGGCGGCGGTCACCCCGAGGGCGGCGCGTTCGGCGTCGGCGATGTCGCGGGCCACCCGCCGGTCGGGGTAGAGCCTGCGCACCAGCGGGCCGGTCATCGCGGTCGTGACCAGGGCCATGACCACCATCAGCGAGTACAGCTCGTCGTCGAGCACGCCCTTCTGCAGGCCGACGGTGAGGATGACGATCTCGGTGAGCCCCCGCGTGTTGAGCAGGGCGGCCAGCGTCCAGGACTGCCGGGCGGGCAGCCGCTGCGTCCGGGCGGCGGCGTAGGAGCCGAGCACCTTGCCGCCGATCGCGACGGCGAGGATCGCGGCGAGGGTGCCGAGGCTGGACAGGTCGAGCTCGCGCAGGTTGACGTTGAGGCCCGCCACCACGAAGAACATCGGCAACAGCAGCAGCACGGCGAGCTGCTCCAGCCGCTCCAGGATCTCGTGGTTGAGCCGCTCGGCCCCCTCGCGGGGCATCACCGTGCCGAACACGAACGCCCCGAAGATGAAGTGGACGTGCATCCACTCGGTGGCCCAGGCCGACCCGATCAGGCCGATGAGCACCAGCGAGAGCAGTCCGGGCGTGAGCCGCCCCGCCCTCTCGTAGGCGGGCACCAGGCGGGCCAGCAGCGGCTTGACCACCAGGAACATCACCAGCGCGTACGGCAGGGCGAGCAGGACCTTCCACTGCCCCTCGGCCTCTCCCGCCCCGGCGATGCCCACCACCACCGCCAGGACGGTCCAGGCGAGCACGTCGATGACGGCGGCCGAGGCCAGGGCGAGGCCGCCGAGGGTGATGCGCTGCATTCCCCGGTCGGTGAGGATCCTGGCCAGCACCGGGAACGCGGTGGCGGCCATCGCCGCGCCCATGAACAGCACGAACGGCAGGGTCCTGTCGCCGCCCACGTGCTCGCCCGCGATGGCCAGCGCGAGCACGCACCCCAGGACGAACGGCACCACCGTCGAGCCGAGCGCCACGGTCACCGCGATCCGGCCCTTGCCCCTGACCAGCTTCTGGTCCAGCTCCAGGCCGACGACGAACATGAACAATACGAGGCCGACGTTGGCCAGAGCCTGCAGCGGGGGCCGCATCTCGGGGCCGAACAGCTCGTCGCCGATCAGGGGGCCCAGCAGGGTGGGGCCGAGCAGGATGCCCGCCACGATCTCGCCGATGACCGGCGGCTGGCCGAGTCGCCTGGCCAGCGCTCCGAACAGCCGGGCCGCCGCGAGGACGATGACGAGGTCGAGCAGGAGCAGGTCCATATGGAGCACGTGGCGGCACGCTTTCCGTAAGCAAAGAAAAGCCCCGAGAATGTCGAGGGCGACGTTACCGTGTGGCGAATGTCGTCGCGAACGTCGCGCGGGCATGGAGGGAGACCGTTGGTGGAAGGCATCGCCGACTACGAGTTCGTCCGCTCACTGGGGGCGGGCAACCACGGCGAGTTCTACGTGGCGAAGCGGCCGGAACGGTTGCCCGTCGAGGCGGACCTGGTCGCGGTGAAGGTGGTGGGCGGCACCGGGAACGACGCGTTCCGGCGCGCCACGAGGGAGTTGAAGGCGTTCGCCGCGGTGCGCTCGCCCTATCTGGTGCGGCTCTACGACGCCGGGCAGCAGGGCGGGGTGTTCTACTACTCGATGGAGTACCTGCCGGGCGGCTCGCTGGCGCGTCCCGCGGAGCGCCCCTCGCGCGAGCGGGTGCTGCGCTCGATCGCCTGCGTCTCCCACGCGGCGCAGGCGCTGCACGAGGAGGGGATCGTCCACCGCGACATCCGTCCCGGAAACGTGCTGCTCACCGACGACGGCGGCAAGCTCTCGGACCTGGGCCTGTCGCAGGTGCTGACGCCGGGCGCGACGGTGACCGGGATGGGCGACATCGCATCGGCGGAGTTCACCGACCCCATGCTGCTGCAGGGGGAGACCCCCAGCCCCGCGGGGGACGTGTGGTCGCTGGGCGCGACGCTGCACTGGGCGGTGAGCGGCAACGGGCTCTACGGGGAGCTGCCCACCCACGACCCGCTGCTGACCCTGCGCAGGCTGAACAGCACGCCGCCGTCGATCGACCCGGGCCTGGAGCCCGAGCTGTCGGACCTGGTCCAGTCCTGCCTCGGCGACGCGGCCAAGCGGCCCACCGCCAGGGGAGTGGCCGACCGGCTTTACGCGCTGCTGCCCTGAGGGTGTTTCCCGGCCCTACCCGCCGGTGGGGCGCAGGCGGTCCAGCTCGGCGTCGAGCATCCGTTCCAGGCGCGCGGCGCCGAGCCTGTCCGGATAGAGCAGGTGGTGCGCGCTCAGCCCGTCGACGAGGGCGAGCAGCCGCTCGGTGACGTCGTCGAGGTCGTCGGAGGTGGCGATCTCCCCGCCGCCGGCCGCCGCGCCGAGCAGGCTGCGTACCAGATAGCGCAGTTCCTCTGCCTCGGCGCGCTGCGCCTCCAGCATCGCCGGGCTGGTCATGCTGCGGCTCCAGAAGCCGATCTCCAGGCCGCTCTCCGCGGCGCGCTCGTCGTCCAGCGGAAGGTTGTCGAGGAGGAGTTCGCGCAGCGCGGCCAGCCCGGTGAGACCGGCCAGCTTGCCGCGCAGGCGTTCCACGATGCGCCGGTGCGAGGACCGCAGCGCCGACAACATGATGTCGTCCTTGTCGGCGAAGTAGTGGGTCAGCACACCGTTGGAGTAACCGGCCTCCCTGGCGATGGCCCTGGTCGTGGCGGCCTCGATCCCCTCGCGCAGGATGATGCGCCGCGCGGCCTCGACGACCTCCTCGCGGCGCTCGCGGTGATTGACGATCTTCGGCACCTTGTCCCTTTCGAATGGATTCGTTGACATTTTAGTCGGGCGCCCGTCTATTATCCGCTGAAGACACGAGGAGGACTCACTATGACCGTCGTCACCCTCGGCGTGCACATCGTGGACGTGCTCGCCAGACCGGTGGAGTCGATCCCCGCCGGGCAGGACACCCACCTGCTGGAGCAGATCCGCGTCACCGCCGCGGGCGCCGCCGCCGCGACCGCCGTCGATCTGGCCGCGCTCGGCGTCCCGGTGGCCTCGGTGGGGGCGATCGGCGACGACGAGCTCGGAGACCTGCTCGTCATGATGATGAAGCGGCGCGGGGTCGACGTGACCGGGGTCGTCCGCAGGCCGGGGGAGCAGACCGCGGCCTCGATCCTGCCGATCCGTCCCGACGGCGGCCGCCCGTCCTTCCACGTGCCCGGCGCCAACCTGGGCCTGTCCACCGCCGACGTCGCCCGCGAGGCCGTCCTCGGCGCGCGGGTCGTGCACCTGGGCGGCATGGACGTCACCTGGGGCCTGTACGACCCCGCGTTCTACGCGCTGCTGGACGAGGCCCGGGCGGCGGGCACGATCGTGACCATGGACCTGCTGTCCAACATGCCCGACCTCATGCAGGGGGTGCGCGGCTTCCTGCCGCACGTCGACTACCTCCTGCCCAACGAGGAGCAGGCGCTGCTGATGAGCGGCGCGGGCGAGGGGGGCGACGTGGAGGAGGCCGCGCTGTCCCTGCTGGCCCTGCTGCCGGAGGGCCCCTCGGCCGTCCTGGTCACGCTCGGCGCGGACGGGAGCCTGATCGCCGACGCGGAGGGCCTCACCCGCGTACCCGCCCTCGACGTGCCGGTGGTCGACACCACCGGGTGCGGCGACGCCTACTGCGCGGGGTTCGTCGCCGGTCTGGTCGACGGCCGCGACGTGGCCGGCGCCGCCCGGCTCGGCACCGCGCTGGCCGCCCGCGTCGCCGGAGGCCTCGGCTCGGACGCGGGCCTGGACGGGGCGCGGGAGCTCCGAGACGGGAAGTGACCCCGCCGCCCGCGGCCTCCGGGCCGGAAAAGGGCGGCGGGAGCGGTGTCGAACCGCCCGAACGCATCCAGACGTGAACCCAGAGGTGAAAGGACGACGCATGTCCATCGACGCCAAACTCAGGGAGCGGGCCGCCAAGGTCGTCCCCGGCGGCATGTACGGCCATCTCAACGCGGCCCTGCACGGTCCCGCCTACCCGCAGTTCTTCGTCGGGGGCGAGGGGTGCCGCCAGCGTGACGCCGACGGGCGCGAGTACGTCGATCTCATGTGTTCCTGGGGGCCCGTGGTGCTCGGCCACCGCCATCCCGCCGTCGAGAGCGCCGTCGCGGCCCAGCTCGCCGCGGGCGACTGCCTCAACGGCCCCGGTCCCGTCTACGTGGAGCTCGCCGAGCTGCTGGTGGAGACCGTCCCGCAGGCCGACTGGGTGATGTTCTCCAAGAACGGCACCGACGCCACCACCCAGGCGCTGATGGTCGCCCGCGCCGCCACCGGCAGGACCAAGGTCCTCATGGCGCACGGCGCCTACCACGGGTCCGACCCGTGGTGCACGCCCGGCACGGCGGGGACCACCCCCAACGAGCGCGCGGACCTGGTCGAGTTCACCTACAACGACCTCGCCAGCGTCGAGGCCGCCGCGGCTCAGGCGGAGGGCGACGTCGCCGCGATCATCGTGACGCCGTTCAAGCACGACTCGTTCGAGGACCAGGAGCTCGTCGCCGCGGAGTTCGCCCGGGGGGTGCGGGCCCTGGCCGACCGGATCGGCGCCGCGCTGGTGATCGACGACGTGCGGGGGGGCTGGCGGATCGACCTGGGCGGCTCCTGGGAGCCCCTGGGCGTGCGCCCCGACCTGTACGCCTTCAGCAAGGCCATGGCCAACGGCCACCCGATCGCCGCCGTCACCGGGGTGGACTCCCTGCGGGGGCCGGCCCAGACGCTCTACTCCACCGGCTCCTTCTGGTTCAACGCCGCCCCGATGGCCGCGGCCAAGGCCACGATCGAGACGCTGCGCGCCGTCGACGGCATCGCGCTGATGGAGCGCGCGGGCACCCGCCTGCGCGAGGGGCTCGCCGCCCAGGCCGCCTCCCACGGTTTCACGGTCAACCAGACGGGGCCGGTCCAGATCCCGTGGCTCTCCTTCGAGGGCGACGCGACGCTGGACAAGGGCATGTTCTGGGCCGAGGCCTGCCTGGAGGAGGGGGTATACCTCCACCCCTGGCACAACTGGTTCCTGTCGGCCGCCCACACCGACGCCGACATCGACCGGGCGCTGCAGGGCACCGACGCCGCCTACGCCAAGCTCAGGGCCCGCTTCGGCGCCGACTGAGACCCGGCCCGGCGTCCAGGGACGCCGGGCCTGGACGGCGGCGCACGGCGGTGTACGGCTAGCGCCGGGCGTCGCTCCGCAGGCGGCACCACTGCAGGTCGTCCAGGCGCGTGCCGCCGGGGCCGGGCAGCAGCCCGCGCAGCAGGGCCTCCCGGGTGAAGCCCGCCCGCTCCAGCACGCGTTGCGAGGCGATGTTGCCTGGCGAGGTGCCCGCGATGATCCGGGCCAGGGGAGTGTGCTCGAAGGCCCAGCCGACCAGCAGGTCCACCGCCCTGGCGGCGAAGCCCCTGCCGCGGAACTCCGGCAGCACGCTGTAGCCCGTCATGGCCTGCCCCAGCGGGGGGATCACCCCGCTGAGCTGTATGTCCCCGGCGAACGCGCCGGTCGCGGCGTCCAGGATCGCGATCTCGGCCCCCGTACCGGCCAGCCAGTTCGCGCCCGCGGTGCGGCACCGCTCCTCGGCCTCCTCGAAGGTGGAGGGCTCGGGCGGGACGCTGTACCTCATGATGTCGGGCAGGTTCCGCATCGCCAGGTAGTCGGCGGTGTCGGCGAGGGTGAGCCGCCTGAGCCGGACGACCCCGTCGGTCAGCGAGCCGCCGGGGAACTCCGGCAGGAGGGGCGTCACGCGCTCGCCGGAGTCCCCGGGCAGGCGCGCGAAGGCCACCAGGTCGTGGCGGGTGCCGTCCCGCTGCTCCCCGGCCCCGCGCCGCACGCCCTCGCGCCGGAAACCGGCGGCCAGGGCGACCCGCTGGCTGGCCAGGTTCTCCACGTCGGCGAGCAGTTCGACGCGCTTCGCGCCGTGCTCGAGCCCCCAGCGGGCCAGCGCGGCGGTGGCGGCCGTGGCCACCCCGCGGCCCCGCGCCCACGGCGCGACCAGGTAGCCGATCTCGGTGGTGCCACGGGGACGGGCCATGAGGCCGATGTTGCCCAGCCACTCGTCCGTCCCCGCGTCCGCGATCGCGAACGGGGCCCCTCCGGCCTGCCACTCCTGCCGGGTCTGCTCCAGGTACTGGAGAGCGTCGTCCGGGGTGTACGGCACGGGGACGAGGGGGATGAACCGGATGATCTCCGGGTCGGCGCAGGCGCGGACGATCGCCTCGGCGTCGGAGGGGGCGAGCGGCCTCAGGACGACGGGGCCGGCCGGAATCACGTCATGGGGGAACACACCACAACAGCTACCAGGCGCCGTCCTGGGGGGCGAATCGTTTTGCAGCATTTTGCGGTGCTTCGTGGATCACCTCCGCCCCCGCCCTCGCCGCCACTCCCTCTGCCGTCCCCGTCTCACGGGATTCCGCTCCCCCGCTTCCCCCCCGCGACCGGGCCCGGGGCGTCCCCGGCCGTCCGAGGACACCGCCGCGCGCCGATAACCTTGCGGTCATGGGTTTTCGCAGGCATGGGCCGTTTCAGGCCGGGGATCAGGTGCAGCTCACCGACCCCAAGAACAAGCGCCACACGGTGACGCTGAAGGAAGACGGCGTGTTCCACACGCACAAGGGCGGAATCCCGCACAGTGAGCTGATCGGCCGGCCTGAGGGCTCGGTGGTGCGCTCGTCCGGCGGCACCCAGTATCTGGCGTTCAGGCACCTTCTCCAGGACTACACGCTGTCCATGCCGCGCGGCGCGGCGGTGATCTACCCCAAGGACTCGGCCCAGATCGTGGCCATGGCCGACATCTTCCCCGGCGCCCGGGTGGTGGAGGCGGGCGTCGGCTCCGGCGCGCTCACCTGCTTCCTGCTGCGCGCCATCGGCTCCGAGGGCACCCTCACCTCGTACGAGCGGCGCCAGGACTTCGCCGAGATCGCCACCAAGAACGTGGAGAAGTTCTACGGCGGCCCGATGAAGCAGTGGCGCCTGGTGGTCGGCGACTTCGTCGACGATCTCGACGAGAGCGACGTCGACCGGATCATCCTGGACATGCTCGCCCCCTGGGAATGTGTGGACGCCGCGGCCCGGGCTCTCACCCCAGGCGGGGTGATCTGCTGTTATGTCGCGACCACAACCCAGCTCTCGCGTACGGTCGAAACTCTGCGGGAGCACGGGAGTTTCACCGAGCCCCATGCGTGGGAGACCCTGGTTCGTGACTGGCATGTCGAGGGACTCGCCGTACGGCCCGACCACCGGATGGTCGGCCACACCGGGTTCCTGGTCACGGCCCGTCGCATGGCCGACGGGGTGACGCCACCACCTCGACGTAGACGTCCGGCGAAGGGGGCCAATGGGGAGGAGTCCACGACTTCCACGTCTTCCGCCACATGATGACGATTCGGCCACGACGGTCCGTGAGAGCGTGACACGGAAGCAGACCTTCGTGTTCTTATACTTCTAGGACTAAAAGCGCCAAAAAGGATTAATCATCACGCACTTAATGTAGTCATATGAACACTGCTCAGCCAGGTAAGGGACAGCCCTTAGATGGGTAGGGTTTTGAGTAGTCGGTCTCGACTGGGAAGGAGGTGACGCCGTGGCAGCTCGCGACGACGCTGAGGCTCGTGCCGCGCAGCGCGAACGGGAGGTCGCCGACCTCACAACACAGGTCTCCTTCCTGCAGGAGGAGATCACCGCGTTGCGTCGGAAGCTGACGGAGTCTCCCCGGCAGGCCAGGATTCTCGAAGAGCGTCTCCATGACGTGCAGGCGAACCTCGCGGCCGTAACCGGCCAGAACGAGCGTCTGGTGGCCACCCTCAAGGAGGCCAGAGACCAGATCGTCGCCTTGAAGGAGGAGGTAGACCGGCTGGCGCAACCGCCGTCCGGGTTCGGTGTGTTCCTCGAAACCAGGGAAGACGGCACGGTGGAGGTCTTCACCGGTGGCCGCAAACTCAGGGTGAACGTGAGTCCCGCGGTGGACGTCGAGTCGTTGAAGCGCGGCCAGGAGGTCATGCTCAACGAGGCGCTCAACGTGGTCGAGGCCCTCGGCTTCGAGGACCTGGGCGAGATCGTGATGCTCAAGGAGCTCCTCGAGGACGGCCAGCGCGCGCTGGTGATCTCGCACGCCGACGAGGAGCGGGTGGTGAAACTCGCCGAGTCGCTGATGGACCAGCCGATCCGGGCGGGCGACTCCCTGCTGCTCGAACCCCGCTCGGGCTACGTCTACGAGCGCATCCCCAAGTCGGAGGTCGAGGAGCTCGTCCTGGAGGAGGTGCCCGACATCTCCTACGAGGAGATCGGCGGGCTCATGCGGCAGATCGAGCAGATCCGGGACGCCATCGAGCTCCCGTACCTGCACGCCGACCTCTTCCGCGAGCACAAGCTCCGCCCGCCCAAGGGCGTCCTGCTCTACGGGCCGCCCGGCTGCGGCAAGACGCTCATCGCCAAGGCCGTCGCCAACTCCCTGGCCAAGCAGGTCGCGGAGAAGACCGGCCAGTCCGGCAAGAGCTTCTTCCTCAACATCAAGGGTCCCGAGCTTCTCAACAAGTACGTCGGCGAGACCGAGCGGCACATCCGCCTGGTCTTCCAGCGGGCTCGGGAGAAGGCCTCCGAGGGCACCCCGGTGATCGTGTTCTTCGACGAGATGGACTCGATCTTCCGGACCCGAGGCTCGGGCGTCTCCTCCGACGTCGAGAACACCATCGTTCCCCAGCTCCTGTCGGAGATCGACGGCGTCGAGGGCCTGGAGAACGTCATCGTGATCGGCGCCTCCAACCGCGAGGACATGATCGACCCGGCGATCCTGCGGCCCGGCCGCCTGGACGTCAAGATCAAGATCGAGCGGCCGGACGCCGAGGCGGCCAAGGACATCTTCTCCAAGTACCTCATCCCCGAGCTCCCGCTGCACGACGAGGACCTCTCCGAGCACGGCGCCAACCGCCAGGAGACCATCTCCGGCATGATCCAGCGGGTCGTCGAGCGGATGTACACCGAGAGCGAGGAGAACCGCTTCCTCGAGGTGACCTACGCCAACGGCGACAAGGAGGTCCTGTACTTCAAGGACTTCAACTCCGGCGCGATGATCCAGAACATCGTCGACCGCGGCAAGAAGATGGCGATCAAGCAGTTCCTGGAGACCGGGCAGAAGGGCCTGCGGATCCAGCACCTTCTGGCGGCCTGCGTGGACGAGTTCTCCGAGAACGAGGACCTGCCCAACACCACCAACCCCGACGACTGGGCCCGCATCTCCGGCAAGAAGGGCGAGCGGATCGTCTACATCCGCACCCTCGTGACGGGCAAGCAGGGCACCGAGGCCGGGCGCTCCATCGACACGGTGGCCAACACCGGTCAGTACCTGTAACCACGTGTGACCGGCGGCGCGGCCCCCTCCCGGGGGCCGCGCCGCCGGCGTCTTCCCGAAACCCTCGTCGAGGGTGCGGCGTTCGACGGTCGATAAACCTTGTCCGGTTTTATCCATTTTCGTCCTTATGAGTCCGTATCTCCTTTCACACCCGTCCCTGAAGTGAACGGAAATAGACGGCCGTCACGGGGAACCCGAATGATCGAGACGCCGTCCAAGTGGCGTGCGTGAACATTCCGGCCCGGCCGCCCGGTGAACGGCGCGGGGTCCCGCGAGGCGCCTCGGGGAGGCGGCCGCCTCGCCGAGCTCGACCTCCTGCGCTTCGTCGCCGCCATGGCGGTGCTCGCCTTCCACTACTTCATCGCCTTCGCCTCGGTGTGGGGCGACCGCCCGGCCGAGCTGTTCCCGGCGATCTCCACCCTCTCCGGGCTCGGCATCCTCGGCGTCGAGCTGTTCTTCATGATCAGCGGCTTCGTGATCCTGATGAGCATCTGGGGGCGGGGCCTGGGGGCGTTCGCCCTCTCCCGGCTGGTGCGGCTCTTTCCCGCCTACTGGGTCAGCGTGGCCGTCACCGCCGCGGTCTACGGGCTGACCGCCGCCACGGCCCTGGACCCCAAGCTCAGCCTCGGCGAGTACGGGATCAACCTCACGATGCTCCAGCGGGCCCTCGGCGTCTACGACGCCAACGGCGTCTACTGGTCGCTGTGGGTGGAGCTCCGCTTCTACGTGCTGATCTCGATCCTGGTGATCGCCGGGGTGACGCTCAACCGCTGCCTTGCCTTCATGGGCGTCTGGCTGCTGGCGGCCGGGTTCTTCGCCGGGAGCGAGGAGGCCTGGGTCGACCTGGTGGTCATGCCCAAGTACGCGGCGTACTTCGTCGGCGGCATGGCGTTCTTCCTGATGACGAAGTTCGGCCCCAGGCTCGTCCTGTGGTGCCTCGCCGGGATCAGCGGCGGCCTGGCGGTGAACGCGGCGATCGACCGGGTGGCCGGGCGGATCGAGAACGTCGGCTACGCCGCGATGCCCGTGCCCGAGTGGGCCGTGGCCGCCACCGTGATCGGCTTCTACGTGCTCATGGCGATGGTGGCGCTCGGCTGGCTGGGGTGGCTGCGCTGGCGCGGCCTGGTCGTCCTGGGCGCGCTCACCTACCCGCTCTACCTGTTCCACACCCCGGCCGCGGTCCTGATCGTCCCCGCGCTGCGGGACGTGCTGCCGCCCCCGCTGACCGCGCTGGTCACCGTGCTGGCCGCGATGGCGTTCTCCTACCTGGTGTACCGGTTGGCCGAGCGCCCGCTTCAGGAGTTCGTCAAGTCCAGGAGGCGGAGAAGGGCCGCATCCCCGTCCCCGTCACAGCTCCCCGCGCTCTCCTCGATCCCCCTCGCAACGGGCGAAAAGGCTTCGGTGCCATAACTGTCCGACCACCGGGCATAGTGAAGGGTCTAGGGTCGGGAATAGATACCACGGAGAGAATCAGTCCCTGACGAACAGAGGGTGCGCATGACGGTACGGCGGGTGATGGGCATCGAGACCGAGTACGGTATCTCCGTGCCCGGACAGCCGGGGGCCAACGCGATGGTGACCTCCTCTCAGGTCGTGAACGCCTATCTGGCGGCCTCGGCCGCGAGGGCTCGGCGCGCGCGATGGGACTTCGAGGAGGAGAACCCGCTGCGGGACGCACGGGGGTTCGACCTCGCGCGGGAGGTGGCCGACCAGAGCCAGCTGACCGACGAGGACCTCGGCCTGGCGAACGTGATCCTCACCAACGGGGCCCGGCTGTACGTCGACCACGCCCACCCCGAATACTCCACGCCCGAGTGCACCAATCCCCGGGCGGCGGTGATCTGGGACAAGGCGGGCGAGCGGGTGATGCACGACGCGGCGGTCCGCGCCTCGGCGATGCCGGCCAACGCCCCGATCCAGCTCTACAAGAACAACACCGACAACAAGGGCGCCTCCTACGGCTGCCACGAGAACTACCTCATGCGCCGGGCCACCTCGTTCGCCGACATCGTCAGGCACCTGACGCCGTTCTTCGTCTCCCGGCAGGTCGTCACCGGCGCGGGCAAGGTCGGCATCGGCCAGGACTCCCGGGGCGAGGGCTTCCAGATCAGCCAACGGGCCGACTTCTTCGAGGTCGAGGTGGGCCTGGAGACGACGCTCAAGCGGCCGATCATCAACACCCGGGACGAGCCCCACGCCGACCCGGAGAAATACCGCCGCCTGCACGTCATCATCGGCGACGCCAACATGTCGGAGATCTCGACCTACCTGAAGCTGGGGTCGACCGCGCTCGTCCTGGCCATGATCGAGGACAACTACTTCACCCGCGACCTGGCCGTGGACAACCCCGTCCAGGCCCTGCGCGCGGTCTCGCACGACCCCACGCTCAAGTACGAGATCTCCATGCGCGACGGCCGCAAGCTGACCGCGGTGCAGTTGCAGATGGAATACCTGGAGCTCGCCCGCAAGTACGCCGAGGAGCGCAGCGCCAACGGCCTGGACGAGCCCACCAAGGACATCCTGGAGCGCTGGGAGTCGGTCCTCACCCGCCTGGCGGAGGACCCGATGCAGCTGTCCGGGGAGCTCGACTGGGTGGCCAAGCTGGAGCTCCTGGAGGGCTACCGCACCCGTGACGGCCTTCCCTGGTCGCACCCGCGCCTGCAGCTCGTCGACCTCCAGTACTCCGACATCCGCCCCGACCGGGGCCTGTACAACCGGCTGGTCGCCCGGGGCCGCATGCAGCGCCTGGTCACCGAGGAAGAGGTCCAGCGGGCCATCGAGGTGCCGCCCAACGACACCCGGGCCTACTTCCGCGGCCGCTGCCTGAGCCAGTACAGCGAGTCGGTGGCCGCGGCCTCCTGGGACTCGGTCATCTTCGACATCCCCGGCCGCGAGTCGCTGCAGCGCGTCCCCACCCTTGAGCCGCTGCGCGGCACCAAGGCCCACGTGGGCGAGCTGTTCGACCGCTGCCGTACCGCCGCGGAGCTGGTGACGGCGCTGACCGGCGAGCAGTGACTCCCGCGAGGGGGGAGGCGGCCCGGCCGGGCCGCCTCCCCCCTCGGCATGCCCGGACCCCGTGACGGCCGGAGGCCGTCGAACCGGACATCCGGATTGACGGGGGACGGAGAACCGGGATACGTTCCGGATGTTTTGTGGCGGTGCGAGGGAAATCCGGTGAAATTCCGGTGCGGTCGCGCCACTGTAATCCGGCCCGTGAGGGCCGGGAGCCAGGTCACACTCGGCCGCCACCGACCTACGAAAAGGGACGCGTCAATCCCGGAGGAGGTGGCCGTGAGCCAGATCTCGGCACCGCACACCCAGCCCATCCCATGGCACTCGCTCACCCGCTGGCTGCTCGCCGTACCGGTGCTGCTGCTCCTCGCCTACCTGGTCACCTTCGACCAGGGGGCGATCTCCCAGGCGGGGAACTACCTGCACGAACTCATGCACGACGGGCGTCACCTGCTCGGCGTGCCGTGCCACTGAGCCACAGGTGATCACCAAACTCATCGTCCGGGGCCTCGTCGCCGGACTGCTCGCAGGGCTGCTCGCGGCCGTCTTCGCCTACACCGTCGGCGAACCGCGCATCGACCGGGCCATCGCGCTGGAGGAGGCGGCCGCGGCCGCCGCCCCGGCCGGATCACACGACGACACCGGGACCGCGGCCCACTCCCACGACGAGGAGGAGGCCCTGGTCAGCAGGGACGGGCAGCGCTTCGGGCTCTTCCTCGCCCTCGGCCTGTACGGCCTGGCGGTCGGGGGCCTGTTCTCCCTCGTCTACGCGGCCGTACGCGGCCGGGCGGGACCCCGCTCGGAACCGGTGCTCGCGGTCACCCTCGCCGCCGCCGCGTTCACCTCCGTCGTCCTCATCCCCTTCGTGAAATACCCCGCCAACCCGCCGGCCGTCGGTGACCCGGAGACCATCGGCCAGCGCACCGTGCTGTACCTGGTCGCGGTGGTCATCGGGATCCTCGCCGTCGCCGCCGCGGTCGCCGCCCACCGCTACGCCTCGCGGAGCGAACCGTGGGTGCGCTGGCTGTCGGCGGGCGCCACCTTCCTGATCCCCGTCGTCGCGGCCTGGGTCCTCCTGCCGGAGATCTCGGAGGTGCCCCGGGGCTTCCCCGCCGACCTCCTGTGGGACTTCCGGGTCGCCTCCATGGGAACCCAGGTGGTCTTCTGGGCCGGCGTCGGCGCGCTGTTCGCCTTCGCCGCCCGCAGGCGCGGCCCGGTGTGACGACCTCCTCGGGGGTCACCCGCCTGCTCCTGGTCTGCCACGCCTCCACCTCGGCGACGGTACGGGCCGCGTTCCCGGGTGACGAACCGCTCGACGAACGCGGCCTGCGCCGGGCCGAGGGGATGGCGCGGGACCTCGGTCCGGGTCCCGCGGCCTGCCCCGCCGAACTGCGCTGCGTCCAGACGGCGGCGGCGCTCGGCCTGCGGGCCGAGCACGACCCGCTGCTGGCCGACTGCGACTACGGCCGCTGGAGCGGGATGACGCTCGGCGAGGTCGAGGCCGCGGAACCCGAGGCGCTCGCCTCCTGGCTCGGCGACCCCGGCGCGGCGCCGCACGGCGGGGAGCCGGTCACCGCGCTCCTGGCCAGGGTGTCCGGCTGGCTCGCCGTCCGCGCACCCGGCAGGGCCGTCGCGGTCACCCACCCGGCGGTCATCCGCGCCGCGGTCGTCCACGCCCTCGGCGCCCCCGCCCAGGCCTTCTGGCGCGTCGACGTCGCGCCGCTGGCCCGCGTGACGCTCACCGGGCGCGGCGGGCGCTGGCGGCTCAGCTACCTCCCATGACGGTTCGAGCGCCCGGCGACCCGTTGATTCGACGAGACGGACAGGAGAACCCGAAGGTGCGTGACTCCCGCTATCCCTTCACCGCGATCGTGGGGCTGGAGGACCTGAAACTCGCGCTGATCCTCAACGCGGTCTCCCCCCGCGTCGGGGGAGTGCTGGTCAGGGGGGAGAAGGGCACCGCCAAGTCCACGGTCGTGCGGGCGCTGGCCGCGCTCCTGCCGCCCGTCGAGGTGGTGACCGGCTGCCGCTTCTCCTGCGACCCCGCCGCCCCCGACCCCGGATGCCCGGACGGGCCGCACGAGGGCCGTACCGAGCCGGGCGACCGGCTCACCCCGCCCGCCACCGTTCAGCCCGGCGTCGCGCAGCCCGGCGGAACCCGGTCCGGCGGAGCCCGGTCCGACACCGTGCGGCCCGGTGGAGCGCGGGACGGCGCCGCGCGGCCCGCACGCCTCGTCGAACTGCCCGTCGGCGCCTCCGAGGACCGCCTCGTCGGCTCCCTCGACATCGAGCGAGCCCTCACCGAGGGCGTGAAATCCTTCGAACCCGGCCTCCTGGCGAGCGCCCACCGGGGCGTCCTGTACGTCGACGAGGTCAACCTCCTGCACGACCACCTGGTGGACCTGCTGCTCGACGCCGCCGCCCTCGGCACCTGCTACGTCGAGCGCGAGGGGGTGTCGGTACGGCACGCCGCCCGGTTCCTGCTGGTCGGGACGATGAACCCCGAGGAGGGGGAGCTGCGCCCGCAGCTGCTCGACCGCTTCGGGCTGACCGTGGAGGTCCGGGCCTCGCGGGAACCGTCCCAGCGGGTGGACGTGGTCCGGCGCCGCCTGGCCTTCGAGGCCGACCCCGGCGCCTTCGCCGCCGCCTGGGCGGACGAGGAGCGGGCACTGGCCACGCGCATCGCCGAGGCTCGTGCCAGGGTTGCCCAGGTCGTCCTGCCGGACGCGGCACTGCTCAGGATCGCCACCGTCTGCGCGGGGTTCGAGGTGGACGGGCTCCGGGCCGACCTGGTCACCGCCGGTGCGGCGATCGCGCACGCCGCCTGGCAGGGCCGCACCTCCGTCACCGCCGACGACGTACGGGAGGCGGCCAGGCTCGCGCTCCCGCACCGCCGCCGCCGCGACCCCTTCGACGCGCCGGGCCTGGACGAGTCCAAGCTCCAGGATCTCCTGGACCAGATCCCCGACGACCCCGGCGACCCCGAGGGCCCGGACGACTCCGAAGGCCCGGGGGGCACCGATCCGGACGGCGGCCCGGACGGGCCCGCGCCCGAGGGCGGCCCCGAGACCGGAGACGCCGCCCCGGACGAGGTGGGCGACTCGGGTGACCCGGGCGTTCCCGGCGGCCGCGACGACAGGGAGGCCTCCCGGCCCGCGGCCCCGGACGTCCCGGGCGTTCCCGGCCCCGGGACGCGGGAGCCCGCCGCCTCCACCGAGGATCCCGGTGAACCGCCGGAGACCGCCGGGGGAGCACCGGCCCGCGAGCGGACCTTCGACGCCGAGCCCGGGGGCAGGACCAGGTTGTTCACCGTCCCCGGTGTCGGCGCCGGAGCCCCGGGGCGCCGGTCGCGCGCCAGGACGCCCCTGGGCCGTACCACGGGGGCCCGGGTCCCCGAGGGCCCCACCGGCTCCCTCCACCTGCGGGCCACCGTCGGCGCCGCCGCCCCGTACCAGGTCGCGCGGGGCAGGAACGGGCCGGGACTGCTGCTGCGGCGCGGCGACCTCAGGGAGGCGGTCCGCGAGGGCCGTGAGGGCAACCTGGTGCTGTTCGTGGTGGACGCGAGCGGTTCCATGGCCGCCAGGCAGCGCATGCGGGCGGTCAAGACAGCGGTGCTCGGCCTGCTCCTCGACGCCTACCAGCGCCGCGACAAGGTCGGGCTCGTCACCTTCCGCGGCGCCCGCGCCGACCTGGTCCTGCCGCCGACCTCCTCCGTCGAGGCCGGCGCGGCCCGGCTGCGCGAGCTCCCCACCGGGGGGCGGACCCCGCTGGCCGCCGGCCTGCTGCGGGCCGCCGAGGTGCTGCGGGTCGAGCGTCTGCGCGACCCGTCCAGGCGCCCGCTGGTGGTCCTGGTCACCGACGGGAGGGCGACCTCGGGCACCGTCGAGGAGTCCCGCCGCGCGGCGGGACTGCTGGCCGGGGTGGCGGGGGTGGTGGTCGACTGCGAGGGCGGCCACGTGCGCCTCGGCCTCGCCGCCTCGCTGGCGGCGCGGATGGGCGCGGAGACCGTACGCCTCGACGACCTCACCGACCTGGCCGGGATGGTCCGCGAGCGGCGCGGCGCCGCGTGACCGCGAGGGGCCGGCGAGGACGGTGAGGGCACCGCGCCGCGTGAGGGTGAACGGCCGACGAGAACGCCGCGCCGCATGACAGTGAGCCGTAAGACAGTGAGCCGCATGGCGGTGAAAGGAGGGCGACGATGCCGCAGGGCAAACCCGCCAGCGTGCCCGAGGACGGCCTGACCACCAGGCAGCGCCGCACCCGGCCGCTGCTGATCGTCCACACGGGACCGGGCAAGGGCAAGTCCACCGCCGCCTTCGGCCTGGCCCTGCGCGCCTGGAACCAGGGCTGGCCGATCGGGGTCTTCCAGTTCGTGAAGTCCGCCAAGTGGCGCATCGGCGAGGAGCGGGCACTGCGGGTGCTCGGCGACTCCGGTGAGGGCGGGCCGGTCTCCTGGCACAAGATGGGCGAGGGCTGGTCCTGGATCCAGCGTCCCGGCAGCGAGGAGGACCACGCCGCCGACGCCCGCGAGGGCTGGGAGCAGATCAAGCGCGACCTCGCCGCCGAGACGTTCCGCCTGTACGTGCTCGACGAGTTCACGTACCCGATGAAGTGGGGCTGGATCGACGTCGACGAGGTGGTCGACACCCTGCGCGGGCGCCCCGGCGGCCAGCACGTCGTCGTCACCGGCCGCGACGCCGACCCCCGGCTGCTCGACGCCGCCGACCTGGTCACCGAGATGGGCAAGGTCAAGCACCCCATGGACGCCGGGCAGAAGGGTCAGAAGGGCATCGAATGGTAGCCCGGCTGGTCATCGCGGCCCCCGCCTCCGGGGCGGGCAAGACGACCGTGGCGACCGGCCTGATGGCCGCCCTCGCCCGCCGGGGCATGGCGGTCTCCCCGCACAAGGTCGGGCCCGACTACATCGACCCCAGCTACCACGCCATGGCCACCGGCCGCCCCGGGCGCAACCTCGACCCCTGGCTGGTGGGGGAGGAACTCGTCGCCCCGCTGTTCCTGCACGGCGCGGCCGGGGCGGACGTCGCGGTCGTGGAGGGGGTGATGGGCCTGTACGACGGCGCGGGCTCCACCGAGTTCGCCTCCACCGCGCACGTCGCCAGGCTGCTCGGCGCCCCGGTGGTCCTGGTCGTGGACGCCGCCAAGCAGAGCCGCTCCGTGGCGGCGCTGGTGCACGGGTTCGCCTCCTACGACACCCGGATCAGGCTCGGCGGGGTGATCCTCAACCGGATCGGCTCCGAACGGCACGAGGCCATCTGCCGCGAGGCGCTCGCCGAGAGCGGCGTCCCGGTGCTCGGCGCGATCCGCCGCAGCGACGCTGTCGCCACCCCCTCCAGGCACCTGGGCCTGGTTCCCGCGGCCGAGCGCCGCACCCAGGCCGTCAGGGCCATGGACGCCGTCGCGGACCTGGTGGCCGCCTCCTGCGACCTGGAGGAGCTCCTGCGCCTGGCCCGTACCGCGCCGCCGCTGACCGCCGTCCCGTGGAGCCCGGGGCCGCCCGCCGCTCCCGTCACGAGGATCGCGGTCGCCGGGGGGCAGGCCTTCACCTTCGGCTACACCGAGCAGGCGGAGCTGCTGGCGGCGGCGGGCGCCGAGGTCGTCCCCTTCGACCCGCTCGTCGACGAGACCCTCCCCGAGGGGGCTCGCGGGATCGTCGTCGGAGGCGGCTTTCCCGAGGTCTACGCGGCCGAGCTGTCGGCCAACGAGCCGTTGCGCGATCAGGTCGCCGCGTTCGACGGGCCGATCTCGGCCGAGTGCGCGGGCCTGCTGTATCTCGCCAGGAAGCTGGACGGCAGGCCGATGTGCGGGGTCCTCGACGTCGAGGCCAGGATGACCGGCACCCTCACCCTCGGCTACCGGGACGCGGTGGCCGTCCGCGACTCGCCGCTCACCAGGGACGGGGAGCGCTACCGGGGCCACGAGTTCCACCGCACCGCGGTCGAGCCCGTCCCCGACCGGCCGCTGTTCCGCTGGCGTGGCGGCTCCGACGGGTTCGCCGACGGCCGGATCACCGCCTCCTACCTGCACCTGCACTGGGCCGGCAGTCCCCGGCTGGCCTCCAGGTTCGTCGAGGCCTGCCGCCGCGTACCGGCCGTCTGACCTCCCGGGCCCCGGACCGCCCAGAACAGGACCGCCCAGAACAGGACCGCCCAGAAACGGTCCGCCCCGCCCCCCCGGCCCGGCCCGGCCCGCCCCGGCCCGCCCCGGTCCGCCCCGGCCCGATCCGGCCCGATCCGGCCCGATCCGGTCCGATCCGAGCCGGTCCGAAGCCGCCGGAAACGGCTCGAGGCTGGTTCGAGCTAATTTGTGATGATTGGCGAAGATTTGGGATGTGTTGAAAGCCAGGGGTGTCAGCGTCTGGCCTTTTCGCGGTTTCTCGAGCTCCATCCGTTCTGATCAATTCCGCCCGGCCGGAAAACGCGCCCGGCCTGGCCGTCCCGAGACACCCCGCCCGCGCGGGAGGCGGGCCCGCGTGGCGGAAGAGTGGCGGGAGAAAGAGGAAGGCGGCCGTTCCCCGTCCCGAATGCCCGGCCAAAGGCCGTGCGCGATCCCGCGCGGTCCCGCCAGGTCTTAGCGGTCCTAAGGGGGCCAGTCTCAGGGGAGGGCGTCCGGCGGCAGCCGGGCCGCGGGCAGCCGTGGCGGGGCCAGGGCCACCCCCTCCGCATGGAGGATCGCCGACAGCATGCGACCCGCCTGCCCCATGCTGATGCGGGCCGCGGGGTCGCGCCGGAGCAGCCCCTCCAGGACGGGCCACAGCATCCCCGCCCGCGCCACCGGCCCCTGGTGCCCGGCGCCCCCCGGTTCGCGCGGCGCCGGCGTACGGGACAGGGGGCGCGGCGGCCGGCCCTCCACCGCGAAGTACAGGCTCGCCCCGAAGGACCACAGATCGCCCGCCGGGGTCGGCGGCCCGCCCCGCAGCCGCTCCGGCGCGACGAAGGTGGGAACGTGGACGACCGGCACGGTCGCGGAAGTGTCCTGGTCGCCGTGCAGCGCCGCGATACCGAAGTCGGCCAGCACCACCCGGTCGCCGGTCAGCAGGATGTTGCGCGGGTTGATGTCCCGGTGCAGGACACCCGCCCCGTGCGCGTGGCGCAGCCCGCCCAGCAGCTGGAAGCCGATCCACGCCACCCAGTGGATCGGCAGGTGGCCCAGGTGCCGTACGGTCTCCTTGAGCGTGAGGGCCTCCAGCAGCTCCATGACGATCCAGAGCCGCCCGTCCTCCTCGATCAGGTCGTGCACGGAGATCACCGCCGGGTGGTTCAGCCTCCCGGCCGAGCGCGCCTCGCGCAGCGCCCGTCGTCGCGCCTCGCGCATGTCCGCCCCGTCCTCGCCGAACCGGGGCTGGATCTCCTTGATCGCCACGTTCCGCCCGAGCAGGGAATCGTGGGCCCGCCACACCGTGCCCACGCCGTCCTGCCCGATCGGCGAGGCCAAGTGATAGCGATCACTTAGTAAGCGTGCCTTTCCCGCATCTGTTCCCATGAATCACCTGCTGCACATAGAAGCCGGGCCCCTCAGCTGATTCATATTTTCACCTGGAACAGTGCACTATGTGATTACCTACGGTGATTCTCGGTAACGATTCAGACGCATGGGCATGATGGAATTTTGTTCCATGTCCGTAAACCCTGATCGGGGAATCAGGAAAATGGCCCGGAGGTCGGCGAAGGCGTTTCGGAAACGCTCGTGAACGTTCTCAGGCCGCGCTGAAGCAGCGCACGTCCTCCAGCATCTTCGACGTCCGCTCGGCACTCAGCCGTGCCCGTGGATCCTTGCGCAGCAACCCCCGCAGCACCGGCTCCAGGGCGCCCGCCCGCTTCGGCGCGCGTGGCGGCTCGCGCAGCGCCTCCACCAGCGCCGCCATCGAGTTCACCGTACGGAACGGGGTCCTGCCCTCCACCGCCATGTACAGCGTCGCGCCGAACGACCACATGTCCGCCTCGCGGGTGCCGCCCCTGCCCTGCAGCGCCTCCGGCGCGATGAACGCCGGAGTGCCCCGCGTCGAGGTCGTCGCCGCGCCCTCCGGCGCGGCGAAGCCGAAGTCGGCCAGCACCACCCGGTCGCCGGTCAGCATGATGTTGGCGGGCTTGATGTCGCGGTGGATCACCCCGCCGTCGTGCGCATGCCGCAACGCCTCCAGCAGGCGGCATCCCATCGCCGCCACCAGGTCCACCGGGAGCGGGCCCGCCTGCACGAGCGTGTCGTGCAGCGTCAGCGCCTCCAGGAACTCCATGACGATCCAGAGGCGCTCGGCCTCCTCGGTGAGGTTGTGCACCGTCACGATGCCCCGGTGGCTCAGCCGCGCCGCCATGCGCGCCTCCCTGACCACCCGCCGCCGCTGCTCGGCCGCGGCGGCCCCCGGTGGCAGGAGTATCTCCTTGAGGGCCACCTCTCGCTCCAGAAGCAGGTCGTAAGCGCGCCAGACGACGCCGGTCGCCCCCTGGCCGACGCGTGAGACGAGCTTGTATCTGCGCGCGATGATGGTACTCACCACCCAATGATCGCAGTTTCCAGCCCCGAAGGCCTACCTGGAACGTTCCTTATCTCTCCAGGAGTGTCGGACCTGCCCGGATTCCTGGGTGACGATGCTCACACGGGGGCGTACGGGCTCACGGGGCTCGTGCGGGACCGCACGGTTCATGCGGAGGCTCACACGAGGCCGATGCCGAGCAGCAGCGTGCCGGCGCCCAATGACACCCCGCCCGCCGGGACCAGCCAGATCAACCTGTTCGGCTTCGTGTCGGAGGGGCGCACCACGGACAGGAAGAAGCCCAGCGGCATCAGGATGGGCGCCGCCACGATCAGGACCCGGGACAGGTCCTTCAGGCCGCCGGACAGGTCGGCCTGATCGATGTAGAGCAGCGCGACGAGCGCGAAGAGCACCAGGACGCCCGCGTGCGCGTGCCCGGCCCGCCACAGGCCGCGCCGCACCGGGTTGTCCAGATATCCGGGGACTCCGCGCATGATCTGCGAGAGCAGGGAGACCCCGCCGAAGGCCACGGCGGGCACGGTGATGAGGAGTGTTCCCGCTGTGTTCAGCGACGACGGTGACATGGGGGACCTCTCATTGGATAGTGAAGCTAGCCAATTATTGGATAGGAGTGCTATCCAGTCAAGGGCGGGCGCATTCGCTTCGATATCCGGAAGGGCTCCCTGCCTGGCGGGCTCGGTGGGTTCGGCCGGCCGTGGGGGGCGGAGCGCGCCGGACGGGGGTCAGGTGGCGTCGATGAGGACGGCGCTGGCGCGGGCGAAGGTGTGCCGGAACTCCTTGAGGGGTTCGTACTCGGCGGAGTTGTAGAAGTTCAGCACGCTCTGCTTGTCGGGGAACTCCAGGATGACCGCGATCGCGGGCTCGTGGTCGCTCTCCAGGGCGATCGGGGCGGTGTCGCGCCTGATCGGCCGGCCGCCGAAGCGCGCCACGACGGACAGGGTCTCCCTCTCGTATCGGGCCATCTTCTCCTCGTCCTCCGGCGTGACGGTTATGACCATGTAGGTGCTCATGCCGTTCCCTCTCCAAATTGTTTGCTAGTACGTGAACTATGAAACAGTCCGTCGGGGAAGAAGGCAAACCGGCCGGCTGTGAGGCTGCTCACAACGCTTCGTCACTTTGCGCAGACGCATACAATCGAGACATGAAGGCGTTCGTTCACCCCGCCCGCGAAGACCTGCGCCTGGACGCCGTCCTGGAGGCTCTCGCCCACCCCCTGCGCCTGCGGATCGTCGGGCGCCTCGCCGACGGGGAGGAGCTGACCTGTTCCACCACCCTGCCCGACGTCAACGCCTCGACGGCCAGTCGTCACTGGCGGGTGCTGAGGGAGGGCGGCATCCTGTGGGCGCGGCGCGAAGGGCGCATCATCACCCACACCCTGCGACGCGAGGACCTCGACGCCCGCTTCCCCGGCCTGATCGACACCGTCATCGCCGCCGTCGACGACGGCGAGACGGGCGAGCCTCTCTCGGATGGAGCCGCTGCCGGATGAAAGGCGCCCGGATTCGCCTCGACGCCTCGGGGAAGGTTCCCTGGCGGGCAGGACCTCGGCACGGCCCGTCCGGGCTCCCGTAAAGATCGCGGGACGATCCGCGCGCAATGTCGCCCGGTTCGGGGAAGATATGAATCAGATCCGTCCCCCAGGTGGAGGTGCCACACATGGCAAGCAAGGACACCGGCGGCCAGAAGCAGACCGGCCGTACCGACAAGGAGGTCGAGGAGACCGCCGCGGCGGAAACCTCCGACGTCCAGGAGCGTCACGAGAAGCTCTCCGATGACGTCGACGCGATCCTCGACGAGATCGACGAGGTCCTTGAGGAGAACGCCGAAGAGTTTGTGAGGAGTTACGTGCAGAAGGGCGGACAGTAGGTCCGCCCGGCCGAACCCAGGTCAGGGGTGAGGGCGGATCCGGCGAGGAGCCGGCAGACCCGTCCTGACCGCGGGCCCGGCCCGGCGCCCGCCGGGCCCGGCAGGCGGGTGACGCGC
The DNA here is from genome assembly GCF_051918885.1 of Streptosporangium sp. OZ121. Taxonomy (NCBI): domain Bacteria; kingdom Bacillati; phylum Actinomycetota; class Actinomycetes; order Streptosporangiales; family Streptosporangiaceae; genus Streptosporangium; species Streptosporangium sp. OZ121. Next base: position 231,098 of record NZ_JBPXMC010000004.1, read on the forward strand.
GGCCGTCCCCCGCCGGGAGCGCCTTTTCCGGTGCTCCGCCCGCGAACGCCGCGAACACGCTGAGCCGACAGAACACGCTGAGCCGACAGGGGGGACCCCTCCGGGAACGGTTCCCGGAGGGAACGAGAACCGTCCGGGGTACGAAACGGGAAGGCGCGGGCCGAATCCGGTCGCGATCGTTCCCGGCCCGGTGGGCCGGCCCTTTCCCGCCGGCCCCGCCACCTCCGCGGCGAGAGCCCGCGCGGCGAACGACCGCGTGCACCGGCACCCCGCGCGGCGAACGACCGCGTGCACCGGCACCCCGCGAAGTTTTTCACGAGCACCGGCTCCCTCGCGAAGTCCTTCCACGAGCGCCGTCCCGCGCCTTCCGCGAGCACTGTCACGTGTCCTCCGTGATCACCGCCCCGTCGCCCTCGCCACCCCTCGTCCTCGTCGCGTCCGACGGGATCCGCGGCGGTTCCGGCGATCGGGACCGATCACCCGTAAAGATTCAAAAGCCCGCCGCGGGGGGTTCGCGCTGAGCTGATCCAGGGAAGTGCAAGCAGCACGGCAAGATGAGTAAGGTCAGGCCTTAAAGGACTGCACCTTTGGAGGGAGTCGCGTGGGATCTCACAGGGACCTGCCCGCCGGCATGGTGAATCACATCTTTACCGACACCGGGAGCTCCTCGTTCACCGAGTTCGTCAGGTCCCATTCGCCGGACTTGCTGCCTGGCCGTAACGAGACCCTGGCAACCCCGGTGGGCGATCAGATCCCGCATGCCACCACGATCGTGGCGGCCATGTGCGCCGGTGGCGTGGTGATCGCGGGAGACCGCCGGGCGACCTCCGGCAACATCATCTCCCAGCGTGACATGGAAAAGGTGTTCCGCACCGACGACCACTCGGGCATGGGCATCGCCGGGGCGGCGAGCACCGGCATCGAGATGGCCCGCCTCTACCGGGTGGAGCTCGAACACTACGAGAAGCGCGAGGGCCGCACGCTCTCGGTGGCGGGCAAGGCCAACCGGCTCGCCACGATGATCCGCGGCAACCTGCCGATGGCGATGCAGGGGCTCGTGGTCGTCCCGCTCTTCGCCGCCTACGACCCCGACGTCGACGGTGGCCGCATCTTCAGCTACGACGTGGGCGGCGGCCCCTACGAGCAGCGTCACCACCACGCGATCGGATCCGGCTCGATCTTCGCGCGGGGCTCCCTGAAGAAGCTCTACCGCGAGGGCGCCTCACCCGAGGACACCGTGCTGACGCTGATCCAGGCCCTCTACGACGCGGCCGACGACGACTCGGCGACCGGCGGCCCGGACGTGATCCGCAAGATCTGGCCCGTCGTCGCGGTGATCACCGCCGACGGATACCACCGGCTTCCCGACGAGGAGGTCGGAGAGCTCGTCCGGGTCGTGGTCGAATCCCGGGCGGAACGCCCCGACGGCCCCGCCGCCCCGCTGCGCTAACACGAGAGGATCACCCCAGGTGTCCATGCCTTTTGGATATGTCTCGCCCGAGCAGCAGATGCGGGACAAGGCGGACTACGCGCGCAAGGGGATCGCGCGGGGCCGTAGCGTCGTCGTCCTGCAGTACGAGGACGGCATCCTGTTCGTCGCGCCCAACCCGTCCCGTGCCCTGCACAAGATCAGCGAGATCTACGACAAGATCGGGTTCGCCGCGGTCGGCCGCTACAACGAGTTCGAGGCCCTGCGCCTCGGCGGCATCCGATACGCCGACATCAACGGCTACACCTACGCCCGCGACGACGTCACCGCCCGTGGTCTGGCCAACCTCTACGCGCAGAACCTCGGCCAGATCTTCACCGAGTCGCTGAAGCCGTTCGAGGTGGAGATCGTGGTCGCCGAGGTCGGCGATTCCTCCGACGAGGACCACATCTACCGGCTGACCTTCGACGGCTCGGTCTTCGACGAGGCGGGCCTGGTGGCCATGGGCGGCCAGGCCGAGGCGGTCGCGGGCCGTCTCAAGGAGCGCTACCGCGACGGCCTGTCGCTGGCCGAGGCGCTGGAGGCGGCGCTGTTCGCGCTGACCGAGCCGGGAGGCGAGCGCTTCCCGGCGGGCCAGCTGGAGGTGGCGGTGCTCGACCGCAACCGGCCGCACCGCAAGTTCCTGCGGCTCAACGGCCCCAGGCTGGAGCGGCTGCTGGCCGACGGGGCCCCCGCCGCCGAGTCGGCCGCCCAGGCGGCCAGGGAGGAGAGCCCCCTCTCCGCGCCCGAGACGCCCGGCGCCCCGCCGACCGCGCCCGACGGCGACATCGACACCGGATCCAGCGGCTGACCGCGTCCACCGGCGACAAAGGAGCGCCGCCCCCGCCAGGGGGCGGCGCTCCTTTGTGTCCTGGATCACATCGTCCTCGGGCAACCGATCCCGTCCCGCGGCGGTCACAGTCTGCGTGAAGAACAGCACCTCCCGGGCCTGGACCAGGCTCGTTCCCGCTTTGACCGCCCCCGCCGCCCCCGCCGCCCCGCGGCGAAGCGGTGCGGCGCTCGCCCTGCTCGCGGCGGTGGCGCTGGTGTCCGGCTGCGCCTCTGAGACCGCCTCCAGGACCGCCCCCGCCCCTCCCCCCGCCGCGGCCTCCTCCGCGTCCGTTCCCTCCGCGTCCACTTCGACGGGTGCGCGGGACCCCGCGGTGGAGCCCACCCCGGCCTCCGCGCCCGCGGCCACCCCCGAGCTCTTCGGTACCGAGTTCCAGGCCGCTCCCGAGCACGACTGGAGCAAGGGGCGGCCGCCGCCCTTCGAGGGCGTCCTGCGGGGCTGGCTCACCGACGTGGACGACAACGGGGTGGCCGAGTACCGGCCGATCCGCTTCGTCCAGCGCGACGGCGAGGACGGCCACTTCGACGGTCCCGAGGAAGGCGACGTGGTCCGCTACCTGGCGCCCATCGCCGAGGACGTGCGGTTCCTCGCCGACAGCGGCTGCGACGGCGCGTCGCAGACCTACGACAAGGCCACCAGCCTCGGCACCGAGAGCTGCTCCCGCCAGACGCTGATCGACAACGTCAGGGAGGCCGCCTCCCTGACCGGGGTCGAGGGCCTCCACCGGCCGGCCCTCATCACCACCGAGAACGGCAGGATCACCAAGGTTGTCGAGATCTTCTGGCAGGGAGGAGGCTGACCGGGACCGCCGATCCCGGCGCCTCCGCGCCACCCGCGCCCGGCGGGAGCCGGGCGCGGGCCGTGTCCGCCCGCGTCCGCCCGCGTCCGCGCTTAGCCGCTCACAGCCCGGGGCATAAGCCGTACGACCGAAAACCCCATGATCCCTCCCGCGAGAGGGGTTCGGCGAATAGTGTGAGGCAATGGATCGTCGCATCTTCGGGCTTGAGAACGAGTACGGCGTCACCTGCACGTTCAGGGGGCAGCGGCGGCTGTCACCCGACGAGGTAGCGCGTTATCTATTCCGCCGTGTCGTCTCCTGGGGCCGATCGAGCAACGTCTTCCTGCGCAACGGGGCACGCCTGTATCTCGACGTGGGCAGCCACCCCGAGTACGCCACCCCCGAGTGTGACAACGTCGTGGAGCTCGTCACCCACGACAAGGCGGGCGAGCGCATCCTGGAGGGCCTCCTCGTCGACGCCGAGAAGCGTCTGCGCGAGGAGGGCATCGCCGGGGACATCTACCTGTTCAAGAACAACACCGACTCCGCGGGCAACTCCTACGGCTGCCACGAGAACTACCTGGTCGGCCGGCACGGCGAGTTCGGCCGCCTGGCCGACGTGCTGATCCCGTTCCTGGTCACCCGGCAGATCATCTGCGGGGCGGGCAAGGTGCTGCAGACCCCGCGGGGAGCGGTCTACTGCGTCTCCCAGCGGGCCGAGCACATCTGGGAGGGCGTCTCCAGCGCCACCACCCGGTCGCGCCCGATCATCAACACCCGCGACGAGCCGCACGCCGACGCCGAGCGGTTCCGCCGCCTGCACGTCATCGTCGGCGACTCCAACATGAGCGAGACGACCATGCTGCTCAAGGTCGGCGCGACCGACCTGGTGCTCCGCATGATCGAGGCGGGCACCGTGATGCGCGACCTGTCCCTGGAGAACCCGATAAGGGCCATCCGCGAGGTCTCCCACGACATGACCGGGCGGCGGCGGGTCCGGCTGGCCAACGGCCGCGAGGCGTCCTCGCTGGAGATCCAGGAGGAATACCTCTCCAAGGCCCGCGACTTCGTCGACCGCCGCGGTGGCGACGAGATCAGCCACCGGGTGCTGGAGCTGTGGGAGCGCACCCTCAACGCGGTCGAGACGGGCAACCTCGACAAGGTCGCCCGCGAGATCGACTGGGTGACCAAATACCAGCTGATCGAGCGCTACCGCAAGAAGTACGACCTGCCGCTGTCGAGCCCCAGGGTCGCCCAGCTCGACCTCGCCTACCACGACGTGCACCGCCGCCGCGGCCTGTTCTACCTGCTGCAGAAGCGTGGCGCGGTCGAGCGGGTGGCCTCCGACCTGAAGATCTTCGAGGCCAAGTCGGTGCCGCCGCAGACCACCCGGGCCCGGCTGCGCGGTGAGTTCATCCGCAAGGCGCAGGAGAAGCGGCGCGACTTCACCGTCGACTGGGTGCACCTGAAGCTCAACGACCAGGCGCAGCGCACCGTGCTGTGCAAGGACCCCTTCCGCAGCGTCGACGAGAGGGTGGACAAGCTCATCGCCGGAATGTGACGGTCATACTTCGGCAAGCTCGTCCCGGCCTTACCTCCTCCGTACGCCGGGACGGGTAGTGTGGCGCGAACCTGACGTCTGCTTGAGGGATACCTATGCGCCGCCGCAGCATGGCCGTACTGGCCGCAGTTCCCCTGATGTTCGCCGCAGCATGTGGCTCCGGCGGAGGCGTGGCCACCGGCGCCTCCAGTCCCGCCAGCAGCAGCGGGGTCACCGAGCTGCAGGTAACCGGACAGGCCGGCGCCAAGCCGACCGTCGCCTTCCCGTCCAAGGTCGTCGAGACCTCCTCCTACAAGGTGCTCACCCCCGGCACCACCGGCGAGGCCGCCAAGCTCGGCACCAGCGTGATCGCCAACTTCACCGTCTTCACCTGGGACGGCAAGGAGAACAAGATCGCCGGTTCGACCTACGACGAGGGCGGGCCGCAGGTCATCACGCTCAACGAGCAGGTCCCGGAGATCCTCCGCAAGGGCTTCGCCGAGACCAAGGGCGGCGGCAGGTTCATGTCGGTCGTCGCCAAGGACACGCTGCCCGCCGAGCAGCAGGCGCAGGCCCCTCCCGGCCAGTCGCAGGTTTTCGTGGTCGACGTGGTGGGCGTCCCCCAGGCCAAGGCCGCCCAGGGCACCGCGACCGATCCCGGCGTCGAGGGGATCAAGGTGGAGAACCCCGGTGGCGACGCCGCGCCGAAGCTCACCACCAAGACCAAGAAGAAGGCTCCCAAGGAGCTCGTCGCCAAGACCGTGATCAAGGGCACCGGCCCCGAGGTCAAGACCGGCCAGTCGATCCTGGTGCAGTACGCCGGGAAGATCTGGGGATCGGACGTCGAGTTCGACAGCAGCTGGTCCCGCGGCGCTCAGCCGATCATGTTCCCGATCGGCGCCGGCAAGGTCATCAAGGGCTGGGACCAGGGTCTGGTCGGCGTCCCGGTCGGCAGCCGGGTCCTGCTGAGCATCCCGCCGGACCTCGGTTACGGCAAGGCGGGCAGCGGCGAAAAGATCAAGGGCACCGACACCCTCGTCTTCCTGGTCGACGTGCTGGGCGCCTACTGATCCCGCCGACCCGCTGATCCGGCGTTCCGTCCCCGGCGAGGCCCGCCGGGCCGTCGCCGGGGCGACCCGCCCCATCCCGGAGCCCGGCCGTGCGCGCACGGCCGGGCTCCGTGCTTTCCCGGTGCTTTCCCGCTGCCTTCCCGGCAGGGTGCCCGGTCCGCGCGATCGTGCCGCCCGGGTCCGCGCACGGGCCGGGCGGCCCGCCGGGCGAGGGCCGGCCTCCGGGGGCCGCGGCCTACAATCCGGGCTGTGAGCGGCGACGACCTTGACACGGTGGCGGTACTTCACGACCCGGTGCGCCGGGCCGTCTACGACTACGTGGCCTCCCGGGGCCAGGACGTGGGGCGCAACGAGGCGGCCGAGGCGGTGGGGGTCCAGCGGACCCTGGCCGCCTTCCACCTCGACCGGCTCGTCGAGGCGGGCCTGCTCGAGGCGGGGTTCCGGCGGCTGACGGAGCGGACGGGACCCGGCAGCGGCAGGCCGGCGAAGGTCTACCGCAGGGCGCCGGGGGAGTGGCAGGTCAGCGTGCCGGCCAGGGACTACCGCACCCTCGCCCTGGTGCTGGCAGAGGCGGTCGAGCTGCTCGGCGGGGACGAGCGGGCCGAGCAGGCCGCCCGGCGCGCGGGGGCCCGGTCCGCGGGGGAGGGCGAGGATCTCGCCGGGGTGCTGCGGCGGCGCGGGTACGAGCCGTACGAGGAGGGCGGCCGGATGCGGCTGCGCAACTGCCCGTTCCACGTGCCGGCCGAGGAGCATCCGCTGCTGGTCTGCTCGGTGAACCTGGAGCTGTGCCGCGGGCTGCTCGACGCGCTCGGGCAGGACGCCTCGGCGGCCAGCCTGGACCCGCGCCCGGGGGAGTGCTGCGTCACCTTTTCTAAAAACAATGAAGATTGACATAGAAGGATCGGGGATGATCTGCTGTGTCCATGCATCTGGCCCAGCTGAACGTCGCCCACCCGCGCGCGCCCAAGGACTCCCCGGAACTGGCCTCCTTCATCGCCGGCCTCGACCCCATGAACCGGCTGGCCGAGGCCGACCCCGGCTTCGTGTGGCGGCTCAAGGGGGGTGACGGCCCCGAGGACCTGATCGAGCACGAGTACGGTGACCACCTGATGATCACCTTCTCCGTGTGGAGGTCGCGCGACGCGCTGTGGAACTACGTCTACCGCAGCGGCCACCTGGCGTTCCTGCAGCGGCGCAGGGAGTGGTTCCTGCGCATCGCGGAGCCGTACTCGGTGATGTGGTGGATCCCCGAGGGGCACGAGCCGACGCTCGCCGAGGGGATGGAACGCCTGGAGAGGCTGAAGGCCGAGGGCCCCACGCCGGAGGCCTTCACCTTCAAGGACTTCTACGACAGCAGCGAGGCCGCGTGGCGCCCGGCGGCGGCCGAGGCCAGGAAGTAGGCCAGGTCCTCCTCCAGCCCCCGGCCCATCGTCGACAGCCGCACCGGAGAGCCCCGCAGCGCCTCGTGCAGCCCGTCCACCGGCACCTCGACCAGCTCGTGCCGCGCGGCGAGCGGGCGCGACTGCTCGGCCACCCGCCTGCCGAAGTCGCCGGGCAGCACGGGCACGGCGACCTGGGCCGGGGCGAGCGCCACCCGGCCGTAGGCGGTCAGCGAGTGGTGCGAGACCCCGATGTGGCGCTCGCGCAGGTCGCCCTCGCTGACCCGCAGCGCCGCGACCGGACGGCCACCCAGGACGGCGGCGGCGTTGACGGCCTCGCCGGCCGAGACGCCGGAGAAACCCCAGCGGGTGCCGCTGCCCAGGTTGCCCGGCCCCTGGGTGACGATCGCGACGTCGGCCTCCAGGACGTGCCTGGCCGCCAGCAGGCCGGTGTGCGGGGTCACCACCTCCACGTCGCCGCCGAAGGCCTGGCCCGCCGTGACGACCCCGCACAGCCAGCCGGTCTCCCGCAGCCGCGCGCACGACATGGAGAACCAGGCGGGCAGCGCGCCCCCGTCGAGCATCACGTAGGCGACCCTGACGGGCTTTCCACGCTCCCGGCCGCCGGGCCCGGCCGCGGTCTCCCCGGGCTCGGGCGGGTGCCGGCAGCCGGGTTCGCCCGCGGATTTCCCGGACCCGGGCGGGTTGGTGCCGTACAGGCCGCAGAGGATCGCGGGCAGGGCCGAGTGCAGGTCAGCGACGATCACCGGCATGCCGTCCACGGAGTCGGCGTCGCGCAGGACCTCGTGGAAGGGCGAATCCTGCTCGTCCGCGCCGAGGACGGTGGCCTGCAACGGGGTGTAGCGTGCCTTCACCAGGTGTCCGGGGCCTTGAGGATCTTGTGGCAAACGGTCGGGAACAGCCACCACCATGGCGTAGCCTCCCGTACCGAGACCCATCGCGAGCGCGGTCGTGTTGAGCAGCACCACGTCACCGGGCTCCGGGCGTCCCACCAGGGCCGGGTAGGCGAGCGCGCGCGCCTCACCGTCCTCGGTGGTCACGTCGAGTTCCACCGCCCCCGGCCACTCGCGCCGGACCCGTACGACCTCGCCCCTGCGCCATCTGATCACGGGGGAAGGGTAGCGTCACTCGAACAGGGAGGAGGCCGGATGTCGCGCCGGAAGACCGAGCGGCTGCTCAATCTCGTGATCTGCCTGCTGGCCACGCGGCGGCCGCTCAGTGCCGAGCACATCCGCCAGGCGGTGCCGGGCTACGACGCCGACAACGACGAGGCCTTCCAGCGGATGTTCGAGCGGGACAAGAACGAGCTGCGGGAGATCGGCATCCCGATCGAGGTCCACAAGGACCCGTGGGAGGAGGATCCGGGCTACCGGATCGTCCGGTCGGCGTACGAGCTGCCGGAGATCACCCTGGAGCCCGACGAGGCCGCCGTGGTGGGCCTGGCGGCCCAGGTGTGGCAGCGGGCCAGCCTGGCCGAGGCGGCCAGCGGGGCGCTGCTGAAGCTGCGCGCCGGGGGCGTGCAGACCGACGAGGCCCACGGGGTGCTCGGCGGGGCGCTGGAGCTGCGCGTCGACACCCAGGACCCGTCCTTTCCCGCCCTGTGGGAGGCCGTGCGCGACCGGCGCGCGGTCCGGTTCGCCTACCGGGCGGCGGCCAGCCAGAACGTGCTGACCCGCACGGTGGAGCCGTGGGGCGTCGTCAGCCGCCGGGGCCGCTGGTACATGGTCGGCCACGACCGCGACCGGGACGCGCCGAGGGTCTTCCGGCTCAGCCGGATCAGCGGCACGGTCACCACCGTCGGCCGCCCGGGCGCCGTGGTGGTGCCCGAGGGCGTCGACATCAAGTCCATGGTCGGCTTCAGCGACGCCGCCGTCCGCGAGCGTACCGCCCTCATCCGGGTCAGGCGGGACACCTGCCAGGGACTTCGCCAGGTGGCGAAGGCGGTGCGGCCCGCCGGCGACGGCTGGGACGAGCTGGACGTCGACTTCACCGACCCCGGCCGGCTGGCCGGGTGGATCGTGGGCTTCGCCGCGGACGCCGAGGTGGTCGGCCCGCCGGACGCCCGCGACGCGGTCATCTGCCGCCTGAAGGGAGCACTCGCGTGAGCACGGCCGATCGCCTGCCCAGGCTGCTGGCACTGGTTCCCTACCTGATGTCGCATCCCGGGGCCCAGGTGCCCGAGGTCGCGAAGATCTTCGGGCTGAGCGAGAAGCAGCTCATCGACGACCTGCAGCTGGTGTGGATGTGCGGGCTGCCCGGCCACACCCCCGGCGACCTGATCGACGTGTCGTGGGACGGCGGGGAGATCGTCATCGACAACGCCGAGACCATCGCCCGCCCGCTGCGGCTGGGCGTGGACGAGGCCAGCGCCCTGCTGGTCGCGCTGCGCCTGCTCGCCGAGATGCCGGAGTTCGGGGAGCGCGACGCGCTGGCCCGGGTCATCGCCAAGTTCGAGCAGGCCTCGGGCGAGGGCGCCGCGGCGGTCAGCAGCCAGGTCGCGGTGGAGGTCGACGCCGCGCCCGACGCGCTGCCCGTCGTCAACGAGGCGCTGCGGAGCCGCAGGCGGCTGTCGCTGCGCTACTACGTGCCGGGACGCGACGAGATCACCCCGCGCGAGGTCGACCCGATGCGCCTGGTCGTCGTGGACGGCCGCCCCTACCTGTCGGGCTGGTGCTACCGGGCCGAGGCGGTCCGGCTGTTCCGGCTGGACCGGATGCTCTCCGTCGACGTGCTCGACGTTCCCGCCGACCCGCCGGAGGACGCCGTGGCCGACGAGGTGACGCCCGGGGTGTTCCGGCCCTCGCCGACCGACGAGCTGGTGGAGCTGGAGCTGACCGCCGCGGGCCGCTGGGTCGCCGAGTACTACCCGTGCGAGCGGGTCACCGAGCTCGGCGAGGGCCGCGTGCGGGTGGCCCTGCGGGCCAGGGACCAGGGCTGGCTGGTACGCCTGGCGCTGCGCCTCGGGGACACCGGCAGGGTGGTCTCGCCCGCCTCGCTGGACGCGAGCGTCCGGGCCGCGGCCACCGCCGCGCTGAATCGTTACGAGTCGGTTTCCTGACGTGTCCCCTGACGCACGGAGCTGGAGCCTCCCGACATGAGCTGGATCATCGCCGCGATCTCGCTGACCTTCGCCGGGCTCGCGGTCCTGGCCTTCCTCGCCGTCCGCGTGCTGCGTGCGGCCGCCGAGCTGGGCCGCGAGGTCGACCGCACCCAGGGGAGGCTGGAACCCGTTCGCGTTCTGTTCGGCGAGCGTACGGCGGCTGTACGGGGACAAAGGGATGAGTCTGTCCCCGGAGGAGCGTACGATCGGGACCAGAGACTGCACGTCGCCCGGCGTAAGGATGTGTAATGCCCAACCTCGGACCCACTGAGCTGATCATCATCGGCCTGATCCTGGTGCTGCTCTTCGGCGCCAAGAAGCTGCCGGAAGCCGCCCGCGGGCTCGGCCGGTCGCTGCGCATCTTCAAGTCGGAGACCGCCAAGCTCCGCGACGAGGACGAGCCGCAGACCACGACCGCCACGGTCGTCCAGGCGCAGCCCCAGCCCCCGGCCCCGGCCCCGCAGCCGATCCCGGCCGCGACCCAGGCCCCGGCCCCGGCGCCGAGCGCCGAGGAGGAGGCCCGCCGCCTCGAGGAGCAGGCCGCCCGGCTGCGGGCCCAGGCCGGAGCGCCCAAGTCGCAGTGATCGGCGGTAGCCTGAAGATCTACCCTGATCATCCGACTCGTCACCCCAGGATTCGCGAATGGCGCTGCTGAAGTGGCCCAAACCGGGCCGGAACGGGGCGGCACCACCGCCCGCCGATGCGGGCGACGGCCGCATGCCCCTCATGGAGCACCTGCGCGAGCTGCGTAACCGGCTGGTCATCGCCCTGCTCGGCCTGGTCGCCGGCACCATCGTCGGCTTCATCTTCTTCGCTCCGATCTGGGAGTTCGTGTCGGCGCCCTACTGCGGGCTTCCGCAGGCGCAGGAGCTGCGGTCCGGGCAGTGCACGATGCTGATCCTCGGCGTCTTCGACTCCTTCTTCGTGAACCTGAAGGTCGCGGCGATGTTCGGCCTCGTGGTCTCCTCGCCGGTCTGGCTGTGGCAGATCTGGGGCTTCGTCACCCCGGGCCTGTACCGCAACGAGAAGCGCTACTCGATCCTGTTCATCATGCTGGCCGTCCCGCTGTTCCTCGCGGGCGCGGCGCTGGCCTACTTCGTGATGGACACGGGCCTGTCGATCCTGCTGGGATTCGCCCCGCCGGGGACGGTGGTCGGCCTCACGATCGACGAGTACCTCAGCTACGCGCTGATCATGCTCATCGTGTTCGGCATCTCCTTCGAGCTGCCGCTGCTCATGGTGTTCCTGAACATCATCGGGGTGTTGCCGCACGCGCTGGTGGCCAAGCACCGCCGCATGGTCATCTTCATCATGTTCGTCTTCGGCGCGGTCGCCACCCCCGGCGGCGACCCGTTCACGATGATCGCGCTCGCCCTGCCGATGGTGGTGCTGTTCGCCCTGGCCGAGGGGTTCATGTACCTCAGGGAGAGAAGGCAGTCCAAGGGTGAGGACTTCTCCCACCTGTCCGACGACGAGGCCTCCTCGCTCGACGACGACCCCTCGCCCCTGGGCGACGTGACCCCCGTCGGCGACCCGGCTCCTATCGATTCGAGAACGACCGACACCGATCCCGGCAAATAGGGGATAAGTTCCGGTCTGTGCCCGCAGAGATCGCAGTCCTCGTCAACCCCGCCGCCCGCGGCGGCCGTTCACGGGGACTGCTCTCCCCGGTGCTCGACCGCCTGAGGCAGGGCGGGCGCGAGGTCTCGGTGATCCTCGGAGACTCCGCCTCCGACGCCCTGGAACGCGCCTGCACGGCCGTGGCCGAGCAGCCGGAGGCGCTGGTGGCCTTCGGCGGCGACGGCCTGGTCCACCTGGCCCTCCAGGCGGTCGCGGGCAGCGGCGTGCCGCTGGGCGTCATCCCGGTGGGCACGGGCAACGACATCGCCGCCGCGCTCGGCATCCCCCTGAAGGCGCCGCTGGCCGCCGCCGACACCGTGCTGCGCGGGCGGGTGCGCACGGTCGACGCCGCGAAGGTGGGCGAGGACGAGTGGTTCGCCGGGGTGCTGGCCTGCGGCTTCGACTCCCGGGTCAACGAGCGGGCCAACACGATGACCTGGCCGCCCGGCATGGCCAGATACCTGGTCGCCCTCGCCGAGGAGCTGCGCTCCTTCCGGCCCATCCCGTTCAGGATCGACCTGGACGGCGAGATCGTCGAGCGTGAGGCGATGCTGGTCGCGGTCGGCAACACCTCCTCCTACGGCGCCGGCATGCGCGTGTGCCCCGGCGCCGTCCCCGACGACGGCCTGCTGGACGTGACGATCCTCGGCGCCATCCCCAAGGGGGAGTTCCTGCGCACCTTCCCCCGCGTCTACCGGGGCTCCCACGGCGCCCACCCCGCCGTCACCATGCGCCGCGCCCGCCGGGTGACCCTGGAGGCGCCGGGAGTGATCGCCTACGCCGACGGCGAGCGGGTCGGTCCCACCCCGCTGACGTGCGAGATCGTCCCCGGCGCGCTGGCGGTCCTCGTCTAGGGCCGCCCGGCGTCCGCCGGCGCCGTCCGACCCCGCCCAGACCGGCGGAGCCCGGCGGAAAGGGGGGACGGACCGGAATCCCGATATCGGTAGGCTGGACGCATGACGACCCCAGCGGAACGATACGCTGCCTTCCGTCAGAGCCAGGCCGAGAGCGGGCCGGCGCTGACCTCGTTCCGCGGTCTGTACGACTTCGAGCTGGACGACTTCCAGCTCGACGCCTGCCGGGCGCTGGAGGCGGGCGACGGGGTCCTCGTGGCGGCCCCCACCGGTTCGGGCAAGACCGTCGTGGGCGAGTTCGCGGTGCACGTGGCCCTGCAGGAGGGCCGCAAGTGCTTCTACACCACCCCGATCAAGGCGCTGTCCAACCAGAAGTACAACGACCTGGTCAAGCGGTACGGCACGGACAAGGTGGGCCTGCTCACCGGTGACAACAGCGTCAACGGGGAGGCCCCGATCGTCGTCATGACGACCGAGGTACTGCGCAACATGCTCTACGCCGGGTCCTCCACCCTGGCGGGGCTCGGCTTCGTCGTCATGGACGAGGTCCACTACCTCGCCGACCGGTTTCGCGGCGCGGTCTGGGAAGAAGTGATCATCCATCTGCCCGAGTCGGTGCGCCTGGTCGCGCTGTCGGCCACGGTCAGCAACGCCGAGGAGTTCGGCGAGTGGATGGGCGAGGTCCGCGGCGACACCAGCGTCATCGTCGACGAGCACCGCCCGGTCCCGCTCTGGCAGCACATGCTCGTCGGCAGCCGCATCTACGACCTGTTCGTCACCGGCGACGAGGACCGGCGCCCCCAGATCAACCCCAACCTCCTGCGCATCGCCAGGGACGAGGAGCGCCAGGCGTACGGCAGGGGGCGGCGCGGCTACTCGCGGCCCCGCAGGAACGGCCCGCCGGACCGGGCCGCGGCCATCGAGCGCCTGGACGCCGACGCCCTGCTGCCCGCGATCACCTTCATCTTCTCCCGGGCCGGCTGCGACGCCGCCGTCATGCAGTGCCTGCACGACGGCATCCGGCTCACCACCGACGCCGAGCGTCACGAGATCCGGCAGATCGTCGACGAGCGCACCGCGCACCTGCCCGACGAGGACCTGGGCGTGCTCGGCTACCTGGAGTGGCGCGACGCCCTGGAGCGCGGCCTGGCGGCCCACCACGCGGGCATGCTCCCGGCCTTCAAGGAGGTCGTCGAGGAGCTGTTCACCCGGGGCCTGGTCAAGGCCGTGTTCGCCACCGAGACCCTCGCGCTGGGCATCAACATGCCCGCCCGCTCCGTGGTGATCGAGAAGCTCGACAAGTGGAACGGCGAGACCCACGCCGACCTCACGCCCGGCGAGTACACCCAGCTCACCGGACGGGCCGGGCGCCGCGGCATCGACGTGGAGGGCCACGCGGTCGTCCACTGGCAGCCGGGCACCGACCCGCTCCAGGTCGCCGGCCTGGCCAGCACCCGCACCTACCCGCTGCGCTCCAGCTTCCGCCCCTCGTACAACATGGCGGTCAACCTGGTCGGCCAGGTGGGCAGGGAGCGGGCCAGGACCCTCCTGGAGTCCTCGTTCGCGCAGTTCCAGGCCGACCGGGCCGTGGTCGGCATCGCCAAGCAGGTGCGCCGCGCCGAGGAGGCCCTGGAGGGCTACCGCCAGGCGATGACCTGCCACCTGGGCGACTTCGAGGAGTACGCCGCGATGCGCAGGGCCCTGTCCGACCGGGAGGCCGAGTTGTCGCGCCAGCGCGGCGCGGCCCGCAGGACGCAGGCGCTGCGCTCGCTGGAGGCGCTCAGGCCCGGCGACATCATCAGGGTCCCCGGCGGGCGCCGCGCGGGTCTCGCCGTCGTCCTCGACCCGGGTCTCAACTCCCGGGGCGAGGGCCCGTCCCCGCTGGTGCTGACCATCGGCAAGCAGGTCAAGAAGCTGTCGCCGGCCGACTTCCCCGTCCCGGTGGAGCCGGTCGAGCATCTGCGCATCCCGAAGAACTTCAACGCCCGCTCGCCCAAGGAGCGGGCCAACCTGGTCTCCTCCGTGCACGCCAAGATCGGCGACCGCGACTTCGGCAAGCCCGTCAGGGCGCGCGACCACGCCGCGGAGGACGACGAGATCACCCGCCTGCGCAGGGAGATCCGCCGGCACCCCTGCCACGGGTGCGACGAGCGCGAGGACCACGCCCGCTGGGCCGAGCGCTACTACAAGCTGCTCCGCGAGACCGAGGGGCTGCGCCGCCGGGTCGAGGGCCGCTCCCACGTCATCGCCCGTACCTTCGACAAGGTCTGCGGGGTGCTCGACCAGCTCGGCTACCTCGACGGCGAGAGCGTCACCGCCGAGGGCCGCCGCCTGGCCCAGCTCTACACCGAGCTGGACCTGCTGACCGCCGAGTGCCTGCGCGCGGGGCTCTGGAACGACCTGGACCCGGCCGAGCTGGCCGCGTGCGTGTCGTCACTGGTCTTCGAGTCGCGGCAGGCCGACGACGCCCGCCAGCCCAGGATCCCCGCGGGAGCGGCCCAGAAGACGCTGGCGGACATGGTCCGCCTCTGGGGTGAGCTGGAGTCGATCGAGGGCGACCACGGCCTGTCGTTCATCAGGGAGCCCGACTTCGGCTTCGCCTGGGCGGCCTTCCGCTGGGCCAAGGGCCACACCCTGGACGCCGTGCTCCGCGACGGCGTCGCCGGCTCGGAGCTGGCCGCCGGAGACTTCGTCCGCTGGACCAAGCAGCTGCTCGACCTCCTCGGCCAGATCTCCGACGCGGCCCCGGCGGGGAGCAAGGTCAAGCAGACCGCGGGCAAGGCGATGGACTCCCTGCGGCGCGGGGTGGTCGCCTACTCGTCCCTCACCTGATCCCGGTCCCCGGCCTGGGCCGTCTTCGGTCCCGGCCGGGCGGTTCGCCGGGCCTCGCCGGATGCGGCGGGGCCGGAGGGGGCCGGACAGGACTCCGCGAGAGGGCTCAGGCCAGGCTGAAGCGGACCTCGCGGGTGGTCGGGTCGGCGCGCGTCAGCCGCACGCGTACGGTCTCTCCCAGCGGGAGCCCCTCGCCGTCGCAGCGGGCCACCACCGCCGGGTCGGTGACCTGCACCTGGCCCCACGGGCGGTCCTCGGCCACGTCGATCACCACGGCCTCGAACGTCTGGCCCACCCGCTCGCGCAGCACGAAGGCCTCCACCAGGTCCACGCACGCCCGCTCGACGCCGCCCGCGCGGCGCCCGGTGGCGTGCATGATCTCCGGCAGCTCGCCCATGGCCCGCTGGACGTCCTGCGGCACCGGCTCGCCCGCCGCGACGGCCAGGCAGATCTCCGTGGCGTAGCGGTCGATGAGGCGGCGCAGCGGGGCGGTCACGTGCGCGTACGGCGCGCCCACGGCGGCGTGCTCCGCCTGCGCGGGCGGCTCGCCGTTGAAGGCGACGTATCCGGCGCCGCGCAGCAGCACCGTCGACTCCTGCAGGAACGCGGCCTGCTCGGGGATCTTCGGGTCGAGGGAGTGCACGACGTCGCCGTACCCCGCGCCCTCGGGCCAGGGCACGCCGA
Organism: Streptosporangium sp. OZ121; assembly: GCF_051918885.1. Classification (NCBI taxonomy): domain Bacteria; kingdom Bacillati; phylum Actinomycetota; class Actinomycetes; order Streptosporangiales; family Streptosporangiaceae; genus Streptosporangium; species Streptosporangium sp. OZ121. The sequence goes on from NZ_JBPXMC010000004.1 coordinate 247,294, forward strand.
GAGCGGCGGCCACCCGGCGCACCTGGGCGATCCTCTCCGCCGGGGCGGGCGGCAGCACCCGCAGCAGACCGATCTCGGCGTCCAGCATCATGGCGGCGGCGGCCATGCCCGTCAGCAGCGAGATCTGCGCGTTCCACGCCTCGGCGTCCAGCGGGGCGCGCATCTCCACCCGGTAACCGTCACCGTCGAGGACGACCTCCTGATCGGGGGTGGGCAGCGTCACGCCGCCCCTGGCCCGCTCCTGGGCCAGCCTGAGCCGGCCGATCTCGGCCAGCAGCCGCAGCGTGCCGTCGGCGGTGCCGGTGTCGATGGCGGCCTGCGCGTAGTCGTAGTCGAGCCGCTCGCGGCTGCGTACCAGCGCCCTGGTCACGTCCGCGCCCACGATCAGGCCTTCGGCGTCCAGGTCGACGCACCACAGCGCGGCGGGCCGCGTCACGCCGGGCAGCAGGCTCGCGGCGCCCTCGGACAGGACGGGCGGATGCAGCGGCACGCGCCCGTCGGGCATGTAGACCGTCTCGCCGCGGGTGCGGGCCTCGGCGTCGATCGCGCCGCCGGGCCTGACGAACGCCCCGACGTCGGCGATGGCATACCAGACGCGGTAGCCGCCGGGCTGCTCCTCCAGGTGCACGGCCTGGTCGAGGTCCATCGCTCCCGGGGGGTCGATGGTGATCAGCGGCAGATCGGTCCGGTCGAGCCGGGGCAGGGCGGGCACCTCGGCGACCCACTCGGCCTCGTCGACCACCGCCCGGGGGAAACCCTCAGGCAGTTTCATCTCACGACGGATCCGTTCGAAACCGTCGTCGAGCCGCGGATGGGACTCTCCGGGCACCCGGATGCTCTTGTGAGGCACAGGGAGCAACCTACCGGCTCCCGGCTGGCCACCCCACCGGCCGGCCGGGGCGATGCCGACCGGCGCGGCCGGGAGCCAGGTCAGAGCCGTAACGCGGCGGATGGAGACGGTGAGACCTGGCCGGACGGGGGTGGGATCGATCCGGACGGCGGGGCGTGGGGCCGGGCCGGAGGGCGGCGGGATCGGGGCGGGCGGGGTCAGAGCGCGGAGATCAGGCGCTCCAGCGGGCTGGAGAGGCCGTAGCGCTCGCTCAGCGCCGCCAGGGCCTCCGGATCCCGCGGCTTGGCGGGAAGCGCGATGTCGACCTCGGGAAGGGGGGCGTCGCGGGCGACCTGGACCACCTCGGGGGCCACCCGCAGGTAGTCGCGGGCCGCCGACAGCCTGGCGCGCTGCCCGGCGGTCAGGTCACCGGCTCCCTCGCCCCCGTCGGCGGCGCGCAGCAGCGCCTCCAGCGAGCCGAACCGGGTGATCAGGGCCGCCGCGGTCTTGTCGCCCACTCCCGGCACGCCCGGCAGCCCGTCGCTGGGGTCGCCGCGCAGGGTGGCGAAGTCGGCGTAGGAGCGGCCGGGGATGCCGTACTTCTCGGCGACGGCGGCCTCGTCGACCGCCTGGAGGTTCTTGACCCCCCTGGCGGTGTAGAGGATCCGGACCGGCCGGGAGTCGTCGACCAGCTGGAACAGGTCGCGGTCGCCGGTGACGACGTCGACCTGGCCGCTCGCCCGCGCGGTGAACGTGCCCATCACGTCGTCGGCCTCGTAGCCGGGCACGCCGACGCGGGCGATGCCCACCGCGTCGAGCACCCGCTCGATCACCGGCACCTGCGGGGCGAGCGTGTCGGGGGTCTCCTCGGCGCCGCCCTCGGCGACCCGGTGGGTCTTGTACGTCGGGATGGCCGCCACCCGGAAGGCCGGGCGCCAGTCGGCGTCCATGCAGGCGACGAGCTCGGCGGGGGAGTGCCGCCGGATCAGCATGGCGATCATGTCGATGACGCCGCGCACCGCGTTGACGGGCATCCCGTCGGGCGCGGTCATCGACTCGGGGATGCCGTAGAAGGCGCGGTAGTAAAGGGAGGGGGTGTCGAGAAGCATCAGGCCGGGCATGGCGACCATTTAACCAATCAGCCGAGCACGCCGATCGCCAGAACGCAGGTGTCGTCCTCGGGGTTGGGTCCGCCGATCACCTCGATGAGCCGGTCGAGCCCGTCGTCCGGGTCGCCTCTCAGCAGGGCCGCGGCCTCCATGGTCAGCGCCAGGCCCTCGTCGATGTCGCGGGTGCGCCGTTCCACCAGCCCGTCGGTGAACAGCAGCAGGAGGTCGCCCTCCCGCAGCTCGACCCCGGCCAGCTCGTACGGCTCGTCGGGGGTGGCGCCCAGCAGCACCCCGGCGGGCGGGTCGAGCTGGGTGGCCGTGCCCTCGCGGACCAGGATCGGCGCCGGATGCCCCGCCTGCCCCCAGGTGAACGTCCTCGTGGCCGGGTCGAGGTGGCCGACGACCGCGGTCGCCGTCGTCTCGGGCATCCGGTGCAGCACGAGGTCGTTGAGCCAGGCCAGCAGCCTGTCGGGGGAGTGGCCGGTCATCGCGAGGCCGATCAGGGCGTGGCGCAGCTGGGCCATCTGGGAGATCGCGGCCATCCCGTGCCCGGACACGTCGCCGATGGCGAGCAGCACCCTGCCGTCGGACAGGGGAACGGCGTCGTACCAGTCGCCGCCCAGGCCGGGCTTGACCCCCGCCGCCACGTAGCGGACCGCGATGCGCGCGTGCGGCAGGTCGATGGTGTCGCCCAGGCCCGGCATGATCGCCTCGCGCAGGGCCACGCTCATGTCGTGCTCCTCCGCGGCCTGCTCGCGGACCCTCAGCAGCTTGCTGCGCGACTCCGACATGATCCGCTCGGCGCGGCGCCGGCAGGTGATGTCCTGCACGACGCCGTGCACGGCGGGATGCCCGCCGGTCACGACGGGGTCGAGCGCGGCGCGCAGGTGCCGGAGCTCCCCGTGGCGGCGGATGCGGAACTCGGCCTCCCCGGCCTCGGACCGGTGCACGACGGACCACAGCAGCCGGTCGAGGTCGGGCCGGTCGGCCGTCTCGACGTGGCCGGGCAGGTCGCGCAGGTGGATCGGGCCGTCGCCGGGGGCGCGGCCGAATATGGTGTACGCCTGGTCGGACCAGATGGACTCTCCGGTTTGAAGATCCCACTCGGCCCAGCCCATTTCGCCCATGCGCTCCGCGTGCGCTAGGCGTGCGGTGAGGAGTTGTCGCTCCACGGCCATGTGCTCGTCCAGCTCGCCGCGCAACCGCTGCACCATCTCAGCGGCGGTCGACGGGGCCTGACCGGTCACATGGTCGTTTCGTGGGTGGAGGGGTGGCTGGTGGCCGCCCACTACGCCGACCATGTAGCTCGCTCTCGAAATGTGTGGCTTTACGGATATTTTGCCAACAAAATGTGATCGTACTTCAACAGATTGTAGTGGCGGAGTCGCCTTCGTGCCTTCCTTTCCCTGACTTTCGGTTTCCGGGGGCGGCCCGGATGCATCGTCGTTCCGCCCGGGATTAGATTGGTCGCCGTGACGACGGAGCCCTCTGACCTCTATCCCGTGACCCGCCTGGCCGCCGCCCGCGAGGCGGCCGCCGCCGCCGGGCTCGACGCGCTGCTGCTCACCCCCGGTCCCGACCTTCGCTACGTGACCGGTTACGAGGCCCTGCCGCTGGAGCGGCTCACCTGCCTGGTGCTTCCGGCCAGGGGCGAGGCGTTCCTGATGGTGCCCCGCCTGGAGCTGCCCGCGGCCGAGCACTCCCCGGCGTCGCGGCTCGGCGTCGAGTTCGTCCCCTGGGACGAGACCGACGACCCGTACGCGGTCGTCGGCAGACGTCTGGGCGCGGTCCGCAGGGTCGGCCTCGCCGACCGGATGTGGGCGATGCAGTCGCTGCGCCTGCGCGACGCGATCCCCGGCGCGGAGCAGGTGCTCGCCGGGACCGTCCTGCGCGGGCTGCGGATGCGCAAGAGCCCGGCCGAGGTGGCGGCGCTGCGCGCGGCGGGCGCCGCGATCGACGCCGTCCACGCCCAGGTGCCCGGCTTCCTGCGGGCCGGCAGGACCGAGCGGGAGATCGGCAGGGACATCGCCGAGGCGATCATCGCGGCCGGCCACTCCACCGTCGACTTCGTCATCGTCGGCTCCGGGCCCAACGGCGCCAGCCCGCACCACGAGCTGTCGGACCGCGTCGTCCGGGAGCGCGAGCCGATCGTGGTCGACATCGGGGGCCAGATGCCCGACGGCTACTGCTCCGACTCCACGCGCGTCTACGCCGTCGGCGAGCCCCCGGCCGGCTTCCTGAAGTACTACGAGGTGCTCAGGCGGGCCCAGCAGGCGGCCTGCGACGCCGTGGCCCCCGGGGTGACGTGCGAGGCGGTCGACGCCGCCGCGCGCGACGTGATCGCCGCCGAGGGCTACGGCGACTACTTCATCCACCGCACCGGCCACGGCATCGGCCTGGAGACCCACGAGGAGCCCTACATCGTCGCGGGCAACACCGAGCCGCTGGCGCCCGGCTTCGCCTTCTCCGTCGAGCCGGGAATCTACCTGCCGGGGGCCCACGGCGCCCGCATCGAGGACATCCTCGTCTGCACCGAGGAGGGCGGCGAGCGGGTCAACCACCGCCCGCGCGAGCTGGTGGTCGTCTAGCGGCTCCCGGGCCGGTGGTTCCCGGTCCGGTCGTGCGGGGACGGCCCGCGGGCACGGCCGCGTGGCCGCGGTCGCGCGGAGGGTGCCAGAATCGGGGTGGCCGGTGATCCCGGCCGCCCTCTCGCCGTCCGCGCCGGGACCTCGCGGTCAGGACTCCGCGCCGGGACCCGGAGCACGCGGGCGCGCCCCTCCCCGCGAACCCTGGGGCGGGTCTCCACGCTGGAAGGACTCAGATGACCGTTGAGCGCGTTCTGCCGACCGGCGACGCCCATGACCTCCTGGACCTGGTCCGCGACCTGATCGGCAAGGAGGTCGCGCCCCGGGCCGCGGCCGACGAGTCCGCGGGGCGCTTCCCCCGGGAGGTGTTCACCACGCTCGGCCGCGCGGGGCTGCTCGGCCTGCCCTACCCCGAGGAGCACGGCGGGGCGGCGCAGCCGTACGAGGTCTACCTGCAGGTGATCGAGGAGCTCTCGGCCGGTTGGCTGGCCGTCGGTCTCGGCCTGTCGGTCCACACGCTGTCGTGCTTCCCGGTGGCCGCCTACGGCACCGCCGAGCAGCGCGCCGCGCTGCTTCCCGAGATGCTGGGCGGCGAGTGGCTGGGCGCCTACTGCCTGTCGGAGCCGCAGTCGGGGTCCGACGCCGCGGCGCTGACGACCAGGGCGGTTCCCGGGGACGGCGGCTCCACCGGTTCCGTCGGCTACACGGTCGACGGGGTGAAGGCCTGGATCACCCACGGCGGCGCCGCCGACTTCTACACGCTGATGGCCCGCACCTCGGCCGACGGCGCGCGCGGCATCTCCTGTTTCCACGTGCCCGCCGGGACGGAGGGGCTGTCGTTCGGCGCGCCCGAGCGGAAGATGGGGATGAAGGCCTCGCCGACCGCCCAGGTCCGCTTCGACGGGGTGCGGCTGGCGCCCGAGGCCCTGCTGGGCTCCGAGGGGGAGGGCTTCCGGATCGCGATGGCCGCCCTGGACGGCGGCAGGCTCGGCATCGCCGCCTGCGCGGTGGGCGTGGCCCAGGCGGCCTTCGAGACCGCCACCGCGTACGCCGCCGAGCGCCGCCAGTTCGGCTCGCGGATCATCGACTTCCAGGGCGTCGGCTTCATGCTCGCCGACATGGCCACCCAGATCGCCGCCGCCCGCGCCCTCTACCTGGACGCCGCCCGGCTGCGCGACGCGGGCCGGCCGTACGGCACGCGGGCCGCGATGGCGAAGCTCTTCGCCACCGACATGTGCATGAAGGTCACCACGGACGCGGTCCAGGTCCTCGGCGGCTACGGGTACGTGGAGGACTTCCCGGTCGAGCGCCTCATGCGGGAGGCCAAGGTCCTGCAGATCGTCGAGGGCACCAACCAGGTCCAGCGCCTGGTCATCGGCCGCGCCCTCGCGAAGGAGGCGGAGAACGCCGGGCGGTGACGGCCGTGACGTCCACGACGCCGGCGCGCGGGTGACCCGCAGGGTGGTTCCGGCGGCGTCCGGGCCGGGAGGGCGTCGCCTCCCGGGTCGGACGCCGGGCCGGGGCCCGCGTACGCCGGGCCGGACGCCGAGTCAGAGCCCGTACGCCTCCAGCAGCCGCAGCCAGATCTCGCTGACCGTGGGGAAGGACGGCACGGCGTGCCAGAGCCGGTCGAGGGGCACCTCGCCGACGACGGCGATCGTCGCGGAGTGCAGCATCTCGCCCACGGCGGGGCCGGCGAAGGTCACCCCGAGCAGGACGCGGCGCCGCTCGTCCACGACGGCCTTGGCCCTGCCCCGGTAGCCGTCGCCCTGCAGGTAGGCCCCCGTCACCCTGGCCAGGTCGTACTCGACCACGCGGACGTCGAACCCCTCGGCGCGGGCCTCCGCCTCGGTCCGGCCGACCGAGCACACCTGCGGGTCGGTGAAGACCACCTGCGGCGCGCCGTACGCGTCCGCCGCGTCGCGCAGGCCCGGCAGGTCGTCGGGCTCGCCCTTGGCCCGCGCCGCGATGACGTCGCCGCACACCCGCGCCTGGTACTTGCCCATGTGGGTGAGCAGGGCGCGGCCGTTGACGTCGCCCACCGCGTACAGCCAGCCGCCGGAGACGCCGGTGGCGCGCATGCTGTCGTCGACCTCCACCGTGCTCCCGGCCTCCAGCCCGACGGTCTCCAGGCCGACGTCGCCGGTCGCCGGACGCCTGCCGGTGGCCACCAGCAGCTCGTCGGCCTCCAGCGGCGGTCCCTCGGACAGGTGGACCGTCACCGGGCCGCCGGGCATGGGCCGCTCGACCCTCGTCACCCGGACGCCCGTGCGCACCGTGATGCCCGCCTCGGCGAACGAGGCGGCCACCAGCTCCCCGGCGAACGGCTCCATCCTGCCGAGCAGCCCGCCGCGCGCCAGCACGGTCGTCTCACGGGCGCCGAGCCCGTGCATGGCCTGGGCCATCTCGCAGGCCACCACGCCGCCGCCCAGCACGGCCAGCCGTCCGGGCACGCTCTTGGCCGCCGTCACCTCGTGGCTCGTCCACGGCGACGCCTCCGCCAGCCCGGGGATCGGCGGGACGGCCGCGCCGCTGCCGGTGGCCAGCACGACCGCCCGCCGGGCGGTCAGCGTGCGGACCGAGCCGTCCTTCGCGGTCACCGCGACCCGCCCGGGGCCGTCCAGCCGCCCGTGCCCGCGGACGAACTCCGCGGGCACGTTCTTGATCCACTCGACCTGGCCGCCGTCGTCGAAGTGGGACACCGCCTCGTCGCGCCGGGCGAGCACGGCGGCGGTGTCGATCGGGCCCGGCGTCAGGCCGGGCACCCGGGCGACCTCGGCGGTCAGCTCCACCGGGCGCAGCAGCGCCTTGCTGGGGATGCACGCCCAGTAGGAACACTCGCCGCCGGCCAGATTCCTCTCCACGATCGCGGCGGTCAGCCCTCCCCTGACCGCGCGGTCGGCGACGTTCTCGCCCGCGGGCCCCGCACCCACCACCACCACGTCGAACTCGTCCGACACGACTACCTCCCACAGAGAACCGGCCATCGGCCGCGCGCCGCCCCCGGCGACGCCGGTCGTACCAGCTTCGCACCCTCCGGCCGGGGCCGTGGACGGGCCCCGGGTCTCGGCGGGTTCGAGCCGGAGCCGCCGGTGGGCCGGTGACGGTGCCGAAGCTCCCCGCCGCGGCACCGGCCTTCCAGCGGCGCACCGGCGATTCCCGCGGCGCCCGCAGCCGTACCGGGCCGACGTCACGGGGCCGGCGCGACGGCGTCGCAGGGCTCGCGTGCCCGCGGCGAGGACGACGGAGACGGCGCGGCGGGCGGCCGGCGCGAGAGCAGGTATCCCGTCAGCGCGGTGAGCAGGCCGGCCAGGCCGGCCGCCGCGAAGCCGCCCGCGGGCACGGACGCGTCGATCGCCACTCCCACGACCGGGGAGCCGAGCGCGAACCCCGCGCTCGCCGCCGAGGACTGCAGGCCGGTCGCCTCACCTCGCACACCGGCCGGCGCCAGCCGGCTCACCGCGTCGGAGACCGTGGAAAGGGTCGGCGCGGTGAGCAGCCCGGCACCGATGACGGCCACGCACAGCCAGGGCCAGTCACGGGCGAGTCCGGCCGGGATCGTCACCAGCCCGAGCAGGCCGAGCAGCAGCCAGGTGGGCATCGGCCGGGGCAGCGCTCCGTACACCAGACCGCCCACGACGGACGTCACCCCGAACACGACGACGACCACGGCCGCCCACGAGACCTGACCGGCTTCCCTGAGAGTGGCGACGATGGCCAGGTCGACGCCGCTGAGCAGCATCGCGACGCCGAACCCCATCGTCAGGACGGCGACCATGCGCGCTCCCAGCCACTCCCGGCGCCGGGGCCGGCCCGCCGCCTCGCCGCCCGCCTCGTCCTCGGCCCGCATCGGCGGGTCGAGCAGGGCGATCCCCGCCCCGCCGACGACGATCGCGGCGCCCACTCCCCACGCCACCAGACCGGGGGACACCGTCGCCGCGCACACGATCACCACCGCCGGGCCCACGATGTACGACAGCTCGCCCACCACCGACTCCAGCGCGAACGCCGCCCGCCGCTGCCCCGCCGTCGTCATCGCGGCGATCGCCTGCCGGGTGACCGACTGGACCGGCACCATCAGCAGGCCGGCGGCGAAGGAGGCGCACAGCAGGATCACGTACGGCAGCACGGGCACGGCCGGCCAGAACACGAGCTGCGCCACGACCGTGGCGAGCAGCACGGTACGCAGGCCCCGCCGGTCGATCATCCGGCCCAGCAGCGGCCCGCCCAGCGCGACCCCGGCGGTGAGCGCCGCCACCACGGCCCCCGCCGCCGCGTAACTCATGTCGAGGGCGATGACGACGTACATCGTCAACGCCATCGCGTCCGCCGTGATCGCGGCACGAGCGAGCAGCGAGACGCCCAGCAGCGGCGTCATCCCCGGCACCGCGAGCACCTGTCGAAATCTGATCACCGTTTCAACGCTAGGTCACCCCCAATGCCATAGGAAGTCGTCAATTCGTTGGACCAGGCATAATGAACGCTTATGGCACGTGATCTCGACACCGCCCTGCTGCGGTCGTTCGTCACCGCCGTGCGGGCGGGCAGCATCAGCCGTGCGGCGGCGGCGCTCGGCCGTACCCAGCCCGCGCTCAGCCAGCAGCTGCGCAAGCTCGAAAGGGCCGTCGGCAGCCCGCTGCTGCACCGGGCGCCGTCCGGTGTCTCGCCGACCCGGGCGGGCGAGGAACTGCTGCCCTACGCCGAGCGCATCCTCGCGCTGTCGGCACAGGCACTCGCCGGCACGGGACGCGCGCTCACCGGGCACTGCGGGGTGGGACTCCTCGAGGATCTCGCCGCTTCCCGCCTTTCCCAGGTACTCGCCGACCTCGCGCGGCTGCACCCCGGCGCGACGCTGGAGGTGCTCAGCCTTTCCGGCGCGGAGATGCGGGAGGCCTACGACACGGGCCGTGTCCACCTCGTGCTCGACGAGGTCAAGGATCTTCCCTGGCCGCCGCGCTGGACGGTGCGGCTGCCGCTGGTCTGGGCGGTCGGGCAGGGGGTCGCCGTCGACGCCGATCCGCTGCCGGTGGTGCTGTTCTCGAACACGTGCGCCTGGCGGACCTCGGTGCTGGAGGCGATGGAGGGCACGGGGCGCCGCTGGCGGGTGGCGTTCGAGAGCAACAGCCTCGCCGGGGTGCTCGCCGCGCTACGGGCCGGGCTCGGGGTCGCGGCGCTCCTGCCCGCCAACCTCGAACCGACCATGGCCTGCCACGACGCGGCCGCGTTGCCCGCTCTGCCGGACGTCGAACTCGGCCTTGCCCGCCACCCCGGCGTCGAGGGCGACGCGCTCGTCGACGCCGTGGAGACCGCCCTGAGGCGGATGATCTGAGCGGTGCGCGGCCCGCTAGCGGCGGCGCCCGCGCGCCTTGAGGGGAGTCAGGGGCAGCTCGGGCGCGGGCAGCGGGGCGGCTCCCGCACCGTGCACCGTGCCGAACTCCTCACCCTCCATCCACTCCCGCCGGAACCGGGCGATCTCCTCGTGGCTCCGGCCGACGAAGTTCCACCACATGACGATCCGCTCCTCGAACGGCTCGCCGCCGACGAGCAGCAGCCGCCCGGGGCCCTCGGCGCTCAGGGCCAGCTCCGAGCGCCCGCTGCCCAGGTAGAGCAGCGGCCCGGGGGAGATAGCCGTCTCGCCGACCCGTACGGTGCCGGACAGGGCCAGCGCGGCGTACTCGAAGCCGGGGCGCAGCGGGATCGAGGTCCCGGCACCCGCCTCCAGCGTCACCTCGGCCCCGACCAGCGGGGTGTGGATCGTCGCCGGGGAGGTGACCCCGCCCAGCTCGCCCATGATGACGGTCACCGTCGCTCCTGGGGAGGTCACCGTGGGCAGCGCCGGGTGGTGCTCGAAGGCGGGGGCGGCGTCGCGGGCGGCGGAGGGGAGCGCCACCCACAGCTGGACCCCGTGCAGCACGGCCTCGGCGGGCGACTCCTCCGAGTGGGAGATGGCCCGCCCGGCGGTCATCAGGTTGAGCTGGCCCGGCCTGACCAACTGCTCGCTGCCGACGCTGTCGCGGTGCAGGATCTCACCCTCCACGAGCCAGCTGACGGTCTGCAGGCCGGTGTGCGGATGCGGGGGGACGTGCATCCTCGCCCGCTCGGGGCCGTAGTGGTCGACGAAACACCACGCGCCGACCATCCGGACGTCCCGGTTCGGCAGGGTTCTGGTGACCTTCATCGCCCGGGGGCCGCCCAGCACCACGTCCCTGCCGGTCAGCAGCTCGTTCACCGGCTCCGCCGCCACGTCCGCGAGGCCGCCGCAGGCCGACTCGCGGGGATCCGTTTCCAGGTTGCTCATCCCGCGAATGTACGTCGCGATCCGCCCATACCGGGCATCGGGTGGCGTCATCCGCCCCGGGAGGGGATCACGTGCGTGGCCGTCGGCGGGTTCCGGTATCTTTCGTCCACCCCGCCGGGCACCTACGGCCACGGCGGGACGGACACCGCGTGAAGTGAGAGGCCGAATGACCACCGAGACACCTCCGAGCGGATCCCGCAAGAGCCGCTGGAGCGCGCAGACGTGGTTCAACGTCGTGTTGCTCGTCATGACCCTCCTGCTGGGGGTGTCGGCGATCGTCGGCGCCACGGTCCTGCAGAACGCGGCGTCCGCCTCCAACAGGCTGATCGACCACATCTCGGTGGGCAGGATCCAGGCGGCGCGCCTGCAGGCGACCCTGCTGAACCAGGAGACCGGGGTGCGGGGCTTCGTCATCACCGGCAAGGAGGAGTTCCTGCAGCCGTACGTGGACGGGCGGCGCGACGAGATCACGGTGTCGGCGCAGATCGAGCGGCTGGCACCGGGCGCGGAACCGCTGCGGGCACTCGACGAGGTGGGACGGCTGGCCGCCGAGTGGCGGGCCCGCTACGCGGAGCCGATGATCGCCAGTGTCAGGGACGAGGGCCCGGAGAGCGTGAGCGCCGAGCAGTCCGAGGAGAGCAAGCGCTCCTTCGACGCGGTCAGGAAGGCGCTCGACGCCCAGAACGCCGCCTGGGCCCGCGCGAGGGAGCTGGCCCGCGCCGACCTGCAGGTCGCCCGCACGGTCAGGAACGCCACCTTCTTCGGCATCCTGGCCGCCTTCCTGGTCACCATCGTCACGGTGGCGGTGCTGCTGAGGATCGGGGTGTTCGGCCCCCTGGCCCGTCTGCGCGAGGCCTCCCGCCGGGTCACCATGGGAGACTTCGCGCACCACGTCGACACCGGCGGCCCCGCCGACCTCGCCGAGCTGGCCGACGACATGGAGGCGATGCGCCGGCGCATCGTCACCGAGCTGGAGGAGGCCCGAGGCTCCCGGCTGCGGATCGCCGCCCAGGCCGAGGAGCTGAAGCGCTCCAACGCGGAGCTGGAGCAGTTCGCCTACGTGGCCTCGCACGACCTGCAGGAACCGCTGCGGAAGATCGCCTCGTTCTGCCAGATGCTCCAGCAGCGGTACGCCTCCCAGCTCGACGACAGGGCGAACACCTACATCGACTTCGCCGTGGACGGCGCCAAGCGCATGCAGGTGCTCATCAACGAGCTGCTCACCTTCTCCCGGGTGGGACGGATCAGCAGGGAGCCCGTCGAGATGGACCTGAACGACGTGGTCGACAGGGCCCTGGTCAACCTCTCCGCGGCGGTGGAGGAGTCCGGGGCCGAGATCGAGGTCGGCGACCTGCCCACCGTCGTCGGGGACCGGACCCAGTTCGTGATGCTCTGGCAGAACCTGATCGGCAACTCCCTGAAGTTCCGCGACCCCGGCCGCGCGCCCCGGATCGGGATCGAGTCCGAGCGGCTCGACGGCGAGGTGCGGATGACCGTGACCGACAACGGCATCGGCATCTCCCCCAACTTCGCCGACAAGATCTTCGTCATCTTCCAGCGGCTGCACCAGCGCGACGCCTACGAGGGCACCGGCATCGGCCTGGCGCTCTGCAGGAAGATCGTGGAGCAGCACGGCGGCACGATCCGGCTGGACACCGAGTACACCGGGGGAGCCCGCTTCGTCATCACGCTGCCCGCCGAGGTCGTCTCGCCGGAGCGGGAGGGCGAGGGTGAGGCCGAGGCTGCCGAGGCTGAGGCCGGACGGGAGGACCCCGCGGAGATCGCGGTTGGGACCGTGCCGTGACACGCGGACGGTACGCGCGGTATCCGAATGCCGTTACCGTTTACCGGATGGAGGAGATCGACCGCCGTATCGTCACATTGCTGGCCAGGGATGGCCGGATGAGCTTCACCGATCTCGCCAGGGAGACCGGGCTCTCGGTGTCGGCGGTGCACCAGCGGGTGCGCCGGCTGGAGAAGCGCGGCGTGCTGCGGGGATACGCCGCGCTGGTCGACTACGACGCCATCGGGCTCTCGCTCACCGCGTTCGTCTCCATCAAGCCGATAGACCCGGCCGCCGCCGACGACGCCCCGGAGCGGCTGGCCCATCTGAGCGCCGTCGAGGCCTGCCACAGCGTGGCCGGGGACGAGAGCTACATCCTCAAGGTCCGGGTGGCCTCGCCGATCGCGCTCGAGGAGCTGCTCAACCAGATCCGCACCGCCGCCAACGTCTCCACCCGCACCACGGTCGTGCTCAGCACGCCGTACGAGCACCGCACCCCGGAGCCGGCGGGCGAGGACGCCGGGAGGCCCGAGGAGCGCGCCTGACCGTTCCGGGGACGCTCCCCGCGGGTGCGGGACGGGCCCGCGCCGGCGTCTTCCCGGCGTGGCCGACCGCTCACCTCCCCGGGAGGCCGTTCCCGGTTTGCCGGGAAAGAGGTGATTGCTCCAAGCTGGACGGGTGTCTCCCAGAAAGATCATCATCGACTGCGACCCGGGGATCGACGACGCGCTGGCGCTCGTCCTCGCCCACGGGAGCCCCGAGCTGGAGATCCTGGGGATCACCACGGTCGGCGGCAACGTCGAGCTGGCCAGGACCACCGACAACGCGCTGCGGCTCCGCGAGTTCCTGGGGTTCGGCGGCGTGCCGGTCGTCGCGGGCAGCGCGGGCGCGCTCCTGCGCCCCCGGGTGAACGCGGCCGGGGTGCACGGCGATTCGGGCCTCGGGGACGCGCTGCTGCCCCCGGCGTCGCTCCCGCCGGCCGCCGGGCACGCCGTGGACTTCATCATCGAGACGCTCAGGGCCGACCCGGGCGAGGTGACCCTGGTCGCCATCGGCCCGCTGACCAACGTGGCGCTCGCCGTGCTGAGGGAACCCGCGATCGTCGGCTGGGCGCGGGGGCTCACGATCCTCGGCGGGTCCTACACGCGGGGCAACTTCTCTCCCGCGGCCGAGTTCAACATCGCCGCCGACCCGGAGGCCGCCGCGGTCGTCTTCGGCGCGGGCTGGACGGTGACCATGATCGGTCTCGACGTGAGCCGCGATGCCGTGACCACGCTGGCGGTGGCGGAGCGCATGGCGGCGATGGGCCGGCTCGGCGCCGACCTGCTCCTGCCGTGCGTGCGGTTCTACGGCATGATCACCGCCGAGGACGGGCCCGCGATCCACGACGCCTGCGCGATCGCCCACCTGATCGACCCGTCGCTGATCACCCTCGAACCCGCCGTCGTGGACGTCGAGACGGCCGGCCGCTTCACCGCCGGGATGACCGTGACCGACTTCGCCCTGCGGGGCCGCGCCCCCAACGCCCTGGTCGGCACCTCCCTCGACGTGGGCCGCTTCTGGGAGCTCCTGCTGACCGTCTACGCCGGGGTCGCGGAGTCCATCGAGCCCTGAGGCGGACCCCTCAGGGGATGATCCTGCGGCGGCGCAGGTCGCCGAGGATGTCCAGGAACATCGCCTCGGTGTCGACGTACTCGTGGAAGCCGAAGCGCCGGGCCTTGGAACCGTCGGCGAAGAAGTCGTAGTCCCAGGAGAACACGGCGTCGCCGAAGGCCCAGGAGGACACGTCCTCGTAGGGGTGCGGCTCCAGCCCGTACCTCTCGACCATGGAGTCCCAGAGCGGCCCCTTGTCCGCCATGACGACGTCGAGCGACATCGGCAGGGGAGGGGCCACCTCCAGGTCGAAGAACTTGGCGATCTTCGGCCACATGTCGTTCCAGCGGAAGAGGTCGCCGTTGTTGACGTTGAACGCCTGGTTGGCGCAACGCTCGTCGGTCGCCGCCCAGACGGTCGCCCTCGCCAGCAGTCCCGCGTCGGTCATCTCCAGCAGCGTGTCGTAGGCCCCCGGCCTGCCGGGGAAGCGCAGCGGCAGACCCAGCTCCTTCGAGACGGCGCCGTACACCGCGATCACCATGGCCAGGTTCATCGGGTTGCCGAGGGCGAAGCCGCACACCACGGACGGGCGGATCGCCGTCCACGTCCACCCCGAACCCTTCTGACGCTCCTTTAGGAACCTCTGCTGGTCGACGTTGAACTCCGGCGGCATGTGGTGTGGGTCGCTCTCGCGGGCCGGGGTCTTGAAGGGACCCAGGTGCGCGCCGTAGACCTTGTATCCCTGCATGAGGCTGACGTGCCGCAGGCCCGGCGCCACCGGCTCGACCGCGTCGACGACGTTGACGAGCATGGCGAGGTTGGGCGGAACGAGCTCGGCCCAGGTCGGCCGGTCCTGGTAGGCGGCGTAGAAGACGTGGGTCACGTTGGTGAGCTCACCGAGTTTCCTGGCGCAGTCGTCCCGGTCGAGCAGGTCGACCCGCACCTGGCGGACCCGCCCCGCGCTCTCCCCGCCGCGGCGCGACAGGCCGATCACCTCCCAGTCGCCGAGCGCCGCGAGGTGGTCGACCAGGTTGCGGCCGATCACCCCCTGGGCGCCGACGACGAGGGCGACCTTGGGCTGGGTGCTCATCGTTCTTCTCCCCGATCGATGCGGATGGGCCGGCGCGGTCACGCTCCGGTGCCGGTGCCGGTGCGATCCGATTCTGCGCGGCTCTCCTCCCATGAGTCCAAGGCTTGTTTCTTGTCGCGACCATGAACATCGTTTATGGCGGACGTCGTGGCCCGGCGCGTCTGAACCTCACTCCACATAATCCAAAGTCATGATTTATGAGATTCTGATAATTTTTGTGCATGCTGAGCCTGCGACAGCTCGAATACCTGGTGACCATCGTCGACCAGGGCTCCTTCACACGGGCCGCCGAGACCCTCCGCGTCACGCAACCGGCACTGTCGCACCAGATCCAGGCACTGGAACGGTCGGTCGGCGCCTCCCTGCTCGAACGGCTGCCCAGGGCCGTCCACCTCACGGCGGCCGGGCGAGCGATGCTGCCCCACGCGCGGGCCGCCCTGGCGGACGCGGCCCGCGCCCTGTCGGCCGTACGCCGGACGATTGGGCTGGCCGGGGGAGAACTGCGGCTGGCGACGGTCTACTCGGTCAGCCTGGGCGTGCTGCCCACCGCGCTGCGCGCCTGGAGCGGTCTCCACCCCGGGGTCGATGTCAGGCTCTTCGAGCACCGTCACGCCGACGAGCTGGCGGAGGCGATGGCGAGCGGGCAGGCCGACCTCGCCGTCGGTCCCCGGCCCGCGTCCTGGGCGGGGCCGGTGCGCACGCTCGGTGTCGAGGAATTCGTCGTGGCCGTCTCCTCCGGCGATCCTCTCGCGTCCGGCGGGGCTTTCTCGGTGGACCTGGGCGACCTGCGCGACCGCCGCTGGGTCCACTACGCCCCCGGCAACGGCCTGGCCGACATTCTGGACCGCGCCTGCGCGGAGGCCGGGTTCCAGCCCAGGATCGCGGTGCGCACCGAGCAGACGGCGTCGGCACCGACCCTCGCGGCCGCCGGTCTCGGGCCCGCGCTCATCCCCGCCAACATCGTGCCCGGGGGGTACGAGGGCCGCATCCTCCGCCCGAGGCCCGCCGTGACCCGCGTCCTCACCGCCTACGCGCGCACCGGCTTCGACGCCCTCGGCGGGGCCTTCCTCGCCCTGCTCGCCGAGAGTACGGCGGCCACGCTGTCTCCCCCGCCGGGCGCTCACCCGGCCTCCTGAGCGTTCGGGCTCCCCGCACGCCGCGGCCCGCGTCGTGAGACGCGGGCCGTGCGGCGCGATGTCACCCCGTCATGCTTTGTCGTGTCATATCAATGAATGTCCTGTTGAGAAGCGTCATGTCAGGGCGTGGAAGTGGGTCCGCAGGCGGGCCCTCGCCTCCTCGGTGGCGCCGAGGGCGTCCAGGCCCAGGAGGGCGGCGCCCATGATGGGCGCGACGTCGGCGACGATCAGCTTGGCCTGCGGCGCGCTCCCGGCGAATCCCCGCTCCAGCAGCTCGCTCATGAGCGGGTCGCGGGCGGTGAGCACGCCGCCGCCCAGGACCACCTCCACCGGGACGGAGAGCAGGTCCAGACGGCGCATCGCGACCACCGCGAGCACGACGACCTCCTCGGCCATCCGCGCCACCAGCGAGCGGGCCACCCCGTCCCCCTGGGCCGCGACCGCCATCAGCACCGGTACCAGCTCGTTCAGCCTGCCGTAGGACAGCTCGCCGAAATGGATGGCCAGGGACACCTCCTCGACGGTGCGGGTGCCGAAGTACTCGCGGACCGCGGCGGCCAGCGCGCTCGCCGGGCCCCGGCCGTCCTCGGCGCGCACCGCGTGCCAGAGCGTCTCCTCGCCGAGGCCGAGGCCGCCGCCCCAGTCGCCGGTGAGCCGCCCCAGCGCCGGGTATCTCGCCACCTCCCCCGACGGGGAGACCGCCACCGCGTTGATCCCCGCGCCGCACACCACGGCCACCCCCGCGGGCCCGGAGGCCCCGGCGCGCAGCAGCGCGAAGGTGTCGTTGCCGACGGTCGCCTCCCCGCCGTACCCCCGGGAGAGGATCTCCGCGCGGAGCGCCTCCTCCTCCACCGGCAGGTCCGCGCCCGCCACGTAGGCGGCCACGTGGTCGGCGTACGGCGTGGCCGCGCCGGGGCCGAGCGCGGCGCGCACGGTGTCGCCGATCGCGTCGATCGCGACGCCCACCCCCGTGGTCTGCGGCTGGAAGGCGCCGCCGCGCCCGGTGGCGAGGACCGAGCCGTCCTCGGCCACCAGCGCGATGTCGGTCTTGCTGTTGCCGCCGTCGACCGCCAGGACCGTTCTCACGCGGTCGCCCAGGACAGGTGCCCGCGGTTGGCCTCGACCAGGCGCCTGGCCAGGTCGCCGGAGAGCGAGGCCTGGCCGATCAGCGGGTGGGCCAGCAGCGCGTCGGCGACGCGGTCCTCGCCGCCGTGCAGCGCCGCCTCGATCGCGAGCGTCTCGTACGCCGTGACGTGGGCGATGAGCCCGGCGAAGAGGGGCTCCACCGGGGCGACGGGCAGCGCGGCCGCGCCCGCCGAGGTGATCGTGGCCGGGACCTCGATGACCGCCTCGTCGGGCAGGAACGGCAGCGTGCCGTCGTTGCGCAGGTTGACCACCTGGGTGTCGCCGTGGTCGCCGACCAGCGAGGCGATCAGCGCCACCGCCGCCTCGGAGTAGAAGGCCCCGCCGCGCTTGCCCAGCAGTTCGGGCTTGGTGTCCACCGCCGGGTCGGCGTACAGCTCCAGCAGGGTCTTCTCCATCGCCGCGACCTCGGCCGCGCGCGAGGGCTTGGCCCGCTGCTCCTCGACCACCAGGTCGTGCTCGTAGAAGTAGCGCAGGTAGTAGGAGGGCACCACGCCCAGGTGGCGGATGAGCGCGGCGGGCAGGCCGACGTCCCGGCCGATCTCCTCCGCGTGGCTCTCCAGCAGCTTGGGCAGCACGTCCACCCCGTCCAGGTGGACGGCCCGCTCCCAGGTGAGGTGGTTCAGGCCGACGTGGCCGAGCGAGATCCGCTCCGGGGCGACGCCCAGGTTCGCGGCGAAGCGGCGCTGGAAGCCGATGGCCACGTTGCACAGGCCGATGGCCCGGTGCCCGGCCGAAAGGAGCGCCCTGGTGACGATGCCGACCGGGTTGGTGAAGTCGACGATCCAGGCGTCCGGCGCGAGCCTCCTCACCTTCTCGGCGATGTCCAGCACCACCGGCACCGTGCGCAGCGCCTTGGCCAGCCCGCCCGCGCCGGTCGTCTCCTGGCCGACGCAACCGCACTCCAGCGGCAGCGTCTCGTCCACGTTCCGCGCAGCCTGGCCGCCGACGCGCAGCTGCAGCAGGACCGCGTGCGCCCCGGCGACGCCCTCCTCGACCGAGGTGGTCGCGACGACCGTGGCCGGGTGCCCGGCGCGCGCCAGCATCCGGCGCGCCATGCCGGACACCAGCTCCAGCCGGTGGGTGTCCGGGTCGACCAGCGCGATCTCGGTCAGCGGCAGCTCGTCGCGCAGCCGCGCGAACCCGTCGATCAGCTCCGGCGTGTACGTCGAGCCGCCCCCGACAACGGCGAGTTTCACCCTTTTACTCCTGTCAGCGTGACGCCCTCGATGAAGACCTTCTGGGCGAAGAAGAACACAATGATCACCGGGGCCATGACGAGCAGCGTCGCCGCCATGGTGAGATTCCACTGCACGCTGTGCAGTGCCCGGAAGGACGCCAGCCCGAGGGAGAGCGTCCAGTTCGCCTCGTTCGTGTAGGCGTAGAGCAGCGGACCATAGTAATCGTTCCAGCAGTAGAAGAACTGGAACAGACCCACCGCCGCGATCGCCGGGCGCGCCATCGGCAGGACCACCTTGACGAGCGTCCGGAAGTCCGAGCAGCCGTCCACCTTGGCGGCCTCGGTGTACTCCTTGGGAATGCTGACCAGGAACTGCCGCAGCAGGAAGATGGAGAAGGCGTCACCGAGCAGCATCGGCACGATCAGCGGCCACAGCGTGCCGGTGAGGTCCAGGCGCGCCCAGATGAGATACACCGGGACCGCGACGACCTGGGGCGGCAGCATCATCATCGTGATGACCGCGAGGAAGGCCAGCTTGCGTCCCCGGAAGCGGAAGCGGGCCATCGCGTACGCCACCGGGATCGACGACAGCAGCATGAACGCGGTGCCGAGCCCGGCGTACAGGAACGTGTTGCCCACCCAGGCCAGCAGGTGCGACCTGGCGAACACGTCGGCGAAGTTGGCCCAGTTCCAGGTGCGGGGCCACAGGTCGCCGGTGAGCGCCTGGTCGTTGCTCATCACGGCCGTCAGCGCCACGAACACCAGCGGGCCGACGAACATCAGCGACAGCGCGACGGCGAGGGCGTGGGTGGCGATCCAGTACAGGATCGCGCGGCCGCGCGGGCCGCGCGCGGCGGGGCGCGGCCCGGGAGAGGAGGCCTCGGTGAGCCTCGTGGCCACGGCGGTCACCGGTCGCCTCCTTCGTCGAACGCGCGGAACCTGCGGAGCAGGATGAGGGTGCAGACCGTGGAGAACGCGAACAGCAGCAGGGCGAGCACGCAGGCGTACCCCATGCTGTAGTCGCGGAAGCCCACGTGGAACAGCCACTGGGCCAGCGTCAGCGTCGACAGCTCCGGATAGCCGGGCACGAAGCTGCTGCCGGGGGAGTCGGTGACCCCCGCCGCGACCCGGGAGGCGATCATCGCCTGGGTGAAGTACTGCAGGGCGTAGATGACGCCGGTGACCGTCGAGAACATCAGCACCGGCGAGATCGTCGGCAGCGTGATGCTCCTGAACTGCCGCCACGCGCCCGCCCCGTCGATGGCCGCGGCCTCGTACAGGTGCTTGGGCACGTCGAGCAGCGCGGCAAGGAAGATCATCATGGTGTTGCCGATGCCCCACATGGCCAGCATGGTCAGGCCGGGCTTGGACCAGTCCTTGTCGCCGAACCAGTCGGGCGCGGCGATCCCGAGGAACTCGAGGAACTGGTTGAGCGGCCCCGAGGGGTTCAGCAGGAACACGAAGGAGACCGTGCCGGCCACCACCGGGATCAGCGACGGCAGGTAGAACACCGTGCGGAAGAAGCCGACGCCCGACTTCAGGCGGGTGAGCAGCCACGCCACGCCCAGCCCGAAGAGCACCTGCGCGGGGACCATGAGGACGACCAGCCACAGCGTGTTCTTGATGGAGACCCAGGCCCGGTCGTCCACCAGGAAGTAGCGGTAGTTGTCCAGGTCGACGAACTCCAGCGTGAACAGGTCGTAGCGGTGGAAGGAGAAGTAGACTGTCGCCGCGAGGGGGTAGGCGAAGAAGACCGCGAACCCCACCAGCCAGGGCGACATCCAAAGGAGGGCCTTGAGGCCCTCGCCGCGCCGCCACTTGGGCGGCGCGGCGTGGACGGTGCTCATCGAGGATCAGCCCCCGGAGAGCTTCATCTTGTCGTCGAGGCGCCTGTCGACCGCGGCGAGCCCGGCGTCGAGGTCGGTGGCCGAGCCGTTCTCCCACTTGACCAGGAACTCCTGCAGCGAGTCCTGGTTGAAGGTGCTGTTGACGTTGGCCGGGACCGTGCTCGTCTTCGGGTGGGCGAAGATGTCGAGGAAGGTCTGGAAGTTCGCGTCCTTGACCAGGTCGGGCGACTCCAGCGACGCCTTGGTGGTCGGCACGTTGCGCAGCGCGTTGGAGAGCGTGACCAGCGCGGCGGTGTCGGTGGTCAGATACTTGACCAGCTCCCAGGCGGCCTGCGGGTTCTTGGCGCCCTTGGGCACGCCGATCACGGTGCCCGCGGTGAAGCCGCTGCCGTACAGGTCGGGCTTGGAGTCGGAGACGGGGAGCGGCGCGGTGCCGTAGTCGATGTGCTTGGCCTCGTTGGCGAGCATGGCGTTGCGCCACTCGCCGTCCAGGACCATGGCGATCTTGCCCTTGTGGAAGGGGTGGTCGGCCGACCACTCCTGGCCCAGGCTCTTGCGGAACTTCTCCAGCTTGTCGTACCCGTACCAGTCGACGAGCTCCTTCTGCCAGCGCAGCAGCTCCTTCCACGCCGGGTCGGAGCCGACCGCCGAGGTGCCGTCCGGCTTGTACCAGGTGGCGCCGACCATCGGGCCCATGTGCGAGGCGGAGTTCTCGTAGTACTGGAAGCTCGGGACGAACCCGGCGACCTTGATGTTCCCGTCGGCGTCGCGGACGGTGAGCTTCTTGGTCAGCGCGGTCAGCTCCGAGAGCGTCTTGGGCGGCTGCTCGCCCTTCATCAGGGCCTTGTTGTAGTAGAGCCCGTACGCGTCGGCGAGCAGCGGCATCACGCACCGCTTGCCCTCGTACTCGGTGTAGGAGCGCGAGACCTCCGGCAGCACGGACAGGTCGATGCCGTCCTGCTCGATCACCGAGGTGAGGTCCTGGAACGTTCCGCTGCGGCACCACTGGGCCACGTTGTCGGTGGTGAACGAGGAGGCGACGTCCGGCGCCTTGCCGCCGCGCACCGCCTGGGTGATCTGGTCGTCCTGCACGCCCTTGACCAGCTTGACGGTGATCTGGGGGAACTTCGTGCGGAAGCCCGCGACGGCGTCCTCGAACGCCTTCACCTCGGCGGGCGCGGAGAACCCGTGCCACAGCTCGATGGCGGAGGCCGGCAGAGCCGCGGAGGCGGAGCCCGACGGTCTGGGCTGGGAGCCCAGCGCGGGCGCGCTCTCGGTGCCCGCGGTGCAGGCGGTCAGGGTGGTGGCCGTCAGGGTGGCCAGGGCGAGGGTGAGAAAGCGTCGGTGCACGACGGCTGCCTCCTGGGGGCGGGGGATCTGGCGGGGTTCCGGGCGGGGTCCAGCGGGGTCGGGCGAGGTCCGTACGGCTCGTACGGTTCGGGGCCTGCGCGGGTTCGGGGGCGGCGGGGGTCAGGAGGGGACGGTGGAGCTGAAGACCTCGTCACGCGCGGTCGCGAGGGCGAGGTCGAGCGCGCCGGCGAGGACGGGATTGCCCTCGACGGTGGACAGCAGCAGCGGGGGCCGGGGGATGGTGAGCGCGTGGAGCTCGTGCTCGACGAGCTCGCGCAGGGTGTCGCCGCCGGCGAGGAGGGTCCCGCCGGTCAGCACGATGATCTCGGGGTCGACGACGGAGGTGATCGCGGCCAGCCCGACCGCGATCCGGGAGGCGATGTCGCGCAGCCCGGCGCGGGCGTCGTCGGCGCGCCTGCCGGTGGACGCCGAGGCCTGCACGGCGTTCAGCACCGCCTGCGCGGGTGCGGTGCCGCGCACGCCGTACGATCTGAGGATCTTGAGCACCGCCGGGCCGCCGGTGAGGGCCTGGTAGCCGTGGTTGGCGTAGCGGCCGGTGTCCCTGGCGGTCGGCGCGCCGGGGGTGGGCATGTAGCCGACCTCTCCCGCGCCGCCGGTGGCGCCCCGGTGCAGCCGCCCGCCGAGGACCAGCGCGGCGCCGAGGCCCTCGTCGGCCCACAGCAGCACGAAGTCGCGGTGGCCGCGGCCCACGCCGTGCGCCTGCTCGGCCTGGGCGACGAGGTTGACGTTGTTCTCCACGGAGACCGGCACGCCCAGGCCGTCGCCGAGGGTGCGGACCAGGTCCGGGATGTGCCAGCCGGGCATGTCCTTGCTGGTGGCGTACGCCATCTTGCCGGTGCCGGGGTCGATCGTGCCCTGCACGCCGATGACCACGCGCCGCAGCGCCGCGGGGGCGCCGGCGCCCTCCAGCGCGGCCCGGACCCGCTCCAGCGCGTCGCCGCCGGAGCGGCCGGGACTGGGCAGGTGGTGCTCGCCGACCACGGCACCGGTGATGTCGGCGACCCTGACGTCGATGCCCGCGCGGGTGACGTCCAGCGCGGCGACGTGCGCGGCGGCGGGGTTGAGCCGGTACACCTCGGCGGTGCGGCCGGGCAGCCCCTCGCGGATGCCGTCGAGCACGACCAGGCCCGCCTCCTGCAGGCGGATGAGAAGCTGTGAGGCGGTGGGCTTGGACAGGCCGGTGAGGGCGCCGATCTCCGGGCGGGTCAGCGGGCCGCGCTCCAGCAGCGCCTGCAGGGCGGCGCGGTCGTTGATCGCGCGCAGCAGGCTGGGGGTGCCGGGCGTCGGCTGGGTCACTGGTCCTCCGCGTGCGTCCTTGCATCCACTGATGACGCGAAGTTAGGAAACTTTCCTAACTTCGAGTGAATGTAAGGAACCCGGCAGATTTTCGTCAAGCAGGCAGGGAGCGCCGCAATCAAGCTGTGATGACGGAGGGGCGGGTAAACTTCTCGACGGACCTGCTAAGGTGATGGTTTGTCATAACAACCAGCGCAATGGCCCGGAGTATCCCATTACTAGCAACGATAATGGAGCGACGGCAACCCGTCAAATCGAGCTGACCCGGGAGCAGGAGTATGTTTCCTGCCTTTATGCCCGGCTCGATCTGCTGCGCGAGCGCACCCAGCGGCAGCTGGACGGCGTCCTCGCGCAGGGCGGAAGTGGCGGCACGCATCAGAACCGCTCCGAGCGCGACAGCTTCGCCGGGATGTACGCCGAGCGCCTGGGCCGCCTGTGGGCGGTCGAGAACGGCCTGTGCTTCGGCCGGCTCGACAACGCCGACGACACCTCACTCTACATAGGCCGCATCGGCCTGGCCGACGACGACCAGCGCCGGATGCTGATCGACTGGCGGGCGCCGGTGGCCCAGCCCTTCTACGGCGCCACCCCTGCGGCCTCGATGGGCGTCACCCGCCGCCGCCACCTGCAGACCAAGGGCCGCACGGTGATCGGGATCGACGACGATCTCCTGGACCTCGACAGCCTCACCGAGGAGGACGTGGCCACCCTCAACGGGGAGGCCGCGCTGCTGGCCTCCCTGGGGGCCAAGCGCACCGGCCGGATGCGCGACATCGTCGCCACCATCCAGTCCGAGCAGGACCGCATCATCCGCTCCGACCTGGGCGGGGTGCTGGTCGTGCAGGGCGGTCCCGGCACCGGCAAGACCGTGGTCGCGCTGCACCGCGCCGCCTACCTCCTCTACACCCACCGGGAGAAGCTGGCCCGCAGGGGCGTGCTCATCCTCGGGCCGAACCTGACCTTCCTGCGCTACATCGAGCAGGTGCTGCCCTCCCTGGGCGAGACCGACGTGCTGCTGTCGACCGTCTCCGAGCTGTACCCGGGGGTCGTCCCCGGCCGGAAGGAGCGCCCCGAGGTGGCGGCGGTCAAGGGCGACGCCCGGATGGCCCAGGTCGTCGCGCGGGCCGTGCGCGAGCGGCAGCGGGTGCCGCGCAAGCCGATCGAGATCAAGCTCGACCGCTACACCCTCCGGCTGGAGGGCAACGTCCTGGAGGCCGCCCGCAGCCGGGCCGCCCGCTCCAAGAGGGCGCACAACGAGGCCCGCGCGATCTTCGTCCGCCACCTGCTCAACGCGCTCGCCCGGCAGGCCGCCAGGCAGCTCGGCAAGGGCATGATCGACGACGACGAGCTGGCCGACATCCGCGAGGACCTGCGCACCGAGCGGCCCGTCAAGGCGGCCCTGAACCGGCTGTGGCCCTACGTCACCCCGCAGCAGCTCCTGATCGGGCTGTTCACCTCCCGCGAGCGCCTCGACCACGCCGCCGCCGAGTTCGGCGAGGCCGAGCGCGAGCTGATGCTGCGCGAGCCGCCCCGCACCGGGGAGAACTGGTGGGCCGAGTCCGACGTGCCGCTCCTGGACGAGGCCGCCGAGCTGCTCGGCGACATCGACCCCGCGGTGCTGCGGGCCGGGGCCTGGATGGCCGAGGAGGAGCAGGCGGCGCAGCGCGCCGCCGCGCTCGACGAGCGGCAGCACCAGCTCGCCTACGCCAAGGAGGTCCTGGAGCTGACCGGCCTGTCCGACATCATGGACGCCGAGAAGTTCGCCGCCCGCCACCTCGGCGACGACGTCTTCCTGACCACCGCCGAGCGCGCGGCGGCCGACCGCACCTGGGCCTTCGGCCACGTCATCGTCGACGAGGCGCAGGAGCTGTCGCCGATGGACTGGCGGATGCTGATGCGCCGCTGCCCGACGCGGTCGATGACGATCGTCGGCGACCTGGCCCAGACCGGTTCGTCGGCCGGGGCGCGTTCCTGGGGCCGGGTCCTCGACCCGTACGTGTCGGGGCGCTGGCGCGAGGAGACCCTCAGCGTCAACTACCGCACCCCGGCCGAGCTGATGGCCGTGGCCGCCGACGTGCTCACCCTGGTCGACCCGGCGCTGACCGCCCCGGCCTCGGTCAGGGAGACGGGGTCGCACCCGTGGGCGACCTCGCCGACGGCCTCCCTCGGCGAGGTCGTCAAGGCCGAGGTCGTCGAGGGCGGCCGGCTCGTCGTGATCGTCCCCGAGTCGCGCGCCGAGGAGTTCGGGGAGATCGTGGTCCGCTCCGTCGACGGCGCGGTGGCCGGGCCGGGGGCGGCGGCCCTGGACGCGCAGGTGGCGGTGCTGACCGTCGCCGAGGCCAAGGGGCTGGAGTTCGACGCGGTCGTCGTGGTCGAACCGGAGCTGATCCTGGGCGAGTCCCCGCGCGGGGCGAGCGACCTTTACGTGGCGTTGACCCGCGCCACCCAGCGGCTTGGCGTCGTGCACGACGGTCCGCTTCCCGGCGCGCTCGCTCGACTTGAGAGACATCGGATCACATGAGACCATTGACGGCTCTCGTCGATCATGTCCCAGCTGCGAAAACTTGATGTTTCCGCAGTTGGTGACACGGTTGACATCTGCGCTGGGCTCGGTAGTTTGCTGCCCAGTCCAGCACGGGACTGGCCGGTCGGCCGCCTTTCGACATCGCCGTCTCCTGCGCCCGTGACGGGGGATCACCCCGTCCGTACAGCCAGGCGCAGGGCCGGCAGTCCGTCGAGGCGGGGCACTCCTTCCGGGCGGGGGGTTGGACCCAGGAGGGGTCCGGGCACCCAGTAGACAACGGCAATCCGCGCTCGCCGCCGACGGGACGGAACCGGTCCGAAGGGTCGCCCGGGCCCTCTTCCCGCTCCCGTGCGAGCGCCGCAAGCGTCGGGGCGGTCCGGGGTGTCGAAAGGACACCCCGGACCGCCCCGTTGCCGCGTCTGGGGCCGCTTATGGCAGTTTTTGTCGGATTTATCGTGCTTTAGTGTTGTTTCTGATTGATATGGTGCAGGGCTTTTGGGGGCGTGCCCGCCGGGCGGTAGCGTTCCGGCTAGGAAGACCGGCTGGGAAGACCAGGCGCCACCCGCCCGCACGACATCGCAAGGAGCCCCGCCCGTGGTGCAGGACAAGACGGCCGTCCCGGTACCGGACAGGCCCTCGGCGGGCGATCCCGCGAACGGTTCGGCGGCCGATCCTGTGAACGTCTCCGTGGGCGATCCCGTGGACGGTTCGGATGCAGGTCCCGCGCGGGTTCCGGCGGCCGGCCCGGTGAGCGGTCCGGCGGGCGGTCTCGCGGACCGTTCGGCGGCCGGGGCCGCGGACGGCCCGCCCGGCGCGGAGGGCTCGCCCGGAGCGGAGGACCCGTCCCCCCTCTCGCGCCTGGCGCTGCCCGCCCGCGTCGCGGGCGCGGTGGCCGGCGGCCTGCTGATGTTCCTCGCCTTCCCGCCGCTCGGGCTGTGGTTCCTCGCGCCGCCCGGCATGACCCTGGCGGTCCTGGCGGTCCGCGGCACCCGTCCGCGCCGGGGCGCGTGGCTCGGGCTCCTGGCCGGGTCCGCCCTGCTGCTGCCCGGCCTGCACTGGGTGAGCCCGATCGGCGCCGACGCCTGGCTGGGCCTGGTCGCGATGGAGAGCGTCTTCTACGCCGCCTGGGGGGCGGGGGCCGCCCTGGTGACCCGGTTGCCCCTGTGGCCGTTGTGGAGCGCCGCGCTCTGGGTGGCGGCCGAGTGGGCGCGGGGCCAGTTCCCCTTCGGCGGATTTCCCTGGGCGCGGGTGGCCTTCAGCCAGGGGGAGTCGGTCTTCACCCCGTACGCCGCGCTCGGCGGGGCGCCGCTGGTGAGTTTCGCGGTGGCCCTGTGCGGCGGCCTGCTCGCCCTGGCGGCGGTGCGCTCGTTGCCCGCCCTCCGCTCGATCGCGGCCTCCCGCCCGATCGCGTCCTCGGGCCCGCCCGCCTCTCCCGGCCCCCGCCCCGGCAGGGGAGCGCGCCGGGGACGGGCGCTGGCCCTGCCGCTGGCGCTGCCGCTCGCCGGGGCGCTCGCCGTGCCGGCCGGGGCCCTCGCCGTTCCCCGGTACGGCGACGAGGGCAGGAGCGTGACCGTCGGCGTCATCCAGGGCAACGTCCCCGGCCGGGGCATGCACCCGCTGGGCGACGAGCCCGCCGTGGTCCTCGGCAACCACACCCGGATGCTCCACCAGATGGCGCGGGACGTCAGGGAGGGCAGGACACCCCGCCCCGACCTGGTCGTGCTCCCGGAGAACTCCACCGACATCGACCCGCTGAGCAACGAGTTCGCCCGGAACGAGATCGACGCGGCGGTCAAGGACGTCGGGGTGCCCGTCCTGGTCGGCGCCGTGGTCAGGATCGGCGAGAGCAACCGGGCGACCCGCAGCATCGTCTGGGACCCGGTCACCGGTCCCGGCGCCTACTACGACAAGCAGCAGCTGGTCCCCTTCGGGGAGTTCACCCCGCTCAAGGGTCTCATGCTGGCCCTGTTCGAGCGGGCCTCCCTGGTCGGCAGGCAGTCGGTGGCGGGCACCCGCGACGGCGATCTCAGGCTGGGCCCGGTGACCGTCGGGGCGATCAACTGCTACGAGGTGGCCTTCGACGGCATCGTGGGCGACACCGCCAGGACGGGTGCCACGCCGCTGGTGGTGCAGACCAACAACGCCACCTACGCCCTGACCAACCTGCCGCCCCAGCAGCTCGCCATGTCCCAGCTGCGGGCCGTGGAGCACAATCGAGCGGTGATCACTTCCGCGATCACCGGCATATCGGCGTATGTGACCCCGAGCGGTTCGATCGCCTGGCGGACCGGTGAGCTGGTGCCGGCCATGAACGTGCTGACCGTTCCGGTCAGGACCGCGCAGACCATCGCCACCCGGGTGGGCGCGCTGCCCGAATGGGCCCTGATACTTGTGGGTGCGGGTGCGGTGGCCGCCGCCTGGCGGCGCAGGAGGCCCGGCGTGGGGCACTCCGTGAACCGGGAGGATGATCAGCAGGTGGGAGACGCGTGATGGAGCGGATGCTTGGTCGGGTGCTCGTCATCGTCCCGACGTACAACGAGCGGGAGAACCTGCCGCTGATCACCCGGCGGCTGCGCGAGGCCGTGCCCGAGGCCCACCTCCTGATCGCGGACGACGACAGCCCCGACGGCACGGGGGCGATCGCCGACAAGCTGGCGGCCGACGACGACCACGTCCACGTGCTGCACCGGCCGGCCAAGCAGGGGCTGGGCGCCGCCTACATCGCGGGCTTCCGCTGGGGCCTGGGGGAGGGCTTCGGCGTCCTCGTGGAGATAGACGCCGACGGCTCCCACCAGCCGGAGGAGCTGCCCAAGCTGCTGAACGCGCTGGCCAAGGGGGCCGACCTGGCGATCGGGTCCCGCTGGGTGCCCGGCGGCAAGGTCGTCAACTGGCCGGCCTCGCGGGAGTTCCTGTCGCGCGGCGCCAACATCTACACCCGGCTCGTGCTCGGCCTCCCGGTCAGGGACGCCACCGCGGGCTTCCGCGCCTACCGCGCCTCGGCCCTGGAGAGGATCAGCCTGGACGACGTCGAGTCGCGGGGCTACTGCTTCCAGGTGGACCTGACCCTGCGTACGGCCGTCTGCGGGATGCGCGTCAAGGAGGTGCCCATCACCTTCGTGGAGCGCACCGTCGGGGCCAGCAAGATGAGCCGCGGCATCGTGGTCGAGGCCCTGTGGCGGATCACGGTGTGGGGCGTCACCGGCCTGCCCGCCCGCCTGCGCCGCCGCCGCGATCGCAGGCGCGATCGCCGCCGCTGACCTTCGCGGCTTCGCGGTCCCGCGTCCGCTCGGACGCCGCGAACCGCCCGGAAGGCCCAGGACTTGCCCGGGACCGCTCCGGGCGGGGCTCCGAGGTCCCGCGCGGGCCGTCCTTGGGGGGCTCCCGCGAGGCCGCCGAACCCCCAGGGAATGCGATCCTGAGAGTCCGCTGAGGACGCCGTCCACGCTGAGCGAACGCGGAACGCGCCGCCGCTCCGGGACGTTGTTCATGTCGTACGGCTGTCGCACGAGTTGAGGCGAAAATGCGCATTCTGCTGTTCCTGACCTTCCTCGTGGTGCCGATCCTCGAGATATTGGTGCTCATCCAGGTCGGCCAGGTCATCGGCGGGTGGCCGACGGTGGCCCTCCTGCTCGCCGACAGCCTGCTCGGCGCCTGGATCGTGCGCCGCGAGGGCCGCCGGGCCTGGCGCAATCTCCAGGGCGCGCTGCAGAGCGGCCGGATGCCCGACCGCGAGCTCGCCGACGGCGGGCTGGTCCTCGTGGGCGGCACGCTGCTGCTCACCCCGGGGTTCCTCACCGACATCCTCGGCTTCCTGTGCCTGCTGCCGTTCACCCGGCCGATGGTCCGCAGGCTCGGATCCTGGTTCTTCGCCCGCCGGGTCCGCACCCTCGTCGCCAGGAACGCGGCGGGCGCCGGGCTCGGCTCGCCGTTCGGCGGCCCGGGATCTCCCTTCGACGTGCTGCGCGACGCGGGGAGGCCCCCGGGCTCGGGGCCGGTCGTCCACGGCGAGGTCGTCCGCGACGAGCCGGGGGGCACGGGGGCGCCGGGTGGCGCCGGAGACTCCGGCCGGGGTCTCACCGATCGCTGAGCGCGGCCAGGCGTCGCAGCGAGAACCGGAACAGGGCCGCGTTCAGCGGCTTGATCACCTGCCAGCCGAGCCGCCCGGCCGCGCCGAACGGCACGTCGAGCTCCTCCTCCCAGACGATCGTGCTGCCGCCGCCCTCGCGGGGCAGCACGCGGAAGACCCCGGTGCCGCGCACCGGCCATCCGGTGTGCCGGACCCCCACGCGCCTCGGCGGGTCCCACTCTGTGATCTCCATGGTGTCGAGGAACCCGGCCGGCCCCAGCCCGGTGAAGGCCTCCAGGCGGCTCCCGACGCTGTGGCCGTTCCCGGCGGTCACGCGCGCCCGGGTCAGGACCATCCACTCGTCGTGTCTCGGCCAGTTGGTGAGCACGGCGAACACCCGTTCCGGCGGGGTGTGCGCGTCCACCGAGACGCTGATGCGGGAACTGGTCATGCCTGGATCCTTCCCCCGCGACCGGCGGCCGACCCTCGGGCGTCGCCGTGTCCGTGAGATCCTGCCGTGGACGTTGACAGGAAAATCCTATTTTTCTACCTTTTAAGTCGGAATTTCGCGTGATTCGGAATCGTGAGGGCGTGACGGCGCGACACGCGCCGCGGCGAGCCCGGGGCGGTCCGCGGCCGCGAGAACGGGGAGAGGGGCGGTTTCGCACATGACCGCGTTCGCGCAGGGAACCGGCCTGGTCGAGGTCAGGCCGGTCGGCTGGGACGACGCGGCGGCCGTGGCGCTCCGGCGGGCCATGACGGAGGAGATGGACGCCCGCTACGCCGACCTGCTCGCCGTCGCCGGCCTCATACCCAGCGGCATGAACGTCGAGCCGGAGACCGTCGCCTACACCGGGGTCGCCTACGCGGCGGAGGGCGTCGCGGTCGGCCACGTGGCGCTGCGCCGGCTCGGTGACGACATGGAGCTCAAGCGGATGTTCGTGACCCCGTCCCACCGGGGCACCCGCGTGGCGCGGGCCCTGCTGGCCGCCGCCGAGGACGCGGCCCGCGCGCTGGGCGCGCCCCGGGTCGTCCTGCAGACCGGTCCCCGCCAGCCGGACGCGGTGCGGATGTACGAGCGGGAGGGCTACACCCCCGTCCCCGTCTTCCCTCCCTACGACCGGCTCCCCGGCTCCCTCTGCTTCGAGAAGCTCCTCTGAGGCGGGCTTCGCACGCCGGGGACGGGACGCTCCGGTGGATCTCCCGTCGCCGGGAGCCGGGCCCCCGCCGGTCCCCGGACACGGGTTCGCCGGCCCGGCCGAGGGGACGGCCGGACCGGCGAGGTGCTCGCGGGCGTCCCTCTAGGACGGGGACGCCGCGTGCTCGGGACTGTCGACGTAGATCTGACCGAAGTCGATCGCCGGGGTGAATCCGGCGAAGTTGCGCTGGACCTCGGCCCTCTCCGCCGCGTTCGGGTTCGGGTTGGTGCAGCTCGTGCCCGCGCTCGCGCCGGACATCAGGTCCGTGCACCGGCCGGTACGCCGGTCGGGCAGGCCCAGGATGTGGCCGATCTCGTGGGCGGCGATGCGCAGCGGGTTGTGGCCCTGCGCGGTCGCCTGCCGTCCCATCCACACCGTTCCGCGCCCCAGACCGGTGGGCTGCGCACGGGGCCAGCCGTTGTCGGCGAGCACCACGAAGTCCGCGGGGCTGCCGGCCACCAGTCGTACGTTCGAGACGCTGGAGTTCCAGATCTGGGCCGCCTGGTCGACGACGGACCGGAACTCCGCGGCCCTGCTCGCGTCGTATCTGAGCACGCGAACCGCCGCGGTGCGGGCGTCCGCCGTGTGGGCGGGCGCCGCCTGGGCGGGGGTGACCGTCACCAGGAAGGCCAGCCCCAGGATGAGGGCGACGCCGAAGCGAATGATCCTTGACATTTCTAGCCGGCCTCCTCGGCCATCGGGGGGTTGCTCACGGGGAGCAGCTGGTGAGGAGGCGAGATCAGCCGGTGACGAGCGTCAGCCCGTACGCCGAGAGGATCTCGTTGACCGGCTGGTGGTAGGTCGTGCCGCCGACGCTGCAGTTGCCGGAGCCGCCTGAGGTGACACCCTGGGCCTGGCTGCCGGAGATGAACGAGCCGCCGGAGTCGCCGGGCTGGGCGCACGCGCTGGTGCGGGTCAGGCCGCTCACCGTGCCCTGCGAGTACCTCACGCTGGCGTTGTGCTGCTGGATGACGCCGCAGCGCCAGCCGGTGGTGGAGCCGGAGCGGCAGATCGAGGCGCCGACCGAGGCCTGGGTGGAGCCGCGCACGGTGACGTTGGCGCCGCCGGAACCGCGGACGTAGGGGGTCATGGTGTGGCCGGGGGTGGAGACCCAGGCGTAGTCGTTGCCGGGGAACGACGAGCCGTAGAAGGTGCCGGAAGGGCTGCTGGTGGTGGCTCCCGCCCTGCCGCAGTGGCCGGCGGTCACGAAGCCGGGGGCGCTGCCCCGGCGCGCGGAGAAGCCGATGCTGCAGCGGCTGCCGCCGATGTAGTAGGCGTTGCCGCCGATGATGTTGATGAAGGCCTGGGGCTGCTCGGTGGAGGGCACCACCTTCACGACGCCCTTGTCGGCGCCCGCGGCGGCGGCGAGGGCCTCACCCGCGGCCTGGCTGCCGGCGAGGATCACGACGCTGTTGGTCGTGACGTCGACGTACCAGAGGGACGCGCCGGCCTTCGCCTCCGCCGACGCCCCGTCGAGCTTGGCCTTGACGGCCTCGAGGCTGGCGAGGGAACGGCCGACGATCACGGGCTGCGCGCCCTTGGCCCTGATGGCGCCCGCGTCGGCGGCGTCGGTGGTCGCCACGGAGAGCTGGGAGGCGTCACCGTTGAGCCAGGCGCCGGCGTACTCGGCGCCGAGCTCCTGGGTCAGGGCGGCCTCGGAGGCGGCCGCGCGGTGCTCGTTGGCCAGGCGCTGGACGGCCTGCTCGGCGGTGAGGCCGAGGTCGCGCTGGAGGGCCTCGATCATCGTTGCGGGAGGCTGGGCAGGGGGGGCGGATGCTGCGACGGCGGGCGCCACGGTGGCGACCAGGTACAGGGCCACGGTAGCGGCGCCGGTCAGGAGGGTACCTCGACGTAACATGAACACTCCTTGTGAGGGGTGATGTCAAGGTATGGGGGAGAGGCCCGCGGAGGGATCTCCCAAAGAATCCCTATCGCGATGTTATGGGGACCTTGATGGCTTTCTGGGGCGATGACCAGCGAGGGCGCGGCGACCTGTGCGAGGACCGCGGACGCCTGCCTCCCGGCGGCGGTGATGTGACCGAAACGGCCGAGGAATATGGCCGAAACGGCGGGTGGGTGATCGACGATCGCGTGGTTTTCCCCCTCGCGCGGCCGGGGGGAACTCTGGAAGACTGGTCGCCGCGCCCTCGGCGCACGGGTGCCGACTTTTGACAGCGATCAAACGGAGCAGCGTCGATGACTTGTTCTGGACATCCAGAACTCGCGAGGATGGGTCGCTGCGTCGCACGTGCGCCCGCCCGCGGGGAGGGCGCCCTCGCGGGATCCGTTCCGTGTCCTCCCCGGACGCGCCCCGCGCGGACCGTCGTCCCGGCCCCCCACCGTCCGGCCGTCGCGGTCCGGATGTCACAGAAGGACACGTGTCATGACTGACGAAGCCGCCGCCGAAGACGGGAGCGAGGAGACGGCGACGCTGCCGCGCCGCGTCGACGCGCTCCGGTGCCCGCACACCGAGCCCGGCGAGCGCCGCTGCGTCCTGCCGCCCGGCCACGAGCTGGACCACGTCTACCCGCACAAGAAGGCTCCCGCGCTGTGCGCGGGTGAGTGACGGACCGGCCGCCCGCCGGCCGTTCCCGCTTCCGGCCCCGTGGACAGGCCCGCCGGTGCGGGGGAGATCCCCTCAGCGGACGCCGGCCGCCTCGCCGTCGAGCAGCCCGGACACCCTCCCGGCCAGGGCCTGGCCGGGAGAGTGTCAGGTCAGCGTCCGGTCAGTGCCCGGGGCCGTGGTCGTCGAACAGGGACGGCTCGCGCCGCCGGTTCGGCCGCGCGTGGGGTTCCATCGGCCCGGCGGGCCGGCGGTCGTCGCCCGCGCGGTCGCGCCGCAGCTGCGACCGGAGCTCCGCGTCCTCGCGCAGCTCCTGCTCGGAGGGGGACAGGAAGATGGCCAGGAGCAGTCCGAGGGTGAGCAGGCTGATCCCGACGAGCAGGGGCAGCATGAAGTCCATCCCCTGTGCCCCGCTCGCCGGCGCGGCGTCGTCGTGCGCACCGACGCCGACGGCGAACATGCCGGTGTAGTGCATTCCATTCACCGCGAGCCCCATCAGCAGGGCGGCGCCGGTGGTGGCGAGCGCCCCGCGCACGCGCAGGCTGAACCAGAGCGCCACCGTCGCCGCGACCACGGCGATGAGCACAGACAACCCGACCAGGATGGGGTCGTAGCTCACGGGCGCGGACATGTTCATGGCGGCCATGCCCAGGTAGTGCATCCCGGCCACGCCCAGGCCGGTGAGCAGCCCGCCGCCGACGAGCGCGCCGGTGCTGTTCTCCCTGCGCGAGACCAGGAAAAGGCCGGCGCCGACGACGACGACCGCGAGCAGCGCGGACGCGACGGTCAGCGGTACGTCGTAGCGGATCGACGCGCCCCGCACGTCGAAGCCCATCATCGCGATGAAGTGCATCACCCAGATGCCGGTCCCGCCGATGGACAGGGCCGCGCCGCCGAGCCAGAGCGCGCGCGAGCCGTCCTCCGCCCCGCGTGCCCGCGCGGCGAGCAGCAGCCCCAGCAGGCAGCCGATGCTCGACATGATGTACGAGGCCGCCGGTGTGACGAACCCGTAGGCGAAATGGTCGATGGCAGGCATGGCGGACTCCTGGCGGACGGGAGAGGGGTGGAACGTGCCAAAGGGAGGTCGGGTCTGACGGCGTGCGGGATCGGTCGTGGGGTGGCCCGGACTGCGATTGGTTGACCGACCAATCACTGCGAGGGGTGCTCACCATACAGTTCCGTGGTTCCGAATGGCCATAATGGGGTGATTAAGAATGTCTAAAACGATCACTCGGTGACTGTTCCGCTCACGTGAAGTGAACATTCCAGGAGAGGAGGAGGGCCGATGATCAGGCTCACCGGTCAAGGACGGAAGACGCCGCCGCCCCCGGTATGGCCGGAGGACCGCTACGAGGTCGTCTGCGAGCGTGACGAGCCGCACGGGAGCACCCGCGACCGCTACCACTTCCCCCGGCACGCGGTGCACTCGGCTCGCGACCTGGAGACGGCCGGGCTCGCCAGGAGGGTGCGCGTGGTCAGGCTGTCCGACGGAGTGGTGATCTACGACCGTGTCGACGGCGTCGACCTGCCCGCCGACGAATGGTGATCCACCGGCTCCCCGGAGAAGGGCGGGGGAGCCGGGTCAATCCCCCGGGCGGGGGTAGGGGTTCTGGATGGACGCCGATGCGCCACCCGCGCCGGCCGCCCTGGGTGGTGCCGTGAGTGTCGAGGAGTGGTCGTGGAAGGATCCATGTCATCTGCACCGCGAACGGACGGGAATCGCGGGAACGGCAGGATGAGGCCCTACGAAGGACGCGCGAGAATGCTCGCGGGACTGGCCGAGGCCAGCCACATGAGCGCGATGGAGGATCTACCGGCCATCGCCGAGGAGCACGCCGCCCACGCCGGGCTGTACGACGTGCTGATCTACCTGGCCGACCTGCAGCAGGACGTGCTGCGCCCGCTGACCGGCCTTGGCGCCGGACAGGAGACGGAGCGGGAGAAGGGCGAGCTGCGGATCGACGGGACGCTGGCCGGCCGGGCCTTCCAGGAGGTGCGCGTCCTGTCCAGGCCACCCCTGGACGACGAACCGGGCCGTTGGTGGGTGCCGCTGCTCGACGGCACCGAACGCCTCGGGATACTGCGCGTCAGCCTCCGGCCGCGGACGGACGGGAAACGGGCCCAGGAGGACATGAGGCATCTCGCGTCCATGATCGCGTTGCTGCTGGTGAGCAAGCACTCCCAGAGCGACTCCTACGCCCGGCTGGTACGGACCCGGCCGATGAACGTCGCCGCCGAGATGCAGTGGAACCTGCTGCCGTCGCTCACCTTCGCCACCGAGAAGGTGGTGATCGGCGCCGCACTCGAACCGGCCTACGAGCTCGGTGGCGACGCCTTCGACTACGCGCTGGCCGGCGATTCCGTCCACCTGGCCATCTTCGACGCGATGGGCCATGACGCGTCCGCGGGGCTGACCGCGAACCTCGCGGTGGCCGCCTGCCGCAACCGCCGCCGCCAGGGCGCCGACCTCATCGAGGTCAGCGAGGGGATCGAGGAGGTGCTGATCGAGGAGTTCGGCCTGGGCAACCGCTTCGCCACGGGGATCCTGGCCGACCTGGACATGCATACCGGCGTGTTCACCTGGGTCAACCGCGGGCACCACCCCCCGGTGGTGATCAGGAGGGGGCGCTGGGTCGCCACCCTGCAGTGCCCGCCCGCTCACCCGATGGGTCTCGGCCTGGGGCTGGCCGTGACCCCGTGCAGGGAGCAGCTGGAGCCCGGCGACCGCGTGCTCCTCTACACCGACGGCATGACCGAGGCCCGTAACCGGCTGGGGCAGGAGTTCGGCCTGGAGCGCTTCGTCGACTTCATCATCCGCCGCAACGCCGACGGCCTTCCCGTACCGGAGACCCTGCGCCGCCTGGTCCGCAGCGTGCTGGAGTATCACGACGGGAGGCTGCAGGACGACGCGACCGTCCTGCTGGTGGAGTGGCGGGGCGGAGCCCAGGGGAAACTGCGCCTCTGAGCCGGGCGCCGCAAAGGCCGTGCCGCCCGTGCCGCCCGTGCCGGCCGCGGGGCACGGGGCGCCGGGGTCAGGGCGCGGACAATCCCGGAGAGTAGGGGCTCTCGCCGTCCCGGATCGCCGCGAGCATCCGGGCCGCGTACGCCCGTACGGCCTCGTGCAGGCCGTGACCGAAACTCACGCGGGCCACCCCGAGGTCCGCCAGCTCGCCGAGCGACGGCGTGCCGGGGCGGAACAGGATGTTGATCGGCCCGCCGATGCCCTCGACCAGCGCGCGGACGGCCCCCGCCTCGGCCGCGAAGATCGGATAGACGCAGTCGGCGCCCGCCTCCAGGTAGCGGCGGCCCCGCCGCACCGATTCGGCCAGCCTCTCCTCGGCGCTCCCCGTACCGTGGATGTAGGTGTCGACCCGGGCGTTGATCACCAGGTCCACGCCCGCGGCGGTCGCGGCGGCCCTGACGGCGCTGAGGAGGGCGGCCTGCTCGTCGACGTCGGCCATCGCCCCGGTGCGGGGGTCGGAGTCCTCCAGGTTGCAGCCGGACGCCCCCGCGGCGACCAGCCGCTCGACCAGCTCAGCGGGCTCCAGCCCGTAGCCGCGCTCCATGTCGGCGGTGACGGGCAGGCCGACCGAGCGGCTGATCCTGGCGATCGCGGCCAGCATCTCCCCGACGGGCGTCTCCTCGCCGTCGTCGTACCCGAGCACCGGGGCGATCGCGGCGCTGCCGGTGGCGATCACCGGGAAGCCCGCCGCCTCGACGGCGCGGGCCGACGCGGCGTCCCAGACGTTGGGCACCACCAGCGGACGGCCGGGTACGTGCAGCGCCCGCAGCGCCGAGGCCTTCCCGCGGGCCTTCGATGCGGTGCCGCCGGTGTTCTCGCTGGTAGAAGTGGTCATGGGAGCGACCCTAGGGGGAGAGCGGACCGATCTTAAGAGCCAATTCCGCACCAATCGATTGGGCCACTTCCCCTCGGGCCCGCCGCCGGGGAGGAGCCGGACGCCCTTCTCCCCTCGGGCCCGCCGCCGGGGAGGAGCCGGACGCCCTTCCACGGCCGGGACGGCCCTCCGGGAGCGGGGAAGCGCGGACCCCCGGCCCTGGTGGGGGCCGGGGGTCCGTGACTCTCCGAATCGGTCAGGCGCTCTTGCGGCGCTGGGCGCGTAGAATCGCCAGGCGCTCGTTGAGCACCTCCTCCAGGTCCTCGATCGTGCGGCGCTCCAGCAGCATGTCCCAGTGCGTCCGTGGGGGCTTGGCCTTCTTTGCCTCCGGCAGCTCGCCGTCCACCCGGAGGGCGGTCGCGCCGCACATGCGGCACTCCCAGGTCGCCGGGATCTCGGCTTCAGCGGCAAGCGGAACGTCGAATCGATGACCCTTCGGGCAGGTGTAGGACACCTCCTGGCGCGGGGCCAGATCGGTGTTGCGGTCGTTCTCGTAGCTGGTCGCCCCGAGTCTGGTGCCGCGTAGCGCACGCTCGCCCATGTCTGAATGCCTCCTGAGGGCCCCGTCGTGAGGGGTTCGTCTCCCACGGCGTACAACGCTTGATACCGTGTGTGGATTCCCACAGACAGGGTGATCCAATCGCACGTTCTTGACCCGGTCTGCGAAGGGCCCTCTTTTCCGGGGTTTCTCAGATGCGTTCCGGCACCTGGTTTCCGGCCGCTCTGATGGCCTTGGGCAGGTCGATGAGGGCGAGCAGCACGAAACCGAGCACGAAGAAGATCACCAAAGAGATGATGCCCAGGCGATAGCTGTCGGTCAGCTGGAGCGCCAGGCCGAGGGTGAACGAGCCGAGGAACGTCGAGCCCTTGTCGCTGATCTCGTACAGGCTGTAGTACTCCGCCTCCTTGCCCTTCGGGATCACGTGGGAGAACAGCGATCGCGACAGGGCCTGGGTCCCGCCCATCACGATCGCGATGGCGAACGCCAGCGCGAAGAAGGGCAGCTTCGCGCCCGTGGGCAGGAAGTAGGCCACGGCCACCACGGCGATCCAGGCGATCAGCGCGACCATCACCACCCGCTTGGCCCCGTAGGAGGCGGCGAGCCGGCCGAGCAGCAGGGCGCCGAAGAAGGCCACGAACTGCACCATCAGGATCGCCTGGATCCGCACGTCCTGGGCCAGCCCGAGCTCCTTGTCGGCGTAGGTGGCCGAGAAGGAGATGACGGTCTGCACGCCGTCGTTGTAGATCAGGTAGGCGACCAGGAAGCCCAGGGTCAGCGGATAGCGCCGCAGCTCCCTGATCGTGCGGCCCAGCTGGCGGAAGCTGCCCGTCACGGCCTGGGCGGCCGTCTCGGCGCCGGGGGCGAGCGCCCGCCGGTTGCGCAGCCGCAGCAGTGGGATGATCGTGAACCCGCCCCACCACAGGCCCGCGGACGACAGGGCGATGCGCACGGCGTCACCCTCGGTGACGCCGAAGGACTCGTGGTAGAGGAAGAGCACCAGATGGAGGGCGAGCAGCAGGCCGCCGCCGAGGTAGCCGAAACCCCACCCCCTGGCGGAGACCTTGTCACGCTCGTCCGCCGTGGCGATCTCCGGCAGGAACGAGTTGTAGATCACGAACGCGGCGGCGAAGGCGACGCTGGACACCAGGAACAGCGCGCCGCCCAGCAGGTAACGCCCGTCGGCGACGAACCAGAAGCAGACGGTAGCACCGGCGCCGAGGTAGGCGAACAGGCCGAGAAGCTCCTTCTTGCGGCCGGTGTGGTCGGCCAGCGCGCCCACGACGGGCATCAGGATGATCTGCAGGATGGCCGCGAAGCCCACCACGAAGGAGTAGTAGGCGCTGGGCCGCACGTCGAACCCGATCACGTCCACGTACGGGCGTCCCTGGGCGGCGGTCTCCGCGATCGTCGTCAGGTACGGGCCGAGGAAGACCGTCAGGATGGTGGTGGGGAAGGCGGAGTTCGCCCAGTCGTAGAAGTACCAGCCGCGTTGCTCGCGGCGCCGGGACTGGGGGGAGTCCTCGACGGCCTGTTCGGAGGTCATGAGCGGTCCTCGGTCTGTCGGGGGGCGGGGGGGAAAATCGGGGAATCGGGGAATCGGGGAAGGAGCGGGAAACGGGCGGGGGGACTCGTGCCCGCGCGGCCTACGCGGCGAGACGACCTGGATACCACTGGCCGCGGGCCTCCAGCACGTCGCGCAGCCCCGAGATGTTGTCGGTCATCAGGCCGTCCACACCGAGGTCGAGCAGGCGTTCCATCACCCCGGTGTGGTTGACGGTCCACACGTGGATCTGCATGCCGAGCGCGTGGGCCGTGCGGATCAGGGCGGGCGTGGTGATCCGCAGGCCGCGGAAGCCCACCGGCACCTGCGCGCACGGCACCCCGGCGCGGGCCAGGCGGGCGAGCAGGCGGCCGTACCCGGAGGTGGTGGCGGCGGCGCGCAGGGTCGCCACGCCGCGCGGGCCCAGCGAGGAGCACACCTCGCGGCCGATCGCGGCGCGGGCCCTGGCGAGCCGCTCCTCGGAGAAGGAGGTGAGGCAGATCCGGTCGTGGGAGGCGGTCCTGCCGATCGCCCTGGCGAGCGGCGCGATGGCCGCCGACTCCTTGACGTCGATGTTGAAGCGCGCCTCGGGCCACGAGCCCAGCAGGTCCTCCATCAGCGGGATCTCGTCCACGCCGCCGATCCGCGCCTCGCGCACCAGCCGGTACGGCAGCTCGGCGATCCGGCCCCGGCGGTCGGTCACCCGGTCCAGGGTGTGGTCGTGGAAGGCCAGCAGCACCCCGTCGGCGGTGGCGTGCGCGTCGGTCTCCAGATAGGTGTAACCGAGTCCGACGGCCCGCTCGAAGGCGGGGAAGGTGTTCTCCCTGCCCTCGGCGGCTCCACCCCGGTGGGCGAAGGGCAGGGGGCCGGGATGGTCGAGGAAGGGGTAACGGCGTTGCACGTGCAGGAGTATGCCCCCTGCGAGCTGGACGCGTCATCGCGGGCGGGTGAACGTTTGGATCACAAGGCGCCGAACGGGACGCGGCCGGACCCCGGGCAGGACTTTGCCTTCGCCTGCCCATCGCCGTGGATGATGGGAAATACCTGGTTGTCCACGGCCGACCTCGCTGTTTCGCCTGATTGCCGGTTTTCCGGGGCGCGGCGGCGTCGAGGCGGAGGTCCGTGAGAACGGAGGCCGCGCATGAGCAAGGGAAGCACGTCCGGACGCCTGGCGAGCGTGAGCGGTTTCGCCGACGACCGCCTCGGCACGGCGGGATTCCTCAAGCGGAACATGCGGAAGATCTTCCCCGACCACTGGACCTTCCTGCTGGGTGAGATCGCTCTCTACTCGTTCGTCATCCTGCTGCTGACCGGCACGTTCCTGACGTTCTTCTTCAAGCCCGTCATGGAGGAGGTCATCTACAACGGCTCCTACTCGCCGCTCAAGGGCATCGCGATGTCCGAGGCGTACGCCTCGACACTGGAGATCAGCTTCGACGTGCGCGGCGGCCTGCTGATGCGGCAGATGCACCACTGGGCCGCCCTGCTGTTCATCGGCGGCATGATGATCCACATGCTCCGGATCTTCTTCAACGGGGCGTACCGCAAGCCCCGCGAGCTGAACTGGCTGATCGGCGTCGCCCTGCTGGCACTCTCCCTCTTCGAGGGCCTGACCGGCTACTCGCTGGCCGACGACCTCCTCTCCGGCGCCGGGTTGCGGATCACCGCCGGCGTGGCGCAGTCACTGCCGCTGGTCGGCACCTGGCTCACCTTCTTCCTCACCGGCGGCGAGTATCCCGGTGACGAGATCATCCCGCGGTTCTACTCGATCCACATCCTGCTCCTGCCGGGCATCCTGCTGGCGCTCATCACCGCCCACCTGATCCTGACGTGGGTGCTGAAGCACACGCAGATGCCGGGCAAGGGCCGCACCAACGACAACGTGGTGGGCGCGCCGACCTATCCCTCCTTCATGGCCAAGTCGGGCGCCTACTTCATGTTCACCTTCGGCGTCATCGCGCTGCTGGGCACCTTCGCCCAGATCAACCCCGTCTGGCTGTACGGCCCCTACACGCCGTCCGACATCTCGGCGGGCTCCCAGCCCGACTTCTACCTGGCGTTCCTGGACGGCTCGCTGCGCCTGATGCCCTCCTGGGAGATCAACTTCCTGGGCTTCACGCTGCCGATGAGTGTGATCATCCCGGCGCTGCTCCCGCTGGGGATCATCCTGCTGGGCCTGGTCCTGTACCCGTTCGCCGAGCAGTGGGTCACCGGGGACCGCCGCGAGCACAACCTTGTGGACCGCCCGC
Organism: Streptosporangium sp. OZ121; assembly: GCF_051918885.1. Lineage (NCBI taxonomy): Bacteria > Bacillati > Actinomycetota > Actinomycetes > Streptosporangiales > Streptosporangiaceae > Streptosporangium > Streptosporangium sp. OZ121. Next base: position 289,093 of record NZ_JBPXMC010000004.1, read on the forward strand.
GCAACAACCCGCACCGCACCGCGATCGGCATGTCGGCGGTCACGTTCTACGGCGTCCTGTGGCTGATGGCCGCCACCGACGTGATCGCCGCGAACTCCCGCCTCTCGATAAACGAGATCATCTACACCGGCAGGGTCCTGGTCTTCCTCGGTCCGGCCGTGGCGTACTACGTCACCTACCGGATCTGCCTGGGCCTGCAGCGCCGCGACGCCGAGGCTCTCGGGCACGGCGTGGAGACCGGTGTGATCAAGCGCCGGCCCACGGGGGAGTACATCGAGGTCCACGTCCCGCCCCTGGAGTCCATCGAGGCCCAGGTGCGGGGCAAGGAGCCGGTCCCGATCCTCGCGGGGGCGGCCGAGGACGGCGACGGGGAAGGTGTCCCGGCGCACAACGGGAAGCATCACCCGCTCCGCAGGCTTCGCGCCATGATGAGCAGGGCGTACGGCGGGGAGAAGGTCCCGCTCGACGGCGACCGGGACCACGACGGCCACGGCGAGCACGACGGGCGCGGCGAGCACGACGGTCATGACGGGCGTGGCCGTGCCGGGCGCGCGGCCGTCGGGCCGGGGAAGGACGAGAACAGGTCGCCGTGACCGGCACGACGGCCGCGCGCCCTCACTCCTCGGGCGGCACCTTGCCCGACCACTCCTGGCGGCGGGCCTCGGCCACCGCGATCGCCGCCGCCACCGCGACGTTGAACGAGCCGACCCGGCCGACCTGCGGGATGTAGCAGACGCCGTCGGCGGCCTCCAGCAGCGCGGGGGAGCACCCGTGGTCCTCGCTGCCCACCACCAGGCACACGTCCCCGCCCAGCTTGGCCTCGGGCAGGGGCACGGCGTCCCCGGTCAGCTCCACCGCGACCACCGCGAACCCGTCCTCCTTGGCCGCCCGTACGGCCTCCAGGACGGGGACCGGCTCCTCCCAGGCCACCAGCCGGTCGGTGCCCAGCGCGGTCTTCTGCGCCTTGGGGTTGGTCGGCGGCGTGGCGTTGCCCGCCAGCCAGATCCGCTCCACGCCGAAGGCGGCGGCCGTGCGGAAGATGGAGCCGATGTTGAACGGGCCGGTCACCGACTCCAGGATCAGGGCCAGCCGCCCCTCGGTGTTCCTCCGCCAGGTGCGGTTGAGGCGCTTGACATCGGTCGGGCGCAGCTGCCTGCGCGGGTTCGCCGTCATCGGTCGTTCACCGTTCCTCGTCGTTCCTCGTTCGTCCCGCGTGTCTCGCGGTGATCCGCTTCTCGCCCGCCACCGTGCCGCCGGTCGTGCCCGCCGGTGCCCGTCCGCCCGTGCCCACCGTGCCCACCGTGCCCGCCGCGCCGGCGTGCTCGCGGGGGAGCGGGGGCTCACCGCGACTCCGCCTCCGGGCGCGCCTCCACCCGGAGGATCCGGTACGAGGAGCGGGAGGCCACGCGCTCGGCGGGCCAGCCCCGCTCGTTCAGCCAGCGCTGCAGGGAGTCGGAGCCCAGGTGCTTCTGGACCACCAGGTGGGCGACGCCGTCCGGGGTGAGGCGCGACAGCCAGCGGGTCAGCATCTCGTGCATCGCGGCCTTGCCGATGCGGATCGCCGGGTTGGACCAGATGGCGGAGAACCGCACCTCCGGCGGGACCTCGTCGACATGCATCGACCTTACTTTGTCAAGGGAGGCGGCCCTGGCGTTTCTCGCGCACAGCTCGATCGACCTGCGGTTGACGTCCACCGCCCAGACCGTCGCCTCCGGGGCGCGCGAGGCCATCGTCAGCGCGATCGGCCCGTAGCCGCAGCCCAGGTCGAGCAGGTCGCCGCCCGGCGGCGGAGGGGGGACGCTCTCCAGCAGGATCCGGGTGCCCTGGTCGACGCGCTCGGCGGAGAACACCCCGCTGTCGGTCTCCAGTCTCAGATGGAGGTCGGGGAGCACGAGCGTGACCGAGCCGGGACGGCCCGCGGTCTCCGGGCGCTCCTCGAAGTAATGTGCCACGTCGTAGAACGTTACCAACGGCCGGGACCGGCCGGTCTTGGGGAAGGGCCGGGGCGGACGACCGGGGGCGGGCCACGTCGTGCAGGGCTCATCGCCACGAAGCCGCCGGCCGGGGCCGAGCGGGAGGCGGAGAAGCGGGAGGGCAGGAGAGGGTCACAGCCGTGTGGCCGTGCGGATCAGCCCGGCGAGGGCGAGGGAGCGGCTGTGCGCGGGCCAGGCGATGTGGGTGACGACGGGGGGCGCGTCGGTCAGGGGGACGGCGGTGTGCTCGGCCCACAGCCAGGCGCGGGCGGAGTCGGGGAAGACGGCCACGGTGCGTCCGAGGGCGATCAGCTGGGCCAGCTGCGTCTGGTCGTGGATCTCGGGGCCCGGGCCGGGCGGGTAGGTGCCGTGGCGGGACCAGCGGGCGAGCGGAAGATCGGGGATGTCGCCGACCTCGGCCAGGGACAACGTCGTGCGCGCGGCGAGGGGGTGTTCGGCGGGCAGGATGGCGATCTGCCCTTCGGTCATCAGTTCCTCGCTGTCGAACCCGGCCAGGGAGTTGAACGGCGCGTGCATGAGCGCCACATCGGCGCGGCCATCGCGCAGCATCTCCCCCTGCTCGCACATGCCGCTCGGCAGCACCTCGATCTCGGCGGCGCCGGGCTCGGCCGCGTAGGCGTCGAGGAGCTTCTGCAGCAGTTCGTGAGACGCGGCGGCCTTCACCGCCAGCACCAGGCGGTCGCGGGGGCCGCCCGGACCGCCGGCGCCACCGGCGCGACGGGTGCGGCGAGCGGCGGCGGTGGTCGCGTCGAGGGCCGCGCGGCCCTCGTGCAGCAGTACTTCTCCGGCGCCGGTCAGGGAGACGCCGCGGCGGTTGCGTTCCAGCAGGGAGACGCCGAGGCGCCGCTCGAGCCGCTGGATCGCCCGGGACAGCGGTGGCTGGGCCATGCCGAGGCGCTCGGCGGCGCGGCCGAAGTGCAGCTCCTCGGCGACGGCCATGAAGTATCTCAACTCGCGGGTCTCCAGGGTGTCCACGGCCACAGCGTACCTCGGTGATACCTACCGGGTATGACAGGGCACCGTATCGGTGTTGGATGCACCGCTCGTCCGCGAGCGAACATCGACGGCATGAGCGACACGAGAATCGCGTTGGTGACCGGCGCGAACAAGGGAATCGGATACGAGATCGCGGCCGGGCTGGGTGCCCTCGGGTACCGCGTGGGCGTGGGAGCCCGCGACGAGGCCCGGCGCGAGGCCGCCGTCGGGAAGCTGCGCGCCTCCGGGGCGGACGCGTTCGGGGTGCCGCTGGACGTGACCGGCGACCAGAGCGTCACCGACGCCGCTGAACTGGTCGAACGGCGGGCCGGGGGCCTGGACGTCCTGGTCAACAACGCCGGTATCTCGGGAGAGGTGGGTCCTGGGTGGGTGCAGGATCCGACCACGCTCGACCTCGACGTGGTCCGCGCGGTCGTGGAGACCAACGTCATCGGTGTCATCCGGGTGACCAACGCGATGCTGCCGATGCTGCGGCGCTCGGCGTCGCCACGCATCGTCAACGTCTCCAGTGCCGTCGCCTCCCTGACCCGGCAGGCGGACCCGGACATCGAGATCGGCCCCGTCATGGCGGCCTACTCGCCGTCGAAGTCGTTCCTCAACGCCGTCACCGTGCAGTACGCCCGGCAACTGGCCGGTACGAACATCCTGATCAACGCCGCCTGCCCGGGCCTGGTCGCGACCGACTTCACCGGCTTCCAGGGGCCCCGCACTCCCGAGCAGGGCGCGGCCACGGCGATCCGGCTCGCCACGCTGCCCGACGGCGGCCCGAGCGGTTCGTTCTTCGAGGACGACGGCGTCATCCCCTGGTGACCCCGAACCTGTCGCGACCATGCCGTAAGCCCTGGCGTGCCCGACGCGGCCGCGGACGCCCGGGGAGTGCCGCGACTCGTGCGGGTCCCGCCCGGTGCCGGGTCTCGACCTGCCGGAAAGCCTCGGCCGCGCTCCCACCCGTACGCCCGCCCTCACCGGGTGAGGGGCACGAGGTCAGGGGATCCGCGACCCCAGCAGCAGGGCCACCCCGGCGGTCAGCAGCCCGGCCAGGATCGCCGCCACCACGAACCACTGGGTGATCTCCTGGTTGACCGTCCGGTAGCCCAGCGAGGTGCCGATCTGCTCGTACACCTGCTTCAGCTCGCTGCCCGACTCCGCCTCGTAGGCCCGGCCGCCCGTGCCCTCCGACAGGGTCTGCAGGGTGGCCTTGTTCACCGGTACGTTCACGTCGCGGCCGTCGATCGAGACCGTCCCCTCCTGGGTGCCGTAGGCGATCGTGGAGACCGGGACCCGTACGCTCTTGGCCGAGTCGATCGCCTCGGCCACCGAACGTCCCGAGGTGTTGTCGCCGTCGGACAGCAGCACGATCGCGGCCGGGGGCGGGTCGGTCACCGCCTGCTGGTCGAAGGAGCGCAGCGACTCCAGGGAGCTGAACACCGCCTCGCCGATCGCGGTGCCCGCCCGGGTGGTCAGGGTGCCGAGGGAGGTGCCGACCGCCTGGTGGTCGGTGGTGGGCGAGACCACGACCGACGCGGAACGGGCGAAGGCGACCAGCCCGACGTTGAACCGTTCCGGCAGGTCCGCGACGAACTTCTGGGCGGCCTCCTTGGCCGCGGTGATCCGGTTCGGCTGGACGTCGTCGGCCTCCATCGACAGCGAGACGTCCAGCGCGATGATGATCGTCGCCCGGTCGCGGGGGACGCGCACCGAGTCGGCGGGACGGGCCGCGCCCACGATCAGCAGGCTCATCATGACGAGGAACAGCGCCGGGGCCACGTGCCGCCGCCAGCCGGGCCCGGCGGGGGACACCAGCGTCAGCAGGGGCAGGTTGGTGAAGCGCAGCGCGTAGCGGCGCCGGGCGAACTGGGCGGCCACGTAGCCCGCCACCAGCAGCGCCAGCGCGGCGAACAGCCACAGCCAGGCCGGAGAGAGGAATGTCACCGTGTCGCTCCCGACCTCGGGGGCCGATGGGTCAGGTGTGCCATGCGACGCTGCCGCAGCACGAACTGCGCGATGTCGAACACCCAGTCGCGGTCGGTGCGCAACACCAGGTGGGCCACCCCGCAGCGGCGCAACGCCACCTGGTTGGTCATCCGCTGCGCGGCGGCGGCCTCCGCGTAGGCCTGGCGGACCCGGGGCGTGAGCTGGATCTGGCGGCTGCGTCCCGTCTCCGGGTCGGTCATGCTGACCAGCCCGACCGCCGGCAGCTCCAGCTCGCGAGGGTCGATCACCTCGACGGCCAGCACCTGGTGGTGGGCGGCCAGCCGCCGGAGCGGCCGCTCCCAGGGCAGCTCCAGGCCGGGATCGAGGGTGGGCTCGGGGTCGAGGAAGTCGGAGACGATCACCCGCAGGCCGCGCCGCCGCCGCGCCGAGGCCAGGATCTCGATCGCCTCGGCCAGGTCGGGGGCACCGGCGACGGCGCGGCCCCTGGGGGCGTCCATCAGCGAGTGCAGCAGGCCGTACAGCGCCGGACGGCCGCTCCTGGCGGGCATCCGGTGGACGTACTCGTCGTGCAGGACGTACGTGCCGAAGCGGTTGCCGATCCGGCCCGACAGAAAGCCGATCGCCCCGACGGCGGCCACGACCAGGTCCCGCTTCTCCATGCCGGCGGTGCCGAAGTCCATGCTGGGCGACAGGTCCGCCAGAGCCCAGGTCTCCAGCTCCCGGTCGGCGATCAGGTCGCGCACGTGCGGGACGGTCGTGCGGGCGGTCACCGCCCAGTCCATCCGCCGGATGTCGTCCTCGCCGGGCACGTAGACCCGGCTGTCGCCGAACTCGCTTCCCGGACCGGGGAGGAGCCCCTGGTGGGCGCCCTGCAGCAGCCCGTCCAGGCGCCGGACGATGGTGAGCTCCAGCCGCCGCAACGCCTGCTCGGCCGTACTCAGGTCAGGATCGCCGGCGCCTTCGAGGCCGGTCACCGGGGGCCCTGGTTCCAGACGACGAGCGGTGGCGGCACCGCGGCGAGGACCTGGCGGACCACGTCCTCGGGGTCGATCCCGTCGGCGATGGCGTCGAAGGTGAGCATCAGCCGGTGGGACATCACGTCCACCGCCACGTCGCGCACGTCGTCGGGGAGCAGGTAGTCGCGGCCGCGCAGCAGCGCCAGGCCGCGTCCCGCGGCGACCAGGCCGAGGGTGGCCCGGGGGCTGACGCCGATCTCGATGTTCTCCTGCAGCTCGGCCAGGCCGTATTCGGCGGGGGAGCGGGTGGCCATCACGAGCCTGACCACGTAGTCGGCGACGAGCTGGTGGACCGAGACCTGGTCGGCCATGGCCTGCAGCGCGGCCAGCCGCGCGGGGTCGAGCACCGGCCTGGGGGTCGGCGGGGTCACGCTCATCCGGTGCAGGATCTCCAGCTCCTCGTGGGCGCTGGGATGGGTGACGCGGACCTTGAACAGGAACCGGTCGCGCTGGACCTCGGGGAGGGGGTAGACGCCCTCCGACTCGATCGGGTTCTGGGTGGCCAGCACGATGAACGGCCTCGGCAGCGGATGGGTCTCCCCGGCGAGGGTCACCTGCCGCTCGGCCATGACCTCCAGCAGCGCCGACTGGACCTTGGCCGGGGCCCTGTTGATCTCGTCGGCGAGCAGGAAGTTGACGAACACCGGGCCGAGCTCGACGTCGAAGGCCTCGCGGGAGGGGTGGTACACCCGGGTTCCCACGATGTCGCTCGGGACCAGGTCCGGGGTGAACTGGATGCGGGCGAACTCCCCGCCGACCACCGTGGCCAGGGTCGAGGCCGCCAGGGTCTTGGCCACCCCCGGCACCCCCTCCAGCAGGCAGTGGCCCCTGGCCAGGAGCGCCACGAGCAACCGCTCCACCATGTGCTCCTGCCCGACGATGACCCGCCGGACCTCGGTCAGGGCGTCGCGCAGCAATCCGGTGTCGGTCTCGCTCGGCAGTTCTTCGGCGACGGTCATGTCGGTATTCCATCAAATGAAATGGCGGCTCGCACGACGGGCCCGCTCCGTATTTCCTGACAGTGCCCGCCGCGTGCCCGCCGCGTGCCCGCCGCGTGCCCGCCGCGTGCCCGCAATGCGCCCCCGGCGTGCCCCGCGTGCCCGCGGGGCGGCCCGATCCCGGCGGCCCGCGGGGCGTGGTGTGATCGGCCGGGTGTGCTTTCATGTCAGACGTGGCCACTCCACTCCAGTACGGTGACCCGCCCCAGCTGGGGCCCTTCCTGGTGCAGGCCCGCCTGCGCGTGGGACCCGCCGGGCTGGTCTACCTCGGGCTGGCGCCCGACGGCCGGGCCGTCTCGGTCGCGGTGCTGACCAAGGGGGCGGCGCTCGACCCTGCGGCCCGCGACCGCTTCGTCACCGGGGTCCGCGACGCGACGGCGAGCCGTTCCGGCGTGCGGGGCTGGGTGGCCAGGGCGACACGCGCGCGCACCGCGGTGGCCGACACGGTCCCGCAGGTGCTGGCGATGGACGGCGGGAGCGCCCCGTGGGTGGCCACGCCGTACGAGCCCGACAGGGCCGGGGCGGAGCGGTTCCTCGAACCGGTGCTGGTCAGCGGCACGCTGATCGGCGAGCAGCACGGCCCCGACTTCGCGCCGCACTGGGTGGGCGACCGCTCGCCCGCGCTGCCCGCGCCGCCCAAGGGCGCGCCGCCGCCGACCGAGACCCGCAGGTCCGTGATCATCGCCGGGGTCGTGCTGGCCGCGCTGCTCGTGCTGCTGGCGGTGATGGTCTGGTTCCTGCTGCGCAGGGAAGACGATTTCGAGCCGTTGCCGAAGCCGCTGCCGCCCACGGTGTTCGTCCCGACCCCGCCGCCGGTCCCGGCGACGCCCGAGCCCGGCCGGCCCACCCCGTCGCCGTCGCCGAGCCAGAGCGGGACCGGCACGCCCGGCCCGCAGGAGGGCGACGAGAACGAGGGCGAGCCCATCTAGGGATGCCCGCCCGGGGCGTCCGGACGCCCCGGGCCGGATACGCCCGCCGGGCCTGAAGCGAGCCGGGCGGACGCCCAGGCGGGGAGATCGCACTCCCCTGCCGAACAGGCCTGTCCGGGCGAGGTACGCCCGTCGCGCCTGAAGTGAGCCGGGTGTGCGTCCAGGGAGAGGTCCCATGGGTCTTCTCCACCGTACTACTCGCTTGCGAGTACTCATGTTTGACTATCCTCACCTACTCGTGTTTGAGTAGTCGCATGAGTAGTACGCGATTGTTCATCCTGGGGGCGCTGGCCCGCAGGGGGCCGATGCACGGTCACCAGATCCGGCAGAGCGCGCAGACGGACAGGACCGAGCTGTGGACCGACATCAAGGTCGGGTCTCTGTACGGGGCGCTGCACCGGATGGAGGCCGAAGGGGTGATCGAGACGGTGCGCACCGAGCAGCAGGGCAACCTCCCGGCACGGACCGTCTACGCGATCACCGAGGACGGCGGGCTGGAGCTGGAGTCGCTGCGCGAGGCGGCCCTGCGCGACACCCGCCTGCGGCCCGATCCCGTGGACCTCGCTCTCCAGCTCAGCTCCGACATGGACGAGGAGGAGCTGCGGGCCGTCATCGAGGACCGGCACCGCAAGCTCACCGCCGAGTTCCAGACCTGGCGGCGGCTGAGGGAGGCGGCCACCCCCCACCTCCGGGGCCTCGAACCGCTCGGCTTCGACCACACCCTCGTCCGCCTGCGGGCGGAGATCACCTGGCACGAGACGCTGCTCGACGAACTGCCCCGGCTCCTCGGCGCCGCCGGGGGATCCCCCGGGACGCCCCCCGGCGACAACGACGGGGACAACGACGGCGAAGGAGCCTGACATGCCCGCGAAACCACTCGACGTCCTCGTCGTCGGAGGCGGCATAGGAGGCCTGGCGCTGGCCCAGGCGCTGTCACCCTCCGGGGTGAACGTCCAGGTCTACGAGCGCGAGCGTGACGCCGCCGGCTGGGTGCGGGGCTACCGCATCCACCTGAACCAGATCGGCAGCCGGGCGCTGCACCGGTGCCTGCCGGGCCCGCTGTGGGAGGCGTTCCTCGCCACCTCCGGCCACCCCGGCCCCGGCTTCGGCTTCCACACCCACCGGCTGCGAGAACTCGTGTTCGTGGAGGAGAGCGTGATGACCGGCGGGGCCGCCGACCCCTCGGGAGGCCAGTACGCGGTCAGCCGCACCACCCTGCGCAGGCTCCTGCTGGCCGGGCTGGAGGGCGTCGTCCACCACGGCAGGACCTTCCAGCGCTACGAGGTGAGGCCGGACGGCAGGATCGTCGCCTTCTTCGCCGACGGCACCTCGGCCACCGGGGACGTGCTGGTCGGCGCGGACGGCGCCGGCTCGCGCGTACGCGGCCAGTATCTGCCGCGGGCCCGCCGCGTCGACACCGGCGCGCTCGCGATCGGCGCCCGGCTGCCGCTGGACGACCGGGTCCGCGGGTGGCTGCCCGGAAACCTCGCCGACGGGCTCAACCTCATCCTGCCGCCGAGCGGGAGCGCCATGTTCACCGCGGCCTTCAACGGCAGGCACAGGGCGGATCGCCTCCTCGCGCGGGGGGCGGGTCCCGGTCCCGCCCGCGAGCCCGGGGCCGCCGGAGGAACCGCGCGGGAAGGGGGCCTCGCCGAGTTGGAGACCGGTCTCGCCGGGTTCGGGCTCGATCTGAGGTCCCTGGCCGACGATCTCCAGGACTACGTGCTGTGGGCCTTCGTCGCCCCTCGCGGGGCCTATCCGGCCGGGGCCGCGGACCTCGACGGCGACGGGCTCAAGGCTCTGGCCGGGACGATGACCTCCGGCTGGCATCCCGACCTGCGCCGCCTGGTCGCCGAGGCCGACCCGGCCAGTGTCCAGTTGATGCCGTTCAAGACCTCCGTCCCCGTCGGCCCGTGGCCCGCGACGCCGGTGACGCTGCTCGGGGACGCCATCCACAACATGACGCCCGCGATGGGCTTCGGCGCCAACACGGCGCTGCGCGACGCCGCCCTGCTGGCGAGCAGGCTGGTGGCGTTCCAGCGGGGCCGGGGCGGCCTGACGGAGGCCATAGGCGGCTACGAGACCCGGATGCGCGAGTACGGCTTCGGTGCCGTCCGCACCTCCGCGAGGTTCGCGGAGTTCATGATCTCCGGAAGCCCTCTCGTCCGGCGCGGCGCGAAGGCCTGGTTCCGCCTGTGCGACACCCTGCCGCCGGTCAAGCGGATGAGCTTCGGCCGCCTGTGGACCGACGGCGCGGCAGGGGAAGGGGAGGCGGGACCGGGCAGGGAGGCGGTGGCGCGCCCCTGAGGGCGGGCGATCCGTAACCGACGCCGCGTTCCCCCGGGTCCTCGCCGGTAATTCGCTTGAGCCTCCCGTAACGGGAGACTTTACCGTCGAGGCCATGGAAATCATCGTTCACGACACCCCGCGGGCCATGCTGGACCTGGCGAACCTCCCGCTGGAGCGGCGCCCGGAGGCGCTGCGCGCGATGCTGGCGCCCATGCGCGAGGCCATTCCCATGCCCGGCGACCTCGTCGACATCCACCACATGGGCGGCGGCTTCCGCGTGGACCGTGACGACGACCGTCACCTCCCCGCGCTGCGGCGGCTGGTCGAGCAGGACGTGCGCGGCCGGATCGAGGAGGCCCTGCGGTCCGCCTGGAGGCACCTCGGCGACGCGGTGCCGGACCTCAAGGGGCCGGAGAGCCTGCGGGTCATGCTCGTGCTCGGCGACCCCGGCGACGCGTACCTCATGGACGTCGCAGGCGGCTACTACGGCATGGGCGGCTCGCCGGGCTGGCTCTACCTGCTGGCCTGGCCCTCGGACGACGTCATCGGCAGGATCGCCCACTGCGCGGTGCACGAGTTCCACCACCAGGTGCGCTACCACAACGTGGAGTGGAACCCCGCGACGGTCACGGTCGGCGAGCACGTCGTGTCCGAGGGGCTGGCGGAGGCGTTCGTCAGGGAGTTGTCCGGCCCCGAGGCCATGGGCCCGTGGTCGGGGATGGTGACCGGCGCGGAGTTCGACCGCGCGTACGAGACGATCATCGCGGCCGCCGGTCTGCAGGGCATGTGGAACACCCCGGCCTACGTGCTGGGCGACGCGGCCATGCGCAGGTTCGGCCAGGAACCGGCCGGTGTTCCCGACATGGCCGGTTACGGGGTGGGACTGCGCATCGTGGACGCCCACCTGGCCGCGTCCGGCCTGACGGTCGCGCAGAGCACGGTGCTGCCCGGGGAGGAGATCCTGCGCAACGCCGGGGTGACCGTCCAGCGGCCCCGGCAGTCCCAGATGGTCTCCGGGGTCTCGGCGGGGGGAGACGAGGCCTGACCCGTAGGCGGCGATGACGGCATGATCGGCGATCGGGCGGGCATGTCGCCGTTGAGGTTTCGACCTGCGAGGAAGAGGAGAGGTGACCACGCGATGCCGGCACGCGAGGAGATCCCGACCACCCTGCGGCGTTCGCCGAAGAAGGCGCAGGAGACGTGGATCAAGGCACATGACTCCGCGGTGGAGACCTACGGGGAGGGGGAGCGGGCGCACCGCACGGCGTTCGCAGCGCTGAAGCACTCCTTCGAGAAGGTCGGCGACCACTGGGAGCCGAAGGGCCGCAAGGGCCCGTCCGACGCCCAGGCCGCCCGGAGCGGGCCCAAGGCGGGCGAGACCGCCGAGGGGGTGGACGCCAACGCCTCCAAGCAGCACCTGTACGACGTGGCCAGGCGCCTGGACGTCAGGGGGCGGTCCACGATGTCGAAGGAGGAGCTGGTCTCGGCCATCAAGAAGGCGAACCGGCGGGCCACGGCGAAGGCCCGCTGAGCTCCTGAGTGCCGGATACCCACCCGGGGGCCGTGTTCCCGGGTGGGTATCGCCCTGCGTAAATCGCCGCCCCTTTTTGCGAAGATTTTCTTCCTTATCGCCATAAAGCGCCTTATGTCGGATGAGGGGGGCCGTGTATCGATGTGTATATCGCACGCCGAAGCGACCGCGGCAGGGAGGGAAGCGTCGTCATGACGGATGTGCCGAGCACGGGACCCCAGCCGGGCGATGACCGTCCGGTCCTGACGAATCGTCAGGGGCACCAGGTCTACGACAACCAGAACCAGCGCACGGTCGGCGCGAGGGGACCGGCCACGCTGGAGAACTACCAGTTCCTGGAGAAGATCAGCCACTTCGACCGCGAGCGCATCCCCGAGCGGGTGGTCCACGCCCGGGGGACGACCGCCTACGGCCACTTCGAGGCCTACGGCAAGCTCGGCGACGAGCCGATCGGCCGCTACACGCGGGCGAAGCTCTTCCAGGAGGCCGGTAAGCGGACCGACGTGGCCGTGCGGTTCTCCACGGTGATCGGCGGCAGGGACTCCTCGGAGGCCGCCCGCGACCCGCGCGGGTTCGCGGTGAAGTTCTACACCGAGGACGGCAACTGGGACCTCGTCGGCAACAACCTCGGCGTCTTCTTCATCAGGGACGCCATCAAGTTCCCCGACGTGATCCACGCGCTCAAGCCGGACCCGGTGACGTTCAGGCAGGAGCCCGGCCGGATCTTCGACTTCATGTCGCAGACACCGGAGAGCATGCACATGATCGTCAACCTGTTCAGCCCGCGCGGCATCCCCACCGACTACCGGCACATGCAGGGCTTCGGCGTCAACACCTACAAGTGGGTGAACGACCGGGGTGAGACCCACCTGGTCAAGTACCACTGGATGCCCAAGCAGGGCGTGCGCAGCATGACCGCCGAGGACGCCGCCGCCGTACAGGGGCAGGAGCTCGGGCACGCCACCAAGGACCTGCGCGAGGCGATCGACCGGGGCGACCACCCCGAGTGGGAGCTGCTCGTGCAGATCATGAGCGACGACGAGCACCCCGAACTGGACTTCGACCCGCTGGACGACACCAAGGTGTGGCCGGAGAACGAGTTCCCGCCCATGCCGGTCGGCAGGATGGTCCTGGACCGCAACGTGGCCAACAACTTCGCCGAGAACGAGCAGATCTCCTTCGGCACCGGCGTCCTGGTCGACGGTCTCGACTTCTCCGACGACAAGATGCTGGTGGGCCGCACGTTCTCCTACAGCGACACCCAGCGCCACCGGGTGGGCCCGAACTACCTGCAGCTGCCGGTCAACCAGGCCAAGAACGCCGAGGTGCGCACCAACCAGCGCGACGGCCAGATGACCTACCACGTCGACGGGCAGGGCGAGAACCCGCACGTCAACTACGAGCCGTCCATCACCGGGGGGCTCAGGGAGGGACGGTACCCCACCCACGACGAGCAGGGGCCGGTCGTCTCGGGGCGGCTGACCCGCAAGCGCATCCCGCGGACCAACGACTACACCCAGGCGGGCCAGCGCTACCTGCTGATGGAGGAATGGGAGCGCGACGACCTCGTGCTCAACTTCGTCGGCATGCTGAGACAGGCCGACCGGGCCGTCCAGGAGCGCATGGTCTGGCACTTCCTGATGGTCGAGGACGACCTCGGGCTCAGGGTCGGGGAGGGACTCGGGATCGGCCCCGACGACGTCTCCCACCTGGAGCCGCTGGCCGGCCAGGACCTGGGCGACGAGGACCGCGAGCGGATGTCCGGACTCGGCAAGAACGGGCCGCGCGACGTGACCGGCCTGAAGATGACCCACTGCGTGCCCGACGAGAGGACGCGGGCGCAGTTGTAGGACCCGTCGCCGGGTCGGAGCGGGCCGCGCTCCGGCCCGGCGCGGAGGGGAGTCGTGAACGGAGGTGACGGCGTCGGGACAGCACGAAATCCTCGGTCAAGGTCGCCCGATTTTTCCGCTTAAAAGGTATGAATGCCATTACAGCGGGCACGCGATCCTCAACCTGAGCCGCCGACACCTGAGCCTTTCCTACTCCCAATTGGATCGCCATGCCTGTTAAGAGCAACGTCATTCCGATCATCCACTGGTCCCGCCGCTCGTCCTGCCTCAGCGAGGACCCCGAGCTTTTCTTCCCCGTGTCCTACGAGGGGCCGGGCCGTGAGCAGTACGAGCGCGCCAGGGCGGTGTGCCGCCGGTGCCCGGTGCGCGGGCGCTGCCTGGAGTACGCGTTGAACACCCAGCAGATGTACGGCGTCTGGGGAGGAACCACCCCGGAGGAGCGCAGGGCCGCCATGACAGGGGAGAGGCGCAGGGTCAGATGACGCCTTCCGCGGCGACGGGCCGTCCCGGCCTCTTCGGTATTCTCAGGGTTCCGGGTCCCCGCGTCCCGGTCCTTTTCCGCGTCGGCCGTCAGCCGGCCATCCGGCCCCTCACGGGCCTGCCCGCTCCGCCCTGCCCGCCCGGCGCGTAGTCCAGGGCGATCTGCCCGCCAGGCTCGCCGGTTCCACCCCGCTCCCCAGTCTCCTCGCGCCCCCCGGTCTCCCCGACGAGGGCGCGGAACCGGGCGGCGTTGCGCTGGGAGTTGTCCGCGCAGCAGTTGTTGAAGAGCACGTGGGTCTCCTCGGCCCCCTCCGCGAGTTCCAGGATCCTGGCCGCCCACCGCGCGAGCTCCGCCTCCGAGTACATGTACGCGAAGCGCTCGTCGACGTTCTTGCTGGTCCACTTGTCGGAGTGCCCGTGCAGCCGCAGCACGGCGAGGCCGGAGGTCGCGGCCAGGACCGGCGGGATCGACGAGGTGTGCCCCTGGGGCATGTCGACCCCCACGTACGCGAGATCGTGCCCGGCGAGGAAGGCCAGGGTGTCCTCGCGGCTCTCCTCGTCCATCCAGGTGTGGTTGCGGAACTCGACGCTGACGCGCATCGGCGCGCAGCGCCGGGCGCACTCCAGGATGTAGCGCCTGTTGCCCTCCCCGATCGGGAACCACGGCGGGAACTGGAAGAGCACCGCCCCCAGCTTGCCCGCCTCGTGCAGCGGTTCCAGCGCGCCGAGGAACCGCCGCCAGACCTCGTCGGTGATCTCCCGCGGCACGTCCTTCGGGTAGAGGTTGCGCTGCGGGGGTGCGCCGAGGTCCTCCCGCAGGTCCTTGTAGAGGGAGGCGGGCCGGGTGGGATGCCCGGTCAGCAGGGAGAACGCCTTGACGTCGAAGGTGAAGTCCGCGGGCGTACGGTCGCGCCACGCCTCCACGGTGCTCTGTGACGGCGGGTGGTAGTAGGTGGCGTCCACCTCGGCGATCGGGAACCTCGTCGCGTAGTAGGCCAGGCGTTTCGCCGGGGTGGAGGCGTCGGGGGGATACCAGCCCGACTCCAGCAGCGACCGGTGCGTCCACGAGGCCGTGCCCACGAGGATCCTGCCCATACCCGCGTCCTCCCTCACGCCGCCGGGCCGCTAAGGCCTTCCACCGACGCCGCCGGCCAGCTCACCCAGGCGCGCGGGCCCTCCGGTGCTCGGCGACAGCGGCGGGGTGTCCATACCCTCGGCGCCCTCGGCGCCCCGCAGTCCCTCGAACAGCGCTTTCATCGCCTCCACCGCCGTGTGGCGCGGCTGCCAGCCCAGCTCGGCGCGGGCGCGGCCGATGTCCATGATCGGCATTCTGAGCACCAGGTCGACCAGGCCCGGCGAGGCGGGGATCAGCCTCATGTGCCAGGCCGCGGCGACGGTGCTCCTGAGCGCCCAGCCCGAGACGGGGACCAGCCGGGCACCGAGCAGTTCGGCCAGCACCGAGGGCTCGATCACCGGGTCGGCGGCGATGTTGAAGGCACCCGACACCGGCCGGGTGACCGCCAGCCGGTAGGCCTCGCCGACGTCGTCGGTGTGGACCGTCTGGAAGCGGAGCCCGGGAGTGTCGGGCACGAACGGGATCAGGCTCGGCCGTACCAGCCGCTGCGGCACGAACGGCCCGCCGAACAGGCGCCGCTGCCCGACCGCCGCCTCCCGCTTGAAGATGAACCCCGGCCGCAACCGCACGACCCTGATGCCGGGGTGGTCACGCTCGAACAGGTCGAGCACCCGCTCCACGTAGGCCTTCTCCCGGCCGTAGGCGGCACCTGGCCAGCCATGGGTCGGCCAGTCCTCGGTGACGGCCCGGTCCTTGGGAGCGGAGGAGTAGGCGCCCACCGAGGAGGCGTGCACGAGCGCGGAGACACCCGCCCGCGCGGCGGCCTCGAAGACCCTGATGCTGCCCAGGACGTTGTTCCGCCAGGTCGTCACCGGGGCACGGGTGGGCTGGAACAGCCACGCCAGGTGGACGACCGCGTCGGCTCCCTCCAGGTGTGGCGCCAGGTCGCCGCCGGCGACGTCGACGGTCCGCCAGGTGGTCTTGGGCGGATTCCAGTCCGGCTGCCTGCGGGCCAGGCCCACGATGGATGTGACGTCCTGATCGGCCGCGAGGGCGGACACCACGCTCGTGCCCACGTTTCCCGTCGCGCCGACGACTACTACTCGCATGCCTACCGGGTGCCCCGGGAGGGCCCGGTGAATCCATTCTCACGACTGCTTTGCCGTACGGGGAGACGATCCGGCGACACGCGATCGCCGCGTCCGGCTGTTCGGGGGGCGTCGTCCACCGGCCGGGCCGGATGCGGGGCCGGATGCGGGGCCGGGTCCGTCGTCCACCGGCCGGGCCGGATGCGGGGCCGGATGCGGGGCCGGGTCCGTCGCCCGCCGTGCGGGCCGGCCCGGACCGTCGCGCCCCGGGTTCCCGGAGCCGCCCGCGAGGGGCGGCGGGGAGACGGCGGTGGGTCAGCGCCGGGGGGACGGCCAGGGGTTGGGGCGGCAGCCGTACAGGGACTTGGTCTGCTGGAGCATCACCGGCGCCCGCCGGCCGCGCCCCGGGCAGGACACGTGGCCGTGGCCGAGGCCGTGGCCGACCTCGTGGCTGATGACGTACTCGCGGTAGGAGGCCACGTCGCGGCCGTAGCCGGTCGCCCCGCTGTTCCAGCGGACCGCGTTGATGACCGCGCGCCCGCCGTTCCAGCAGGAGAGGATGCCGTTGGTGCGCATCGGCAGGCACCGCCTGTCGGTCGTCTCGGGGCTGTTCAGTGAGACCCTGATCCTCACCGGGCCGCGGGCCACCCGCTTGAACCGGTACCCCCAGCCGCGCGGGTCGTTGAGGATCCGGTGCACCTCGGCGGCGAACTCCTCCACCTCGAACGGCAGGCCCCGCTCGACCTCCACCACGTACCGGATCACCTTGCCCTTCCCCCGGGGAGGCCGGGCCTCGCCGGGGGCGACGGTGTAGCGGCCCTTGGCCGACCTGGGAACCTTCACCTTCAGCGGCTGCTGCCGGCCGTTGGCGAGCAGCAGCGGCTCCTTGGCCGGTGAGGGGGGCGTGGGACCGGCGGAGTTCGCGGGCGCGGCCGTGTCTCGAAGGTCCTGGGGTCGCGGCGGCGGGGTCGGCGTCGCGGGCACCGCCGGTATCCCGGGCGGGGCGGCGTCAGGAGGCACGGGCCTGTCGGGAACGGGTTCGAGGTGACCGCTCAGCACCGTGGCCCCACCGGCTGTGAAGGTGACCACGATGCTCAGCGCGAGAAGCCACAGAACGGTCTTAGGGTCACGTCTCATTGCGTTCCTGGACATAGACCGTAAACCTTATTGCCCCTCGGCGGTAACTGATCAAACCAGGAGAAAATCCGTCATATGACGGCGGCGCCGGGGAACTTCGGGGGGTACGCCGACGGCGGCCGCATGTCGCGGCCGCCGTCGGATCAGGGGTTTTATGGGCTTAACAAGCCTTTCATTGGCTTAACAGATGGTTTGCTGACCTATGTGGCCGAGTGTCACCGGCTGTCGCGGGGAACCACCGGCCGGCGGCGGGGGCCGCGGCCGGTGCCGTGGCCCGGTGGCGGTCCCGCGGTCCCGCGGTCCTACGAGTGCGGGCAGGTGTCCCGGTACTCGGAGATGTTCCTGTCGTTGCTGGGCGCGGGGCACAGGAACTGCTCGTAGCGGGTGTCGTCGTCGATGAAGCGCTTCATCCACGAGACGCTGTACTTGGCGATCGTCGTGTTGGAGGTGTTGGGCGCGAAGTGGCTGGCGCCGTCGAGCTCCAGGTACGCCTTCTCCGAGGAGGCGGGGATGCTGTTGTAGAACGGCTTGGAATGCAGGGTCACCGAGGCGACCGAGTCGTTCTCCGCGCCGATGATCATTGTCGGGACGCGCAGGTCCGACCAGCTCTTGGTCGTGTGCCACGGGGTCAGCGGGATGGCCGCCTGCAGCTGGGGCCGGCTGTCGGCGGCCGCCAGCGTGCCGCCGCCGCCCATCGAGTGCCCGGCGACGCCGAGCCTGTTCGCGTCGACCCGGTTCGCGACCGAGCTCTCCCGCGTGAGGTAGTCGAGCGCGGCCAGCAGCTGCCGTCCCCGGCTGGCGGGCTGGTCGTAGCGGGTGTTGGTGTCGATGTTGAAGACGACGAAGCCGTGGGAGGCCAGCCGCGAGGCGAGCCAGGCCATGGTGGACCTGCTCGCGGTGTATCCGGGGGCGATGGCGACCCCGCCGAACGTCCCCTCGGCGGTGGACGTCGGGTAGTAGATCGTGCCTCCGCCGAAGCCGCTCACCCGCAGCGAGGAGACGGTGGTCTCCGAGATCGAGAAGGGTCCTCTGACCGCCTCGATGCTGGAGTCGGTCGGGTCGGGGCCGCGGTCGTAGGGACCGGCGGAGGCGGCCTGAGCGGCGGGGGCCGCGACGGCCTGCGCGGCGGGCGCGAGGGTCCCGCCGGTGCCGAGCAGAGCGAGTGCGAGGGTCAGCGTGGCGACCGTCGTCGCCCGGCGGGAACGCCTGGGCGCGGGGGCCTGGGGGGTGGTGCCGTACGGCTGCACGTTGCTGTACTCCGTTCCTGTGGGGGGAACCACGGCGATACGGCGGTCGAGGCGGACGGCCGTTCGTCGCGCGTCGGCCCGCCACCGGGAACGGCGGCGGTACGGTCAGCGCACCGGGGTGACCCCTCGGGTTTCTGACAGACGTAACTTTCTCCCTGTCAGTCCCGGAGTGCATCGGTGAAATCACCCGTACTCCATCGCACTGGTCAACACCGGTGAATCACGACATCAACCGCACCAGTTCCACCCGGGAGCGGATGTCGAGCTTGGCGAAGATGTTCCTGAGGTGGTGCTCGACGGTCCTCGGGCTCAGGAAGAGCCGGGCCGCCACCTCCCGGTTGGTGGCGCCGTCCGCCACGATGCGCGCGATCTGGTACTGCTGCGCGGTGAGCTTCTCCGTGGCCTTCGGGCGGTGCGACCGGACGGCCTCTCCCGCCCCGCGCAGCTCGGCGCGGGCCTGCTCGGCCCAGAGCCGCGCGCCGGAGCGCTCGAACGTCTCCAGCGCGCTGTGCAGGTGCTCCCTGGCCGCGCCCGGACGCCGGTTCCTGCGCAGCGCGCTGCCGAAGAGCAGCTGGGTGCGGGCCGTCTCGAACTCGGAGAACCCCTGGTGGTGCAGGTCGAGCGCGGCCCTGAAGTACTCCTCGGCGTCGCCGGGGGCGGCCAGGAGCGCGTGGCAGCGCGTGGCCAGCGCGCGCCGGTCGGGACTGCGGGTGCTGCCCACCCAGCGGTCGAGCACCCGCAGCGCCTCCCCGGCCCGCTCCCGGTCGCCCGTGCGCGCGGCGGCCTCGACGAACAAAGGGGTGGACATGACCCGCACGACGAGGTGGCCGCTGGTCCCGTCCGCCCTGGTCGTGGCCCGCAGCCGCTTGGCGGCGTCGGCGTGCCGGCCCGCCGCGAGGTCGAGGTGGGCCAGCGCCCAGGTGCCGAGCGCTCCCGCCACGCACACGCCGTGGGCGCCCGCCAGCTCGATGGCGCTCGCCGCCCTGATCGCGCACGTCTCCTCGTCCCCCTCGACGGCCGCGGTGAGGGCCAGCCACCCCAGGTGCTGGCCCGCGCTGTTGGGCCGCCCGCGCTCCTGGGCCAGCCGGAGCCCCTCGACGGCGCTGGCGGTGATGGAGGCGTAGCGGCCCATCCAGAGCTCGGCATTGATCATGAACTCCAGGACCTGCGGCACCGTGGAGACCGCCCCGCGGGCGCGCGCCGTCTCCACCGCCCGGCCGCACAACCGCACCGCCTGCGCGTCGTCGCCGAGCAGCAGGCTGGCCACGCCCGCCCACACCAGCACCGAGGGGGTGCGCACCGAGGGCGCGAGCTCCAGCACCCGGCGGAGCGGATCGGCCGCCTCCCGGTGACGGCCGTCGAAGGTCGCCGCCGTACCGGCCAGATACTCGAACATCAGCTGGGTGGCCGCCGGGTCGTCCGGGCGGCGCAGCGTGGCGGCCCACCGCGCCATGTCCAGGTAGCGAAGGTTGTCGCCGGCCAGATAGCTCGCCTCGCCCGCGCGGATGAGCACCCGCACGGCCTGCCCCCGATCCCTGTCCAGCAGCGACTCGGCCGCCGCCAGCAGGTCCTCCCCGGCACTGCCGGTCTTCCCGCTGCGCATCTCCAGGCTGCCGCGGATCAGCTCGGCCTGGCTGCGCACCTCCTCGGAGATCGTCAGCGACTGCAGGCGGGTGAGCAACGACCGGGCGCGGCGGGGCAGGCCCGCGTGCCAGGCGCGGTTGGCGGCCGCGGCCAGCCGCGCGGCCTTGACGTCGCCGTGCTCGGTCAGCTCGGCCGCCCGCTCGAAGGCGAGGAAGGCCGCCGGGTGGCCGCCGGGGGAGGTCGCCGCCGCCGCGGCCGCCGCCAGCTCGTCGGCGAGCGACTCGGCGGGGCCGTCCATCGCGGCGGCCCGGTGCCAGGCCCGCCGCAGCCGCTGGTGGTCGTGGCACAGCATGCCCGCGAGCAGGCGGTGCGCGGTGCGGCGGCGGGCGAGGGAGGCGCCGGCGTAGACGACCGTCCGCATCGCCGGTTCGCGGAAGTCGTAGCGGTCACCGGCACCGGCACCACCGCCGCCGCCGACATGGACGATCACCCCCGCCCGCTCCGCCGGTTCCAGCGCGGCCGGCGCGCACCCCGGCTCCGCCGCGTCGGCCAGGGTGACCGCCTCCAGGTCGGGATCCGCCGCGAGCAGCAGGAGCATGTCCGCGGTCTCGCCGGGCAGCCGCGCCAGCCGGTCGGTGTACGCGCGCCAGAGCCGCCCGCCCCTCGGCAGGGTTCCGGGCGGGGCGGCGGCGCCGGAGATCTGCTCGGGGCTCAGCGACCCGGCGAGCTCTCCGAGCGCCAGCGGGTTGCCGCAGGCGATCTCCAGCAGCGACGCCCGTACGTCGTCGGCCAGTCCCGGCACCAGGTCGTCGGCGAGCCGCCTGGCGGCCTTCTCGTCCAGGGCGCCCAGCTCGAACGCCGGTATGTCGTCGGGGGCGGCTGCGCCGTCGCCGCCGTCGCCGCCGTCGCCGCCGTCGTCGGCCCCGAACAGCAGCACGACCGGTTCCCCCGCCAGCCGTCTGGCCGCGAAGAAGAGCGCCGCGCGGCTGGGCGCGTCGAGGTGGTGAACGTCGTCGACGCAGGCCAGTACCGGGCCACCGGCGGCCGCCAGGAGGTTGAGGACCGCCGCGGGAAGCGTCAGCCCGCCGTCCGCCGCGCCCAGCTCCAGCGCCCGGGTCAGTGCCTCCGCCTGCGCGGGGGGGAGCGCGGGGAGCCGGTCGGCGACCGGTCTGAGCAGGCCGTGCAGCCCGGCGTACGGCAGGTGCGACTCCGCCTCGGTACCGCGCACCCTGAGCACGACGAAACCGCCCGTGCCGCCGGGGCCGCCGGTGCCGCCCGCGTGGGCCGCCGCGAGGTCGAGCAGCGCGGTCTTTCCCGTGCCCCGCGCCCCCCGCAGGATCGCCGCGCCCCCGGAGCCGCGCCGGGCGGCGTCGAGTAATCGCAGCAGCGCGTCCTGCTCCGTGTCACGGCCGTGCAGCGCCGGTGACCGGGTGGCGGCGGAGGGGGAGGGCATCCCTCAGTGTTACGCGCGTGTGTCGCGCCTGGAAAGAGCGCGTGGCGGGGTTCCCCACCGGCCTCCGCCGACCTGCGCCGGTGTACCGGTGGCCCAGGAAAGACCGGTGATTTCACCGATGCGCGCCGAGGGGATCCCGGACAGGCCCCGGACAGGCCCCGGGCGGACCTCAGGTGGATCT
This sequence comes from Streptosporangium sp. OZ121, assembly GCF_051918885.1. NCBI lineage: Bacteria > Bacillati > Actinomycetota > Actinomycetes > Streptosporangiales > Streptosporangiaceae > Streptosporangium > Streptosporangium sp. OZ121. Next base: position 310,876 of record NZ_JBPXMC010000004.1, read on the forward strand.
CAGGCGGACACCGGGCGGACCTCGGGCGGATCTTCAGCGGACACCAGGCGGGATCCGGGGAGGGGACGCGGAGCGGAGGGGGCCGGGCCGGCGGGGGCCGGCCCGGCCGAGGGGTGGGGCCGGGGCGCTCATCGGTCCGGGGCGATCGCCTTCCTGGCCTGTCCGGGGTCGTCGGCGGCCAGGGCGATCCGGGCGTTGTCGCGGCACCGCCGCAGGGAGTGGACGGCGAGAGTCTCCCGCACCGGGGAGATCCCGGGTGCGGACATCGACAGGCTGGTGACGCCCAGGCCGACCAGGACGGTCGCCAGAAGCGGGTCGGCCGCCGCCTCGCCGCACACGCCGACGGGCTTGCCCGCCGCCCGCCCGGCCGCCGCGCAGTCGGCGATCAGCTGGAGCAGCGCGGCCTGCCAGGGGTCGAGCAGGTCGGCGAGTTCCCCGTGCTGCCGGTCGGAGGCGAAGGTGTACTGGCTCAAATCGTTGGTGCCGATGCTCAGGAAGTCGAGTTCCTCCAGCAGGCGCCCGGCGCGCAGCGCGGCGGCGGGGACCTCCACCATCGCCCCGACGCGCGTGATCCCCCGGGCACGGGCCCGCCCGGCGAAGTCGGCGGCCTCGGCCACCGTCGTCACCATGGGCGCCATCACCCACGGCTCGGTCCCGGTCACGCGGGCCGCCTCGGCGATGGCGTCGAGCTGGGCGTCGAGCACCTCGGGCCTGACCCGGGAGACCCGCAGTCCCCGTACGCCCAGCGCCGGGTTGGTCTCCCCGGCCAGCCCGAGGAACGGCAGCGGCTTGTCCGTGCCCGCGTCGAGGGTGCGGACCACGACGTGCCCGCCGGGGGCGGCGCGCAGGACCGCGGCGTAGGCGGCCACCTGCTCCTCGCGGCTCGGCTCCTCGCGCCGGTCCAGGAAGAGGAACTCGGTGCGGAACAGCCCCACCCCCTCGGCGTCCACGCCCCCGGCCCCCTCCGCCGGGGGAACCCGGTCCTGCGGTGCGAGGTCGGCCGCCGAACCGATGTTGAGCAGCAGCTTGACCGGGTGGCCGTCGGAGGTCCGGCCGGGGCCCCGGACGGTGCCCGTCCGGCGGCGGTCGGCCTCGGCCCGGCGCTGGATCTCGGCGGCGGCCCCCTCGCCGATGCCGACCTCCACCTCGCCCCGCAGGCCGTCGACCGACACCCACGTCCCCTCGCCGATGTCGCCCGCCCCCCGGCAGGCGACCACGGCGGGCAGGCCGCGGGCACGGGCCAGGATGGCGGTGTGGCTGGTCGGGCCGCCCTTCTCGGTGACGAGGGCGAGGACGGACCCGGGATCCAGGTTCACCGTGTCGGCGGGGGACAGATCCGCGGCGACCAGGACGAACGGGTGACCCGGGTCGGGCACGCCGGGGACGGGCAGGCCCAGCAACGCCGCCACGGCCCGGTTGCGGATGTCGTCGAGGTCCGCGGCACGCTCGGCGAAGTAGCCGCCCGCCGCCACCAGCGCGCGCCGGTGGTGGGCGCAGGCCTCGTCGATGGCGTGCGCCGCGTCCTTGCCCGACCTGACGTTCGCCTCCACGGACTCGTGCAGGCCGGGGTCGTCGGCGATGAGGGACTGCGCCTCCAGGATCGCCCTCGCGTCGGCGTCGGGCGCCTTCTCCGCCCGCGCCGCCAGCTCGGAGACCGTGGCCCGCAGCGCGTTCATCGCCCGGTCGAGCTCGGCGCCGGCGTCGGTGACGGGGGAGGGCGCGGGCAGCTCCGGCGGACCCGCCATCCGGCAGACCCGCCCGGCGGCCCGGCCCGAGCTCACGCCCAGGCCACCGAGCGTCTCAGCCACGGGAGGTCTCTCCGGCGCCACGAGGGGCCTCTTCGGCGTCGAGGTCGCGGGCGAGCAGCTCGGCGAGGGAGTCGAGCGCCTCGTCGGCGCCCGGTCCCTCCGCCTCGATCGTGACCTCCGTGCCGTGCGTGGCGCCCAGCGCCAGCACGGCGAGCATGCTGTTCGCCGGTACGGGCTTGCCGTCCCCGACGCGGATGCGGACGGGCATCCCCTGCTTGGCCGCGGCCTGCACGAAGATCTTCGCGGGCCGGGCGTGAAGGCCCGTGCGTGAGGCGACGACCACTGTCCTCTCCGGCATCTCCGGTTCTCCTTCTGCGCGTTCTGCGAGTGGTGCGAGCTTGAGGGGGCCCGCGCGAGTTCGGCGGGCCTGTCCGGGCCTGTGTGCGGGGGCGGCCCCTTCCGCCGGGCTCGGCGGAAGGGGCGTGGGAGACCGGAGCCGGTCAGGGTTCGATGGTCACCTTGATGGCCTCGCCCCTGCTGACGATGTCGATCCCCTCCAGGACCCCCGCGAGCGGCAGCCGGTGCGTGATGAGGTCGGCGACCGGCACCGAGCCGTCGGCGATCAGCCGCAGGGCCCGGGCGTTGTGCGCCGGGCTGGACCCGTTGGCGCCGACGATGGTCAGCTCCCGGTAGTGGACCAGGTTGGAGTCGCACTGGATGATCGGGTTGTCCTTGGGCAGGCCGCCGAAGAAGCTGATCCGTCCCTGGCGGGCCGCCATCCGCAGCGCCTGCTCCTGGGCGGCGCCGGAGGCGGCGGCGGTGATGACGACGTCGGCCCCCCTGCCGTCGGTGAGCTTGAGCACCTGCTCGACGACGTCCTCGCCGTGGACGACCGCGTCCGGGTGGACCAGCCCCGCGGCCATCTCCAGCCGCCCGGCGTTGATGTCGACGAGGAAGACCCGCGCCGCGCCCCGCGCCCGCGCCAGCCGCACGTGCAGGCAGCCGATCGGGCCAGAGCCCATGATCACCACATCGTCGCCCTCACCCACGCGGGCCAGCTCCTGGCCGTTGAGCACGCAGGCCAGCGGCTCGGCCACCGACGCCTCGGCGAAACCGACCCCGTCCGGGACGCGGTTGACGCCGTCGACCGCGAGGACCTTCGCCGGGATGATCATGTACTCGGCGAAACCGCCGTCGTAGTGGTAGCCCATCGACTCCTGGTTCGGGCAGACGGTCATCCGGCCCCGGCGGCACTCCGCGCACTTCCCGCAGGGGATCGCGGCGATCACCTGCACCCGGTCACCCGGGGCCCACTCGCCCGCGTCGACGGCCTCGACCACCTCACCGGCGATCTCGTGCCCCATGACCCTCGGCGGCTTGATGTGGTGGTGACCGTGCTTGAGGATCTTCGCGTCGGTGCCGCAGGTCGAGCAGTTGCGCACGCGTATCTTGATCTCGCCTGGTCCGGTGACGGGTTCCGGCGCCTCCTCGACGCGGATGTCGCCAGGGGCGTAGAAACGGGCGACCTTCACTGTGCTTCGTCCTCTTCGTTCGGTTGCAGCAGCCGGACCACCTCGGCGACCTCCGTCGCCTCGCGAAGGGCCCGAGCCTGGTCGGGATCCATCAGGATCTGGGCGAGTTCGGCGAGCAGCCGTACGTGGCCGTCGCCCTTGGCGGCGATGCCGATGCACACCGTCACCCGGTCGCCGTCCCAGTCGACGCCGCCGGGAAAGCGCACGACGCTGATGGCGTCGTGCCGGACGGCGTCCTTGGCGGCCAGGGTGCCGTGCGGGATGGCGACCCCCTCGCCGACGTAGGTGGAGATCGAGCGCTCCCGTTCGAGCATGGTGTCGATGTAGGCGCTCTCCACCGCGCCGACGGCGAGCAGGGCCTCCCCGCACTGCCGGATCGCGTCGTCGCGGTCGGAGGCCGAGGCCGCCAGCCGGATGGCGCGCGGGTCCAGCGGCAGCGGCGCCGTCTCAGGCATTGACGGTGCCACCACTCTTGATCGTGCTGACCAGCCTGGTCACCGCCGGGTCCCCGATGAAGACCTGGAACGGGATCAGCACCTTGTCCGGGGCCCCGGCCCTGGCCCGGTTCGCCAGGCCGGCGTGGCAGACCACCACGTCGGCGTCGGCGGGGATCGAGTTGACCGGGGTGTGCTCCACCTGGACGTTCTGGTCCTTCAGCTGCTTGCGGAGCTGGGTGGCGAGCATGACGCTGCTGCCCATGCCCGCGTCGCAGGCCACGACGATCTTGTGGATGTCCTTGCTCTCGATGCTGGCCATCGGTCAGGCCTCCTTGGCGACGGGTGCGGTCTCGGTCTCGGTCTGGGCCGGGGGTTCCCCGGGGTTCTCCTCCGTCTCGTCCTTACCCCTGCCGAAGCCGAGGAGGGCCGAGGCGACGGCGAAGGAGACGAGGGTCGCGGCGAGGACGCCGGCGATGGTGCCGAACCACCCGCCCCTGGGAGTCACCGCGAGGAAGGCGAAGATGCTGCCGGGCGACGGCGTGGCCACCAGCCCGGCCCCGGTCATGATGAAGACCAGGACGCCCGTGGCGCCACCGGCGATGACCGCGAGGATCAGCCGGGGCTTCATGAGCACGTACGGGAAGTAGATCTCGTGGATGCCGCCGAAGAACTGGATGATGATCGCGGCGGGGGTGCTGGGGCGCAGCGCGCGGGGGCCGAAGAACATGAAGGCCAGAAGCAGGCCGAGCCCGGGTCCGGGATTCGACTCCAGCATGAACAGGATCGACTTGCCCGTCTCGGCCGCCTGTGCCACGCCCAGCGGGCCCATCACGCCGTGGTTGATGGCGTTGTTGAGGAAGAGCACCTTGGCGGGTTCGATCACGACCGAGGCCAGCGGCAGCAGGTTGTTGCCGATCAGCCAGGCGACCGCGTCGCTCGCGACACGGGTGACATTGGTGACGACGGGGCTGATGGCCAGGACCCCCACCAGGGCCATGGCGCCGCCGATGATGCCGGCGCTGAAGTTGTCCACCAGCATCTCGAAGCCGGCCTTGACCCGGTCGGCGACGAGCCCGTCGAACAGCTTCAGGATGTACGCGGTCAGCGGCCCTATGATCATCGCGCCGAGGAACATCGGGCTCTCCGCGCCGGCGACGACGCCCATGGTGGCGACGGCGCCGACCACGGCTCCGCGCTGGCCGTGGACCATCCGCCCGCCGGTGTAACCGATCAGGATCGGCAGCAGCACCTTCACGATCGGGTCGACCAGGACGGCGAACTTCTCGTTGGGCAGCCAGCCGGTGGGGATGAACAGAGCGGTGATCAGGCCCCAGGCGATGAACGCGCCGATGTTCGGCATGATCATCCCGGCGAGGTACCCGCCGAAACGCTGGATGCTCGCTCTCGCCCCGGTTCCTGTGACAGTCGGGGTGTACTCGCTCATGTGTGCTGCTCCTTCCGGGGCGGCCGGCGGCTGGGCCGGCCAGGGGGGTGGATCCGCGCCACTGTCAGCCCCCGGACCGCAGCGGCAGGGCGGGATCGGCTCCGGTGACGCGGACGTCGTCGCGCCGGATGTGGTGCGGGGAGGGCATCCGGCTTCCCGGTAGCCCGACCGCGGCGGTCGCCCAGGCCAGCGCCTCGACCAGCGCGCTCTCGCCGCGCGCCCCGCCGGCGAGGAACCCCGCGAGCATGGCGTCACCGGCGCCGACGGTGCTGCGCGGCTCGGCCACCGGGCACTGGCCGTGCCAGATCTGGTCGTCCTGCAGGAGGATCGCGCCGTCGGCGCCCAGGCTGGCCAGGACGGCGCCCGCGCCTCGGACCCGCAGGCTCTCCGCGGCCTTGATGGCGTCGCCCAGGGTCGAGATGGCGATCCCTGTGGCCTCGCCCAGCTCCTCCCGGTTGGGCTTGACCAGGGCGGGGGCCTCGGCGAGCGCCGAGACGAGGGCGGGGCCGCTGGTGTCGATCGCGACGTTGATGCCCGCCGCGCCGAACCGCTCGCACAGGCGGGCGTAGACGTCGGCGGGCACTTCTGGCGGGAGGCTGCCCGAGGCGACCACCCAGTCCGCGGAGCTGGCCGCGCCGAGCACGGCCTCGGCGATGGTGTCGAGCTCGGCCGGCGACAGGGCCGTCCCCGGCTCGTTGATCTTGGTGACCGTGCCGTCGGGTTCGGCCAGGGCGACGTTGGACCGGGTGGTCCCGGCGACCGGGACGGTGATCATCTCGATGCCCTCGGCCGCGAGCAGGCTCACCAGCTGCCGTCCCTCGTCGCCGCCGAAGGGGACGACCGCGCACGAGCGGATCCGGTTGGCCAGCAGCGCCCGGGAGACGTTGACACCCTTGCCGCCGGGATCGAGGTGGGCGGCGGCGGCGCGGATGACGGCCCCGCGGGTCAGCGACGCCACCTCGATCGTCCGGTCCAGGCTGGGGTTGAGGGTCAGGGTGACGATCACGCCGGGACCACCTCGATCGTACGGCCGGGGCCGGGAGACAGGGGGACGGTCACGCCCGGACCACCTCCGGCCCGGCGGCGGCCAGCTCGGCCGCGACCCCGGTGTCGAGCCCCGTGTCACTGATCACCGCGTCGATCTCCTGGATCGAGGCGAAGCGCGCCAGGTAGGTGTTGGCGAACTTGGTGTGGTCGGCGAGCAGCACGCACCGCTGCGCCGCGCCGATCATCGCCCGCTTGATGGCGGCCTCGGCCGGGTCGGGCGTCGTCAGCCCCTTGGCCACCGAGCACCCGTTGGTCGCCATGAACGCCACGTCCACGTGCAGGTCGGAGAGGGGGCGCAGCGCCCAGTCGTCGACGGTGGCCAGGGTCCGCCCGCGTACCCGCCCGCCCAGCATGATCACCGTCAGGTTGGGGCGGGTGGCCATCGCCGTCGCCAGCGGCGGGGAGTTCACGATCACGGTCAGCTCCCGGTCGACCGGCAGAGCCTGCACCAGCCTGCCGGTCGTCGACCCGGCGTCGATGATGATCGCGCCGTCCTCGGGGAGCTCGGCGAGCGCCGCCTTGGCGATGCGCTCCTTCTCTCCGATCATCACCTCGTCGCGGGCGGCCAGCTCGGGTTCGAACCCCAGCCGCTCGACCGGAATCGCACCGCCGTGCACGCGCCGCAGCATCCCGGAGCGCTCCAGCACGGTCAGATCGCGGCGAATGGTCTCCGTGGTGACGGCGAACTCCTCCGCCAGCGTCACCACGTCCACCCGGCCCACGGTCCGCGCCCGGCGCAGGATCTCCTGTTGCCGCTCCTCGGCGTACATGCTGTTGATTCACCACCGTTTCAGTGTTGTTTCAGCTTTATTTACACCCGTATGTGTTGGAACGTCAATGGGTTGACTTCCCTCCAAACCAGCATGAACATGAAAAAACCCCAGGTGCTGCCCGGGGGTGTGGTGCGGGGTGGGAGTGGCCTGCGATTGACCCAGATTTTGGAATGCGTTGGAAATCCTGCGGCCTCCGGCGCGAGGTGGGGCGGGGACCCGAGCCCCTCAGCCGGGGAACGAGATGTGGGCGGGCGGCACGTGGGCGGCCAGCCATACGCCGTTGGCGCTGACCCGGAACTCGTGACCCGCCCGGTGCATCTCCCCCGAGCGGACGACCAGCACGACAGGCCTGCCCCGCCGCGCGCCCACCCGGGTCGCGGTCTCGCGGTCGGGGGACAGGTGCACGGCGTGCCGGCTCATCGGCCGCAGGCCCTCCTCCCGGATGGCGGCCACGTACGAGCCCACCGTTCCGTGGAACAGGAACTCGGGCGGCTCGACCGGGAGGAGGCCCAGGTCGACGTCGATCGTGTGGCCCTGGTTGGCGCGGATCCGGTCGCCCTCGATGGCGAAGCGCCGCTTGTCGTTGCCCGCGACCACCTGCGCGAGCTCGTCACGGGTGATCGTGAAGCCGTGCCGCGCGGCGGCCGCCAGCAGGGCGTCGATGTCCGTCCAGCCCTGCGGGCCGAGGACCAGCCCGATGCGTTCGGGCTGGTGCCTGAGGTGTTTGGAAAGATACTTGGAGACTCGAACGAGCCGTCTGTCGTCCATGGGACACCAGGATGCTGGCTCACCCCGCCGTTTTCCACCGGATTCGCGCCCGGCGCCTCCCTGCCTGAGCGCATGTCCGGACGCCTTCGTGTGCCCGTGCCTCGCGTGTCCGGATACCTTTGTGTGCCCGTGCCTCGCGTGTCCGGACGCCTTCGTGTGCCCGTGCTTCGCGTGTCAGGATGCCTGTGCGGTGTCCGTACCTTCCGCCGGGCGCCGCCCGGGGCAGGCGCGGAGCGGGCTCAGCCGTCGGCGGCCCAGCCGTGGGTGCGCTTGAGGACGGCGGCCACGCGGGCGAAGCGCGCGCCGTCGAGGACGGAGCCCTCGCGGCGGATGTCGCCCTCGGCCAGGGCGAAGACCCGGTCCAGGCGCAGGTACGAGACCCGGTTCTCCCGGTCCCACTGGCCGGGGCCGATCTCCAGCCAGTCGCCAGGGTCGCCGCCGCCGGCCCGGCTGGACAGCATCAGCGCGAGCAGCTTGCGCCCGTGGCGGCCGACGACCAGCAGTGGCCTGTCCTTGCCCCGGTCCGGATCCTCCTCGTAGGGGACCCAGGCCCAGACGATCTCGCCGGGGTCGGCGAGCCCGTCGAGGTCGGGGGAGTAGTGCAGGGTCGCGGTCCGGTCGACGCGGTGGACCTCGCTGACCGCGCCTCGAGCCGGCCGGGGGTCCTCACCAAGATCACGCACGTGCACAGCCTATTGCAGACTCCGGACGCTTCCAAGGGGCGCCGGGCGCCGATGGAGGGAGCGCGCCGCCCGCTGGCCGGGGGCCAGCAGGGCGGCCGAGATCCGGGTGGGCGGGTGCCCTGGTCCGAACCTGGTTCGAAAGACGGCTCAGCCGCCGCTCTTGCGGCGGAAGGAGCGCTTGGCCGCCGCCGGGCCGTGAGCACCGTGGATCTTCGAGGAGTTCTTCCCCTTGCCCCCGGCGCCCGCGTCCGCCTGGGCGAGCTTCTTGCGCTCCAGTGCCTCGCGGAACTTGCGCTTCAGCTCGTCGTCGGAACTTTCGGAACCTTCGGGTTCCGGCGTGACGTCAGACATTACAGACCTCCTGATCTATCGGGCGGTCCAACCCCGACCAACAGGATCATCATCCTCTCATCCGGACCCTTCCGGCGTGCAGGCCCCCCGCTTCGGCTCTGAGAGGAAGCCCCGGTGGAATCCGAGAGGAAGGCCTGGAAGAAGGGAGGCAGGAGCGGTGCGGGAAGGCCGCGCGCCGCGCGCTTCGCCGGACCGCTGTCCGGTCGCGTCAGTGCATGCCCAGGGCCATCATCAGCAGCAGGCCGGCCAGGTGGCCGACGACCACGAAGACGATCACGAAGATGAAGACGAACTTCGCCGGGCCGTGCTCGAAGTGCCGGCCCTCCTTGAGGGTGGAACGCTCGGCCTGGCGTTCGGCGATCCGCTCCTCGATCGGCTTGCTGTGAAACATGGGGATCCTTTGCTCGCCGACAGTTGGGGCGATAATGGTTTGTACACTAATTATCGTACTATGTCGTTTGGAGGCGTGCGTGAGTGACATGGTCGATCCCCTGAGCCTGGACCGCCAGGTGTGTTTCGCCCTGGCGATCGCCTCGCGCAACGTCATCGGGCTCTACCGGCCCCTGCTGGAGCCGATGGGCCTCACCCACCCCCAGTATCTGGTCATGCTCGCCCTCTGGGAGCGGGCACCGCGGTCGGTCAAGGAGCTGAGCAAGCTACTGAGACTCGACCCCGGTACGCTGTCCCCGCTGCTGAAGCGTCTCGAGGCCGTCGGCTACATCCGGAGGCGGCGTGACAGCCAGGACCAGCGTGTCCTGGCCGTCTCGCTCACACCGGAGGGCCACAGGCTGCGGGACGAGGCGGAGAAGGTTCCGCCGGCGATCGTCGAGCGTCTGGGTATGAACCTGGAGGAGCTCCAGGAGCTCCACCGGTCACTGACACGGGTGATCGCCGCGGCGGACGGCGCGCATCACTGATTCGCGGAGAATCAGAGAACAGGGAGAGGAAAGACTCATGGCTGGAAGTCACGGGGGAAGCCCCAAGTCCTGGCTCGCGGTGATCGTCATCCTGCTGGGGTTCACCGTGGGGGGCGTCGCCCTGTGCCTCGGCCCCAACTGGACGTTCTTCTGGGTCGGGGCCGGGATCATCGCGGTCGGCGGCGTGATCGCCCTGATGGTCGACATCTTCTCGGACGTCATCATCGACGCGCCCCGCGTGCCGATGGACCAGGGAAACAGCTGATCAGGCCTTCTGCAGCGCCTCCTCCACAGAGGCGAAGACCTCGAAGGAGGAGCGCAGGCCGGTGATGGTGAGGATCCGCTCCAGGGTGCCGTGCACGCCGACGAGGGCGAGCCGGACGCCCAGGGTGCGGCTCCGCCGGAGCGCCAGGATCAGCTCGGCGACCCCGGTGGAGTCACAGAAGGTGAGACCCGCGACGTCGGCCACGACCAGGGAGGGCGGCTCGGCGGCCCATGCCTTGTCCATCTCCGCGCGCAGGGCGGGAGAGTGGCGGTAGTCGAGTTCTCCGAGCGCCCGGACGACGAACGCCGTCCCGAGCAGGCTCGATGAGACCGTGAAAAAGGCCATGCTGCACTCCTTTGCCCGCGGGTGGCAGGGCGGGCTGCCTTTTTCCTACCAGTTCCGGGGCCGCCGTGCCCCGGCGGGGCCTCAAATGACCCGGTAGAGCAGCTCGGGTCGTCCGAGGCCACCGTACTGGGGCACCCGGTGTGTGATCCCGCTCTCCGTCAAATGCTCCAGGTAACGGCGGGCGGTCACCCGGGAGACGCCGATCGCCGCCCCGGCGGTCTGGGCCGACAGGCCGCCGGGGGACTTGCGCAGCTCCGCCAGTACGGCGTCGAGGGTGGCCTGCGTCATCCCCTTCGGCAGGAGGTTCTGCGCCGGGCCCCGCAGCGCCGCCAGCGCGCGGTCCACCTCGCCCTGACCGCTCGCCTCTCCCACGCCCTCCACCGACGACCGGAACTCGGCGTAGCGGGTGAGCTTCTCGTTCAGCGAGGCGAAGGTGAACGGTTTGAGCAGGTACTGGGCCACGCCGACGGAGACGGCCGACCTGACCACCGACAGGTCCCGCGCCGAGGTGACCGCGATGACGTCCGACATCACGCCCGCCGCCCGCAGCGCCCGGCACACCTCCAGCCCGTGCATGTCCGGCAGGTAGAGGTCGAGCAGGATCAGGTCGACGGGGTGCCGCCGCAGGAAGCGCAGCGCGTCGCCGCCCGACCTGACCACTCCCGCCACCCGGAAGCCGGGCACCCGCTCCACGAAGACCCGGTTCGCCTCGGCGGTGATCTCCTCGTCCTCGACGACCAGTACCGAGATCATGACGTGCCCTTCCCCCGCAGCGGCAGCCGTACGGTGAACACCGCGCCCGCCCCGTTCTCCGCCGGTCGCCCGGCACCTCCCCCGCCCGCGCGGGCGGCCTCCGCGGCCGGGCTCGACACGGCCGTGTCCGGCTCGCCCGGCTCGCCCGTCCCGCCGACCTCGATCGTCCCGCCCATGCGGCGGACCGCCTGGCCGACCATGGCCAGGCCGAGGCCGCGGCCGTCGCCCTTGGTGGTCCATCCCCGCCGGAAGGCCTCGCCCGCCGTCGCCGGGTCGAGGCCCTGGCCGCTGTCCGCCACGCTGATCACGAAGGTCGTCTCGTCGGCGCGCAGCCGCACCTCCACCCGCGCGGGCCGGGTGCCCGCCATGGCCGCGTCCGCCGCGTTGTCTATCAGGTTGCCGACGATCGTCACCAGGTCGCGGGTGTCCAGACCGAGGTCGTCGAGCTCGCTGTCCGGGGTGATCGACAGCTCCACCCCCCGCTCCCCGGCCTCGGCGCTCTTGCCCAGCAGCAGCGCGGCGAGCACGGGTTCGCGTACGGCGCCCACCACCTGGTCGGTGAGCTGCTGCGCGGCCTTGATCTCCTCGGTCGCGAACGCCACCGCCTGCTCGGCGCGGCCCAGCTCGACGAGGGTGATGACCGTGTGCAGCCGGTTGGCCGACTCGTGCGCGGCGGCCCGCAGGGAGTCGGCGAAGCCGCGCTCGGCGTTGAGCTGCCCGGTCAGGGACTGCAGCTCCGTGTGGTCGCGAAGAGTGACCACGGTGCCGAGCGAGCGGTTGCCGGAGCGGACCACCGCCGCGTTCACCACCAGCGCCCGCTCCCCGGTCATGTGGATCTCGTCGGTACGGTTCTCGCCCACCGAGAGCCGCTCGCCCAGCGAGGGGGGAAGGCCCAGCCGGGTGACGTGCCTGCCGTTCACCTCGCCCGTCAGGCCCAGGAGCTCCCTGGCGCCGTCGTTGCAGAGCGTCACCGTGCCCGCGTCGTCGACGAGCAGCAGGCCCTCCCGTACGGCGTGCAGGATCGCGTCGTGGTACTCGTACATCCGGCTCAGCTCGGCGGGGCCCATCCCGTGGGTCTGGCGGCGCAGCCGGGCCCCGACCAGGTAGGTGCCCGCCCCGCCGACGGACAGGCCGAGCAGGCCGATCAGCACGGCGCCGGTGATCTGCCCGCGTAGCCTGACGCTGATCTTGCTGATGGTGATGCCCCCGCTGACCAGGGCCCGCACCTCGCCACGGGCGTCGCGGACCGGGGCGACGGCGCGGACCGAGGGGCCGAGCGTGCCGGTGTAGGTCTCGGTGAAGACCTGCCCCGCCAGGGCGGGCGCGGTGTTGCCGAGGAAGCGGCGGCCGATCTCGGCGGGGTTGGGATGCGTGTAGCGCACGCCGTCGAGGCTCATGATCGTGATGAAGTCGACCCCGGTCTCCCGCCTCACCCGTTCCGCGTACGGCTGCAGGGCCGCGGAGTCGCCCAGGGAGGCGAGGACGGAGGGGGAGTCGGCCACGCTGACGGTCACCGCCCTGGCGGTGCCGACGGCCTCCTCGACGAGCAGGTCACGCATCTGCAGGAACGCCAGCAGAGCGCCACCGGTCACGGTGACGCCCACGACGACGATCTGGAGGGCCAGCATCTGCCTGGCCAGGCTCCAGTCGCGCATGCGTCTGGGAAGTTTCCGCAAGTTCACGAACGAAATGTACGCAATGGTGACTTAGATCACAGAGCCGGAGATAGTCGCTCGACCGGATTTTTCCTCTAGCGCGGTGGAGCACGCATGAGCGCGGCCCGAGATAAAACACATTACCTGTACATCGCCGTCATCGTCGCCGTGGTCGCCGGTATCGCGATCGGGTTCGCGGCCCCCGACGTCGGCGTGGCCCTGAAGCCGCTCGGCACCGCCTTCGTCGCCCTGATCAAGATGATGATCAGCCCGATCATCTTCTGCACCATCGTCCTCGGTGTCGGGTCGGTCACCAAGGCCGCCAAGGTCGGCCGGGTCGGCGGCCTCGCGCTCGGCTACTTCATCGCCATGTCGACCGTCGCGCTGGGCATCGGCCTGCTCGTGGGCAACCTGGTCGACCCCGGCCAGGGCCTGCAGCTCACCGACGAGCTCCGCAAGGCCGCCGAGGCCGAGGCGGCCAAGGGCGGCGAGACCGACACGGTGTCGTTCCTGCTCGGGGTCATCCCGACCACGCTGGTGTCGGCGTTCACCGAGGGCCAGGTGCTGCAGACCCTCCTGGTCGCGCTGCTCACCGGCTTCGCCCTGCAGGCGATGGGCGAGCGCGCCAAGCCCATCCTGAACGGCATCACGCACATCCAGCGGCTCGTCTTCCGGATCCTCGCCATGATCATGTGGGCCGCCCCGATCGGCGCCTTCGGCGCGATAGCCGCGGTCGTCGGAGCCACCGGCATGGACGCGCTCAGGAGCCTCGGCGTCATCATGCTCGCCTTCTACTTGACCTGCGTGCTCTTCGTGTTCGTCATCCTCGGCCCGATGCTCTTCCTGGTGGCGCGGGTCGGCCTGTTCTCGCTGCTGCGCTACCTGGGCAGGGAGTTCCTGCTGATCCTGTCGACCTCGTCGTCGGAGTCGGCCCTGCCCCGCCTGATCGCCAAGATGGAGCACCTCGGCGTGAGCAAGCCCGTCGTCGGCATCACCGTGCCGACCGGGTACTCCTTCAACCTCGACGGCACGGCCATCTACCTCACCATGGCCACGCTGTTCGTCGCGAGCGCCACCGGCGCCCCGCTCGCCTTCGGCGAGCAGGTATCCCTGCTGGTGTTCATGATGATCGCGTCGAAGGGCGCCGCCGGGGTCACCGGCGCGGGCCTGGCCACCCTCGCGGGCGGCCTGCAGTCCCACCGCCCCGACCTGGTCGACGGCGTCGGCCTCATCGTCGGCATCGACCGCTTCATGTCCGAGGCGCGGGCGCTGACCAACTTCGCCGGCAACGCGGTCGCCACCGTCCTGATCGGCACCTGGACGGGCGAGTTCGACCGGGAGCGCGCGACCGAGGTGCTGGCGGGCAGGGCGCCGTTCGACGAGACGACCCTCCTCGACGACGAGCACGGCGACGACACCTCGCCCCCGCCGCCCGCCTTGCGGTCGGACGACCCGGCCCTGTCGCCGGTGTAGCCGGTGTAGCCGGTGTCGACCGGGGGCCGGCGTGGCGACGGCGGCCCTCCGGCGGGCGTACGGGCCGGTGGCGGACAACTCCTCTCAGGGGGAGCGTCCGCCACCGGCCCGTACGTGTGAGGGCGGGCGCACCGCCCCGTACGGCCGCCGGCTCACCGCCCGGTTCCCGCAGGCCGGCGGCGTTGACACCCCTGCCGCCTCGCCCTAGTTTGTGCAGGTTCAGACGATCTATCGAGAAATCGAAGGGGAGCGGTGGATGGCCGTCATCGATGCCCACCAGCACTTCTGGAACCTGGAGACGGGCTCATACTCCTGGCTGACACCGGAGGCGGGACCGCTCTACCGCACCTTCACCCCCGAGGAACTCCTCCCGCAGCTCGCCGCCGTCGGCGTGGAACGGACCGTGCTGGTCCAGGCCGCCGACACCTACGCCGACACCGACGCGATGCTGGCGCAGGCGGACGCCCACGACTTCGTCGCCGCCGTGGTGGGATGGGTCCCGCTGAACCGGCCCGACGAGGCGGCCGCGGCGCTGGAGCGCTACGGCAGGCATCCGAGGTTCGCCGGGGTCAGGCATCTCATCCACGACGACCCCGACCCCGACTGGGTCGTCCAGGACACGGTGGTCGAGAGCCTGGGCCTGCTCGCCGCGGCGGGGCTCCCGTTCGACGTGGTGGCGGTGCTGCCCAGGCATCTGGAGCACGTGCCGTTCCTCGCCGAGCGCGTCCCCGGGCTGCGGCTGGTCATCGACCACCTGGCCAAGCCGCCGATCAGGGAGAAGGGCTGGGAGCCGTGGGCGTCGCTCATCTCCCGCGCCGCCGAGCATCCCAACGTGTACGGCAAGGTGTCCGGTCTCAACACCGCCGCCGACCCCGAGACCTGGACGGCCGAGGACCTCCGCCCCTACGTCGACCACGCGCTCGAGGCGTTCGGCCCCGAGCGGCTGATGTTCGGCAGCGACTGGCCGGTGGCCGTCCTCGCGGGCGACTACGCCAAGGTCTGGGAGGAGACCGGAGTGCTGCTGTCGGGTCTCGACGGGGCCGGCAGGGAGGCCGTCCTCGGCGGCACGGCCGCGCGCTTCTACGGCATGGAGATCTGACCTCACCCGTTCTGTCCCCAGGCCGGTTCGCTTCGTCCTCGGACGGGTTCGCTTCGCCCTCAGGCCGGTTCGCGCAGGAAGCCGATGCTCGCCGCGAGGCCGCGGAGGTCGACACCGAGGCCGCGCAGGATGGAGACCGAGGCGTTCGAGGAGTCGGCCAGCAGGCCTTTCAGCAGATCCTCGTCGGTCACCTCGGAGCCGGTGCCGGTGCCGGAGGTGTGCAGGGCGACCTCGACGACCTTCCTCGCCCCGGCGGTGAGGAGCAGGTCACCGGCCGGCCCGCTGAGCGTCACGTTCAGCGGGCGCAGCCGTGAGCGCGTCAGCCGCCACGCCAGGGGGTCCGTCCGCCGGGCCGGGAGGCGCCGCCTGATCTCGTCCAGGTCGACGCCGATGGCGGCCAGCAGCTCGCGGTCGCCCGCCCGGCCCCTCGCGGCCTCGCGGTTCCGGATCTCCGCGCCGACCGCCTCGGGGGTGACGGCCTCCACGCCGGCCACCCCCGGTGCGACGGCCTGCGGGGTGGCCGAGAAACCCGTCACCGGCCACGACTCGGCCAGGGCGAGCAGGAGCATGTCCTCGCCGAGCGTGGTGCGGCCGTGGTCGAGCGACAGCAGTCCGGCGCGGACCGTGGTCCGCCGGGCCTCGGGGGTGAATCTCGCGAACATCGTCAGCTCCCGCCCTCGGTGATTCGGTGTGCGTGCTTGCGGTGTGCCGTCTGCCGCCTGACTCCGAGCGCCGCGGCGATGACCTCCCAGGACGAACCCCGGCTTCTGGCCTCGATGACGTGCGCGGCCTCAAGCTCCTCCAGAAGCCTGCGCAGTGCCGCCACGGCCGCCAGCGCCACCACCGGATCCTCGCCGTCGACGGCCTCGGCGAACTCGCTCAGCGATCCCATGTTGTCAGCATAAGCTGACAATCCCATTTTGTCAGCATTCGCTGACAAAACTTCTGCGTCCCGCCGAGTGTCCCGCCGGGTACCTCGCCGGGCGCCCCGCCGGTGCCCCCGATGCCTCCCGGCGCTCCCGGTGCTTCGCAGCGTTCCGGGCGGGGACGCGCTAGCGTGCAGGGGTGGACAGGATCTTCACCGTCGAGGAGGCGCGGGCGCTCATGCCCGTGCTGCTGGAGCGGGCCGCCGCGTTCGTGGCGATGCGGGGTGAGCTGGCCGAGCTCGCGTACGAGCTCCGCAGCACGGGCACCTCCGCGGCCGGCGGGCTGGCGGAGGCGAAGGCCTACGAGGCCAGGCTGGAGGAGATCCTCGGCTGGTTCGAGGAGCGGGGCATCGAGGTCAAGGGTGTCGCGCCCCTGCTGGTCGACTTCCCCTCGGTGCTCGACGGGGTGCGGGTGCGGCTGTGCTGGCTCGAAGGGGACCGCGAGCTGGTGTGGTACCATCGGGACGAGCTCGGTTTCGCCGGCCGCAGGCCCCTTCCCTGACCGCGATCCCCGGGAGCCCGACTACTCGATCACGAGGTTGACCGGGACGTTGCCCCGGGTGGCGTTGGAATAGGGGCAGACCTGGTGGGCGGCCTCCACGAGGGCGGTGCCGGCCTCCCCGTGCAACTCGTCGGGGAGCTCGACGCGCAGCGTCACGGAGAGCACCAGGCCCTTGCCCGCCTGGACGAGACCCACCTCGGCGGTCACCGAGGCCTCGGAGACATCGGCCTTCCGCTTGCGGCCGACCAGCTGGAGCGCGCTGGCGAAGCAGGCGGCGTACCCGGCCGCGAACAGCTGCTCGGGATTGGTGCCCTCGCCGGAGCCGCCCATCTCCTTCGGCGGCGCGAGGGCCACGTCGAGGCGCTTGTCGGACGAGACCGCCCGTCCTTCCCTGCCGTTGGCGGTGGCGATGGCGGTGTAAAGCGTACTCATCGGGATCCCCTTCTCGGTTTTGGGCAACTCAATTGTGTGCAATTTAGTTGTTAACAGTCAAGCTCGGTACAATTGTGATGTGAAGATCTCCGTCGACAACCTGGTCTGCTTCGACGTGCACGCGGCGTCTCGCGCGCTGGACGCCGCCTACCGCAGGGTGCTGGCCGACCTCGGCCTGACCTACCCGCAGTACCTGGTCATGATGGTGCTCTGGGAGCGCGAGCCGGTGACGGTCAAGGAACTCGGCGTCAGGCTGCGGCTCGACTCGGGCACCCTGTCGCCGCTGCTGAAGCGGCTGGAGGCGGCGAGCCTGGTGCGCCGCGAGCGCAGCGCCGACGACGAGCGTTCCGTGCTGGTGCGGCTCACGTCCAAGGGGTCCCAGCTGGAGGAGCGGGCGTGCGACGTCCCCGCCCAGATCTTCGGGGCGGCCGGTCTCGCCCCCGCCGAGGTCCTCGACCTGAAGCACACCCTGCGCCGCGTCATCGCCTCCCTCGACGAGTCGGGGCGGTGATCAGGAGGTTCCGCTGAGGTGGACCTCCCGGGCCAGCTTCGTCGTCTGGGCGGTGGAGCGCTGCCAGGTGGTCCCCGCCGGGTGGGCGGTCAGCAGGACCACGATCCAGCGCTCCTTGGGCCCGACGAGCCCGGTGGTGTGCAGGACCGGGCGCCCCAGGTCCGGCACCGGCCCGGCCTGGGCGGGCGCGACCCGCGCGGTGAGCGGGACGTCGCCGCCGGACGCGAGCCGGGCCGCGGACGTGGATACGGGCGCGGACGCGGCGGAGGTCGTGGGGCGGGTCGTCGACGCGGTGGAGGTCGCGGGACGGCAGCGGGCCGGGGGCGTGGAACCGTACCCCGACCAGCCCTGCTTGACCGCCCACGGCCCGCGCACCGCGCGGGGGATGCCGAAGTACTGGTCGAAACCGTCGGAGCCGCACTGCCCCGACCTGCGCAGATGGCCCAGGATCAGGTCGCGGACCTCGGGATCGGCCCGGTCGAGCAGGTAGCGGTAGGTCTTGACGACGTCCATCGCGCTGAGCGAGGTGTAACCCCAGAAGCCCGGCTTGTCGGCCGGTGGGGGAACGGTGTCGGTGAGCCGCAGCTTGCGCGCCATCCGCTGGATGATCCTCCCCTGGCCGCCCCGGGTCCAGAAGGACGTCGCAGCGTCGTCGTCGCTGACCCGCAGCATGACCTTGAGCAGCGCCAGGTCCCGCTGGGGAACGCTCTTGCGCGACTCCAGATGGTCGATCGCGATGAGGATCTTCACCACCGACGCCGACCGGAACCTTCGATGCGCGTTGCGGTACTCGGTCACCTTCGCAGCCTGCCGGTCGAAGACCACGTACCCGGCGGTCACCCCCGCCGGGACGCGCGGCTTGCCGGAGGCCGCAGCCGGAACCGCGGCCGTGGCGGCCATCAAGGGGAGAACCGTCGCGAGAACTGTCAGGAAACGCATCACGGGACGAATGCCTATCAGATCTTGGCGCCGACGTCAGGAGGACGTCCCTCCCGGGGGCTCCTCGAGCCCTTCCACGTCGCGAGCTCCGTCGCCACCCTCGACTACGTCAGTTCCGGGCGGGCCGGATGGCGCGCCCGGATCTCCGGGCGCCACACCGAGGCCGCCCACTTCGGCCGCAGGGAGGTTCCCGAGCTGAGGCCCGAGGACCTCGGCGACATCGACAGGTCCCCCCCTGGTGCCCGCGTCACCCACACCCTCTCCGGCACCCGGCGGTCACCGCCGGGTGCCGGAGATTTTTTTGCGGGAATCCGGCCGGGGGATGTCGAGAACGCGTCGCGGGCTCCGACGTCCCCGGTGAGGCGCCCCGCGACGGGGCGTCCGCGATCCGTCAGCCGGAGAGAATCCGTCACGGGACGACGAGCCGCCGGCGGGAGACGACCGCCGGCGGACGGCGACCCGGCACAGGAGGAGAACCGGGAGAACCGTGCCCCGCGGGGTGCGGGAAGGGACAGTACCGTGAAAACCTCTGCCCTCGGCAGCATCCTGTTCGGCAGCGCCGACCCGGCCAGGCTGCACGCCTGGTACCTCGCCGCGCTGGAACCCGAGCACTTCGGAGACGGCTTCATCGACTTCGGCGGTGTCCGGGTGCTCTTCGAAGGCCGCGCCGACGTCGCCACCGCGACCGCCGAACCAGGACGGGTGATCTTCAATTTCCACGTGGAGGACGCCCGTGCCACGGCCGCGCATCTCGACGGCCTGGGGGTGACCTGGCTGGTCGAGGTCGAGCGGCGGGACGCCGGGCTGTTCGGCACCCTGGTCGATCCGGACGGCAACTACATCCAGATCATCGAGCTCAGCCCGGAGTATCTCGCCGCCGCGCGGCGATGACCCGTCCGGGGAACGGCGAGAGGACGACCCGTCAGGGGAACGACGGGGAAGAGGACCTGTCCGGGGAACGACGGGAAAAGGAGAAGCGCATGTTCCGGCAGACCAAGGCGTTCAGCGGGTTCGCGGTGGACGACGTCGAGACGGCGAGGAAGTTCTACACCGAGACCCTGGGACTGGAGGTGTCGGAGGAGAACGGCATGCTGACCCTGCACCTCGCCGGGGGCGGGAAGGTGCTGGTCTACCCCAAGCACGGCCACGTCCCGGCCTCGTACACCATCCTCAACTTCCCGGTGGACGACATCGACGCCGCCGTCGACGGGCTGGTCGGGCGCGGGGTGGTCTTCGAGCGGTACGACGGCTTCCCGCAGGACGACAGGGGCGTCATGCGGGAGGAGGGTCCCCCCATCGCGTGGTTCAAGGACCCCGCGGGCAACATCCTGTCCGTACTCCAGGACGGATGACCCGCCGAGCGGCCGTGGGGATCCCGCCCGGCCCGCCGTCCCGGCGGGCCGGGCGGGATCTCAGGCGCGCTTGGCGATGGCGGTGATGAAGGGCTGGACGAGCCGCGCGGCCAGCGGGCCGAACGCGGCGAGGATGAGGACGTACGCGGCGGCCAGCGGGCCCAGGTCGGGATGGACCCCGGCGGCCACCGCGAGTCCGGCGATCACGATGTTGAACTCGCCCCGGGGGATGAGCGCGATACCGGCCCGCGCCTGCCCGGCCTTGGCGATGCCCGCCCGGCGGGCGGCGTAGGCGCCGGTGAGCAGCTTCGTGATCATGCTGATCAGGGCGAGCAGCGCGGCCAGCCCGGCGACCGGCAGGATCTTGGTCGGGTCGGTCTGCAGGCCGAAGAAGACGAAGAACACCGCGGCGAACAGGTCGCGGATCGGGGTGAGCAGCGCCTGGGCGTCCTCGGCCAGCTCGCCCGAGAGCGCGATGCCCACCAGGAAGGCGCCGACCGCGGCCGAGACCTGCAGCTGCTGGGCCACCCCGGCGACCAGCAGCGCGAGCCCGATGACCTTCAGCAGCAGCACCTCGGAGTTGGGGCTGGAGACGAACGCCTCGATGGCCTTGCCGTAGCGGAGCGCGACCAGCAGCACGACGCTGACCGCGGCCAGCGCGATCGCCACGGTGACCGCGCCGCCGGCGAAGCTCAGCCCGGCCAGCACCGCGGTGAGGACCGGCAGGTAGATCGCCATCGTGAGGTCCTCGAAGACCAGCAGCGACAGCACCACCGGCGTCTCGCGGTTACCGATCCACCCCAGGTCGGACAGGACCTTCGCGGTGATGCCCGAGGAGGTCGCGTACGTGACGCCGGCCATGGCGATGGCGGCCACCGGACCCCAGCCCAGCAGCAGCGCGGCGATCGCGCCGGGCGCGGCGTTGAGCACCAGGTCGACGACGCCCGCGCGCGCGTTGCTCTTGAGGCTCGTCACGAGCTCGTCGGCGTTGTACTCCAGGCCGAGGGTGAGCAACAGCAGGATGACGCCGAGCTCGGCGCCGACCGAGATGAACTCCTCGCTGGTGGCGAGGGGCAGGATGCCGCCGGTGCCGAAGGCCAGGCCGGCGATGAGGTAGAGGGGGATGGGCGAGATGCCCACCTTCAGGGCGAGCGCTCCCAGTATGCCGAGCCCGAGAAGGACAGCACCGAGCTCAAGGAAAAGAATCGCAGTGTGCACCCGGTGCCCTACCCGCCGGAAAGGATGTCGGAGACGGCGGATGTGCTCTCGGGGCTGCCCACCACGACCACCACGTCGCTCTCGGCCAGCCCGAAGTCGGGGGCGGGGCTGGCGAACACCTGGCCCTCGCGCACCACGGCCACGATGGAGGCGCCGGTGCGGGTGCGGACGCGCGCGTCACCCATCGGCCGGCCGGCGTACGGGGAGCCGGGCAGGATCGGCAGCTGCAGGCTGACCAGGCCCTCGACCTCGCGGTGCAGGTCGTTGAGGCGCTGCACGATGCGCGGGGCGCCGAGCAGCTCGGCGAGCGCGTCGGCCTCCTCGTCGTTCATCTTGATGGTCTCGCACGCGCGATCGGGATCGTCGGGGTCGTATATCACCAGGTCGCGGCGGCCGGTGCGGTGAGAGACGATCCCGATGCGCCTGCCCGACCGCGTCGTGAACTCGTGCCGCAGTCCTATACCGGGCAGTGCCGTCTGCTCGACCTCCACCGTGCCAGCTCCTCCGCGTGCGCGTTCACCTGTGTTTTGCGGAAAACCTACCAACCAGGGTCCTTCGGCGCGCAATCCGCAATAGCATGTATTTCCGATTGACTTTATGGGTTATTCGCCGGACGATGGGCGGGAACCCAGCCTCCAGCCGTGAATGAGGTCTTCCGTGTCCGCTCCCGCCGTCGACGCGGGGATGCGACAGCGGGCCGTGCCACCACGGTCACGCGTCCCGCTGTCCTCCACCGCCTGGCAGCGCCTCGTCAGCCCCCTGGTCATCGTCGTCGTCTGGCAGGTCGTCAGCGCCGCCGGGCTCCTCCCGGAACGGCTCCTCGCCTCACCCCTGAAGATCCTCACCACCGCCGCCGGGCTCGTCCAGGAGGGCGTCCTGCCCGAGGCGATCGCCGTCTCGCTCCAGCGGGCCGCGATCGGCTTCGCCCTGGGCGCGGTCGCCGGAATCGGCCTGGCCCTGGTCGCCGGGCTCAGCCGGGTGGGCGAGAACGCCGTCGACCCGCCGCTGCAGATGCTGCGGGCGCTCCCGCTGTTCGGCCTGATCCCGCTGTTCATCCTCTGGTTCGGCATCGGGGAGATCCCCAAGGTGGCCCTGGTCGCCCTCGGCGTGCTCTTCCCGCTCTACCTCAACACCTTCTCCGGAATCCGCGGCGTCGACGGCAGGCTCGCCGAGGTGGCCCGGGTGCTGCGGCTGAGCCGCACGGAGACGGTCACCCAGATCGTCCTGCCGGGCGCGCTGGCCCAGACCCTCGTCGGCCTGCGGCAGAGCCTGGGTGTGGCCTGGCTGGCGCTGATCGTGGCCGAGCAGATCAACGCGGACGCCGGACTGGGATACATGATCAACAACGCCCGGGAGTTCCTGCGCACCGACGTGGTCGTCGTCGGCCTGATCGTCTACGCGATCCTCGGCCTGCTGACGGACGCGGTGGTGCGCCTGCTGGAGAGGAGGGCCCTGTCATGGCGGCAGAATTTCCTGTCACGCTGACCTCGTCCCGTACCGAGGCCTCGTCCCGTACCGAGGCCCCGCCCCGAGCCGAGTCCCGATCCGCTACGAGGCCCCGGCCCTCCGCGGAGGCCCCGTCCCGTACGGCGGCTCCGGTGGCGGCGGTCAGGGGGCTCAGCCGGGCCTTCGGAGAGCGGCGGGTCCTCGACGGGATCGACCTGGAGATCGGCCGGGGCGAGTTCGTCGCCCTGCTCGGCCGGAGCGGCTCGGGCAAGTCCACCCTCCTGCGGGTGCTCGCGGGGCTCGACCCCGGCGCCAGGGGCGAGGTCGAGGTCGGCGACACCGTCGCCGTGGCCTTCCAGGAACCCCGGCTCGTGCCCTGGAAACGGGTCCTGGCCAACGTCGCCCTCGGCCTGCGCGCCCCCGACCCGCGCGCCGCCGCGCTGGCCGCGCTGGAGGAGGTCGGCCTCGGCGGCCTGCGCGACGCCTGGCCGCTCACCCTGTCGGGCGGCGAGGCCCAGCGGGCCTCCCTGGCCAGGGCACTGGTCCGCGAGCCCGGCCTGCTCCTGCTCGACGAGCCGTTCAGCGCCCTGGACGCGCTGACCCGCATCACCATCCACCGGCTCGTGCTCGACCTGTGGGCGAGGCACCGCCCCGGCATCCTCCTCGTCACCCACGACGTGGACGAGGCCATGCTGCTGGCCGACCGCGTCCTGGTGCTCGACGGGGGCGCCATCGCCCACGAGTCCAGGGTCGAGCTGCCCCGGCCCCGCCACCGCGACCACCCCGACCTCATCGCGCTGCGCTCCACCCTGCTCGACCGGCTGGGCGTCACCCCGGAAGGAACCACATGAAACGTCGTGTCACCGCCCTGATCGCCGCGGCACTGCTCCTCACCGTCACCGCCGCATGCGGGGCGGGGGAGGAACGACGCGTCCGCGCCGACGGCTCGGTCGACCTGTCCCAGGTGACGCTGCGCGTCGGCGACCAGAAGGGCACCGGCCTGCAGGCTCTGCTGACCGCGGCCGGCCAGCTCGACGACGTCGAGTACAAGGTGACCTGGTCCCAGTTCACCTCGGGGCCGCCGATCCTGGAGGCCATCAACGCCGGCTCCCTGGACTTCGGCGCGGTGGGCAACGCCCCGCCGGTCTTCGCCGCGGCCGCAGGGGCGAAGATCGCCATCGTCGCGGTCTCGGAGAAGCAGGTCGGAGGCCAGGCCATCGTCGTCCCGGCGGACTCGCCCATCAAGGCCCCGGCCGACCTGCGCGGCAAGCGCGTCGCCGTCGCCAAGGGCAGCTCCTCGAACTTCCACCTGCTGGCCGTGCTGAAGAAGGAGGGCCTGAACTTCGGCGACATCCAGCCCCAGTACCTCCAGCCGCCGGACGCCCTCGCCGCGCTCTCCTCCGGCAAGATCGACGCCTGGGCCATCTGGGACCCCTACACCGCCCAGGCCGAGGTCCAGACCAAGGCGCGCATCCTGATCGACGGCAAGGGCTACGCCAACGGCTTCGAGTTCCAGATCACCGGCGAGGACACCCTCGCCGACCCGGCCCGCACGGCGGCCCTGGGCGACTGGGTGGGGCGGATCCGCAAGGCGCACCAGTGGGCCAACGACAACCAGGACGAGTGGACCAAGGTCTACTCCGAGCTCACCGGGCTCGACCCGGGGATCGTCGGCACGGCGATCAAGCGCAGCTCGTTCAAGGACCTCAAACTCGCCGGGGACGTCGTCGAGCGCGAGCAGCTGGTGGCCGACGCCTTCAGCGAGGCCAAGCTCATCCCGGCACCCATCAAGATCGCCGACGTCGTCGACACCCGCTTCGACGCCACCCTGGAGAACCCCTCGTGACGCCCTTCCCGAGGCCCGGAGGCACCCGATGAAGTTCCACTGGTTCCTGCCCACCGCCGGCGACAGCCGGGTCCTCACCGGGGGCGGCCACGGCCTCGCCAGAGGGCACGGCCGCTCCGAGGCGGCGGCGTTCCGCCCGCCGGACATCGAGTATCTCGCGCAGGTCGCCCGCTCCGCCGAGCAGCTCGGCTTCGAGGCCGTCCTCACCCCGACCGGCACCTGGTGCGAGGACGCCTGGCTGGTCACCGCCGCGCTGACCCGCGAGACCGAACGGCTGAAGTTTCTCGTCGCGTTCCGGCCGGGCTTCATGTCCCCGACGCTGGCCGCGCAGATGGCCGCCACCTACCAGCGGCTCTCGCGCGGCAGGCTCCTGCTCAACGTGGTGACCGGCGGGGAGACCGTCGAGCAGGCCAGGTTCGGCGACCACCTGTCCAAGGACGAACGCTACGAGCGCACCGACGAGTTCCTGTCGATCGTGCGCGGCGCCTGGAGCGGCACCCCGTACGACTTCGAGGGCACGCACTACCGCGTCGACGGCGCGATGGTGTCCGAGACGCCCGATCCCGTACCGGAGATCTACTTCGGCGGTTCCTCGCAGGCGGCGGGGCCGGTCGCGGCCGGGCACGTGGACGTCTACCTCACCTGGGGCGAGCCCCCGGAGCAGGTGGCGAGGAAGATCGAGTGGGTCCGCGGGCTGGCCGAGGAGCAGGGCCGCAAGCTCCGCTTCGGCATCCGGCTGCACGTGATCACCCGCGACACCGAGCGCGACGCCTGGGCGGAGGCGGAGCGGTTGCTGGCCGCCATCGACCCGGCCGACATCGTCTCGGCCAGGAAGCTGCTGGGCCGCAGCGAGTCGGTCGGCCAGAAGCGCATGCTGGAGCTGCACGAGGGCTTCGCCGGTGGCACCGCCCGCGACCTGGAGATCCACCCGAACCTCTGGGCCGGGGTCGGCCTCGTCAGGGGCGGCGCCGGGACCGCGCTGGTCGGCAGCCACTCCCAGGTCGCCGAGCGGATCGAGGAGTACGCCTCGCTCGGCATCGAGGAGTTCGTCCTGTCCGGCTACCCCCATCTGGAGGAGTCGTACTGGTTCGGCGAGAACGTGCTTCCCCGGCTCGCCGCCGCGCCCGTACCGAGGTGAGGGTGGGGGCGTGGCGGAATCCGCGCCCGTCTCGGGACGAGCGCGGCCGCCGTGCCCGTCCTGGGTGATCGCGCGACACCCGGCGGTACGCCTTGCGTCAGGCATGGGCAGGGAGGATTCTCTGCCCATGCCTGACGATCGCCCGTACGACATCGTGCTGTTCGGCGCCACCGGGTTCACCGGGACGCTCACCGCCGGCTATCTCGCGCGCCACGCCGGTCCCTCCGTGCGCTGGGCCCTGGCCGGGCGCAACCGGGCCAGGCTCGAAGCGGTCAGGGACCGGATCGGCCTGCCCGAGCTGCCGCTGCTCCACGCCGACGCGACCGACCCCGCCTCCCTGGCGGAGATCGCGAGGCAGGCCAGGGTCGTCGCGACCACGGTGGGCCCCTTCCTCTCCTACGGGGAGCCGCTCGTGGCCGCCTGCGCCGACGCGGGCACCCACTACGCGGACATCACCGGCGAGTCCGAGTTCGTCGACCGCATGTTCATCCGCCACCACGAGCGGGCCAGGCGGACCGGGGCCAAGCTCGTGCACGCGTGCGGTTTCGACTCGATCCCGCACGACCTCGGCGCCTACTTCACCGTCAAGCACCTGCCCCGGGGAGTGCCGCTGGAGGTCAGCGGGTTCGTCAGGGCCTCCGGCAGCGCGTCGGGCGGTACGGTGCACTCCGCCGTCACGGTGATCTCCCGCTTCCGGCAGGCGGCCGAGGCCGCGCGTCTCCGGCGCGAACTCGAAGGGCACCCCTGGGCGGGTCCCGCGCCCGGGACCACGGCCGCGGCCGGGGCCGTCGCGGCTTCCGGGGGCAGGAAGGCGCGCGGCGGGCCCGGGTCGCTCCGCTACGTCGGGGGCTGGGCCCTGCCGCTGCCCACGCTCGACCCGCGGGTCGTCGCCCGCTCGGCCCGCGCGCTGGAGCGTTACGGCCCCGACTTCACCTACCGCCACCACTACGCGGTCAGGCGACTGCCCGTCGCGCTGGGCCTCGCCGCGGGGGCGGGGGCGCTCGCCCTGCTGGCCCGGATCCCCCCGGCGCGTGCCCTGCTGCTGCGACGCTTCGCCCCCGGGGACGGTCCCGGCGCCGAGCGACGGGCCAGGAGCTGGTTCAAGGTGACCTTCCTCGGCCAGGGGGGCGGGGCGCGCGTCGTCACCGAGGTCGCGGGCGGAGACCCCGGTTACGACGAGACCGCCAAGATGCTCGGAGAGTCGGCGCTCTGCCTGGCGACCGACGACCTGCCCGACGTCTCGGGCCAGGTCACCACCGCCGTGGCGATGGGCGACGCGCTGATCGACCGGCTCCGGCGGGCGGGCATCACGTTCACGGTGCTGAGCGACTCGCGGAAGGAGACGCCCGCCTGACCGGCCGGTACCGGCTTCGTCCGGACGCGACCGGCCGGGACCCGTTCCGCCGGTCGCCCGCTCGGGTGGGGTCGCCGTCTCAACCGGCGAGGGACAGGGCCCATTCGGCAACGCGCAACCCCCGGGTCGTCCAACTGCGCGGGGCGTAGCCGAAGTTCCCCCGTACCTCCCAGGCGAGATCGACGACCCAGACGCCACGGCTCGCAGCCACCCGCCCCACCGTTGTCGGCTTGTAGAGGAGTGCGGCCGGCCGCTGACCGGGCTCCGTCTCTCTTTCGGCAGTAACGGAACGTGCGCATCGAGCCGACCTCGCGGAGCCGGGCGGTTTCCTCACCAGATGCTTGTGGGACTGCGAGTCGTCCGTGCCCCCACTTGCCGGACCTCGCCACGACACCGTTCCGGCCGGCTGATTCGTCTTCAGCGCCTCCTCATCGCCTGTGAGCACGCTCGGTCACCACCGAAAGTGAGCCAGAGCCGTTTGATCGACAGACCCGAGGGGTGGTCCGACGTCGCTGCCGCGTGGTCAATAAGCTCGCTGGACAGGACTGTCCGAGCTTTGTGGTTTCGCTTGTCCTTGCCAGTGAGCGAGGAGTCGGCGGGTAGCGAGGGTGTGGGGGTGGTCATAACCCAAGATGCGCATCTTGTGCTCTAGCAACCTGGCGAGGGCACTCGCGGCGCCAGCCCCGTCCCCGGCCCGGCCCCGCCACTGAGCGAGGTTACCTCGGGTGATGAGGGTGTCGGGGTGATCTGGGCCGAGCACTCGTGTTTGATCGGGTAGCAGCTCGGCGAGGGCGTCTGCGGCTCCCGACGCATCCCCGGCCGCCCCGCGCCAGTAAGCGAGGAAGCCTCGGGTGTTAAGGGTGTCGGGGTGATCTGGGCCGAGCACTCGTATTTGATCGGGTAGCAGCTCGGCGAGGGCGTCTGCGGCTCTCGACGCTTCTCCTGCCCGACCTTGCCATCGGGCGAGATTATGGCGGGTGGTGAGAGTATCGGGGTGATCTGGCCCCAGTACACGCATCCGGACGCCGAGTAATTCCTCAAGGGCACCTGCGGCTCCGGCCTCATCCCCTGTCTCCCCTCGCCACTGGGCGAGGTTGTGTCGGGTGGCGAGAGTGTCAGGGTGATCTGAGCCGAGCACTCGCACGTATTTGCTCAACAGGTCCTCGAACGCGGCTGCTGCCCCTGCCGGATCCCCGGCCGCCCCCCGCCAGGACGCCAGCTCATACTCGGCGGACAACGTGTCAGGGTGATCGGGGCCGGATAGACGAAGGGTGATGGTGTGCAGGCGGTTACATTCGGCGAGGGCCTCAGTGACCTGCCCAGTCTCACCCAGACTTGTCACGGCGTGAAGCAGGACCGGGTGAGCCCGGTCGTTTCGCCGCCACAGGATGGTGGCGGTGACGTCTCGCAGCACGCTGGTATTGGCGCGGAGAACAGGGCCGACCTGATCCCGTTCAATGGGCGGCCAGATCACCTGCAGCGCGTCAGCGGCGGTGTACGCGGCCGCAATCAGTTCGACGGCGTCGAGGGATTCGCGGGTCGCACGTTGGATGAGCCGGTGCACTCGGATCTCCTGCCAGGTCGCCTGCGGGTCGTGGCCGAGGAGACTGAAGCGATGCAGCATCCGCAGGCCGTCACGAGCGTCGGCAGCCGATACCTCCCCGGCGGCCCGGGGCCGTCGTTCGGCGGCGAGGTAGTCCAGCACCGGGGCACTGGTCAGCGCGGCCTGCGGGATGCCGTGCGGATCCAGCAGCGCCGCCACCCGCAGCAGCGGGCGGGCCAGCCCGGCGGGCCGGGCCCGATCGGCACGGTCGATTGACAACGACCAGGCGGCGGCCACGATCGCGGGGTGGTCATCGGGCAGGCCATCGTTCTCGGGAACCACCTCGGCCAGGGTACGGCGCCGATCGGCCAGCCGCTCCCGGTAGCCGGCGCAGTCCAGGTCCGCGTCGATCAGGTAGGCGGCCGCCTGTGCCAGTGCCAACGGCAGGTAGCCCAGGTCGGCGGCCAGAGCATCGATCTCCGTCTCGGTGTCGATGCGTTCGTGGACGGCGAGTTTGGCACTCAGGTAGGCGCGCGCCTCAGCCGCGGTGAATACCCCCACATCAACCAGGCGACGGCCTCGTTCGGCGAGGGCGGCGTCTCGGCGGCGGGTGGTGACCACCACTCGGCCCGCCGTGCCCGAGGGCCACAGCTCCCGCACATCCGCGGGATCCTGCACATCGTCCAGCACCACCAGCCACCCCGTCGGCGTGCTCTGTACCCAGGTCAGGAACCGGCGCGCAGCCTGCTCTACGTCGCCCGGGTCAGTGTGCAGGCCGAGTTCGGTGGCGGCTTGGGCGTAGCCGGCCAGGATCTGCGGACGAGAGGTCGCGCTCACCCACACCACCACCCCCACCCCTCGCCGCTCCCACACTCGACGGACGTAGGCGGCGGCGAGCTGGGTCTTACCGATCCCGCCCATCCCGGCCAGCACCTGCGAGACCACCACCGTCTCGCCGTCCTGGGCCGCTTCGATGAGCCGGTCGGCGATCTCGCGATCTTGAAAGCAGTCCGCAGCCCGAGGCACAACCCCCACCCAGCGCCGCACCGACTCACTCTCGGCCTCCTGCGGAGTGTGGGCAGACGGATGACGAGTGGGTGGGCGTCCACCGTGCCCCGCCCCCTGCCGGCGCTCGGCCAGCGCCCGCTGACGAAGCTCCTCCCACCACACCGGAGGCGGCGCAGCATAGTCGGGGAACCTGTGCCGAGCGCGACCGTGCAGGAAGGCGATCAACCAGTCGGCGACCTTCGCGCCGGAGGGGACGTTGCGACCGTTACGCCAGTCACTCCACGACGTGAGCGCCACCTTCAACGGCGGCACCTGCGCGGCCGCCTGCCGTCGGATCGCCGCCCCGGTCGGCGTACCAGCCGCCACATGCAACGCCCGCAGCGCCGCGGCGTACCGGCTGGTCGCATCCCCCGCGTCCACCGCCCCTGCCACGTCCGTCGTGTCGCCGATTTCGTTCAACCCTGTGCCTCTCGCACATCCGGATCCGGATCGAAACCATCCGGAAAAACTGCCCATCACCGCATTCCCCGAGGTCTTCCACCCTGCCCGCTCGACCGCACCGATGCGAGGGGATCCGGAAAACCCTCCGAAGCGGCTTCATAAGGGCACCGCCCCGGGCAAGCAGCGCCCGGGGCCCGCGATAAGGAGACCCGCCCATGATCGACCGCCCGTTCCTGCGACGCCTGACCCACGCCGCCTTGGCCGCCGCAGTACGCAGCGCGGCCGCGGCCGCCGCCTCGGCCCCCATCGCGTTGACCATCTGGTGGATCACCCACCGCTGACACGCCGGCTGTGCCGACTCCCGTGGCGTTCGAGTGCGCCCACGCGTTGGGCGACGAAGCGCGTCGGGTCCAGGCGAAGTCGCCTGGACCCGACGCCTGCCATCGGCTAGTAGGCGGTCATGCCCTGGTCCATCTCTGGGTGGCCTGGCCGTTGCACGTGGCGACGGTCACGGCGGAGGTGTTGCCGGTGCCGGTGACGTTGAGGCAGAGGTTGTTGGCGCCGCTGGTCACGGTGCCGTTGGAGTTGAAGGTCCACTGCTGGTTGCTGTTGGTGTGGCAGTCCCACAGTTGCACGCGGGTGCCGGAGCCGGCGTTCGTCGGGGAGTCCAGGCACTTGCCGAGGGTCTGGAGTCTGCCGGAGCCGTAGCTGAAGAGCTGGTTGGCGCCCGTGTGGCAGTCGTAGATCTGCAACAGGGTGCCGTTGGCGCTGGCGCTGTTGGGGGAGTCGACACAGCGCCCGGCGCTCTCGCTGCGCAGGCGGAAGCTGGTCGTCGGGGTCGGGGTGACCGTCGGGGTCGGGGTGACGGTCGGGGTGACGGTCGGGGTGGGCGTCGGGTTGGGTGTAGAGGTGCTCTGGAACTGGGAGATGAACTTCCACACCTCTCCCTTGGTCCAGGTCTGGGCGCCGTTCTCGGTGTAGGTCCCGTCCACCGGGGCGGGCGTGTGACCGTTGTCGTACGCGGCCCAGACGACCGGGTACCCGGCGCGGCACCCCGAGTAGGCGGTGACGATGTGGCCCCGGCTGCCCTGGCCGGGCTCGGGCGGGTTCTGCGCGGTGCAGCCGTTGTTGCGGACGAACCTGTCCCGCAACGCCCGTCCCTGCGAGATGTTGAGGACGCTGTCGGTGATGCCGTGCAGTCCCATGTAGGCGATGGGCTCGTTGCCGCCGCTGCATCCGCTGAGCTGCGCGCCGGCGAACACCGCGACCGCGCGGAAGACCGTCGCGCGGCTGCACGCGAGGGAGAAGCTCATGCCGCCGCCGTAGCTGAACCCCATGGCGAAACGCAGCGAGGGGTCGACGCAGAGATCCGCCTCCACCCGCCGCATGATGTCGTCGAAGAGGGTGACGTCCTCGCCGTTGGAGTTGGCCCAGCCGTTGTTGAGGCCCTGCGGCGAGATGAAGATCGCGGTGTTGTTCGACAGCTGCCGCTGTCCGTAGTAGGACCAGGAGGCCCCGCTGCTTCCACCGGAGTCGACGTCGTTCATGGTGCCGTTCAGCCAGTGGATGCCGAAGATCAGGCGATAGGGGTTGTTGTTGTTGTAGTTGGCGGGAATTCGCAGGATGAAGCTGCGATTCTTTCCGCTGGACTGGATGGTGTGTGTCCCGCTGCTCAGCGTCGGGTTCTTTCCACATCCTGCGGTTCCCGCGAGCGCGGCGGTGGACGCCGAGGCTCCTGTACTGCTGCTGCCGCTGCTCATCGCCGCGTGCCCCGTCACCAGGACGACAGCCGCCGCGAGCGCCACGGCCCCGAGGATGGACCTATGCTTCAACATTTGCGATTCCCTCTGGCTGTAGGGACCGGGCCGACGATAAAGACATGTCCTGCGTTCCTCTCCATCAGCGGCATCGAATGCCCGGAGCTGCGAAACCAGAATCGAGGTGTGAGCGCTAACGTTCATCGGTATGCCGCTTGCGCGCTGCATGGGGGTGTAATGCAAGGGAGCAAATACGACCTGATTGCGGATGTCAAGTAACTTGATTCGCAGCCTCGGACGCCGGGCCCGCGGGGCGTGTCCCCGCGCGTGCTGGCCAGGGAAGGCTCGTTTCCGTTCCCGGCGCGCAGGATGAAACTTTCGTGGCGAACGGGTCGATCGCGCGCCGGGCGGAGGGCGGTGGCCCTCAAACATGATCATGGAATATCGCCGTCACGTGCATTAGGTCTCGTCCAGAAGTTTCGGCAGAATTCCGATAGTTTCGGCCGTAATCGGCCAATCTAGGGTCGCGTGGGTCGGGG
Source organism: Streptosporangium sp. OZ121 (assembly GCF_051918885.1). Lineage (NCBI taxonomy): Bacteria > Bacillati > Actinomycetota > Actinomycetes > Streptosporangiales > Streptosporangiaceae > Streptosporangium > Streptosporangium sp. OZ121. The sequence goes on from NZ_JBPXMC010000004.1 coordinate 343,118, forward strand.
ACCGCCGGGCTTGCAGCGTGTTCTACATGGTGGGTGAGTCGTTGAATGGTGCTCGCCCTCCAATCGAGACACGATTGGCCTGGCGGCGGGCGCGTTCGCGGTTGAGCCCCTTGTCGCGTGCGGAGCGGTTCTTCTTCGGCTTGTTTCGACATCGGGTCACCGCAAGGTGAACCGTTCCGATTTGCGCATCCAGTGCGTCCAGGAATTTGGATACATGCATCGAATTCCTTCGTTGCGCGGCCGGTGCGGCTCGCCTGCGGCCCAGCCCGAATGGAAATCCCCGCGAGCGGCCGCGAACGCCTCGACCGTCTGGGCGGGCACGCCCGTCACGCGTTCGACGTCGTCGGACGCGCCGGCGTGGCGGTTCTCCTGGTGCGGTCGGATCAATCCACCGGCGGCGACGGCGGCAAGGCTGCCGGCGGCCATCGGTCGCTCTCCTTGTGATGATTCACCTCTTTTCCTGGGCGTCCTGCTGCCTCCTCCGGACTCCAGGTCAGACGTGAACCACCGGTGTGTACTAGCGGTACACTTCAGGCATGCGAGTCGCCGTCAAGACCGTGGGCACCGTCCTCACCGCGATCCTTCTCGGCTACCCGCTCTGGGCGCCGGAGTGGGGGCCGGGGATCCTGGGCGAGATCGGGGCGCTGGGAATGCCCGGCGGGCCGATCGCCCTGGCCGTTTTCCTCGGCCTCGTCGCGCTGTACTGCCGCGCCCTCCAGCGGACGATGACGCTCGTACGGCCCGAAGCCCGGACCGCCTCCCCCGCGTCGGTCTGGTGGATGTTCGCGATTCCCTACAACTTCACCGAGGACTTCTTCATCGTGCGGGCCGTCTCCACCTCGGTGGCCGCCTCGACGACCGATGGCGCGCGCGTGCCGGGCGGATTCATCCGGTGGTGGACGGCGCTCGGATACGGCTGGTGCACTTTCCAAATCCTGTCGCTCCTTCCCGGAACGGCCGGGTACGCCGGCGGAGCGATCGCCCTCCCGCTGTGGGCCGCACACTGGATCATGACGGGCCGGGTCAATCGCAGGCTTGCCACCCGGCAGCCGGCCGCCCCGCTGACGGAAAGCCTTTAGGGAACCCATGCCGCTTCCACGCTTCGACCGGCTGCCGGCTGACGCGCGAGCCTCCATCCTCACCGTCGCCCGCGCCCACTTCGCGCGCGACGGCAAGGACGCCGCGTCCTTCAACCAGATCATCGCCGAGGCCGGCATCTCCAAGACCTCCGCCTATCACTACTTCGACGGCAAGGACGACCTCTTCGGCGCCGTGGTCGCCGACGCCGGAACCCGGACGCTCGCCGCCCTCGGCCCCTGGGTCGACGTGGCGGCGGGGGACGAGCTGTGGGAGCAGGTGGCGGCGGGTACGGTACGGCTGGTGGCGCACCTGCGTGAGCACCCGGACGACCGGGCCGTACTCGCCCGGCAGCCACACCTCGCCCGCGACGGCCGTTCCTGGATCCACAGGCTCGTCGCGAACGGCCTGCGCATCGGCTTGATCGATCCGTTCCCGAGCGCCGAACTGATCACCGTGGCGACGCTCGGCGTCTTCGACGCGCTGGACGCATGGGCGCTCGACCACCCGGGCGAGCCCGGCGACTCCGTCGCGGGCACGCTCACCCTGTTCCTCGCCCGGCTCTGGAACGCCGCCCCCGAAGGCGAGGACGCCGGGGCGTAGACCGCGCCGGGCATGTGCCGATCGTGAACCGCGCCGGAATCGCCGGAGGCCGATGACCTGCGCGGATCGGCTCACTTCCAGGCCGGGGACACGTTCGGGAGAAGGCCGCCCGGTCCGGGGGCCACCCGGTCACGGTGCGGGCCGATGGCGCCTGCGGTAGGCGCGTTGCCGGCAGGCCCGCGAGCAGTAGGCACGGGGGCGGCCCGCCTCCGCCCGGTCCATGCTCGTTCCGCACATCGCACATGAGGCACTTTCGTCACGCCTTTCGTCACGGTCCGCGTCACGGTTCGCATCACGCTCGCGGACCAGCGCCTCGATGCCGTCCAGTACGCGCCGCAGACCGAACTCGAAGGAGTCCTCCGGCTCGTCGTAGCCGCCCGCCTCCCAGACGCGGGTCAGCGTGGGGTAGAGGTGAAGCTTCTCGTACAGGGAGTCCCTGGCGCCCCACCACTCCTCCTCGGAGACCCCGGTGTGCCGTTCGACCTTGTCGATCTCCGCGGCCCTGGCCGCCTCACTGTCCACGAACCGGCCGACGAGGCCCACCGCGGCGACCATCTCGGCGGGTTTGAGGCCGATCCCGGCCACGGTGCTGAGCGCGTACTCGAAGTGGGCGACGGAGTTCGGGCCGGGAATGTGCCGGGTGCCGCGCACCCCGGCCAGCCAGGGATGGCGGCGGCACAGGGCCCAGCCGCGACGCGCCCACCCCTCGAGCGCCTCGCGCCACCCGTGCGGCGTGCCCCCCGAGGTCCCCGCCGCCCCGCCGCCGGCCTCGCTCCTCGCCGCGTCCGTCACCACGTCGTCCGCCACGGTGCCCGTCGCGGTGCATGTCGGGGTGCCCGCCACAGTGCTCGTCGCGGTTTCTGCCGTGACGTCGCCCGTCACCGCGTCGCACATCAGGTCGACGAGCTGCGCCTTGCCCGGTACGTGCCGGTACAGCGACATGCTGGTGAAGCCGAGCCGTTCGCCGACCCGGCGCATGGACAGCCCCTCGATCCCGTCGGCGTCGGCGATCTCGACGGCGGCGCGCACGATCGCGTCGACGCTCAGCCCCTGTCTCGGTGCGGCGTCCCGCGGCTCCCTCCACAGCAGCTCGACCGTCCGGTCCGGATCCTCCTCGTCGGCCACCCGTCCTCCTTCGGCTTGACGCACGACCTCAATATCTGTTTATGCTGTATATCACTGTTTACATAATAAACGAGGAGTGCCCTTGAACGAGCTCTACGTCTCCCCCTCCGGTGACGACGACTGGCCCGGCACCAGGGAACGCCCCGTCGCCACTCTCGCCCACGCCCGTGACCTGGCCCGTGACCTGGCCCGCGGCGCGGGCACTGTGGGCGCCGTGGTCAACCTGCTGGCGGGTACCCACCGGCTCGCCGCAACCCTCCGGCTCACCGAGGCCGACTCCGGCGTGACCTACCGGGCCGTGGGCGAGGCCGTCGTCAGCGGCGGCCGGAGGATCACCGGCTGGCGGGAGCGGGACGGCGTCTGGCTGGCCGAGGTCGGCGACCTCGACACCCGCCGGCTCCACGTCGACGGCCGCAGGGCCGAGCGGGCCTCGATCGACGCCGTTCCCGGGAACGCCACCAGAACCGACACGGGTTACGTCACGGACAGCGCCGCCCCGCAGAGCTGGGGCAACCCCGGCGACGTCGAGTTCGTCCTGCGCGGCGTCTACCCGTGGACGGAGGCCCGCCTCGGCGTCGCCGCCGTCGAGGGTGACGGGCACTCGACCGTCATCACCATGGCCCAGCCAGCCTTCGGCTGGGCGATCGAGCTCTACAACTCGGTGGTGCCCTGGGAGGGCGGCGGCGAGTCCTACGGTCCCGGTCTGCCGACCCGGGTGGAGAACGGCGCGGGCTTCCTGACCGAGCCGGGCACCTTCGTCCTCGACAGGTCCCGCCCCGGCCGTCACGTCCTGCGCTACCGGCCGCGCCCCGGCGAGGATCCCGGGCGGACGGAGGTCGTCGCGCCCGTGCTGGAGGAACTGGTCACGGTCACCGGCGCCCGCGACCTCGCCTTCCTGGGCATCACCTTCGCCGACGCCACCTGGACGCGGCCGAGCCGCCCCGAGGGCTTCCTGCACTACCACGGCACCGGTTACTACGACGGCGGCCCCATCGAGAAGGTGTCGTTCGCCGAAGGGGCATGGGTGACGGTGCCCGGGGAGTCGCTGACGATCCCCGCGAACGTCGTGTTCGAGGGCGCCGAGCGTGTCGCGATCGAAGGCTGCCGCTTCACCCGGCTGGGCGCCACGGCCCTGCGGCTCTCCGGCGGCAGCGCCGAGGTCCTGGTGCGGGGCAACGTGTTCGAGGACGTCTGCGGCGGCGGGATCTCGATCGGCGGGAGCCGTGGCGTCACGGTCGAGAACAACTGGATCCACGACATCGGCCTGGAGTACTCCGGCTCGCCCGGCATCGCGGTGACCGCGAGCGAGGGCTCCACGGTCGCGCACAACCAGGTGAACGACGTCCCGCACTGCGGCATCGTGCTCGGTCCCGGCAAGGGCACCCGGGTCCTGCGCAACCTCACCTTCAACACCCTCAAGGTGCTCGCCGACGGCGGCGGCATCTACCTGTCGGGCCCCCAGGGCGACTCCCACGACAACGGCGCGACGATCCTCGGCAACGTCGTGCGCGACACGCTCACGCCGTACAACTTCGGGCTCTACACCGACTACGGCGCAGCCTGGGTCACCGTCGAGGGCAACGCCGTCCAGCGCGCCGACAACACGGCCGTCCTGCGGGTCTGGCCGCCGCTGGAGAACGTCGTCCTCCGCGGCAACCTCTGGGACGCCGACCCGGTGGGCTGGGACGACCCGCCGGAGGGGGTCACCCTGGAGGACAACGCGACGGTGGCCGACGAGGAGGACTTCGCGGCCCGTACGGCGGGCATCGCCGCGCGGGCGGGCCTGGAGCCCGGCTACGCCCACCTGCTCGGCCGGTGACCGCCGGGCCCTCCGCCACCGGGGTGTGCCCGCGACCGGGGTCTCCCTGATCGCGGTGGCGGCACACGGCTTCCTGATCATGGCCACCTGCTCGCGGCCCAGCACCTGCCGGCCTCGGGCATCGTCGGCCGTCTCCGTCTCCCCCGAAACCCGCCGGCGCGGGACGAACGCCCCGGTTCTCTTGGAGAAGCCTTGGGACCCGTATGAGCGTGAAGGCGATCGGCGCGCGGTATGAGACGGGGTAGTCCCGGAGCCCGTACGCGGGCACGGGCCGCGCCACGTCCGGCCGCGAGCATCGGCGACCGTGACATGGCGCGGCGCGAGGCGGGCCGACGTTCCGGACGCCAGCCGGAACGCGCCGCCACGGGCGAGACCGACAGACCAATGGGCGACAGGCCCCGGCGAGGCTCGCAGAGCCCGGGACCGGCCCGAGCCCAAGGAGAGTTCAGCCATGCAAATGCCCGAGGTCAACGAGTGCCAGGTCGAGGCGTGCGCCTACAACACGGCGCACACCTGCCACGCCCTGGCCATCACGGTCGGCAACAGCAGCCACGCCGAGTGCGAGACCTTCTTCAAGGTCCCGTCGAAGGGCGGCGACCCCGACTCCACCGGTCACGTCGGCGCCTGCAAGATGGCCAACTGCCAGCACAACGTCCAGTACTCGTGCCAGGCCTCCGGCATCGTCGTCGGCTACGCGCAGAACGACATCGACTGCCTCACGTACGCGCCCGCCTGACACCGGGTGACCCGGGTCGCGGCTCAACGGTCCGGCGGCCGGTGGGCGCTGGAGGTCGAAGGGCCGGAATCGCGGCGTCCCGCGCACACCCGGGTGCGGCGTCCTGACCAGGCGACGGCGGCGACCCGGGTCCCGCGTCATGGCGTCGGTGCCGGCAGGGGAGGCCAGGGCGATGGCCGTACAGGTCGGACCGGCCGAGACGACGGTCGCTCAGGACCGGGCGGCCCGGCGGGAGGTGATCACGTCGGTGACGGCCACGACCAGCGCGACCAGCACGAAGGCGATGGTGACCAGCAGCGAGTGCCGGAACGCCGTCGCGTAGTCGCCGTGCGAGGAGGCGACCTCGGCGAAGAACACCGAGCCGATCGCCGCGATGCCCACGGCGGTGCCGATGCGCTGCCCCGTCTGGAGCACGCCCCCCGCGGAGCCCGCCCCGGCGACCGGCACCTCGGACAGGGTCAGTGTCTGGTTCGGGGAGATCACCAGGCCGCTGCCCAGGCCGGCGAGGAGCAGCGGCAACGCGATGGCCCAGGCCACGTGCGTGCCGGGGACCAGCCGCACGGCGAGCGCCGTGACGGCGAGGAAGACCGCGACCAGCACCAGCCCGGCCACCACCAGGGGGCGGCCCAGCCGGGTGACGATCCGGCCGCCGAACAGGGACGTCACGGCCGAACCCGCCGCGAACGGCGTGGTCGCCAGCCCCGCCTCCAGGGCCGAGTAGCCCAGGCCGTTCTGCAGGTACAGGGTGAGGACGAAGAAGATCGCGGTGAAGCCCGCGAAGTAGAGCGCCCCGACCAGGGCGCCGAGCGCGTACGAGCGCCTGCGGAACAGGGACAGGTCGACCACCGGCTGGCCGTGCCGCCCGTACCGGCGCTCCCAGGCCGCGAAGACGCCGAGCACGGCGAGCCCGCCGAGCAGGGACGGCCACCTCGCCGAGGCCTCCCACTCGTGCCCCTCGACGAGCGGCAGGAGCACCAGCACGACGCCGGCGGCGAGCAGCAGCACGCCCACCGGGTCCATGGACTCCCGTGGCCGCCCCTCCTTCGCGGTGGGCCGGATGTAGCGGTACGCCAGGACCACGGCCAGGATGCCGATCGGCACGTTGACGTAGAAGACGAGCCGCCACCCGTCGGTGCCGCCGCCGAGGTTGATGAGCAGCCCGCCGAGCAGCGGGCCGATCGCGGTCGAGATGCCGATCACGGTGCCCAGCATCCCGAACGCCCTGCCGCGCTCCGCCCCCCGGAAGAGCTGCTGGATCAGCCCGCTGACCTGCGGGTTGATCACTCCGCCCGCCAGTCCCTGCACGAGTCTCGCGACGACCAGCAGGGTGGGGTCCCCGGCGACTCCGGCCGCCGCGCTGGCCAGGGTGAACAGCACGACCCCGAAGACGAACGCGTTGCGCCGGCCGTACATGTCGCCGAACCGCCCGGCGGGGACCAGTATCAGCCCGAAGGTGAGCGCGTACCCCGACACCACCCACTGCAGGGCGCTCTGCGGGGCGTCCAGCCCGGCGCGGATGGCGGGCAGCGCGACGTTGACGATGCTGACGTCCAGCAGGGTCATGAAACCGGCGACGAGGCAGACGCTCAGCGCCTTCCAGCGGCGCGGGTCCGCCCCCGCCTGATCCTGGGTGGACGTCACCCCGCCCGGTCCGGTGCTCATCCGGCCGCGTGGGGGAGCGGCGCCCCGGCCCGTGATCGGCTGAGCATCGTCATGACCGCCTCGTTCCCCGTCTCCGGTCGACCTCTCCACCTTTCAGCAGCGCATACGTACCCTTTCCGGACTTCCCAATCACCATTCGCGATCCGGAGTGCGATCCGGCCCTCGCGGGCGCGCCCGCGAGGGCCGGGGGTCACCGCCGGCGCGGAGGAGTGTCCCGCCTCACGGGCAGGAGACCTCGCCGCTGGTGGCCGGGACGTTCACCGCGCTCCAGGCGGCCTTGACCGCGTTGACCTCGACGCAGCCGCTCGGGAAGAGCGACTTGGCGGCGGCCACGGTGGCCCTCCGCGCCTTCGCGTGCGTCCACGGGGCGGTCTTGGTGTTCAGGCCGGCCATGTAGATGCGGCCGGCCTTCTGGATGCCGATGCCCGCCAGGCTCGTCGGGCCCGAGCAGACGGAGCTGGACGGCTTGCCCACCGGGTTGGTGCCCTCGGAGAGCAGGTAGAACCAGTGGTTCTGCGGCCCGGCCGCCGCGTGCACCGGGGTGGAGGGGATGGAGGAGCTGTAGCAGTTCGGGTGACCCTTGGCCGAGGGGTTGTACATGTTGCGGATCTCGCCCGCGCCGGTCAGGTTGACCTCCTCGCCCACCAGGTAGTCCGGCGGGTCGAGGGTGGCGGGCTGGTTGGCGTAGTGCTCGGTCAGCGCGCCGAAGATGTCACCGGTCGACTCGTTCAGGCCGCCCGACTCGTTACCGCTGCCCCCGCCGCCGCTGCCGGAGGTCTGGAAGATGGCGTGACCGTACTCGTGGCCGACCACGTCCATCGGGGTGGCCTGCCTGGTGTTCGCGCTGTTGCGCCCGAAGCTGGTGTAGCTGCCGTTCCAGTAGGCGTTGACGGCGTTCAGGCCCACCCTGGCGGGGTAGGCGCCGCCGGAGCCGTTGAACCCGTTGCGGCCCAGCCAGTTGCGGAGCATGTCCCATTCCTTCTGCGCCGCGTACAACGCGTCGACGCAGGCGGTCTCCAGGTTGGTGCCCGAGCCGTTGCCCCAGGAGTCGTCGGTCCCGGTGTAGGCCGAGCCGTTCTGCCCGCCGCAGCGCAGGCCGGGGCGGGTGGTGTCGGTCATCGAGTACGAGCTGCCCGAGCCCGAGGTCTGGATGGTCACCGGGTTGCCGTTGTAGTAGCCGTTGCCGGTTCCGGCGTGCACGTCGTCGTAGGAGTCGACGATCGATCCGTCGAGGGCGTCCACGAAGACGTGCAGGACGCTCGGGGCCTCGGCGGTGGCGCCGCTGACGACCACCTCCCAGGCCAGTCTGGGCGTCGTGGTGGTCGCGTGCACCACCAGGCTGGGCGCGGCCACGGTCTCCACGACGGGCAGTTGCGCGCGGGCGGTGGCGGCCGCGACCTCGGCGTCCACCTTGCTCGTGACGTCGATCGTGATCCTGGCCTGCTGGCCCGAGCTCACGGACCCGACGAGCTCTCCGGCCCTGTCGGTGGCGACCACCACGTCGCCGCCGTGAACCGGCAGCCCGCGGTAGGTGCGCGCGTAGGTCAGGTACTGCAGGCCGTGGGCACCGGCGATGTTCCTGGCCAGGGTGAACTTCTCGTTCCGTCCCTTGAGGACGGCCTCCGACCTGGCGGCGAGGGTCGCGTTGGCGGTGGTGACCGCGCGGCTGCGCGCCTCCGCGTCCGGCGGTGCGAACACCGGCGGCTCGGCGGACGCGGTACGGGCTGCGGCGCTGTCCGCCGGGGTGGCGGCGTTCACCGCCGTGGGGGTGGTCATGGCGGCGACGGCCAGTACGGCCACGGCGCCAAGCTTGACCTTCGGATTCACGCGGGGTGACTCCTCTCGGTGTCCCTTGGGGGGTAGGAGGGATGCAAGGAGCCCTAAGAGTCCGGGCTCCATAAAGCTGGCACCGGGAGGGGCGGTTGAGTACCTCGCAAAATTCCATAACGCCGTGATATGGGTCGGCGCGCGTACCGGCTCAGGTCCCTCGACAGTGCGCTCACCTGCACGGAAGCGTCCTCGAGCGGGCAGGCTTGTGCCCGCCGTCCCACGATTCGGGAGGGACGTCGGAGCGGGGAGGTCCGCGGGTCCTACCGCGGGTTGCCGGAAGCCCTGAGGCGCGTCGCTCCGGCACGACGGGCGGGCCCGTTACGAACGCGGCGTTCGATCACGGGGCGACCATGTGAAAAAGGACAGGAGTCCCAGGTTTTCCGACCTGCGTGGCTCCCTTCCTCGGCGTGTGGCCGGCGTGGCGGCACAGTCGGACCATGACACAGACAGCACCGCCCGCCCGCCGCCGGTGGGGCCGCTTCGCCTGGCACTACGTCGAGATGGTCATCGCGATGTTCGCCGGGATGTTCGTTCTCGGCATGCTCCTGTCCGCCGCCGGTCTCGGCTTCTCCCACGACCGGCAGCCCGAGCTCGCCTACCTGCTGATGGCGTTCGACATGTCCGTCGGCATGGCCGTCTGGATGCGCTACCGGGGCCACGGCTGGGCTCCCACCCTGGAGATGTGCGCCGCCATGTTCGTCCCCGTCGTGCCGCTCTTCCCGCTGCTCTGGCTGGGCCTCATCGACGGCGGGGCGCTCATGACGATCGCCCACGTGGCGATGTTCCCGCTGATGCTGGCCGCCATGTTCCGGCGCCTCGACGAGTACGCGGGCCGCGCGGCCTGAGGCCGGCGACCGCCCGGGTCGTGTTTCCCGCGGGGGCTGGAACAGGCTCCGGGCGCCCTCTCGAATCATGGGCCGCTCCATGTGTGCCCGGCCGGATGTGTGTCCGGCCGGGCAGAACCTCCCCGTACGGAATCCCGGACGGGGCGAGCCCGGCGCGGGTTCCTCCGAGCGGTCCTTTCGATGGAAAGGCGCGTGGAAGGCTTGCATACTTGCGGGCATGGGAACACACGTCACCGACGCGGTCGTGGGAGAGCTGACGCTCACGCTGGATCGAGACGCCGGCACCATGCGCGTCGAGGGCGATGCGATTCCCACGGTCGTCGTACGCCGATCCGCCGAAGCCGTCGCGCAGCGGCACGTTCCCATCGGCACCCGCGGCCCCGACCAGCTGACCATGACCCTCGACGGCGTTCCCGTCCCGCTACGCCCCGGGCCGGGGCGCGTCACGCGCCACTCCTACCGGGCCGAGGTGGAACACGCGGGAACCACCTACACCCTGATTCCCACCTCCGAGGTGTCCAGCGGCCTTTTCCGCGGTGAGCACGGCCTCGGGGAGTTCACCACGCTCGCCGACGGCGAGGTCAGGGCCGAGTGGGTCGCTTCGCCGAGCCCGGAGGAGGCCGCCCTCGGCTACGCGCTCGCCGCCTGCTTCGGCAGCGGAGCGGAGCACGCCCTGCTGGCGATCCTCAGCCTCTTCTCCTTCTGAAACCGGCACCGGTCAGGCCGCGAGCTCTCCGGCGAACGCGTCAAGACGACGGAGGGACCTGTCCGGTGGACGCTCAGCCGGTGGCGTGTTCCCAGTAGGGGTCGCGGTAGAGCATGACCGAGGTGCCGCGGAGCAGTTCGTCGGGGGCGGAGATCAGCACGAGCTCGCCCTGGGCCTCCAGGCCCCGCAGGATGTCGCGGACGCGCGGGCCGACCGGCAGGCGGCCCACCGGCAGGTGGAGGGTCTCGCGGACCAGGTCGGCCACCTCGGAGAGCCGGAACGGCTCGGTGAAACCGGCGATCAGCCCGCGGACGAACTCAACAGTGATCACGGACTCGGCCTCGACGTGGGCGAGCTGCCAGGTCAGCTGAGCCCTGCGCCGGCCGGTTCCGGCGCAGGCGGTGCACGGCTGGGAGAAGCCGGGCACGATGTCCTCGACGGCGGTGCCCAGGCAGGTGGTGCACTGGTTGGTCTCCGACGCGTGCGACTCCGCCGCCGCCCGGTCGGCCAGCTGCCTGCCGCACATGCACAGATAGACCCGGAACCCGCCGCGCACCACGGCGAGGTCGTCGGCATCGTCGGGTATCTCTTCCCACAGCGCGGTGATCGTGTGCTTTCTCATCGTCGTGCGACTCTACCCATTCCGGACTCCCGCCGGCTCGTCACCGCAGCATGACCGGGACCAGCCTCATCGGAGCGCTCCACAGCCACTCCTCGGTGATGTAGGTGGAGGTCAGCAGCGTCATCAGGCCCAGGGTGCGTTCGGTCGCGGTGGAGGGGTGGGCGCCGCAGTCGCCGAAGCGGCACATCCACAGCTCGACCATGCTGTCGTCGGAGAGCTGCTCGTGGACCGAGGGCCGCCCCGCGGGAATCCCGTCCCGCCAGATGTCGACCGACGGGCTGGTGGACGGGAACGCCCCGGCCAGCACCCCGCCGCCCGAGGTGACCGCCCTGCCGACCCCGTCGCGCACCGGCAGGATGCCGCCGGACTGGAAGAGCACCACCCCGCCCCCCGGCGGGCTGGCCACGCGCAGCACCTCCACCGGGGAGGACTGCTCCGCACCCCACAGCTCACCGGTCTCCATCGGCGGGCACGCCTCCGGCGCGGCGCCCAGGCGGCGGATGACCTCGTCCTCGGCCACCTCGCCGACGAAGGCCACGCACAGCTCCTCGCTGTAGTCCTCGTACGAGAACATCATCGCGTCGACGGTGTCCTGGAGTTCGCGGAACCTGGGGCTCACGCTGGGAGCTCCCGGCAGGTGGGCGAACAGGCCGGCCATCTCGGTGAAGAGGGCCTGGACGCCGGGGGAGCGGCCCGCGATGCACGGCCGCCAGGGGTCGGCGCCCGCGGCGAGCAGGATCCGTACGGCGTCGTCCCAGCCGTGGCGCACGGCCTCCCACAGCGGGGTGGCGCCGTCGGCGTCGACGGGATCGACCTCCGCGCCCGAGGCGAGCAGCAGCTCGATCACCCGCGTGGCGCCCTCCTGGGCGGCCTGGTGCAGGGGGGTCGTGCGCAGCCACGGCAGCCGCCCGCCGGGGTCGAACCCGTTCGCCAGCCGCTGGCGGATCTGCGCCAGGTTGGTGTCGCGCCACGCGTCGACGTCCTCGGCCCACTCGTCTTCGCCCACTTTTATCCCATCTTGTCGTGCTGAGCGGATCCAACCAGGTCCGTACGACAGTTCTCGGTCAGAAACCGTCGCGAGAGGCGGTCGGCGGTGCGGGTGGTCTCGGGAAGGCGGTAGCGGGGCGTCAGGTTCAGCACGTTGTGGCAGGCGGTGTCGAGGTCGACGCGGTGACCGGTGGAGACGAAGACGGGTTTGACCCCGTCCCTGGTGCGCAGCACGCGGCCGACGACGTCGCCGTCCAGCGTCAGGTCGGTCCACGCGCCCCGCCCGGGCGCGGGCTCGGGATAGGTGCCGACGAAGGCGGTCTTGCCGACCCCGATCGTGGGCAGGCCGGTGAGCACGCCGAGGTGGCAGGCCAGGCCGAAGCGGCGGGGGTGCGCCAGGCCGTATCCGTCGCAGACGACCAGGTCGGGGGGCGCGGACAGGCGCTCGAGGGCGTCCAGCAGCGCGGGGACCTCGCGGAAGGCGAGCAGCCCGGGGACGTAGTCGAAGGTCACCCTCCCGGCCACGGCGACCTCTTCGACGATCTCCAGCGTCGTCCCGTCCAGGACGGTCACCGCCGCGGCCAGCCGGTCCCTGTCGTAGGCGACGTCCACTCCGGCGATCCTGGAGGGGCGGCGGGGTCCGGGGCCGGTCAGGTCGAGCAGTGCCCTGAGCTCGTCCTGGATGGCCTCGGCCTCCGTGACAGTGTGCGGCATTTGTACCTTCATAACTCCACGATCGCTACTTTTATAGTATGACGTCATATTTCGGTACTGTTTATCGGATTCTTCGGTGGCCGGTGAAGTCGCTGCGGGGCGAGGAGCTCCAGGATGCGCGCTTCGACGATCGGGGACTGGCCGGCGACCGGGCCTACGCGCTCCTCGGCGAAGGGGAGAACCGCGCGGGCAAGGTGCTGACCGTACGGCGGCGGGCGGAGATGCTGCACTGGCGCGCCGCCTACGGCTCTCCCGGGAGCGGCTCCCGGTGGAACGGTGACGCGCCGACACTGACCGGACCGGACGGCGCCACGTGGGACTGGGACGCCCCCGGCCTGACGGACGCGCTGGCGCGGTCGCTGGGCACGCCGCTGAGCCTGCGCGCCGCCGACGGGCAGCAGGACCGTGGCCCTACCGTGCTGGTCACCTTCGAGGCGTCCCTGGCGGCCCTGGGCGAGGAGCTCGGCAGGCCGGTGGACCTGCTGAGGTTCCGGCCCAACCTGCACCTCGAGACCGACGCGCCCGCGTTCGACGAGGAGAACTGGGCGCCCGGCACCACGGTCACCGCGGGGGAGACGGAACTCACCGTCACCGGCGACCACGCGGGACCCTGCGTCAGGTGCGTCGTGCCCAGCTGGGACCCCGAGGGACGCGAGCGCTGGCCCGAGCTGCAGAAGTGGCTGATCGGCGAGCACGGGAACAAGTTCGGCGTGATCATGCGGGTCACCCGCGCCGGCACCGCCCGCCTCGGAGACCGCGCCACCGCCACCCCCGCCGGATTGTCCGCCGGTCGGGCCGGAAACTAGGGTGCGTGGGGAGAGGCGCGGGAAGCCGGGGAAAGGGTGGGACATGTCGGTGCTCGTGGCGTTCAGCGTGACCCCGATCGGAGCGGGGGAGGACGTCGGCGAGCTCGTCTCCGAGGCCGTGCGCGTCGTCCGCGCCTCCGGCCTGCCCAACCGGACCGACGCCATGTTCACCACGGTCGAGGGCGAGACCTGGGTGCATCGAACCCAATGACACACTTTCTCACCTGCGGAAACCTCATGGTAACCCCCCGAACCCCCGCCCGGTAGGGCATCCCGGGGCCTCGACCGGCCCCGGCTTCCGAGTTGCATGCTGTCCGAGTTGCAACTAGGGTCGCGCGTGTCAGCAGGAACGCAGCACCCCCGGAAGGCACCACCCCATGTTCTACGCACACAAGGCACACCCCGCTAGCAACTTCACCGTGATCAGCAACGCAGCATTGCAGGACACGCGCCTTACCCTCCTGGCGCGCGGCCTCCTGTCCTACCTCCTGTCGCTGCCGGACGGTGCGAAGTGCGACACGGCCTCACTCGCTGCCCGGTTCGACGAAGGCAAGAAGGCGATCGACAACGCTAAGGCCCTGCTTCGCTCCCTCGGCTACATGACCAGCATCAAGCGCCAGGATGCTAAGGGACTCCACGTCACCGACGTAAACGTGTATGACGTTCCGCAGACCGGGGAGTTTTCGCAGGTCGCACCGACGCCCGACACCCCGGCTGTCGGTCAGCCGAACGCCGGTGCGTCGGGCGCTACCCCTAAAGGGGTAAAGAACCTCAAGAAAGAAACCACCCCCCCGGCACCGGCCGCAGACGCGACCCCGGCACCGGCCCCTGTGGAGGCCGTAGAAGCTCACCAGGACGGGGGGGAAGGGATTGCCCCCGACGACAGGCAGACCCTTGCCAGCGTCGACCTGATCGCCCGGCTCGCCCTCGCTGAGCCCCGGCTTGCCCTCGGGCAGCGTGACAGGGCCACCGTCGTGCCCCTGGTCGCCGAATGGCTCGCCCGTGGTGTCGACGAGATGCACATCCGGCGAATCCTCACCGACAGGCTTCCCGCCGAGGTGCGCTCGCCCGTGGCGCTGATCACCTACCGGCTTAAGGACAAGATGCCCGCCGTCCCTGCCCCCCGGCCGCAGCGTGTACACGCTTCCGAATGCCCCGAGTGCTCCCGGCCCGTGACGCGGCCGGGCGTGTGCTCCCTGTGCGTCGCCGAGACCGCCGGTAAGCCCGGCCCTGTCGCGAATGTGGCTCAGGGGGCGGCCCGCGCCCGTATGGCTCTGGGGCTTATGTCCGCCGCGTAACAGGTGGGCTACACTTCAACTCGGTAGCCGATTTCGAAGATCAAAAGGTGTGGGTGACAGGGCAAATCGCGATAACATGAGTCCCCCTCAGCGAACAGCACGTGAGAGGTACCCCCATGATGGCGACGAACAGACGCAAGATCGACCGTGAGCAAATCAGATCACTACTCGAAAAGGGCGTTAAGTACGACGACATTGCTTCCATGGTGGGCTGCTCTCCCCGGACTGTCGCCACCGCCGCCAAAGAGTTGAACTTTCACCGGCCACGGGGGGACCACAAGGCCGCTTTGCCGTGGGTGCTGATCGGACTGGATCACCAGCGGGCCGCGCCCGCGCAAAACATGCGGGAGCTATCGCGGATCATTCAAGGGGACAAGACGCTTAACCCACATAAGCGAGCCACCGCAATCACTTGGGCGCAGGACCTAGTTCGCCGGGGCCTTGATGTTGCCTACGATCCCGAGATGGAACCGAATGACTTTAGCCCGGCTGGTGGGTTCTACACGGTTGACGCGTCGGGGAAGATCGCAACTGACACCCACATTGGTCGGCTGTTGGCCGACGCCATGGAGGCGTGGAAGTCGTAGCCGAACGTCTGTCCGAGAAGAGGCCGGGGGGGCACCCCCGGCCTCTCTTGCGTCCAGGCCGTCAGGCATCCTGTACGCCGGGGCCTCTTGGAACGTTCACAACGCTCTGACCTGCGGCGGATCTACGGTAAAACGTTACCAATCGGTGTAAACCCGACTACTGCCCCACACGTCCCACTAGTGTCATACTCCCCCATGGGGGGGCACACGCGACTCCCCTCCTGGGGGGGCTGCACGATACCCCCTCTAGCCGGGATGTTCCGGCTATGAGTGGCTTTAGATAGATCGAAAGGCGGTGGTCATGATGGGGCCTGAGGACCCGTTCGTGATTCTGGGGTCACCTATCGTGGAATGGGTGGGCAACATTCGACGAACCGAGATTTCCTATCCCGATGGGGTGGAAATTTCGGTGAGGTTTCCCATGCCGCTTAGCCCGATGGACATGCGGGCCTCGTGCCGAATCCCTTCCCCCGCGTTTCTGTGCCACCTCGACACCGACACGGACGACGACGGCCAGACGTACGGCTTTGTTACGTACTGGATCTCTGCGGCAGTGACGTCAGGCGACTTTGACGCCTCAAGCGACTACCCGATGCAGCGCCAGAACTCGTGACCTTCCTGTTATCCAAAAGGGCTTGACTGCACAGGTTGCAACTCGGAAGACAAGGTAGAGTCGTACTCGTTGGACCGCGAACAACTGCCCCACCAAGGAACCCCGGCGTAAGTAACACCCCCGACAGGGTGTGAAGCGGAAGCTAGTAGCGGTGACAACTCGGCTCTACCTTGAAAACTCAACAGAGGTAACAGAGACGCGGGGAAGCCTCGACAGAGGAGGCATCACGGAAGAAAGACGACGATCCGTTTCCCAGCTCACCGGGTTCGCCCGGTGCGGCGAAGCGTACCGACTCGAAAGGGTCGCGAAAGCGCCTCAGGCGCCCGCAGCGTGGTTTGCACAGGGCACCGCAGTACATGAGGCCGTCGAACGCTGGGAACGCGCCTACAGGGCTCACAGCCCCGAACAGGCACAAGCATGGTTCATCGAGGCATGGCACCGCGAGGTAGACCAGATGAGGGCGAAAGAGCCCGATCTGAATCGCTGGCTAAGCCCCGGCCGGACCAAACCGGAAACCGACCTAGCGAACCGCTACGAACGCGGCCTGCTACAGGTGGCCGGATACATCGAACACGCCCGACAGTCCAAGCTAGTGCCGCTCGAATGGTTGCCGGGAGAACCGGCCAGCGAAGTGCCATTCGACATCATGATGGGCGATGTACAGGTCATTGGATTCATTGACCTGATCCTCATTGCCCCCGATGGACGGCTACTAGTGCGCGACATCAAGACGGGCAATAAGAAACCCATCGGGCCGCTACAGCTAGCCCTCTACGGGCACGCTGTGTATGACCTCCTCGGCGAACAACCCGAGTGGGGCGATTACTACATGGCGAAGAACCACGCGCCTAGTGACCCGATGGACCTACGCCCATACTCGCGAGACATGGTCGCCGAATGGTTTCGTGCGATGCACGATTCAGAGATGAGGGGGAACTACCTCCCGAATCCTGGCGACCATTGCACGACGTGTGGCGTACGCCGGTTCTGCTCAGCGATGGGCACGGACCGGTCTTTTTTTGGCCCTGAATTTGCAACTCGGAAGTAGGAGGGGACAGTTTGACTGACTTCCCGTACGCCCTTGATCTCGACATTCTCGACGGCCAGGGCCGCAAGATTGGCATGTTCCACGTGCGCGCCCCCGGCGCCGCTGACTTCATCGCAGAGCTTGCGGAGATCGACGAAGCGTTCGCCACGCACCTCGGCCAGGCCGTCACCGCCGTTCGGTCGTTCACCCTCCTGAGTAGCGAACTCGGCGCGACGCCAGTTGCTCAGGGCGGCGCCCCCGTGTACACGCCTCGACCGTCGGCCCCGCCCGCGAACGATTGGCAGAACGCCCCAGCCGGAGGCGAGTGGCCGTCCGCCCCGGCGGACCCCTGGCCGTCCGACGCGCCCCCCACGGCCCCGGCGAACCCCAACTGCAAGCACGGCCCAATGAGGTACGTGGCGGCGGGCACCTCGCAGGCCGGTAAGCCGTATCCGGCGTTCTGGGGTTGCACGGCCCGCAGGGACGACCCCTCTCGATGCAAGAGCGTTAGCGGCTAGGACACGCCCCCGTGTATGTCCTAGAACGCGCACGGGCGAAAGTCGGGGATGCCGGGGCCGCACTCCCTACCCCGTTTAAGCGCCTCACGCGTGAGGGCGTTGTGTTCCGTCGCGGTCAGCTACACCTGATCGCGGCGGGGCCGGGGGTTGGTAAGTCGGCCCTGTCGCTGACTCTGGCCGTAGCCGCAAGAGTGGAGACCCTGTATTTCTCGGCGGACTCAGACGCGGCCACGCAGTACGAACGCACAGCCGCCATGCTGTCCGGCCGGGAGATCCACGAGATAGCGAAGATGGTTGAGGCCGGGGAGACCCGCTACCTAGATTCCAAACTCGCGAGCCTGCGCAAACTCCGTTGGTGTTTCGACTCGTCACCCACCCTCGACATGATCGAGAACCACGTAAAAGCGTGGGCGTACGTATACGGCACCTACCCGGAAATGATCGTCGTCGACAACGTCGGCGACATCTCCCCCGACGTTGAGGAACGCGGCCACATAGCGCTAGAGAGCGTTATGGATTACCTGGCAGACCTCGCCCGGCAGACCGGGGCCTGTGTCATCGCCCTTCATCACCTGACGGGCGACTATGACGACGGGGCACAGCCGCCGCCCCTCAGTGCCCTTAAGGGGAAGATCAGCAAGAAACCTTCTCTTGTTCTGAATCTGTTCCGGCCCGAGGAAGGGAAGCTAGGCGTAGTCGTGGCTAAGAATCGCCACGGGCGCCCCGACCCTGCCGGGCAATACCGGCTAGCGCTCAATTCTGACCTAGCCCGAATGAGCATCACTGACTAGGAGACAAACGCGTGACGGACGCCGGAATCTACGCCCTCGACGAGATCCGGGCGATTGCCCTGGAAACGATCGGGTGGGAGGACATCGAACCGGGAACCCTGCAAGTCCACGGGGACGACGTCTTTAGCTACGTGGATCACAAGGGATTCCGCGTTTACGCCGAGGGTGACCGCCTGATTGCGGTTGCCACGCGCGACGAGAATTAGGAGAGCTGAAACCATGAGCGAAGTTAGGGACATTCACGGCACCCCCCTTGATCTGGAGAACGTGAGCGCATTCCTCATCAGGGATTGGGGATGGATCGAGGTGAGGCCCGGCACGGTCATTGCCGAGGAAGAGAATGACCTGATTTTCTTCCTCGACGCGTACGGGCGCCTCAACGGTTTCGACTCAGAGGCGGTTCTCGGTTCCCGTTGGGACAATGGGTAACCCGAACAAGCAAAAGGGCACGAAGTGGGAACGTGAGGTCGCGGACTACCTTTCTGAAACCATCCCCGGATGTGACCGGATCGGTAGCCGCGACTTCGGCGCGGGAGACCTATCGGTCCCGTACCCGATTCCGCACGAATGCAAGGCGGAAAAGAGCATCACGCTTTCCGAGTACGCCAAGCAGCTAAAGGCCATTAAGGACCGTACGGGAACGGGCCTAGGCGTAGTCATCGTCAAGGCCCCGCGAAAGCACGTCAGTCAAGCGTACGTATTCATGACGCTTGAGGAGTGGCGGGCAATCCTGCCCCTGGTCGGCGAGCACTTCCGCAACGCTGCGTAGTGGCCGGCAACTGGTCCGCGGTTCGAAGACCCGCAGGTCAGAAGCCTAGGCCAAAAGGCCGGCGACTCCGGAACGTAACCAAAAGGAGGCCCGACAGATGACCGTGCTCATAGTCGGATCAACGGCCCTAACACTCTGGTACGGCAACACGGCCAGGCCGCCAAAGGACGTTGACGTTTTCAGCCCCAAAGACGTAGGCGACACCGACAGATTTTGGGACGACGCATTTAATGTGTGGTTCGCGGGCAAGCCGGAAATGTCCTACGCGACCCCCGACGAGCTAATAACCATCAAAGCGTCACACGCTTATTGGGACCTGCGAAACAACTCGTGGAACAAGCACATGAACGACCTGTTGTTTCTGAAAGAGCGCGGCGCCAAGATTCTCCCCGACCTACACGACATGCTTTATGAGGTCTGGGAACGTCGCTACGGGAAGAAACAAGTCAACCTCACCCAAGAGGCGGACGATTTCTTTAACGACGCCGTGACGCGTGTCTACGATCACGACAGCATTCATGACAGCGTTGCCTATGGGGACCGGCCCCTTTACGAAAGCGTTCTGAAAGACGGGGCGAGCGTACAGATCGACATGGCGAAAGTCCGCGCCCTGCCATTCGAGGATCAGGTACGGCTCTTTCGTGAAGAGATCTACGCGACCGCCCTTGAGCGGCAAGTGATTCCGAGCGGCTACACATGTTCGCGCCGTTTGGCTTACGCGTGGGCACTTCGACGCACCATCACGTCACTGACTAAGGGTTGGTCGTCCCGTTTAATCGTGGCCAACTACGACGTGTTTTTCCGCCCGGACACCGACTATGTAGCGCGACACCTGAGCCGCGCTGATCGACTGATTCCCCTGGAAGGAAAGTAATGACGGACCGGATTAACCTTGAGAACGCCTCGCCCCGCGAGGTTGAGAGCATCCTCCTTGCGCACGCGGAGGAGAGAGAGGGTTGGGAGTCCTGGACCTGGTGGCGCGACGAGGCCGGGGAGAGCCAGGAGGTTACCCGGCTCGGAACGGTCACCGTGGTTGAGTCGATCGGCGGGGGAGAGGGCGACGGGGAATCCACGTCCGTTGCCGTCAAGGTGACTCAGGACGGGGTAACCCGGTACTTCCGAAAGACCGGTTACTACGGCTCTTACGGCGGTTCGGACTGGGACGGCGAGGTTCGTTCGGTGTGGCCGACCACGAAGACGGTCACCGTCTATGAGTGAGTAAGAGCGCCGTGGAAGATGCGCCTAAGGGCATGGCTGAGATGCTCATGCACTACGGGGCCGAATACGTTCCCGAGGGCTACAAATGGGCACCCATGAAATGCCCATTCCACGACGACCGCAGCGCGAGCGCTTCCGTATCAACCGAGCGTGGCGCGTTCAAGTGCCACGCCTGCGAAGCGCACGGAGACACGTTCTCGCTAATCATGTGGAAAGAAGGCTGCAATTTCTCTGGTGCTGTCGAAATCCTCACGGACATTCTTGGAACAGAGCACCCGGCAATATCAGCGCGCAATGCGCGGAAGTCCCGCCGAAGAGTATTTGACGAACCGGGGCCTAGCGCCGGACAGCATTCGATCTTTTCGGCTGGGCTACGTCGCCGATTCGATGCCGGGGCATGAGAAATACCGTGGGCGCATAGCGATTCCCTACCTGTCGCCAGACTTGGCGACTCTGCAAATCAGATTCCGTCGCTTGGGGGACGGTGACGGCGCTAAGTACCTCACCGTTCCCGGCGACATCCCCCGCCCTTACAACACGCGGGTACTGGAGTTGCCCGTAAGCACTATGGCGGTGTGTGAGGGCGAGATAGACGCCATTGCCGCAACACAGGCAGGCGTTCCCGCCATCGGCATTCCAGGGGTCAAAGCCTGGCGCAACGAATGGGCACTACCCCTAGATCAGTACGACGTGCTTTACATCCTGGCCGACAACGACGACAGCGGCCAGGGCGCGGAACTCGGCGAGACGATCGCCCGGCGTTGCAGTAACGCCCGAATCATCCTCATGGATACCGGCCACGACGTGAACAGCTTCGTTCAGGAGCACGGGCCGGAAGCACTACGCCGAAAGGTCGGAATCAATGACGAGTGATCAGCTTGCCGCAGCAGTAGAGAGCGCCGTCAAGGCCGCGAAAGCGCGCGTGATGGGCGTAGGGAAAGACCAGTACGAAACCCCCGACGGCAACCAGGGGTTCGAAAGCATGAGCCTCGCTGAGTTGCTGGACTGGGCAAGCGAGGAAGCAGAGGACTTGATGGTGTACGCGGTCATGTTGCAAATCCGGATTACCCGAGTGAAGCGCATCCTGCGAGAGAGGATCAACGCGTGAGCCTGCTCAACCGGGGGACCACGGTCCTTACGAAGCTGATCCGGGCCGGACTGATCGCCCACGCCATCGGCGTAGCCGACGTGGAAGAACTGCCCGACGAGTACGCGGCCACCGTTGAAGCCGCCGCGCGCATTTGGGAGAACGGCGACGAGTTGGCGTTTAACGCCATGGTCTACGCCCTCCTGTTTCAGGCAAGCATTGACCTTGAGGACGGCGACAATTAAGCGCTACGTGTTCTTTCCTGACACGCAGATTCCGTTCCACAACCCCCGGCAGATTCGAGCCCTTACCGGCTTCATTCACGCGACCAAGCCTGACGGCGTGATTGTCATCGGGGATTGGATGGACTACCCGCAGCCGTCACGGTGGAATCGCGGGACGCGGGGCGAGTTTGAGGGCAGCGTTCAGAAAGATTCCGAGACCGGTAAGCGGCTACTTGGGGAGATCCGCAAGGGGTACGACGGCCCCATTGATTTCCTAGAGGGGAATCACGACGCACGCCCCCGGCTGCACCTCGCCGAGCATGCGCCGTCGCTGGCGGAATCAACCGCGTTCAACATTGAGAACCTGTTGGACTTCGACGCCCACGGAATCACGTTGGCCCCGGCTTGGTATGAGTTCACCGCCGGATGGGTGGCGACTCACGGGCACCTCGGACTGTCCATGTCTCGACAGGCCGGTTACACGGCCCTCAATGGCGCTAGGGCGATCGGTAAGAGCCTGGTGATTGGCCACGTTCACAAGCTTGGAATCGGCGCTTACACGACCGGCTACGCGGGCCGCATGTCGGCCCTGTACGGGGTTGAGGTCGGTCACATGATGGACGTGCGGAAGGCCGGTTACCTCAAGAGGGGTGCGGCCAACTGGCAGGCCGGGTTCGCGTACCTCGACACCGACGGCAAGTCAGCGACACCCACCCTTGTCCCGATGCGGGCCGACGGCGGGTTTGTGGCGGACGGGCGGGCCTGGTGATGAACCTCAACCCCCAAGCGATGACCACGGCGGAATCAGTCGGGCAGCGGGTCTCCCGCGAGTGGCCGATGATCGAGGCCGACGACATCACACAGCATGTGCTGATGAAGGCGTGTACACGCGTCGACGAATACAACGCCCTCGACCCCGCCGCGCTCTATGACGCCATGCGCCGAGAGGCTACGGCCTGGTGTGCGAAGGAACGCGCCTCCTACGTCACCATGTCAGCCCGCTACCTCTACACGCCCGCCGAAGTGCGGGAGCTGCTGGAACTGTGGGCCGACGGTGGGGAATCAACGTGGGCGTTGCCCCCCACGAAAGACGGCTACCTCGCTGCCCCGGACGCGGGCAACATCGTCGTCAACGTGTGGGACCTCAAGACGGCGATCGGGAAGCTTCCCGACACGTGGCGCGGAATCATCATCCGCCGCATCACTGGCGATTCCCTCACCCCCTCCGAGTACCGCACATGGTGCCGGGCGATTGAGCGGCTGACGCTCACGCTGAACCGCGTAGTCAACGCCGCCCCCCTCGACCACGAGGGGCCGGGCGCCCGCAAGGCGATTCCGAACGCGCGGGCCTACGCAATGACGAGTAGCGACAGGGAGGGCTAGACGGTGGACTACGAGATTCCGGAATGGCTGAAAGCCGCGTACGACGCGGCAAGCGAGAAAGCCCACGACGAGGGTTACACGAAGGGGTGGGCCGACGGCCACAAACACGCCCTCACCCGAGTGACGGAAGCAGTCGAGAGGTTGGGGCGTCTGTGAGCTACACCAAGCGGAATCGCCGGAAGATGGCCAGCGAAACGGTTGAGGGGTTCGCGGGGTGTCTCGCCCTGGTCGTCATCGTCGGCGGGGCGTTCGCGTTCCTCACGCTGGCGCTGTCGCTGGCGCTCGCTATCGCCACTTAAGGATTCCGCCTTGCCAGACAAGCGGAACAGCCCCCGGCCGGAATGGGTCGGGGGCTTCCTTGTTCCCGTACTCGCCATGATTGGCGGGGTTCACGGAACAGCCGAAGCACTCGGATTCATCATCGCGTGCATCCGACACATCACTAGCTAGGGAATCACTTGACGAAGTTTGGCCCCACGGGGCAAGCCGTTTATGAGCGCACGTATTCGCGCACGAAGAAGGACGGCACGCGGGAAACGTGGCCTGAGACCGTTACTCGCGTCGTCGCCGGAAACGTCGGCCTGGTCGATTGGGTCGACTGGTCGGAAGCCGACAAGGAAACCGAGACCCTTACCGACCTGATCGGCTCATTCAAGCTACTGCCCGCCGGTAGGCACCTCTGGGCGAGTGGTGTCCAGGGTCGACAGTTCTTGTTCAACTGCTGGGTGTCCGGCTGGTATGAGAACGTCTCGGATCACTTCCGATTCACGCTCATGCGGTTGGCTGAGGGCGGGGGAGTGGGCGCGAACTACAGTTCTCACTACCTCGCCCGGTACGGCCCCATTCGCATCCCTGTAGAGGTCCACATCGTGTGTGACCCGATGCACCAGGACTATGAGGCCATGAGGGCGGCCGGACTGCTCAGCGACGCCTACAGCCCCGACCACACCGGTTCCTACATGGAAGTAGAGGACTCGCGGGAAGGTTGGGGCGACGCACTCGCAGACGTCATTGAAGCGGCGTGGAATCCGGCCGCGCGGGGGGTGCGCGTCTACGACGTGTCGCGGGTTCGCTGCCAGGGTTCCCGCATCAAGTCCTTTGGCGGGACGGCCAGCGGTCCGGCCCCGCTGGCGAAGATGCTCCGCGACGTCGGCGGAATCCTCGCCGAGCTGGCGGACGGCGAACCCGGCCGCCTGGCTTCCCTCAACCCGTTGGCCGCAATGGAGATTGATCACGCCATTGGGGAATGTGTCGTCGCCGGGGGCGTACGCCGTTCCGCCCGCATGAGCATTCTCCGGTGGGATGACCCGTGGATCTCCGAGTTCATCCGATGCAAGGCGGACACGTCATCGCATTGGACCACCAATATCAGCGTTGCCGTTGACGACCTGTTCTTTGAGGCACTGCGGGGCGAGGTTACGCCGGGCTTGCAGGAACATGCGCAGGACGTCCTTAATCAGGTGTCGGAAGGAATGCTCACCAACGGTGAGCCCGGCCTGTGGAACTACTCCCTTAACCAAGTGGGCGAAGTAGATGAGGTAATCGCCAGTAATCCATGTGGCGAGATCGGCCTCACTGGTTTCGGTGAGCCGTGCAACCTTGGACACGTCAACCTCGACGAGTTTGCGCCAAAGGTCGCAGGCGACCCGTTCGACCTACAGGGTGCCATTCAGGCCGCACGAATGATGACGCGGTTCCTGATTCGTGCGACTTACGGAGATGTGACGGACCCGCGTAGCCGGGCAATCCTCGACAGGAACCGGCGGATCGGTGTGGGCCTGATCGGATATCAGGCCGCGTTCGCAAAGCTGGGAATCAAGTTCAGCGACACGCACAATCACCCGTACGTGAAGTATGTGCTCAGGAGTCTTAAGGCCGCCATTCGGGAAGAGGCTCACATCTATTCGTTTGAGCTTCGCATTCCTGAGCCGATCAAGGTAACCACCGTGGCACCCACGGGGACGGTGGCGAAACTCACCGGAACCACCGAGGGAATCCACCCCATTTACGCCCGCTACTTCATTCGGCGAATCAGGTTCAGCACCGTTGATCCGGATCAGGCCCGCATGCTTGAGGACTACCGGGCACAGGGGTACAAGACCGAACCGGACCTGTATGCCGCCAACACAGACGTGGTTGAAATCCCCACCCTCGATCCCCTGGTGGAACAGGTCGTCGCTCTCGGCTACCCGGCCGAAACGGTCGAGTCTGCCGACGAGATCAGCCCGGAAGACATGCTCAGGGTTCAGGCCATGGTTCAGCGGGTCTACACGGACAACGCCGTTTCATTCACGGTCAACATTCCGCCGGACAGTGTGACCCCGGCGGACCTGTCGGCACTGCTGGTCAAGTACCTGCCCCACTTGAAGGGCACGACGCTCATGGTCGACGAGAGCCGGGAACAGGCGCCTTATGAGCGGCTGACGGCGGAACAGTGGGCCGCACTTAACGAGCAAGAGAGCGTGTACACGGTGTCTGACTCGATTGATGAGGAGTGCGCTACCGGGGCCTGTCCTATCAGGTAGCGGACATCGCTTCCGAGTTGCAACAAAGGCCAAAACGGACTAATGTTGCACTCAGAAGGAAAGGGGGCGGCGCCCCCACCAGTCGCCCCCTTTTTCTTTCCCCCATCACGTTAAGGAGCACCGTGGAAGTAACCCCGATTGCGGCAACCCTGCTTTTCCGCTACGAGGCGGAAAAGGCTACCGACTTTAAATGGTCGCCCGACTTTATGGAGAGCGACGCTGATTGTCTCGCGGAGTTCGCCGGTAGGTCCTGCTACCAGTCATGGGACCGGCCGAACCCGGCGACGCGAGCAAACCGCGACTACCTCGGCCACGTGATCGAGAATCAGGATTTCTCAATCTACGAACACGGAACCGTCACGTTCTACGTGACCGGCGTTAGCCGTTCGTTCTCGCACCAGATGATCCGGCACAGGCACGTTAGCCCGTCGCAGCTTTCACAGAGGTACGTCAACGAAGCGAACCGCAGTGAGCCCGTCATCCCGGAAGCCCTCCAGAATGCTCCCGGTACGGAGATCCTTCTCCGCGACTTCTACAACGACGCCATGAACGTTTACGCGCAAATCGTCGAACGTCTCCAGAATGCGGGCCTGACTCGTAAGGAGGCCCGCGACGCGGCAAGAGCGGTTCTGCCCAATTCCCAGGAAACCCGCCTCGTTCTCACCGCGAATCACCGGGCATGGCGGGAGTTCATCGGCAAGCGCAAGCATTACCGGGCTTCCGACGAGATCGCCGAGTTCGCCGGTCACGTTCTTCGCCACCTCAAGAATTTCGCCCCGAACACCTACCAGGACTTCCCCGACGATGAGCCGGACGGAACCGGCATCACGCTTAAGGCCGTCGCATGAACCGGCACCTCGGCGTCGTTTCCGAAAAGGTGACGGCAGAAATTCAGACCAGGACGGCGGGGGAGAAAGTCATCGTGTTCCGCTTCACGAACACGAACGGCCCCACATTCACCTCAACCAGTATCGAAGCGATGCCCCTCGGCAAGCTCTCTGAGCTGATTGATGACCTGGTGGAGATCGAGACAAACGAGATGGGCGGCTAAGCGTGAGAGTCATCGTTACGGGTTCTCGTGACTGGCCGGACCTGATGACCGTGTGTACGGCGCTGGACGCGGCTTACAGGGACGCAGAACGCCGGGGCCTGCTGCCCCTGGAAGTCGTCCACGGCGGGTGCCCCACGGGGGCCGACGCCATGGCCGCAGCATGGGCTTACCTGTCCGCTCAGGACCTTGACCGGGCCGTGGTCGAGCACGTCTACGCGGCTGACTGGGAGACGCACGGCCGGGCGGCCGGACCGATGCGCAATCAGCGCATGGTTAACGCCGGTGCTGATCGGATGATCGCGTTCAACCTGAACAACAGCTCTGGCACGTCGGGAACCATCAAGCTCGCCGAAGACGCGGGCATCCCCTGTCAGGAACACGT
The DNA here is from genome assembly GCF_051918885.1 of Streptosporangium sp. OZ121. Classification (NCBI taxonomy): domain Bacteria; kingdom Bacillati; phylum Actinomycetota; class Actinomycetes; order Streptosporangiales; family Streptosporangiaceae; genus Streptosporangium; species Streptosporangium sp. OZ121. The sequence continues at coordinate 370,123 of NZ_JBPXMC010000004.1, forward strand.
GCTTTCCCTGGTCGACGAAAACGCAACTGAGGAAGAGGCCGACAATGCCGCGAATGCTGCGTAACGCTGATGGCGTGAAAGAGTTCATCATTCACGAAGAGGACGATTACATGGTGGACAAGAACGTCTATCCCGACGGGCGTACCGAGTACGGCATTCACCTCTACCCCGGTCACAGCCTCAACTCTCTGGCCAAGGCTACTAAGCACATCCCCACTCGCCGCCGGGCAATCCTGGTGGACGTCCTGAACGGTGAGGGCTACCACGGCATGATTTACCGGCTGGTCTCGTGACCTCTGTTCGCCCCGCGTGGCCCGCGTACTTCCTCGGCATAGCTCAGGCCGTGAGTGCGCGGGCCGACTGCTCTCGGCGCCAGGTGGGCGCCGTCCTGGTCAACCCTCACCACCAGATCATCGGCACCGGGTACAACGGCACGGACGCGCCGAAGATGCCCGGATGCCTAGAGGGTGCCTGCCCGCGAGCGTTCTCTGACGTTCCCCCCGGAAGCCCGTACGGCCCCGGCCCCGGCCGGTGCATCGCCGTGCACGCCGAACACAACGCCCTCAAACACAACGCCCTCAGGTACCCCAGACATAGCCCCCGAGGGGCAACGATGTACGTCACCTCATGGCCCTGTGACGACTGCACAGAGCGCATGCGCGCGGCCGGTGTCGCGCGAGTCGTTTACCCCGGCGGACCTGCAATGCCTCAGGTTGAAGTGCTGCTACGCTGAGGGGTGTGTGGGGTTCCCTTCACCCTTCGGGGTTGGGTTCTTGCTGACACTAAACCCACACCAGAAAGGCCCCGCTTCGGCGGGGCCTTTTCTGTTACCTTCGCTGAGGGCATCCCGACCGAACATGCCAAGCGGCCGGGCGGCCCCCTGTCTGGCTACGGCCAGACCAGAAAGGCCCTGCTTCGGCGGGGCCTTTTCTGTTGGTGCCCTGGACTTTTTTTCGTCACTCTCCGCGCCCGCCGGCCTCAGGCCGCCGCAGGTCAGAGGCTTGCGGAGGTAACCGCGGTTCGTCACGTTGCGTGATGCATGCCTGCCGGTTGTTGTTGCAACTCGGAAGTAGAGGTAGCGTGTACACGTCAGCAGGAACGAAAGCGAAGGAACCCCCATGAAGTCGAAGCTTTTCACCTTCCCGGATATCGCTCCCGGCCTCGACCGCTTTTGGTGGGGAATGCCGTTCCGCATTCACGGCGACATGGCTTCGTGCGAAGCCCCCAACCTGGTCACGTACGACCCCGAGAACCCCCACACCTTCCGGGCGACGACCGGCGAACTCTTCACTACCCCGTATTCCTGCCCGGCCTATGGCCGAATCGTGGTCATGCTTGAAGTGGGTCTCAGGTATTCCAGCGCTAAGGCGGAATCGGATCGCTATTCGACGCGGCAGAGGTACGCGGACCTGGCCGCGTTGCGCTGGCAGGAAGGGATTGCCATTCAGAAATCTTTCCTTGCCAACCCTGTTGCTTGCACCTGTCTTGCCGACGAGAAAGACGCGGCCATGGGCTTTGCGGCGTGCGAGTCCGCAGAGCCTCTTACGGACGACAGGGAAGCCTCGACGCGGGTTCGCATCTATGTGCGGGTCACGGGCACCTCTAAGCATGTCCTTGACCCTGAGAACGTCTCGGCGACGCTTTGCCGTAGGCCGGTTTCGGAGACCTCCTCTTTCAGCTCTGCCCCGTACCTGAGGGGGGACAGTCGGGCAACCTGCCGTAACTGCGACAAGAAAGCGAACGCTCTCGGGATTGTGGAAGCACCCGAGGGAATGAACCGGCACGTGTCCTCACCTGTGACTCTCGCCGAGTTGCGCGCATTCCAGACGGTCACGGTTGAGCAGTCGGCCCCGGAAGCCGTCACTTCCGAGTTGCAGGACGCGTGTACACGCACTATGGTTTCCCTTGTCAGCAGGAACGCAGCGAAGGGAACCGACATGACCGCCACCGCCGAGAACATTCGGGTTTACGTCACCACCGCACACAGCAAGCACAGCAACCACATTGCCCGGCCGGAAGACGCGACTAAGACCCTGTGTGGAAAGGCCGTCACCGGACCGGCTTCCACTGGCGTCGCCGGTGAGGGCGTCTCCCTTCTTCCCGGAACGTGCGGGAACTGTGTCCGCCTGGCCGACCGCCGGGGCCTGGTCGACGCCGAACCCACCCCCGAGGTTGCTCCCGAGGTGAAAGAGGAGATCAAGGCCGACGGCCTCGACGACACCACCCGTGAGACCCGCGAGGAATGGCTGCACCGGGCCGTCGCCCTGCTTCGCCCCCGGTTCGCTGCGATCGGCCACGAGATCCCCGCAAAGCTCTACCTGTCGGTGGGCTACTCCGCACGCGGCGGCGGTTCCGAGAACCGGCGAATCCTCGGCGTCTGCACCAGCCGATCCGCCTCTGACGACAATGTGAACCACATTTTCCTGTCGCCGGAAATGGGCGTTGCGTCGCAGGTCCTTGAAACGCTTGTTCACGAAATCGCTCACGCGATCGACGACTGCCAGAGCGGCCACGCTAAGGGCTTCAAGACCATCGCCGTAGCGATCGGTCTCGCGGGCAAGATGACCGCCACGACGGCCGGGGAAGAACTCGCTGCGGCTCTTGAGGACATCGCTAAGGAACTCGGCCCCTACCCCCACGGACAGCTCACCATCATCCGCCGGAAGCGTAAGGCGAAGGATGAGAGCGCGCCCGAGGGTGACGCCCCCGAGGGGGACGGGGGAGAGGGCGAAGAGGGTGACGGGGAAGACAGCCCTTCGTCTTCCGGCCCGAAAGAGCAGAACAACCGTCACATTCTCGTGAAGTGCGTCACGGATGACTGCAAGTGCGAGGGATACCAGGCCAGGACCACTAAGAAGTGGATCGCCATTGGCCTCCCTTTCTGCCCCGCCGGTAACCGGATGGAACTCCAGTAAGACGAGACAAAGGCCCCCGCTACGGCGGGGGCCGTCTGCTTTCTCTTCCGAGTTGCAATTCCGGCGGATAGCAGATAACGTTCCCTCTGTCAGCAAGAGCACGAACAAAGGGAACGCAATGAACATCACGAGCATCCTGCCCGCCCGCGTCGAGCGCGAAAAGGGTTGGGCCGTGGCCGTCGGCCTCATGGCCGCACTGTCCCCGAATGTGATCGGGCAGTGGAACCTCGCGGTAGCGATTGGCTGGCACCCCTACCTCGCTGCGGCTCTGCCGATCGCCAGTGAGCTTTACGCCATGATGGCGGCCCGCGTCTGGTCGGCCACCCCCGTTCGGTACAAGGCGCAGAGAAAGGCCGCCGCGCGGAACATGACGGCGGGAATCCTCCTGAGCTTCGCTCTCAACGGCCTGGCCGAAGCAGTCGCGTTCGGCGCCCTGGACGTCGCTCTGTGGCTTGTCCTGGTCGTGGCCGCAGTGCCCACGCTCTGTGTCGCGGTCCTGCTGCACATGGCCATGTCGGGCACGATCGAGCAGGAAGAGGCAGAGAGCGTGTACACGCTCCCGGCTGACGAGACGGTTACCGAAGATGCGCCCGAGGTGATCCCGTTCAGCGAGCCCGAGCCCGAGCCTGAGCCGGTTCGGGTGAAGCCGCGTGGCACCGTCCGAGTGAGCCCGGCCAACATCGCTAAGGCGGTCGCGTTCCTCGACCAGCACCCCCGCCCGGCCATGGTCACCGGCACCGACCTGGAGGCGGTTCTCCCGCGCCTGAGTGCCCGTTCTAGGCGGGAAGCACTCGACCAGGCCCGTGCCCTGCGGGCGGCTGAGATGGACGCTCAGGGCGCCACTCAGGACGCGCTAGAGCTGGTTGCCGTCTAACCCCTCGACAGAGACAACAAAGCCCCCGGCCAGTAGGCCGGGGGCTTCGCTGTGGTGGGGCCGTGTACACGCTACCTAGTCGAACTCGCCAAGCCTCACGCCACCGACGAACGCGTTCCACTCGTCGCGGGTGAAGACCAGCGCGGGGCCGGTCTTGTCCTTACTGTCTCGGACGGCCCGACGGCCCCCGGACAGGACGGCAGTCTCCACACAGTTCCCGCCGTCGCTGCCGGACAGGGACGACTTAACCCAACGGGCCTCTGACAACTCCTGGCTTAGGTCCATAGGTTGATCCTCTCCTTGATCATGTTCAACGACTCGCGGCGGGACAGAGCATCCGACCGGATCACGCTGTGCCTGAATGCTAACGCCCGGACGTCGGAGGTTCGCTCGGTTATCCGGTTGCCCGCCGGTTGGCTTTCAACGTAGGCCACGGGGGGCGCCCCGGCGGGGAGTTCAGCGACCGCGAACGCGCCGAGCAAGCCCGCGACGCTGTGAGCCGTGAACGGGAGGACTTGGAGGGAAATGTTCGGCTGGTCGCCGACGTCGAGCAAGTGTTTGAGCTGGGCAGACATTACTTCCGGGCTGCCTATGGGGCGTTGCAAAACCGCCTCATCTACCACGATCCACAACATTGGAGGTTCGTCACGGCGCAGGATTTCCTGTCGCTCCATGCGCGCGTCGACCAGCTCGTCTATGTGCTCCCGCTTGACCTTGAAGTCTCGGCCGATCAGCGCGCGGGCGTACCCCTCGGTCTGGAGTAGGCCAGGCATCACGGCCAGTTCCCAGACATGGAGTTCCGTAGCCTCTTGTTCGAACTCAACCCACGGCCGGAACCACCTCGGGACCTGGGACGCGGCCCGGTCCAGAGTCTCTAGGAGATCGACAAGCGTTGTGCCTGTGCCTAGGGCTTCATCAAGCTTTGCCGCCACCTCTGGCGACGCCGGGCGGGCGCCCGTCTCAATCATGCTGAGTTGGCTTGTGGCCAACGGGATGAGTCTGGCTAGCTGCTTTTGGCTCATCTGGGCCGCGTTGCGAAGTCTGCGGAGTTCCTGGCCGAAGTGATGTCGCGGGGACACTTTGAGGGGAGTCTCAGGGGGGAACGTCATCACGGCCTTTCTGTCTCTGACTTCACACGGTGTTCACACCGATGCTTTCCGACTTCACACTTTTGCGCATCGGTTTCAACGAATCTGTGAAGAGATGTGAACCCGGTTGCGCTACCTACCGTGCGGGTCGTTTGGGACTGTGAGACACAGTCAGACACACACGTTGACCCCCGTCAATGGGGCGTAGAACGCAGGAAGGTGCACCCACGGACGCGGGTGAAGGTGGCCGAATGACAGGCACAGGGAAGCCGTTAGAGATCTCCATTCTGCCGAAACCGGAAGAGGTTTCAGGAGTCCGAGAAAAGGTGCGAACCGCCCTCGGGCCGGAACACCCCACCATCGAGCGCGTAGAGCTGGTGGTGTCCGAACTGGTGACCAACGCTATTCAGCACTCGGCGCGCGGGCCTGTCGGCGACCTGATCGGCGTGAAGGTGCGAGACCAGGCCGACTACGTGTTGGTAGAGGTCACTGATCCGGGGTCACCGGACAGCAAACCGCACGTCGCCGACAACGGCCCTGACGCCGAGCGTGGCCGGGGCCTGCTACTCGTCAACGTCTTGACGGGCGGCTGGTGGGGCGTGCGCGACTACCAGGCCCTAGGGGTCACCGTGTGGGCGAGCATCCCCCACGCGCTTCCCGAGGTGCCCCCACAAGCGTCCGCCTGGCATATGGCGGACACCCCCGGCAGTAGCGGCGGGTAGTCCTCTCTCCCGTCCGGGCGCGCTGGCCGGGCAGCTAACGCGCCTACTGCCGGGGGCCTCAACGCCCCCCACAACGACGAAAAGCCCCCGCCAGACCGTGAGGTCTAGCGGGGGCTTCCTTGCGTCTCAGGGGCGACGCGTATTACTCAGGGTGACAAACCGCGGTGAGCCCGTAGGGCTCTGACCTGCGGCGGCCTGAGGCCGGCGGGCGCGGAGAGTGATCGAACGGGGCTTAGAACTCGGTCCCGCCCTCACCCTCGGCCTGGTCGGTGCGCTCACCCTTCACCAGGTTCATGGCGTACGCCAGCACGGCCGCCAACGCGGCAGCGCCGAACGCCTTACCAACGGTGGCTAGGTCGGTAGAGCCGGAACTGATTACCGCGTCGGCACCGGCCACAAGAGCAACACCAGCGACACCCTGTAGCAGGGTGCGCCAGGAACGCCACGCGGCCTCACGCCGGTTAGCGGACTTCCGATAGTCGTTAGAGTGCACCATTACATTTTCTCCTTCATTTGATGGGTAGTCCCCAACCGGCGAATGCCGTGTTAGGGGTAGTTATTACAATGTCGTCGATCTGCGCCCAGTCGCTACCCGCTACCTGCGTGCCGTCCTTCTCGTACGAGAAAATGACCTGCGAGACGCCAGCGACGTTGTAGACCGGGGATGTGGTCCACCCGATTTCGCCGGATACACCAAGAACCGGCTCAGCGCCGGTTCCCCCTAGGCGCACCATAAAAAAGTCATAGTTAGTTTCGGACGAAACTGAGTATTTGAACTGGAGCGTCAGGGCACCAGCAGGCAGGGTCAGGTAGGCGTAAGAGCTGTTACTGTGCGATGTCGGGGGGCTACGGTAGACCCCGCTCGTGCGCGTCCACGTGCCAGCGAGAGACACGTTCAATGTGGCGTCGGCGAAATCCTCAATGATTGTTGGCATTGGTTATCCCGCCACAACTTGAACGGTGAGATTCGCCCCCGAAATGGTGCTACCAACCTGGTCAACGTCAACCGTCAGGTATTCGCCGTCGGCCCAAGCCGTGACCGCCATACCCGTTGACTTTGCCGTGTTCGTAGAAACCGTAATCGTTGGCCTGGTCGATTGGGTCGTGAAAATGGTGGTGCCGTTCTTGTGAACGTCCACAATCAGTGCCGCCCCAGTAGGGGCCGTACCGACCGTTGCCCGAACAGACGAAATGACTAGCGTGCGGCCCGTGTCGTTGTAGAAGCGGAACGTCCCCGCGCCCGTAGTGACGTTGCCGGTAATCGAGTAGACAGGGGTCACACTGCCCGCATGGGTATGCGACAGAGGCGCATAAGCAGCGTCATGGTTATGAGACGTCAGAGCATAAGAGCCAACCGGCTGATAAACCCCGGCGTGATCGTGACCAATGGCGGCATAGGCCGCGCCCCCCTCGGCGGGGGTTAGATACTGGGGGTGGGGGTCAACAGCTGCAACGTGTTCGCCGAGTATGAAATCCGCGTAACCGTTGACATCGGCTATCTTGCCATCGGTGTAAGCGGTGGCCTGGCCGTGCCAGTAATCCGTGTACCCCTGAGCATCAATAAGCCTGCCATCGGCCCATTCCTTGGCATTCGTCTCGGCGACGTCGGCTTTAGCCTGCGCTCCCACCGGAGTTTCGTAGGCCGCGTTCCCCTCGGCCGCAGTCAGGTATTGCGGGTGAGGGTTGGCCGCCGCCTCATGGGCGGTTACGTCGGCGTCACTGCCTGCCGGACCCTGCGGCCCCTGCTCACCGGCCGGACCGGTCGCGCCCGCCGGACCCTGCGGGCCGGGCTCTCCCTGAGCCCCTTGCGGTCCCTGCGGCCCCTCGGCGCCGTCGGCCCCGGCCGCGCCGGGCGTGCCGGTGTCACCCTTCGGCCCCTGCGGGCCGGGCTCACCGGCCGGACCCTGCGGGCCGGGCTCTCCCTGCGGGCCGGGCGGTCCCTCGGGGCCGGGGATACCGGTGCTCTCTCCGGGGTCTCCCTTGTCTCCCTTCGGCCCCTCAGGACCGACAGGGCCTGTCGGTCCGGCCGGTCCGATAGAACCGGTCGGGCCTAGGTCACCCTTCGCACCAGGCGCACCCGCAGGGCCAACCGGACCGGCGGGGCCGACAGGCCCCGTGTCGCCCTTTGGGCCGGGGATGAGCGTGCCCCCCAGGACGTAGCCGACCTCGACCGTTTCGACGGACGACTCATCAATGGTTACTGAGCCGTCGGCCTGCTCTACAACGATGCTCTCTGCCGTGATCTCCACGACGTCGGGACTAAACACCCGTGGTCACCTCGGGGGAGACGGTCACGGATCCCTGTAGCAGGCGAGTTACGACCCCGGCGGGGGAGACCAGCTCTAGGTCATAGACACCTGATCGCCACTCCCACGCCGAGGTGACGTCAGCGGGGATGTGAATGCCGATCGCTCCGAGGTTGTCGGCCCCGCCGACGGACAGCGTTCCGTCAGCCGTCGACAGTCGATACAGCAGCACACCGCCGGGGCGGTCCCTGATTTCCATGCGGGCCGTGAAGCCCGTCAGGTCGACGGGGATGCCCTGCTTAAGCCAGCGAAGCGCACGGTCAACCGTGGTGCCCTGGTCGATCGTGAGCCGGTACGTTCCTGCCAAGGGAAGTGAACCTCTCTTGAGTTGTCATGTTGTAAGCCGCGGGGGCCGCCGGCCTTTACGGCGTGGAAGAACCCGCAGGTCAAGACCAGGTTTCAGCCCACGTTTTCGGGCCAACCTGTCCGTCTTGGGCGAGCTTCCGGGCGCGCTGAAAGCGTGTACACGCATCCTTGGACGCGGGGCCGTAGACCCCATCAATCACCAGCCGGTAGCCCCGGCTGAACATTTGTCGCTGCCAGGTGCGTACGTCTTCGCCCCGCATGAGTGACGCCGGGCGAAGCTTCAAGACGCGGCCGGGGAACCTCGGCGCGCGGGAGCTGGCCGACGCGGGCGGCTTAGCGTGCTTGCCGACGGTCCGGTAAGCCGGATGCCCGTACCCGTGAATACGGGTAGACCAGCGAAGAACCTGCTTCTCATACACGCCATCACCATTGTGGTAGGCGCCCTCTAGGGAACCCCCGGTGTTGCCGCCAATCGTGGTGATGTAGACAGCGCCAACCTTGGACACGATCTCTACGTGAGTGCCACCGTTGGCACCGTAGTAAACGATGCTGCCGACCTTCGGCGTTTTGTTGTACTGGCCACGCTCTTTAAACCAGGCGACACCGGCGAGGCAGGAAGCCGTCTTAGGGATGAGATCGGAAGCCTTGGCTTTCATGGCAACCCATGAGATGAACGTTGCGCACCATGGCTGATTCTGTGACCACTCCAGGCCGGGAACGGCCGGGGAATACTTTTGATGGTTCGTACCGGATTCCCGGTAGCCGATCTCGCCGCGCGCAATCTTGATCACGGCGTTAGCCGTAGACACTCCTGCCCCCCTCCTAAGGGATGAACCGGGCCACGATTGAGCCGACCGCTAGAACGATCGAAATGGGGAGTGCATACATCCAACGCTCGATGACCCGTAGCCGCTTTTCGTGATCCTCGTCGGTCTTACGTGATTCCTGTAGTTCCTGCGTGAGCTTCCCCACGCCTTCCACGAGGCGCCTTAGTTCGTCGTACATATCTTTGAAGGAAACGACTACGCCCGTAGGTTCGTCGGCCATTGGGTTAGCTCTCCGTAGAAGTGGACACCCCGCCGGGGGTGACTAGATAAACACCCGTAATGATGATTCGTTCATTGGGGCCGATGTACGTCTCATAGGTCGAGATGACCCCGGCTGTACTAATCGAGACGGCACCGGCCTTAGTCACGGTGGCCCTGTCCGAACTGAATACATAGGCGGGTAGAAGCGTCTGCGCAAGGGGCCTGTGCCCGGTAGGAATGGTTCCGACTACTTCGCTGAGCGTTGCGCCCGCCGACGAGTGACGCACATAGTGAAGACTCAGCGAAGCCATACCGGCCCGCGCACTGTGCGACGCGAAAACCAGGGTATAGCCGGAAGCGGGGGAGAACGAAAAGTTGGACGCTGAGAAACTGTGCTTGTGACCTTTGGGCGAATACCTGAGGTCACCGCGTTCAGCATTCATATACAGCGGGTGCGCGTCGGGGTTAGCGATATGGGCGTCAAGAGCAGGCCCCCCGTTGTCCACTTTCCCCTCAACGAATGCCAGGTGTGCAGCGCTCGCAATCGCGTCGGTGGCCCCGCCCGCTTTCACCAGGCCCCACGTGTCAGAGGTGGGCCGGTAGGCGATCGAACCGGCCGGAAGCGTCGACAGGTTCTCAGAGACTTGGATACGTCGCCCGTTGAACGGGCGGGTATCAACGACGTCGCCCGTGGTGACCGTGTTCGCCCCGGAACGAACGGTGAACGTCGCCAGTGAAACCTCAGGGGTATTCCACGACACGTCGACACTGGGGGCGACAGGCGACACCGCAGGAATTCCGGCCTTTACTGCCAGGCCGACGGTGTTGGACGTTCGATCGAGGCGCAAAACCACACGATCAACGCGGGGGTTGGCATTCGTGTTCTCGGCGAAGGAAAGGCTTTTGACTTCGTCTAGGTGGTAGTGGAACCCCTCGACATAGGCGTGCCCCGGCTGCACCAGCAGCGTGAGAGGAACAACCTGTGACGACACCTTAAGAGCGGTGGCGCTAGGGCCGACGGCCTCAACCCCGTTGTCTTGCCAGGGGCGAGCCATATGCGACCACTGATCTTCATTGATCGTCGACCCCGACCCGCCGTCGAACGGGTAACTGTACTCAGGCATTCAACCCCCTAACCAATCCTGTGAAGAGATAGTGCCGCGTCTGAAATAGTCACGCCCCCGGCCGTACCACCGATCCGCGCAATGCGCGCATAGGTTCCCTGTGCCGTGTTAAACGGAATACGCATGATGCCCGTAACCTCGGCGTAAAGAGCGTTCGTTCCGCTAGCCGTAACGCTTTGCGTGAACGTGTTAGCGGTGCCCCCGTATACCTGAACCTGGTAGGTGCCCCCGGAAACCGGGGCAGGAAGCTTGCAAGTAAACGTTGCCTGCCAGAACGATTCTGCGGCTATGGTGCCCGGCGGCATACGCGTATACGTGGTGTTGAAACTGCTAGTCCAAGTGCCCGACCCGGCGGGCACAATGTCATAGTCAGCCGTGATGAAGTTGACTTCATAGAACGTTGCCGACGCCGCCAAGTCAACCGACTGGTCGCCGGAATACCTTCGGCGAACAAGCGCAGGCGCGTAAGAAATAGCCTGCCAGGCCGCACCAGTCCAGACGAGTTGCCGGTAAGTGTTCGTCTCGTAAATCAACTGTCCGGCGGTAGGGGAAGGGGGCCTAGTCGTTGAGGTACAAATGGTGACCCCGCCGGGGCCTGGAGTGCCACCCCCGCCGGAACCCAGAGCCGTAGCGCCACCGGACCCCACGCCGTAAAACGTATCCTCGCTAGGCCGGTAGGCGATCGAACCGAGAGGAAGCGTGCCCGGCTCATCCGTCATCCGGACACGCTTGCCGACAAACTCGCGGACATCCGCAATGGCGCCCGCACCCGTCGGAACGGTGTTGCTTCCGGCCGCTACCGTGACGCGCGCTAGTGGAATCTCTGTCGAATCAAACGACCGATCGACCGTAGGCGGGACAGGAGTCGACGCGGGAATGCCCGTCTTGAGGTAAGCGCGTACGGCATTCGTGGCCTTGTCGAGACGGACCACAACCAAGTCAATGCGCGCATACGAGGGGTCAACGTTCGTCGGAACCGTCAGGGAAAGGGGCGACTCATTGACGTAGTGGAAGCCTCTGACGGTGGCCTGCCCCGGCTGTACGTAAATCTCGCCCGGCGTGCCGAGAGTTGTTACCGTGAGAGCCGTATCCGCAGGGGTGTCAGCAACAACCCCGCTGTCTTGCCAGTTTTGGGCGAGCATCGACCAATCAGTTTCGGTGATCGTTGCACCGGCCCCCCCGTCAAAGGGGAAACTCCGCTCTGCCACTAGCGCCGTGCCTCCAACTTCCTGAGAGAATTCCAGACCCGCTTTAGCTCGCGGTAGATAAGCGGGGTTTCCGAAGCAAAGGAACTCCCCACGATCGGGACGACCTTTGCCCCCTCTTCGCCGTCGGAGAGCCGGACTTCCCGAAGGATGTCGGTAACCGTTACGCCGTTAATGACTGCGGTCACCGTGTCGCCTAGCCGGTAATGCTGACCGAACCGCAACTTAGGCATGTCCAACGGACCAAGGGAAAGAGACGCCCGGCCATGGGCCGCTAGCGCGTCTTCCGCAATGGCATCGTCTAGCGCCTCGATATCCGAGAGGTTCGCCGGTTCGCCGGTATCCGGGTTGATCGCTTCGTGCGAAGAGTTGTAAGCCACGGGGATATCGCGGCGGTCGATGAACTGTTCCGGCCAATAGTTCGACCAGCCATTTTCAGGAAAGGAGTAGGTTCCGGACACTTCGTTAGGGTCGGCCTGTAGGCCGCTCCCGTCCTCGATGTACGCCCTTACGTATCTGTCCCTACCTTCGCCCTGTGCGGCGGCCAGGAACCGCGTAGCGGCCGGGGCCGTCAGGCTGTAGGAGAACGACGCGAGGTTACCGATTTCGCGGGAGAAAACCGCCGTGCCCGATAGGTCCCGTGGCGTGTACACGCTGAATACGACTTGCCCTGAGGCGCCTTGCTTGATCTGCCAGCCGACACCGTGAGCTAGGGCCAGCTCGTTAGCCTTCGCCCCGAGGTTGTCGAACCGGCTACGCCAGTAGACCGGCCGCCCGGCCGTAGAGGGGGTGACCGTCAGGCCGGGAACCCTGCGGTTCCCTCGGGCACCAGGCCCCGCGTTGAGGTTCACTAGGTCGGCAATGACCGTGCCCACGGGGGCCTGGCCGCTCGCCGCGTCAATGGTCTGCTCATAGATCGAGTTACCAGGCTGCGGGTAGGTGGTCCGGCCGAACAGGATTTGTTCGTCGCTGACACCGCTCAGGGTCAACGCCCCGGCGCCCGGTTCGTCGGCGTCCCATGAGTGAACGATGCTGGAGACGGGGCCGGACATGACCGGCTGGTCAAGGCCGTCGACCCACACGACGATGCCGCCGCCGGGCTTAAGTAGGTCGCCCTGGTAGTCGCCGGGGACCTTAAGCACCCACGACCCGACGTCACAGAAACGCGCGATCACTTCAAGACTGGTGTACTGCTCAATGACGCCGAGCCTTTTAAAGTTGCCGTCACGGGCTTCCACAAGGAATCTAGGCACTGATGAACCTCGGCCGGTAAGTAAGGTTGACGCTAGTTCCGGCACCGGTTCCGGTGACGGCCAGAGTCACAGTGTTTTCCCCCGGCTGAATCCCCCAAAGGTTGGGGTTGGGGCCTAGCTTGTCCCACAAGTTAGTACCCGTGCCGTCCAACAGGACGGCCTGTTTCCGCCCCGGCCTGGTGTCGATGTAGGCCGACTGAGTAGACGTCAGGGTGACATCCATCGTGAATTCTTGCACTGCTCCATTGGCGTCTTCCCGCGAGAAATGAACCCCCGACACGGGGCCGTTGATCTGCCATTCCGGCCACGTCTGGACGTCGCCGGACACCGACAGGACGATGGACTGATTCAGTGCGTACGTGCGGTTGATGTTCAGTCCGAAGAACGGCGTATCAAAGAACGGCTTAAGGTCTGTGACGTTCGTTCGGAACGTCCGCTCGACCGTCTCGCCCGAATACCAATACGGGTCCATGGCGCGGAGAATGACCCCGTACTTAGCCCACGTGAACCCTGATGCCTCTGTGGCTTCGTCACCCTCGGCCCCGCTCACATAGTGAGCATCAATGAACCGGCTAGAACCGTCCCCCTCAGTGAGGACAAGACGGCCAGGGCCAAAGGCAGGATTGATCGAGGCGAGGAATTCCCGCCGAACCTGCAACAGGCTAGAACGATCAGCCCCGTACAAGTACAGAGGGAGAAAAATCTCCCTCGACTGTGCGCGTACGTGACGGGCAAAAGCCCCGTCGATAGCGGGAATTTCGTCATAGTGAAGCAGGAACGGCGGGGCATCCAACCCTCTAGCCCCCGGCATCATCAGAATGCCGCCTAGACCAGTAGTGAAGTTGTACCGAGGAGCGGCGCCACTATTGGCGGCCACATCGCGCGGCGTAATCCACTCTGCGGTTGTAGACGGCCATACTTCAAACATCGGGGTACTCAACCAATCACCTAGGCATAAAGCGCGTCGGAGTACTTCAGCGCGTTGACTAGCTGCTTTTCTGACGGCACGTCAGGGGCAGCATTGAGGGTCACGTTGTAGACCTTGCTAGCGCTCTGACCTGCGGGTTCATGCCCCGCGGACCAGTTGCCGGCCGATGGGGTCACGGGCGTATTAAGAACACCCGTCGGCGCACCGGTAGCAGCGAAAGCTAGGGGCAGATCAACGGCCCCCCACGCGTCCATGGCGCTACCGGCCAGGCTTTCAACCGCGCTCATTACAAGGCCCTGAGTGGCTTTAACGCCCATCGACAGACCTTCGCCGACGCTCTTACCGATTCGGATGAACGCCCGAGATGGGGAGTTGATTTCCAGGATCCGCCGGGCGATATCCATGATCCCGTTGACGGCGTTGTTCCACCAGTTGATAAACCCGTTCCACGCGTCTATCACGCCGTTCCAAAAGCCGATCATCATATTCCAACCGGCGGTTCGTAGATGGTTCCCGAAGTCCCCGATACTCCGAGCGATAGCGCCAGGGATTCCGGACACCCAGCTAATGAAGCCGTTCCACGCGCTGATCGCCCCGTTGTGCAGGCCGATAATCCAATCCCGGCCCATGGCGGCCAGAGTAGAACCTAGGCTGGAAAGGAAGCCGATGATCCGCCCCGGTAGGCCCTGAATCCACGAACTGAATTCGCTTAGCCTTGCTAGGGCCGTGTCCTTAGCTTCGCCGAACCACTCGGCGAACTTGCCGGGTAGCTCTGCGAACCCGTCGAATTCTTCAACGACCAAGTCAATGAGCCGCTTGCTATCGGCGTAGAACTCATCCCACTTTTTCTTGACGTCCCCAACGAAATGGGCGATGGAAGCGGCAACCAGTTCGACCGCGCCAACCAGCAACGGCATTACCAGATTGGCCAGTTCCGTCAGTAGTCGAATGATGTCCGTCGCTACCGGAATGAGCGGTAGCAAAGCGGTTACGACTTCTAGAATCGGGCCGACCAGGGGCAGCAGCGCAATCAGGAGATCGCCGAAAGCCTTGACCAGTTCAGGCAGGTAAGGCGCGACCAGTTGGAGCGCTTTCGCTAGCTCGTTAAGCAGCGTCGCCGCTACCTGAGCCAAAACGGGGACTAGCGGAGCGACGGCCGAAAGAATGGCCAGCAGGGCAGAAGCGACTACCGGCAGCATCGGCGAAAGAATCGTTACGGCCTGCACGAGTACCCCGGCGAGAATTCCCGCGAACTCAGCCGCTATAGGGACGACAGGCCGCAAGCCCTCTAGGATGGCGAGAATGCCGACTGAAAGGGAAGCGATCGCAGGGGCCACCGCCTTAACTGCGGCGGCTAGAATCGGCCCTACGGCCTCAGCTATGGCCGCGATTTCAGGGGCTAGTAGCTGGATCGCACCGGCCAAGGCAACGATCACCGGCATTAGTGCGGCGCCGACTCGCGCCAACGATTCGAAAATCGTGACGAGAATGCTCTGACCCTTGCCGGATTCTAGGAAGTCCCGAACCCTGGAAATCAGGTCGCCGACTACCCCGAGGGTGTCGCCCCCGGCGGTTTTCAGTGCGGCAAAGACGGCCTTAACGATGCCGCCTAGGTCGCCCAGGATGGAGCCGAGTTGCTTGATAACGGCAACCGCGTCTTTCATCCATTGGACGGCCTGACCCGTCTGCATGGACTTGCTGAGGAATTCGCCGAAACGAATCGTTGCCTGTGCCAGGCCGGGGGTTAGCGTGGTAGTGAAAACCGCGCCAGCACGGGCGATGTCAGCGAAGCCCTGTAGTAGCGGCTTGATTGCCGGTACAAGGTCCTCAATCGCATCGCTGGTCTGGTGGAAGACGCTTGCGATACTCGCCGAGCCACTAGCCGAAGAAACGAATCCTGTGACTTCCTTAGCGGCGGCGCCGAGGTCGTGCGCAACTTGAAGTAGTGCGGGGGAAACCTGCGTACGTACGGCCAGGGTGACGGCTTCAAACTCGCCGATCAGATGGTGGAAGAACGCCTCACCTAGTGAAGCCTTAAGGTTCTTAAGCGCCGGAACAACAACGTCGTTGAACTCGACCGCTACCGCACGCGCATTCAGTGCGAGCGTGCCGAGGATCTTTTCGTACTTCTCAACGTTGCCCTCTAGCGACGCCTTCATTGCGTCGCCGACTTCGCTCGTGGCGAGCTTGAAGACGGTGAACGCGGCAACGACCATGCCGAGCATGCCGGGCAGCGCCAGGAAGATTCCCGACGCGGGGGCGAGAGCCGCAGTCAGCAGTAGAACGCCCTGCACGGAGACGGCCCCGGCCGCGCCGACGGCGCTTAGAGCACCGGCTACCGCTGTGGCCTTGAGGGCGAACCCGCCGAAGGATGCCGTAGCCGACAGGACGGAACCGGCGGCATTGCCGACGGCCCCCGCCATGGTGGCAACCTTCGACCCCACCGCGAGCGCGGCGGCGCCTAGGCCCTGGACGGTGTCAACCAGGCGCCCGAGGTGGCCCCGGCCGCGCGTCTCGGTTTTCTCGAAAGAGTCGCCTAGGCCCTCAGTGTCACGGCCCGCGCCATCGAAGCTTTCCCGTAGCCGCGTCTCAAAGTCGCGAATAGTATCGGCTAGGGAATCCACTGAGATGGAAGCCCGGCCGAAGTGCTCAGTAATGGCCGCTTCGGTCTGGCCAGCAACTAGGGTCGCATGTGCGGCAAGCTTTTGACTGAAAGCGTCTGAGAACGAATCCGAGAGGCTAGAACCCAGGTTCTTACCCAGGTCCTTTCCAACCGTCTCGCCTACCGGCTTTAGTTCTGCCTCTAGCTGCTTCTTGAGGTTCTTCCCGAACGCCTTATGTAGTTCGGGGTGCACCTCTACATAGGCTTCACCGACTTTGGTCTTTGCGATGTCTACCCCTTCCCGAGGTTCGCCAAAATTCCGCGTAGCTCTGTCGCGGATACAAAACGGGGCTTTTCCTCGACGTCCGGGGAACCGGGCCTAGACAGTGGCTTAGGCTGCGGGGTTCTATCCGCCGCGTCGGCGTGAGCCGAGTGAAACAGCCAATTGGAAACGCGTAGCTCGTCGACTACGGATGCCAGTAGGTGAGTGTCTGTGTCCCACTCGCCAGCAGGGCCGTGATAGGCGCGGCTGGATGCGGAGTCATGGGGGAGCGCAGAGACTAAGGCGAATACCTTCCGGAGCGTGTACACGCCCCGGTATAGGTCCACGAGGTCTAGGCCGTAGTACCTCTGTAGGTCCGCCTCGACTGCGTACGGGTGCTCACGTAGCAGCCGGGCGAACCAAACTAGTTTCCCGAACCGTCGAAACCGGCCGCAGCGCTCAGCGCGTCTAGCAGCTCCGACAGGTGGCGGAACGTACGCGGCTTACTGCGGAACTCGGCATACTGCTCGTCACCGAGGATCGCCTGAGCCGCCACCGTAAGGCGGCCGTCCGCTAGGGCGTCCATGACCTCTAGGGGCCAATCGAGGGGGGCCGGAACCGTGTACACGGTGCCGTCGTAGGTGGCGGTGCCAGCGGCGCCGGACACCTCGGAAGCGAGCGCGGCGGCCTTCGCCTTACCGGTCTGCTTGCTCATGTGGAACTCTCCTCAATCGGTGGGGGGTTAGGGGGCGGGAACCATGTCGGCGGTGGTCGCGATACGCGCCAGCTCTCCCGCAGAGTCCAGAGACGTCACAGTCATTCCGAGCGACTGCGGGTTCGCCTTGCCGACGGTGAGCGCCTGGCGCTCAGAGACCATTGCGCGGGGCACAAACAGCGCCGAAACGTCGTCACCGTCACCCCAAAGGACAAGGAACGAACGTTCCCGTAGAACGGGGTTGGACGGGAGAATCAGGGTGCTTAGCCCGTCGGGCTCATCCTTGGTCCACGTGGCGTTAAAGAACAGCGCCGTAGAGTCCTTGTCCCACTGCATAAGCGTGAACCCGAACTGTAGGCCCGCCTCAGTGACGTTCAGCTTCGCAGCGGTTGCCGACTGCCAAACAGAAACCGAGTTCGTAGTAAGCGACGGCGTAAGGGATACGCCCTCCTCACTCGCATAGCCGAGATCGGTAAAGCCCACGATCGGCGTCTCGTCATCGAACGCCGCCGAGGTGGTGGGGAAGGTCGGGATAGTGGCGTTAGGGTCGCCCATCAGGATTCGCCCGAGGGGCGCAAACCGAATGGCGTCAGCGTTAATGTTCGACAATTTTCCTCCTGAGGTACACGTACAGGGACAGCGAGAATGTGAAGCGCTGCTCTCGCGTCACCGGTTCCTCGTTATCGAATGGCATAAGGTCCTCAGTCACATCCGAGAACACAGCCACACCGTCAGACCAGCCGGGGCCAGAGGAGAGGAACGCCGCACGCGCACGCATAGCGAGGCTTAGCGCGGCTTCCTTGTCCGGCCCGTACGCGTCCACATCAATGCGAATCAGGTCCATGCGGTTCCGAACGACCTGGCTTCCACCGACTAGAGACACAATCAGTCGGGGAGTGTGGAGCTGTTGGCCTACCAGGGTTCCCGCCGCTAGAACGTCGGGAAGCTGTGACTTAAGGAATGCGAGGGAGAACGCCAGAGGGTCATAGATCAATTGATCCGACTCAGTAGCAGCGCCCGCCGTAGCGGGGCGAAACGGGGAGTGTCGTTGGTACCGAACTCGATTTTCGTTGCGTCCACGTCAGCCGAGACATGCGCAACCGGCCCACTGGTTTTGATCTCCAGGTGGGTTGTGATGCTCGCCGAATACATCATTCGTGGTTCTCGCTTAGGGGCGAGAACCACGGCAAGCTTTCGCATGCGTTCCGCAGCGACAAGAGCGGCCTTGGCCATGCCCGGCTGATGCGTCAGCCGCTTGATAGCGACGGCATCTAGCTTCACGCGAACCTTAGCCATCAAGGCGCCTAATCGTGAGAACCGTGTGCCGCAGGGACGGCGGGAATGGGCGAGGTTCCGGAGTGCCGACGATCTCGTAATCCCGGCCCGCCCACCGGATGCGATCCTGTGTGGTCACGTCCACCGGCCCCCGTAGAAACGCGCGATACGCGGTCGCGACGGTTTCCCGATCCTTACTCAGGTCGGGCTGTTTGTCCGGAGTTTTGTCCGCGCGGGAATGGATCTGAATATTCGCACGGTAGCGGCCGGCCGACCGTGCGTTACCCCAATCACGGGACACACCGTAAGCCGTTTCGACAAGCGGAGCGCGAAGGACAATGACCGTGTCAGGAAACACGCTGTACGCCTCTACGATCCACGCACAGACAGTGTTCCGGCTTTAGACCGGTACTTATTCAGTGCAGTCTTAGCGGCCTTAGAAAGGCCCACAGCGGTTGCATCCGAGTAGGCGCGCGACACGTCGCCGACAGTCTCGGACTCCAGGCCGGGGGTGGAATCTAGAAGCCTCACGACTTCCTGACAAACCACGGCGTTCACGTCGGCGGGAACGTCATCGTTCCCATGCGTGTACGTCACCTCAACCTCGGCCGGTTCCGTGCTGAACAGCTGCACCGTCCAACCCCACCGACGCCACAGAGACGAACCAACGCGCTTGAATTCGGTCACGTCGGTACCGTCGATGGTTACGCGGGCGACCTGGTGGACCGGTGAGCCGGGCAGTTCTAGCGTCTGGTCATTCGGCGCACGCACCGTGTACACGTCGTCAACGACGCGGCCAAAGGACCGGCGGCAATGCGCCTTAACGAGGGCCGACACCTGAGTAATCAGGGCATCGACGCGCGCCACTTCGTCGCCCTCGATTTCGCGGCCTAGCGTTGCGGACACGTCCGCGTGTGTAGCAAGCATTCGCACCCCTCCAACGGGTAGACAGTCAAACCAGGACAGGGGCCGGACATTAGAGCCCGGCCCCTGAATGGCTTAAACGGTCTGCGCGTAGAAGGTGTGTTCCGGCCGCATCACAGAGGCGCCATAGACGTGAAGCCCACGCACGGCGTCGGCGAACCACTTCTCAGGGCGGTACGCCTCAGTCTCGACGATCTGGTCTGCGTACGTAGTCGCAATCTTGTGACCGGCAATCAGGTGAACCTTCGCCGGAAGCACGTTGCACGAAACGACGTCGTAGCCAAGGAAACGACCGACCAGGCCGTTACGAAGAGGCTCAGTGCTACCAGACTGGGAAGCGTCGATAAAACGCGGATCCATCAGGAGGCGCCCGTGCAGCTCAGGGGAGACAATCGCATACCGGCCATTGGCCGGGGTGTTCGTCTTGTCTAGGACAACCTTGGCGTCAACGAACATGGTGTAAATGACATCGGGGGTAGCCGTCAGGCTCAGGTCCACAACCTTGTGACCGACCGGCGCGGCGGCAACAATCTTGCCCGCAACGTAAGCGTCAGCCGCCTCGGCCAGCTTGCGCGCGGCCCGGCGCATACCCTCACTCATGTACTGGCCGCCAATGAGGCTCTGTACCTTGGCGATGTCATCGACCTTGAAGCGGAAAGCCTTGCTTTCCTCGATCTCAAAGCCCTTGTCGGCGCCCTTGATATCCTGGATCGTGGCACCGAAACCGGCAACAGGATCGTAGTCCTCAATGGTCGGGTCAAGAACAGTCGGGATCTTGACCTTGTCACCGGCGGCGCGAATCTCGCCCTCATAGTCGGTGTTAACAACCAGGCCGGAACCAACGACAAGGGCCGCCTTGAGTTCCTGCCAAATGCCAGCGGTCCAGATCTCCGGGATGAAGTAGGAAGCGCGATCGACAGTATTGAAAATAGCCAGGGGGATCAAATCCTTCTATGGGTTAAACGATTCCAAGCAGCGTGTTTAGCTGGCCGCTATCGCGGGCCGCATTGATCTGCTCATGGGTCATGTTCGCTAGGTCTGCCCGAGTGAGCTGCTTAACCTTCGAACCGGCGCCACTGGCGCCACCGCCGTTGAACACGTCCTGAGTGAACTCAGGGGCGTTCGACTTAGGCAGCGACTTAACGAACGCCGTAATAGCGTCCGCGTCGGGCTCACCATTCGCCATCAGGGGCGAGTAGTTGATGAACCGCTCATCAGGGAGGCTCACACCGGCCTTAGCCGCCGCAGTCGCAAGCGCAGACTTGGCAAGCCGGGGGCCGACCTCGGCCAGGGCCTCACTACGGCCCGCTAGCTTCGCCTCAGCAATGGCTTTCTCTGCCTCGGTCATCTGAGATGCCCGGAGGGTTTCGAGGTCCTTAGAGACCGTCTTGAAGCCGTTCTCATGCTTGCGCGCTAGCGCCTTCCACATCTTCGCGTCGGCTTCCCAATCCTTACCGCCCGTGTCGGGAACCTCGGTGTCGGTCGGCTCAGTCGTCGGCTCAATGGTCGGCTCACTCATATTTTTCGCTCCATGTCGGATAACCCATGTCGGGTTTAGGCCGCCTGTAGATAGGGGCCGTACTCTTCGTGCTCGGTAACACTGATGCGGCCCTCTGTCAGGGCACGCTCATAGGCGGAAGCGACTTGATCATTGAGGGCATCCTCAATGTCTTCGGCGGTCCCGTAAATCTGCTCAACAGAGCAAGCGCAAGACGGATGAATCGGCAGTAGGTCCTCGCGCTTATATGTGTTCGTCGCAGCGACCACACACAGCGCACAATGGTTATCCCTGTCGGAAAGAACCCGCCGGTACCCGATCACGTGTTCATCCGCATCAATGGCGGCGGCAACAGCGCCGCGTGCGGCTAGCTGTAGGTCTGCCTCGACCGCTCGGCCTAGCTTGTCGGCGACCGCCTCGACGGCGGCCGGGTACGGCTTGCCGTCGGCGAGGTCCGTCCATACGCGGTGGAACGGACGCGTGTACACGGTCTCTAGAGAGACGTCGTTAACCCGGCCGCGAACGGCGGCCAGGTCGATAACCGGGGCCGGTTGCCCCGTCGTCTCCCGAGAGACTTTGTCGTACGTCTCCAGTGCCCAACGGACTTCCTGCTGTTGGCCACCTCGGACGATGGGAACGACGTCGGCCAGCCACGGCCCGATCTGGTCGTCTCTGTGGGATGAGAGCCCCCGCCACAACCTAAGGATGCTCTCAACCAGCGAACTACGGAGCGTTAGACGATTGCGGCTGTAGCTGTCATATACGCCCCCCAATGTCCGGTTTATGCCGCTTCCCCGAGGTGCCGGCTACTTCCGCGGCTGTCACCCTGCGTATCCTCGGCGCCCGGCGCGGCCGGGGCCTGAGACTCACCAGGGACAACCGGGGGGCCGAACCTCTCGGCGCGGTCGCGGGCTTCCTTCGCCTGTTCGTCGCGGAGCTGGGGGAACCGCTCGATCTGTGCAGGCGTGTACCCCGCGTCCTCCTGGAGCTGGCGATCCGGCACGCCGAACGTCTTCTTTTTCAGCAGGGCGTCAACGTGCTCGCCCTCAGTCCGGTACTCCGGATCACGCCAAATCACTTCCGCGCTATGCGCGTTCTGCCGAGGGTCCTTAAGGACGGCGAACGCAAGCCGGATGACTTCCTCCCACGCCTCCCCAAAACAGCGCTGACGCTGTAGGACCTTCGCCACCAGGCCCGCCTCAGCGCTCTTGATGCTCTCCCCGGACGGCGGCTGACCGGCCTGCAACAGGAAGTAATGCGTAGGGATCCGCGACACCGAAGCAATGTGCGTAGTGAGCGCATCAATCAGCCGAACGTAGTTCGCTAGGTCCACAGTTTCGAACTGGCCGAACTTCGTGTTCGGGTCCTCACTGTGGAGCATCTTGTCTAGCGCCACCTTGAAAGGCGGGGGGGCGGTCTTGCCGTCTTCCTCGGCAAGCTCCAAACCGGTTACCCACCTCATGGGAAAGGCGCCCATTTCGCTCGCCACCAAGGCATCAATCATTACCTTGTTCACGGCGTCCTGCAAAGGGATGATCCGGTGTAGCTCACTCATTGGCTTACGGTTAAGCCGGGGCCTGTTGTCCAGTGCAATTACCGGCACAACGCCAAGCGGGTTCTTCGCCGGTTTCCCGTCGTCCCACTTGTCTCGCCCCTCAGGGCGGGAAGTCGTGTACACGCTCTTAGCCGTCATCAGGGCAACGTGCTCAGTGCCCCACTCGTCCACCTGACGCTTAAGGGCGACACGACGTGTCCGCCTCGACCCCGGCACGTAGGCCAGGGTCATCTCATGCGCCGAGTAAGGGGTAATGGTCGGCTTGCCGTCAGCGTCGGCCCACACGTGCACGTAGGCCCGACGCTGAATCAGAGCATCGGTGTGAGCCGCGTCTGAGTCAGCATCCATGCCGGATCGCTGCCAGATATCCGCCGCGTCACGGTCGGCCTTAGGGTCCTCCGTCAGCCGGAAACCCTCGACCTGTAGACGTTCGGCAACGGAGTCGACGACCAGGGCGCAAAAGTTGTCCGCCCACTGGCCTTGAAACATCCCGCCGAAAGCCTCACGGAATTTCACCTGAGCAAACGCTAGAGGGTGGTTACCCTCGTAATACTCGTCATAGCGGCGGGTCTCGGCGCTCTCAATGTGAATCTGCCGCGTCAGGTGGTCAATCCACTCATTCGGGGTTTGCGGTTCCCGGCCCGATAGATCCATGTGCCCTCTCAGTAGCTCATTGCCCTAAAGCGCCGTACGCGCATACGCCCGTCTGCCAGCGCATCCGCGCGGGCTTCAACGGCGAGGACAGCGGCCATACAGGCATCAATGTGGTTCTTGCTTCGCTTGGTTTCCTTGCGGAGAACCGTGCCCGCGCGAACCTCCCGGTTACGCGCGTTATAGACATGCCGGGTTAGCGTCTTATCCCCGACGTGTGAAATCTGGTTGGTGTCCACACCGGTGCGGAACCGCTCGACCGCGTTAGCCATCGGCGTATCACGGTGAGTCCAGAACTCGAATACGTGGTTATCGCCGAACTCCAATGCCCACCGGCCTACGATGTCTTGCCAGTACGCGGGATCCGCGTACACCCATTCGACGCGGTACAGCTTGAACGCTTCCGCCATGGCCGCATCGACGGCCAACACATCGACTTCCCAGTCTTCGGAAGTGTGTGGGTTCTCCCAAATCTTGATGGGGAACACTAGGCCGTCGGATAGGCGGCAACCAATGATTGCCGTTGCGTCGTACCGTAGAGAGCCGTCGAACCCAATAGCGATTTGGTCGCCCGGTTGCGGGCGCTCACTACTGGCCGCGTTCTCCCACGACTCTTTCAGCATCCATTGATCAGCCGTAGCGGTCGGCTGATTCAGGAAGTACCGCCGCGCCTCATGCTCTTGCATCGTCTGGAGATCCACGACCATTCGGTCTAGATCCATCCAATCGGCCGCAGGACCGTAAACGTACTTGAGAGCCTTCTTAAGCTCAGCCTTGTTCTTGAGGGAAACCTGAGGAGCTTCCTTGTGGTCGAACAACAGGCCGGGGCTATCTAGCAACCCCTCGGCGACCTTGAGGTAATCGCTGTGCGTCTTCTCTGCAATAGAGCCCTCACCGGGCGCATACATCGTTGACGTTTCCAACGCCCACGGTTCCGCGAGCTTTCGTTTCAGGAGGTTACGGGTAACCGTGTCGTACATCCTGTGAAGCTCAGGGAGCGTGTAGAGGTGGCTTTCGTCGAACACTGCGAACGACTCTTTACCGCCGTCCTTAGAGGAACTGGACGCCGTAGACGGCACGATCTTCCCGCCGCCGGGCAGGTTCACCGCGCCGAGGTTCACGTCCAAACCCGCGTACGCGTCGACCACAGGCCCCTCAGTGAGCATGTAATAGACGTTGTCGTACGTGTTTCCGGCCTGGCTTTCCTCAGTCGCTAGACACCGGATGAACGGATACGTGACCGGCTTTCCAACGGGAACCCCGTTGGCGTCGAACCCGTCGCAGCGAACCGGGCCTAGCGCCTCGGCGCAGACCAGCATTCCCGCAAGCTCACTCTTGGCTCGCCCCTTAGGGCGGCTCAGGAACGCGCGGTTAACGACCCTGCGGCCTTTGCTGTCGACGGCGTACGCGTCGACAATGAACCGGGCATACTCGCGGTCAATGACGATTGGCTGCCCCTGGACGTCACCAGGGCCGTGAACTAGGTAAGCCTCGATCCAATCAACGACCTGATAGCCGAGACTGTGAACCGGTGCCGTCCAACGGCCATCAGGCCCGTACGGCACCTAAGCCCCCTATGCTTCGTGAATGATTTCCACTCGATTCGCAGGAATCGTGATCGTGATAGACGAGAAGTCTCGCCCCGGCTGAATCTCGACCCGCATCCCCTGAGTCATCCAAGGGAATTCCGCGCCGTCGATCGTCAGCGAAAAGTAGTCGCCCCGAATCTTCGTGACGTTGATAACGCCCGCTAGCTTCGCCTCAGGCACTTAGTCCTCCAGGGACTTACGACGCGCGTCTAGAGACGCCACGGGGGCGAGCTTCGGTTTGGTATCCGTCTGCGGCCCCGGAAGCCGCATACGCAGCCGCATGCGGTCCGCCACGGTCGCCCCTAGGCGTTCCTCGTTAAGGCGAATCTCGGCGAGTAGGCCCGTCTTCGGTTCCGCAAAATACTGCTCGACCAGAGGGGCGAGCATTTGAAGTCGTTGCCAATCGGTAGGCGTGAACACCGACGCTTGTGGAGACGAACACCAGGTGTCCCACCATGCGCGTGTAGCCGCCGACAACGTTGTGTAGCCCCGAAGTTTCGGGGCCTTGACGTCACCGGGTTCAGTGAGCGTGATGGAATCGAAGGAATCAGCGTTACGACGAACCTTGTTTTCCTTCGGTGCCGGACCCATGCCAGCCACGCCCCACCCCCTTTCTACGCCTACCAATTGGATTACGTCGACCGCCTAGGATTCGAACCCAGACCACGCGGATTAAAAGTCCGCTGCTCTGCCATTGAGCTACCGGCCGCACGGGGAATGTGTTGCCCCTTACACCACGGGACCTATCGGCCCCGGCGGGATTCGAACCCGCATTCTTTCCCCTCGCCGGTTGCCTAGGAATCGAACCTAGTACCCGTGGCACTTCACGCCACTGCTCTACCATCTGAGCTAACAACCGTTAAACCTGTGAGCGTGCTTCGATTACACCAACGGTCGGCACTCCGGCCACCGTGCCGGATTCGAACCGGCTCTACTCACCCGCAGGATGGAAGGATTCGAACCCTCTCCGCCCGCCCTATTTGCAGGTAACTAGCCTGCCATTTGGGGCCGGGGTGCTCCCTACACCGCATCCCTAGGTTTTCGCCAACCGGCTAGTTAGGCCAGCGCCGAAAACCAGTACCCGCCCCCGGACTCGAACCGGGAACCTCATGTTCCTAAGACATGCGCCTCTACCAATTGGGCTAGGCGGGCAAAAGGGTGACCGAAGGGATTCGAACCCTCGCGTACCGGCATCACAACCCGGCGCTCTACCTTTGAGCTACGGTCACCACGTGTCGCAGGGGCGACCAGGAAACAGCGTGTACACGCGTCGGCGAGTGATCAGCCCGGCGCCGGTAACCCCTGCACGTTCTTACGCCTGTCGCCAGGCCGACGTTTCGCACGTCTGGTCAGTCGCCAGAGTCGCGCCCGTGTCGTAGTTGTACAGACGCGCGTGCGTACACCACACCTGATCGCCGCTAGCGTTCGTCGCCTGCACCGGCGCCTCACAGGTGATCGGGCCGGGGCCATAACACCGGCCGCCCTCCGTGGTGTCGACGGTCACACCGTCACGAGTCAGCCTCACCGTGATGCCGATCGAATCCCACGTACCCGCCGAGTTGCACCGGCCGGTACCGAAACCGCTCACATACGGGCTCGCATAAGACGGATAGTCCGCAATCACATTGCACTGACTTACCGCAGCGGAAGCCGAAGAGGCACTAGCGGCCACGCCGGAAAAGGCAGCGACAAGAACAGCGAAAGCGGCGGCAAGCCGACGGAACGTAGACAGGATCAATCACCCTTCGGATAAACAAAGTTACTGACCAGGCCCGAGGGGGCCTGATCGCAAGTCACACAAGGGGCCAAAGGCGCTACCCTGGATGACAAGTCGAGTAGACAGGAACACGTCATGTCGTCACCGGACGATGAATGGTCCCCGCCCAAATACGCCCAAGTGGTCAAGGCGATCCGCGAGAGGATCGCCGACGGCACATACAGGCCGGGCGACCGCATCCCGTCAGAGGCGGAACTGATCGCCGAGTTCGGTTACTCGCGTCCCACCGTCGTTCGCGCGCTTCAAGTCCTGGAACTGAGAGGGCTCATAGACCGTGTGCACGGGAGAGGTAGCTACGTGAAGAGCGCCAGCGAGCACGCCCCCGAGGGGGCCGAAGAGTGGAAGCCCGGCGACATCGTTCTAGACGCCGTCGGCAAGCTGCTACAGCGCTCCGCACACCCGCGATGGGTGTGGGACACGGGGGTCCGTGAGGCACGAACGCAGTGGGGCGTGAGCGTCCCCGACGGGGCCACGGAGGAGAGCGAAGCTGTGCCGCCGCTCATCCTGTTGGTACGTGACGGCTACGCCGTCGGGCATCCTCGGCCGGAAGCCTGACGACCACCAGGCCCACAGCGAACCCCCGTTTTTCCAGCGGGGGTTTTTGCTTGTCTGCGCACGTCACACAGGGTGACGATAGCTAGCTGACCGGAAGCCCGGACCCGTACGTTTCCCGAGGGCCACCCCCTCCACAGTTCCCTACGCGCGTGATCATGGGGGTACCCCCACCCTGGTAGCTACAGAGCGTGACGTGAGCGTGTACACGGTCTAGGTGTGTCACCTCGTGGTGACGTGGGCTAGTGACGTGGGCGGTACGCGCGCCGCAGCGCGCTCGATGCTTCGCCTGTGTGGGGAGGAACCTCACTCAACCCACACTCACCTCATCACCACTTACTCACCACACCACCACACACTCATCACACCCATGAGTACAAACACACTCACTACATATCCATGTAATACCCATCACACCTACACACCACTACTTACTCACTCCACAACCAACACATAATCACCACATATACAAAGAACACATACACACCTAACACACCATCACCTACTCATTCATTCACCACTACCACCACACACCAATGGGTGTGTGCCTAGTGGGTAGCTAGGTGGGTTGGCTATCGGGGGGGGCGTGCCGGGCTCACCGCCCGGCTGTGTGCGGTTGGTTAGGCCCCGGCCTGCTGGACGGGACCTGGTCTAGGGGGTGTGAGCTACGGCCCGGTAAGGGCCGTCCTAGCGCTCTCTGAGGGTCTTTGCTTTGTGGCACTCGCGGCATATGGCCGCGAGGTTAGCTAGGTCGTGGTCGTCTCCGGGATTCACGTGGTCTACTTCGGTGCCGTCGGCACCGCAGACGTAACAGGTGTAGTTGTCCCTGCGGAGAACGATTAGTCGACGCCGCTCCCAATCCTTTGGGAGACGGCTACGTCTGTCGTGTGTATACCAACCTATGGGCTGGTGATCTTTACACTTCCCTCTGCCCTTGACCGTCTGCCGACAGGCAGACGTGGAACAGATTTGCTTTGCTCGTGGCATCGTTTCGCGCGCCTCACGCGCGTACTAGCTAGCGAGCTTGCGAGCTAGCTACTTAGTTATTGTTGTTTCGCTTACTCCGCTTGGGCTACGTAAGCGCTTTTGTGTTTGTTAGCTAGCCGCCTTTGGCGGGTTGGCTTGTTAGCTGCCCCCCCAAACCCCCCCGGTGGGGGGGGGCATATGGGTAGTCGTGTCTTTTCGCCGGTTCTTTGCCCATCGGACGATGTGATGTACCTCACATGCCTGAGGCCGGTTGCAACTCGGCTGCAACTCGGAAACTGCGGTAGATTTCGGGCATGGCAGTACTCACAGTCAACGCGGCAGACCTTTCTAAGGCCCTGTCGAACGCCGAGGGTTGGTTCCCCGCGCGGGGGCCGGTGCCCGTGGCGCTGGTCACCAGTAACCCGCTTGCCGGGCTTGTCGTCACGGTGACTGATCACTACACGGCCGGTGAAGCTACGTGCCCCGCACAGGATTACACAGGGCCTCACGTGGCCGTAGAGATCAGTCGCGCTGATCTGGTCGGCCTGGCAGCGAGAGCCCGTAAGGACGGCACACGGAAGGTTCTAAGCCGCGTCACGGTCGAACCTGATGGGGTCATCGTGCACGGCTCTATCGAGGACAACAACGCCGAGACGGCTACCGCTCTGGCCGTTGTTTCCGATGATGGCTTTCGTTCTGAGTGGCGCCTACTCGCTGACATGTTCGCGGGTGCGGTTAAGAACGCTCGCCCTTTCCCTGAGTCGGTGATGGTTTCCCCCGGCTACCTGGCGCTGTTTAACAAGGTTCGCCCCGACGTTCCGGGGCGCGGTGTCGCCCTGCTTACGTGCCCCCCGGTAGGGGCGGTTTTCGGTAAGGTCGGCCCCCATTTCCGGGGCCTGGTCATGGTTCTAGACGCTGAACGCAATGAAGAGTTCGCGGGACAAGGCGGTTTGTGGTGACTAACTGGACTTTCACGAAGCACGCCCTTAGCCGGGCTCTCGACATGCTCGTTACCCCGGAAGAGATTCGGGCCTGTCTCGACAGTCCGGAGATTGCTTACCGTCAGAAGGACAGGCCGGAAGGGTATGGGGTTCGTCAGGCCGGGCGGATTGGTCTCGCCGTCGACTACAACCGGGGGATTGTGCTCTCGGTGCTTCACCGTGAGGAAGCCCATTACAGCCGCTCTGATGTGGCTCACACGGTTCGCCTGGCTTCCTGATGGCGTACGAGCTTCCCCCGAATGTCGTGGCTCAGATTCGCGCTCAGGCCGTCAGGGATTACCGCCCCGATCCGGAACGGTGGGCAAGGGTCGCGGGCATCCTGGTGGGGATGAGTAGAACGGCAGACGTGCAGAAACAGGCAGCGTGAGACAGGCCCCCGCTACGGCGGGGGCTTTCTGTTTTTGGTTACGCTCCGCGCCCGCCGGCCTCCACCCCCCGCAGGTCAGAGGCTTGCAGGGGGCAACCGCGGTTATCACTCCGCGTGACATCGCCCCTGGTCGGCGAGCTTCCGAGTTGCAAGAAAGCGTGTACACGCGTTATGGTCCCTTTCGTCAGCAGGAACGAAGGGAAACACCATGAGGACCGCAACCGCCCCCGCCCGGAACCCCTACGCCAGCACTAAGCAGATTGACCTGATTCGCTCTCTCGCCAGCGACCGCGAGCCCATCGAGGGGTGGGAGCTGGTTAAGCCTCTGGTGGACTCTGGGAAGGTTCCGCCGGGCGTCGCCCGTCTGGCTATCGACCGGTTCTTTAAGTCGCCTTACAGGACGACGGCGAAGCTTGAGGCCGGGTTCTACTCGCTTCATGAGTACATCTACGAAGTGCGGATTTCGGAAGCGGGCCGGGCGTACGCCCTGGAGATCTTCCTTAACGAAGTCGGCAAGGTTTGCCGGGAGATCGCGCGGGGGGTTGTGCGGGACCTTCGTCCCGAACACGCCCTGACGATTGAGGAGGCCATGGCGTTCGGGCGGGAAACCGGCTCATGCTGTATCTGTGGCCGCGTACTCACGAACCCGGAGAGCATCGAAAAGGGTATCGGCCCGATCTGCGAACAGCGTTTCTAGCCCTCGACATAAGGAAGCCCCCGCTACGGCGGGGGCTTCTCTGCGTTACGCGGGGATGATGGTGATCGAGTCGAGAGGCATGTTTTCCTTAGTCCACTTGCGGCCTTTTTCGAGCGGGTGAACCATGACCTGTTTCACGTACCGGCTTAGGATGTCCCGCCGTTCCCCGAGGGTGTCTAGGTCGTCTCTAGCCCATTGCGCGCGTAGGTCTACCGGGTTCCGCTGATCTCGGCGCTCCGTCGCTACCGCCTGCCCTCGCGAGTCTCTTAGCTTCGTGATCTGCTCACGTAGGTCCGACATGATGATGCCCGCGTCAATCATGCTCATGAGCCCGGCCCCGGCCGCGTCGCGAGCTTCCGCGAGCCTGGTTTCTAGCCCCTCGATCTCTCCTGTTAGCCGTTCTGATTCCACCGTCCGAGGGACCTCTACCGGCGCCGCCTCTAGCTCTATGGTGATACAGGATTCCACGTAAGTACGTACGACCGATTCCAGCCAAGCCATGTTTCTTGAAATCCCCCCGCATCCGCCACGGGACGACCTAATGCAGGCGTAGCGCATTTGCCTATCACTCTTGTTGCCTTGCCGCGCCGAAAGCGTGGTTCCGCATTTACCGCACAAAATGAATCCCGACAGGAGGAATTTGCGTGCAGTCGAAAAAGGCCGTTTCCCGTGCGCTCTGACGAAAGGCTGAACCGCTTCCCACTTTGCACGGTCCATCACGGCAGGCCAATTGCCCTCGCCTACGATCTCCCCCCTGTAGGCAACTAGCCCGGCAAGACGTGGATTCGACATGAGCGACTGAAACGTGCCTATCATCCATTCGGCCCCGGCTAGGGTCTTAAAGCCGGAGTTCTGCCAGCGCGTCACGGCCCGAGAGACGGTGACGCCGGAAAGCAGCCAATCAGCCGCAGTGTTGATTTTCTCGACCGCGACAGGGTCCAGATGCGTCATGATCCCAATGTCTTGCTTGGGGTCCGGCCTAAGCCAGCCAGTCATAAGGCGCCCGCCGTGGACTTTTCCCATTTCGCGGTTTTGCTGTAGCTTCCGCTGGATTCGCTCTGCTGCGCGTTCCACTTCGCCCGCGTCGATGGCCGCTTGAATGCGTCCCATCTGCCTACCGTCAGCCGTCGTTAGATCAACGTTGTTCGACTTGATGGAAGCGAGACGAACGCCCGTCTGTTCGACGAGTTGGATGATCTCTTCGTACTCCATTGGTCGCCGAGTAAGTCGGCTGTTGGTGTAGTAGATGACGCAGTTAGCCAACCCCGCATGAACGTCAGCATGCATTTGGTTGTAGCCCGGCCGGGGCTTGCTCCGGCTACGGGTGCTAGCGCCGATGTCGTTGTCCGTGTACACGGCCACAACCGTTGCGCCGAGACTTGCGGCCAGCGCCCGGCCGTCTTCCTCTTGTCGGGTCACGCCTAGGGCTAGGCCCTCATCATCATCGGAAATCCGGCAGTAGATGATCGCCCGGAGTGGGCCGTTTGTGGGGAACTGGGCACGTGGGGGAGGCATGTGACGTCCCTCGCTTGTCGGGGGATAAGTACGTATTTCACTACGATACACCTGGGACGAGGTCATGACCGTCGTCAAGGACGCCGTCGCGGCGGTCGAGGCTCGCGCCGGGCGGGTCAGCCTCGTCCTCAAGGCGGACATCCGCGAGGGGGAGGGCGGCCGTCTGGAGACCAAGGTCGCCACCGTCGAGCGGCATCTCGCCCCGTGACGCCCCTCGCGTCCCGGCGTGTCGTCTCCGGGCGGCCTGTCCCGCCCAGAGCGTAATGGGAACACCAAGGGAGCCGGGATCGTTCTGCAGGAACGGACGATTCTCAGGAGCGTGAGCCGCATGGCGGGCAGCAGGTCGATCGGGCGTCTCCTCGCGGGCGGGCTGGCGCTGGCCGCCGCCGGGTGGGCGTTGAAGGACATCCCCGCGGAGCTCGGGGGCGAGGCCAAGGGGGAGCGGCTGGAGCGGATGCGCCGCTCGCCGCGCTTCCACGACGGCGTCTTCCGCAACTCCATGCCCGGCGGTTTCGTGCCCTCCCCGCAGAGCGCGCGGGAGATCGCCTGGAACATGTTCCGCAACCGCGAGGAGCGCCGCCCGGCCGCCGCGATCCCCGTGGTGACCTCACCGTCCGGCGGGCCGTCCCCGGCGGGGCTGAGCGTCATCTGGTACGGCCACGCCACCGCGTTGCTGGAGATCGAGGGCCGCCGCGTGCTCGTCGACCCGATATGGAGCAGGCGCGCCTCGCCCTCCCAGCTGGTCGGCCCGCGGCGCCTGCACCCGGTGCCGGGGCCGCTGGCGGGCCTTCCGCCGCTGGACGCGATCGTGATCTCGCACGACCACTACGACCACCTCGACCGCGCGACGGTCCGCGGGCTCACCGCGCTGCAGACCGCCCCGTTCCTGGTGCCGCTGGGCATCGGCGCCCACCTGGAGCGGTGGGGCGTGCCCGCCTCCCGGATCATCGAGCTCGACTGGGACGAGGAGGCGACCGTCGCGGGCCTGCGGTTCGTCGCGACCGCCGCCCGCCACTTCTCAGGTCGCACCTTCAACCGGAACGTCACCCTGTGGGGCTCTTGGGTGATCGCGGCCGGAGAGAAGAAGGTCTTCTACGCGGGCGACTCCGGATACTTCGACGGTTACGCGGGGATCGGCGCCGCGCACGGCCCGTTCGACCTCACGCTCATGCCGATCGGCGCCTACAACGCCGCCTGGCCCGACATCCACATGGACCCCGAGGAGGCGGTCAACGCCCACTTCGACCTGGGCGGCAGGCTGTTTCTCCCGGTCCACTGGGCGACCTTCGCCCTCGCCACCCACCCGTGGGCCGAGCCGATCGACCGCCTGTGGCGCGAGGCCAAGGCCCGCGACGTCCGCATCGTCGTTCCCCGCCCGGGCGAGCGCGTCGACACCGCCGACGTGCCCATGCTGGAGAGCTGGTGGGAGACGCTGCCCGGCGGCGAGACGTCCCGCCGGCCCCGGCAGGTGCCGGCGCCGGTGCCCGCCTACCCGCCCCTGGGCTCCGACCCCAGGCTCTGATCCCCGGAAGATCCCGGGAAGATTCCCGGAGCGGGGATCTCGGCCGGCCAGGAGGGCAGGGTGACGGTCACAGCGCCGCCTCCCTGGTGCGCGCCAGGTATTCCTCCACGCGCCGCCGGTCGGGCTCGGCGGGCAGCACGTTCGCACCGCCGAACCTCGCCACCAGCTCCGAGCGCCAGCGGTCGACCTCGTCCCAGGGGAGCTCTCCCCGCCGTACGGCGAGCAGTCGGTCGCGGTGGTCGTCCATCCGGACCAGGGGCTCGCCGTGGCGGGCCAGGTGCAGGCCGCTGAGCAGCAGGCGGATCATGTGCATGGCCTGCTTCCACTTGGGGCGCGCGGGGTCCAGGCGGCGGAACTGGGCGTTGGCGTATCCGGCGAAGGTCTGGTTGGCGCGTTCGGACACGAAGGCGTCCCGGAGGGCGAGCAGTTCCTCACCCGCCGCGGTGGCCTGCTCGACGATCGGCGACCACAGGCACTCCAGGACCGTCGGGTTGGCCTCCAGCGCGAGACCGCAGAACCGCTCGACCTCCCACGAGAACTGCTCGGGCAGTGGCCCGTCGACGTGGGTGGGCGGCTTGGCCAGCCGCCAGAACAGCCGGGTCGGCGCCACGAAGACCCCGCGCCGGTCGACGTCCGACTCCTCCGTCTCCAGCCCGTATGCCCGCGAGCCGATCACCACCGACAGTATCGAGTGATCCGGGACGTACCGTACCTCCATCCGCACAGCCTGCCAGGCCCCGGCTCGGCGCCGGTACGGGTTTTCGCGCCGGGGCCGTCCCGTCCCCCCGTCAGGCGGCGAGGGTCGCGTGCATCTCCCAGAGCAGGATCTCGGCCGGGGTGATCGCGGTGACGCGCTGGCCGCCGGTGGCGGTGAAGCGGACGGCGTCGCCCTCGGAGAGGTGCCCGGCACCCTCCAGGTCGACGGCGCCTCGGGGGACGAACAGGTGCAGGAACGGTGCCTCGGGCAGTTCCACGCTCTGGCCCGGCTGGAGCCTGGCCACGTGCAGCGCGGCGTATTTGTTGTTGATGCGGATGGCGCTGCGGCCCGCGTCCCTGGCCATGCCCGAGGCGACCGGGACCAGGGCGCCGCCGAGCAGTTCGGCGTCGATCTCCAACTGCTCGTAGCCGGGGGTGAGCCCGCCCTCGTCGGGCACCACCCACATCTGGACGAAGTGGACCGGATCGGTATGCCGCTCACCCTGCAGCCGCCATGAGTCGTTCTTCTCCGAATGGAGGATGCCCGTCCCCGCGCTCATCCGCTGGGCCAGTCCCGGATAGATCACCCCGGAGTGGCCCTCGGAGTCCTGGTGGACGAGGGAGCCGCGCAGCACCCAGGTGACGATCTCCATGTCCTGGTGGGGGTGGGTGTCGAAGCCGGTGCCGGGCTTGACGATGTCGTCGTTGTTGACGAGCAGCACGCCGTGGTGGGTGTTGTTCGGGTCCTGATGGCGGCCGAAGGAGAAGGAGTGCTTCGAATCCAGCCATTGGATCTTGGTCGCGGGCCGTTCGCCGGACCTGCGGATGTCGACGGTCATGCCTGGTCTTCCTCTCACCTCAGTTGTTGAATCTTAAACTAGAAAGCCGTGTGAAATGTTCCGCACATCCCCGGGTTGGGGAGATCTTGCTTACTGATCCGAATATGATGTGTGACGATTTATCACCACGCGGGCCGCAGGTGACCTCGCCTTGACGAGGAGCGGCCTATGCGATCTACCTGGGGGAACAGTGCTGGGCTTGCTTTCGCGTGCTCCGAGGTCGCCGCAACGATGAGCGCCCCCGCCCCCGCCGCGAAAATCGCTCCCTACGACTACGAGAGGTTCAGCAGGCTCGCCGGGCCCGTGACCGAACCGGAACCCGGGGTGCCCTACCGCGTGAGCTACCGCTCCCTGCTGGCCACCGAGCCACACCGGGTGCGGGCGGTGCTGCTGATGGTCGCGGCGCTTCTCGTGGAGTTCACCCTCATGGTCTGGCTGCTGCTGCCCGAGCACTGGACCGTCCGGCCCGACCCCTACGGCACGATCCCGTGGTACCTGCCGGTGGCCGACCGGATCATGCTCGTCGCGATCGCCCTCATCGAGGTCTTCCGGCTGGTCAGCGTGGTCTCCAACGTGCACGCCATGCTCGCGGCCAGGGACCCGGTCCCGGTCGCGCCCGAGCCCGGCACCCGGGTGGCCTTCATCACCACCTGCGTACCCGGCAAGGAGCCGCTGGAGATGGTCAGGGAGACCCTGGCCGCCGCACTGAAGATCCGCCACGACGGCGTGCTCGACGTCTGGCTGCTGGACGAGGGCGACGACCCCGACATCCACGAGCTCTGCGACTGGCTG
Source organism: Streptosporangium sp. OZ121 (assembly GCF_051918885.1). Classification (NCBI taxonomy): domain Bacteria; kingdom Bacillati; phylum Actinomycetota; class Actinomycetes; order Streptosporangiales; family Streptosporangiaceae; genus Streptosporangium; species Streptosporangium sp. OZ121. Next base: position 405,667 of record NZ_JBPXMC010000004.1, read on the forward strand.
GGCGCCCACCACTTCAGCCGCAAGGGCGTGCCCGAGTGGAACCAGCCGAAAGGCAGCTTCCGGGCCAAGACCAAGCACGGCAACTACAACAGCTGGCTGGACGCGCACGGCGACGACTACGACTTCTTCGTCTCGGTCGACACCGACCACGTGCCGCTCCCGGAGTTCTGCGAGCGCATGCTCGGCTACTTCCGCGACCCGCGGGTGGCCTTCGTCGTCGGCCCCCAGGTCTACGGCAACTACGACGCCGGGGTCACCAAGGCCGCCGAGAGCCAGCAGTTCCTGTTCCACTCGCTGATCCAGCGCGCGGGCAACCTGTACGGCGCGCCGATGTTCGTCGGCACCAACAACGCCGTACGCATCCGCGCGCTCAAGCAGATCGGCGGCCTGTACGACTCGATCACCGAGGACATGGCCACCGGCATCGAGTTCCACCGCTCCCGCGACCCGGAGACCGGGCAGCGCTGGATGTCGGTCTACACCCCCGACGTGCTGGCCGTGGGGGAGGGGCCGTCGTCGTGGACCGACTTCTTCACCCAGCAGCTGCGCTGGAGCCGGGGCACCTACGAGACGCTGCTCACCCAGTTCTGGAGGGCCGCGCCGAAGCTCTCGCCGGGACGGTTCTTCAACTACACCCTGATGGTGACCTTCTACCCGATGTCCGCGCTCAACTGGCTGCTGGCCGGGCTCAGCGCCACCCTGTTCATGGCCGTCGGGGGCTCCGGCGTGACCGTGCCGATGGACGTGTGGCTCATGCTGTACGGCGACGCGGCGCTGCTGCAGGTCATGCTCTACACCTGGAACCGGCGGCACAACGTCAGCCCGCACGAGCCGGAGGGCTCCTCGGGGGTGGCCGGGATGGTCATGTCGGCGCTGTCGGCGCCCATCTACGTCACCTCGCTCATCGGCGCCGCGCTGCGCAGGCCCAGCAAGTTCGTGGTCACCCCCAAGGGAGACTCGGCCAGCCCCGACCAGGTCGCCACGTTCCGCATCCACCTGTGGTGGGCGGCGATCTTCGGCGGAGGCCTGCTGCTGACCATCTTCTGGACCGGCCACATCCACCTGGTCATGACCCTGTGGGGGATCCTCGCCCTGGTCATCTGCCTCGGACCGCTCACGACCTGGGCCTGGAACCTCCGGGCGCTCAAGGCGGCCTCGCGAGCGGTCGGTGACGGGTCGTGAGCCGCCTGCGCAAGCACCTGGTCGGGGCGGCGGTGGTGACCGCCGTCCTCGCGATCAACCTGCCCGCCGTCGCGGGGTTCGCCACCGAGCAGTGGCACGACTACAGCATCAACCGCGACGACTACAAGGCCACTCACGGCCACTGGACCTTCCTCGACGTCCCGGAGAAGTTCAAGGTCAACGCCATCCACGCCGCGCTGCTGCACACCGGCAAGGTGCTCATCGTCGCCGGCTCCGGCAACAACGCCGCCAACTTCGACAAGGGCACCTTCAAGACCGTGCTGTGGGACCCGGCGAAGCCGGGCAGGCCGGACGAGTTCAAGCTCGTCGACACGCCCGTCGACTTCTTCTGCGCCGGACACTCGGTGCTGCCCGACGGCAAGCTCCTCATCGCGGGCGGCACGGGCCGCTTCGAGGTGCTGAAGGCCAAGGTCAAGCGGGCCGCGGGCGCCCTCACCATCAAGAACGAGGACCCCGACGCCAAGCCCAGGGAGTTCCACCCCGGCACGCTGCTGACCGCCCCCAGCGGGCAGGTCTACCGCACCACCGCCCACGTCAGCGTGCCGCCCGCGAAGAAGGTCGAGACCGGCCTGCCGGGGAAGGTGCGGATCCGGCCCAGCCAGACCAAGGTCTTCGCCGAGGCCGTCACCGAGGGCGCGGCGGGCCTGCTCACCGCGCCGGCCGGCTCCGTCAATTACGAGATCCAGGGACTCAAGGGCCGGGAGAAGCGCAACCTGTACGCCATGGGCGGCAGCATGACACTGGACAAGCAGGACTTCCAGGGCATCAGGGACGCCTACGAGTTCGACCCCGTCACCGAGCGCTACATCAAGGTCCAGGACATGGCCGAGGGACGCTGGTACCCGACCATGACGAACCTGCCCGACGGCAGGGTGATGACCGTCTCGGGGCTCGACGTCGTGGGGCAGATCACCAGGGACAACGAGATCTACAACCCTGAGACCAAGACCTGGCGGCCGGGACCCAAGCGGTTCTTCCCCACCTACCCCGCGCTGTTCCTGCTGGAGGACGGCACCCTCTTCTTCTCCGGCATGAGCGCCGGGTACGGTCCCGGCCAGCTCGCGCTGCGTCCCCCCGGCATCTGGGACTACCGCCGCGACACCGACCGGCTGGTGAAGGCCCCGGGCGGCGTCGGCGGCGTGGCACCCGACGAGATGGAGGCGTTCACCCCCGTACCCGGGTTGCCCGAGCCGGAGCTGAACGAGACCGGCGCCTCCGTGCTGCTGCCGCCCGCGCAGGACCAGCGGGTCATGGTGATGGGCGGAGGACCGGTCGGGGAACGCCAGCCGGGCCTGCCCAACGCCACCGCCAGGACCGCCATCGTCGACCTCACCGAGGCCAGCCCGCGCTACGTCAGGGGTCCCGACCTGTCCGACCCGGTGCGCTACCCGAACGCCGTGCTGCTGCCCGACGACACCGTCTTCTCCTTCAACGGCTCCAGCGACTACCGGGGGCGCGGCGCCAGCGACGTCCTGCGCGCGGAGGTCTACCGCCCGGAGAGCAACAGCTTCCACGAGGCCGCGGCGCCCGCGGTCGGCCGCAACTACCACGCCGAGGGCCTCCTGCTGCCCGACGGCCGGGTGCTCGGCATGGGCTCCGACCCGCTCTTCGGCGACAAGGCGGGCTCGCTCCCGGGCACCTTCGACCAGCGCATCGAGATCTACACGCCGACCTACCTGCACAACGGCGAGAAGGCGCCGGTGTTCACCGGCGGGCGTGAGAGTGTGCTCCTGGGCCGCAGGGCCGGGTTCCAGACCCCCGACGCCGCACGCATCCACCAGGTACGGCTGATGCGCCCGAGCGCCGTCACCCACGTCACCGACGTGGAGCAGCGCTCGATCAGGCTGGACTTCACCCGGGTGAAGACCGGGATCATCGCCGAGATCCCCTCCAATCCGGCCCTGGTGCCCCCGGGGTGGTACATGCTGTTCGGGGTCACCGCACGGGGAACACCGTCCCCGGCCCGCTGGGTTCACGTCCGGGGAGAGGCCGACACGTCCCCCTCGGCCTCCCGCGGCGTACGCCGCCCTTCCACCCCCACCCCCAGCCCGCCCATTTCCGCTCCCCAGGGCCAGGCCCGGGGTCCCCACGCCGGAGGTACTCGATGAACAGGTACGGCCTCGCAGCCGCGCTGGCTCTCACTCTCGCGACGGCGGCCTGCACCGGCGACCCCGCGCCGCCCGCCGGCTCGGGGAGCGCCGCCCCGGGGAGCGCCGCCCCGGGGAGCGCCGCCCCGGGGAGCGCCGCCCCGGGGAGCGCCGCCCCGGGGAGCACCGCCCCGGGGAGCGCCGCCCCGGGGAGCACCGCTTCCAAGGACGCGAGCGGTTTCTACGTCGACCCCGACGGCGCCGCCGCCCAGGAGGTCCGCAAGCTCGAGGGGGAGGGCAGGACCGAGGAGGCCGGGCTGATCCGCAGGATCGCCGACCGGCCCAACGCGATCTGGATCGGTGACCAGGATCCGAGGGACAGGGTCGCCGACATCACCACCAGGGCCCGGCAGGCAGGCCGCATCCCGGTCCTGGTGGCGTACCACATCCCCAACCGCGACTGCGGGCAGTTCTCCGCGGGCGGCGCCGCAGGCGCGCAGGAGTACCGCTCCTGGATCGGCCGGTTCGCCGAGGGCATCGGCGACCGGCCCGCCCTGGTCGTCGTCGAGCCCGACGCGCTCGCCCACATCCTGGACAACTGCACCCAGGGCGGCCAGGCCGGTGAGCGCCTCGACCTGCTCCGCGGCGCGGTGGAGACGCTGAAGAAGCAGCCCGCCACCAAGGTCTACGTCGACGCGGGGAACGCCGGCTGGATCAAGGACCCGGGCGAGTGGGCCGAGCCCATGCGCAGGGCCGGGGTGCCCAAGGCCGACGGCTTCGCCTTCAACGTCAGCAACTTCTTCACCGTCGAGGAGAGTGTCGCCGTCGCCGAACGGCTCTCGGACGCGGTCGGCGGGGCCCACTACGTCATCGACACCTCCCGCAACGGCAACGGCCCCGTCCGCGACGCGCAGGGCGACGACGCGTGGTGCAACCCCAAGGGCCGCGCGCTCGGCACGGAGCCGACCACCAAGACCGGCCACGAGCGGATCGACGCCTTCCTGTGGATCAAACGCCCCGGCGAGTCGGACGGCGAATGCCACCGGGGAGAGCCCCGCGCCGGCGACTGGTTCCCCGAATACGCGCTGGAACTCGCGCGTAACGCGAGATAGCCGCTTATTCGTTATATCTTCGATCTTGCAGGTCAAGATTGCTTCGCAGGAGATTGACCGGAGTTGTCAGTTTTTTCAGCGACCCTCTGGGAGCTTTCCTCGATGAACAGATGGAAGACGGTCATCGTCGCACTGGCGGTCACCCTGCCAAGCGGCGTCCTGCCGGCTGCCGCGCTTCCCGCCGGTGTGCTGCCCACCGGCGCGTTGCCCGCCGCCGCCGCGCGATCCGCGGCCCCCCCGATCGAGAACGGCGAGACCCAGCCGATCTACTCGCGCGCCGACGCGCTCACCGAGACCGTGTTCGTCGAGGTCGCCGGGGTCGACAGCGACGCCGACGGCCGCCCCGACCGGGTCGCCGTCGACATCATGCGCCCCAAGGAGACCGCGTCGGGACTGAAGGTCCCGGTCGTCATGGAGGCCAGCCCCTACTACGCGGGCGGCAACGACGTGCCCAACCACGTCGTCGACCTCGACGGCTCCGACCCCGCGGGCATGGAGTACCGGCGCAACAAGTTCAACGACCTGCGCGACGAGATGTTCGGCGTCGACGGCTCCGACGTGAACCGCGCGGCCGCGCCGCCCTTCCGCGGCTACTACGACAACTACTTCGTGCCGCGCGGCTACGCGATCGCGCTGGTGGAGAACCTCGGCTCGGGACGGGCGACCGGCTGCCCCACGACCGGCCTGGACAACGAGACCGCGGGCCCCAAGGCCGCGATCGACTGGCTCAACGGCCGGGCCCGGGGGTTCGACGCGGCAGGGAACGAGATCAGGGCCGACTGGTCCACCGGGAACGTCGGCATGATCGGCGTCTCCTACAACGGCACGCTGCCCAACGCCGTCGCCGCGACCGGGGTCAAGGGACTCAAGGCGATCGTGCCGATCGCGGCCATCTCCTCCTGGTACGACTACTACCGCGCCAACGGCGGCGTGCTGGCGCCCGGCGGCTACCAGGGTGAGGACGCCGACGTGCTCGCCCGCTACGTCCTGACCCGCGAGAACGCCACGCAGGCCTGCGGCGCGCTGATGGACCGGATCGAGAAGGACCAGGATCGGGTCACCGGCGACTACTCCGACTTCTGGGATCAGCGCAACTACCTCAACGACGTGAACAAGGTCCGCGCCGCGGTCTTCCTGGTGCACGGCCTCAACGACTGGAACGTCAAGACCAAGCAGGCCGTCCAGTGGTGGGACGCCCTCGCGAAGCGGAACGTGCCCCGCAAGATCTGGCTCCACCAGGGCGCGCACTTCAACCCGTTCTCCTTCGCCGGGCGCAACGCCGAGTGGCTGCGCCAGCTCCACCGCTGGTTCGACTTCCACCTGTACGGCCTGCGCAACGGCATCATGGACGAGCCGCAGGCCGACGTGGAGTCGGGCCCGGGACAGTGGGCCCAGCACGCCTCGTGGCCGCTGCCCGGCACCCGTGACGCGCGGCTCCACCTGACCGCCGGCAAGGACGGCCGCAACGGCACCCTGGGCACCGACCGCCCCCGGGGCCGCCACACCGTCGAGTCCTTCGTCGACCAGAGCGCCCGCACCGCCGAGCAGCTCGCCGAGAACGCCGAGGCCACGGACCCCAACCGCCTGGCCTACCTGTCGGCTCCGCTGGCCCGCGACGCGCGCCTGTCCGGCACCCCCGAGGTCGAGGTGCGCGCCGCGTTCAAGGGCGGGCGCTCGCCGTACCTGACGGCGCTGCTCGTCGACTACGGCACCGACGCCCGCGCGTACGGCGACGTCGTCTACGGCGACACCCAGGTCTGCTACGGCCAGGGCGTGCCCGGCGACACCGGCTGCGCCCGGCTGGCCGAGCACACCACGGTGACCGCCCCCTACAAGATCATCACGAGGGGCTGGCTCGACGTCCGCAACCGCGACTCGGCCTCGAAGACCGAGCTCCTGCGCGAGGGCCGCTTCTACGACTTCCGCTTCGACCTCCAGCCGAACGACTACGTCGTCAAGGCCGGCCACCGGATCGGCGTCGTGCTCGTCTCCACCGACCGCGACTTCACCCTGCGCCTGCCCCCGGGCACCGGTGTCTCGGTCGACCCGGGATCCAGCTCGGTCACCCTCCCGGTCGTCGGCGGGCGCTTCGCCCTTCGCTGACCCCCGGTCCCCGGCCTCGTCCGGGAACGCGGACCCCTTCCGAGGGCACGAGCCCTTCGGAAAAGGCACGGACGCCCGGCCCTCTTCCAGGCCGGGCGTCCGGCCGGGTCGCATCCCGTGTGGCCGCGTGAACCGGCGGTACGACCCAAGACAGAGGCAAATGTCCTACCCTGGGCAGACGCCGGGTGATCCGGTGAGGCGATAACTTCTCCTCATGGATCGGACGTGGCGGCGGTTCGGTGGAAGGGGCGTCCTCGACGCGGTGGCGGCGGCCGTCCTGGCGCTGACCATCGGGTACGCCATCGTCGATCCGCCGGGGCCGTCGTCGTGGTGGCCCCTCTGGTCGGCCTGGCCGGTGGCGGCCGTCGTGAGCCTCCCGGTCGCGGTCCGGAGACGCCGGCCGCGGGTCATGCTCGGTGTGGCGTGCGCCGCGGGCGCGCTGGCCACCATGGCCGGTGCCGTCGCGGCGGGCATGATCTGGCTGTCGTTCGTGCCGACCGTGCTCGTGCTGTACCTGGTGGCCACCGTCGTCCCGGTCGGATGGTCGGCGGCGGGCCTGGTGACGTGCGCGTCCGCCGCGGTGGCCTCGATCCTGGTCTTCTACGCCCAGGTGTTCCCCGGGCTCGTGCTCACGGGGTGGAAGAGCGAGCTGCCGCCGTACTGGCCGATCGAGATCGGTGTGACCTGTGTGCTGCTGACCGTCGGATGGACCCTCGGGACGGTCGTGCGCTGGAAGCGGGACACGGCCGCTCGCCTCGCCGAGGCCGCGGTGACCGACGAGCGCAGGCGCATCGCCCGGGAACTGCACGATGTGATCGGCCACAGCATGAGCCTGATCGCCGTCAAGGCCACCGTGGCCAACCATGTCGCCGACGCCCGCCCTCAGGAGGTGCGCGCCGCGCTGGCCGTCATCGAGCAGACCAGCCGAAGCACGCTCGCCGAGATCCACCGGGTGCTCGGCCTTCTGCGGTCCGACGGGGATCTGCAGGAGGCCATCCTGCCCGTCCCCGGCATGGCGGGCCTGCCCAAGCTGGCCGCCGACGCCCGCTCGGCCGGGGTCGAGGTCGACCTGACCGTTCGCGAGGAGGCCGCGCCACCTCCGGCGGTCGCGATGTCGGTGTACCGGATCGTGCAGCAGGCCCTGACCAACGTCGTCACCCACGCGGGGCCCACCCGTTGCTCGGTCGCCGTGGACGTCGACGGGCGGGTGGCCGTGATCGAGGTCGTCGACGACGGTCCCCGCCACGGCCGGCCGCCGCGAGCGGGCCACGGCGACCACGGCGACCACGGCGGACACGGCGGACACGGCCTGATCGGCATGCGCGAACGGGCCAAGATGTACGGAGGCACCTTCAGCGCGGAAACCCGGCCCGAAGGAGGCTTTCGCGTGGCGGCCCGGCTGCCCTACGACCCGAGCGGCACCGTGACATGACCGGCGACGACATGACCGGCGACGACATGACCGGCGACGCAGCCCCGCCCGACCGGTCCTCGCACGAGCCCCCGCCCGTCCGGGTCCTGCTCGCCGAGGACCAGGTCCTGTTACGCGACAGCCTCAAGGTCCTCATCGACACCGCACCGGGGATGGTCACCGTGGGGGAGGCGGGCACCGGCGCCGAAGCCGTGCTCCTGGCCCACCAACGGCGACCGGACGTCGTCCTCATGGACGTACGGATGCCGGACATGGACGGGATCGAGGCGACCAGGCGTATCTGCGGGGACCCGGCCGGTGCCGGCATCCGCGTCCTGATCCTCACCACGTTCGACCAGGACGAGTACGTGTACGCGTCGCTCAGGGCCGGCGCGAGCGGATTCCTCGTCAAGAGCGCGACGGCGACCGAGCTCCTGGCCGCCGTCCGCGTCGTCGCCTCCGGGGAGGCGCTGCTCGCGCCCACCGTCACCCGTCGGCTCATCGCCGACTTCCTGCTACGCCCGCATCCCGCCCCGGCCCGGCGAGACCTCGGCGTCATCACCCAGCGCGAGCACGAGGTGCTCACCCTCATCGCCAGGGGGATGTCCAACTCCGAGATCGCGGAGCACCTTCACCTCACCGTCGGCACGGTCAAGACCCACATCGGCCGCCTCCTGGCCAAGCTGCACGCCCGCGATCGGGCCCAGCTCGTCATCGCGGCCTACGAGGGCGGGCTCGTCGCCACCCCGCCCCCATCGTGATCTCGCGACGGCGCGATCCCCGTAGATCATGGAAAACCACCGTCTCCGGCCCTCGGACGGCGGGGTGGTCATGAGGGAAAACCCTGGCTTGTCCCTGGCATCGGGGATCCGGCCTGCCGCCGGGCCCGGCGGGGGCCTAGCGTGGAGTGCATGGGACGAATTCTTCTGATCGTGGCGGCCGTGGTGATCGGCTTCCTCCTGCTGGGCTCGGTTCTGGGCTTCCTCTTCACGCTCCTCAAGTGGGCTCTGATCATCGGATTGGTGGGCGTGGTGGTCATGTTCGTGAGCAGGCTCTTCCGCTCCTCGAACACGCGCGACTGACCGCCGTCCAGGGGCGAGACCAGCGCCTGGAGGCGGGACCGGGGCCGGTGCGACCGGGCCCGGCGAGGCCGGTCGCCGGTCCGGGCGTTCGGCCGCCGCCGGTCGCCCGAGGCCGGGGCGCCGGAACCGAGGCACCGGAATCGGGGGAGCCGGAGCCCCGGACGCCGGAAACGGCGGACGGCCGGACCGGTGATCAGCCGGAGGTTTCCGGGGCCAGGGCGCCGACCAGGTCGGCGGCGTCCAGCAGCTCCACCCGGCTCGCGTCCGCGCTCCACGGGTAGAGCGCGTAGAGCCGGGAGCCCTCGGGCAGGTCCAGGTCCGCGTGGACGAGCACGGCGAGGTCCGTGTCGCCCACCGGCTCCTCCCAGGGTCCGTCGTGGTCGTGTGCCATCAGCCTGGTGACGAGACCGGCGACGTCCTCGCCGGCCCGGCGCGCGTAACGGGAGACCGAGCCGTCCAGGCGGCGGACCAGCACCTCGCCGGCGCGGGCGGCGGCGTGCCAGCACGCCACCTCCCACAGGGTGACGTGCCCGGCCCGCAGGCAGGAGTCCTCGATCGCGGCGTACATCCTGGCCAGATGCGAGCCGTAGCCCAACGCGTTGTGCCCGTACCCCTCACTGGCCTGGCCGAGATCGATCCAGCGCATCGTGCGTGACCACAGGTCGGCCACCAGAGGAGACCGGATCTTGTCGGAGCCGGTCAGATCGAAACGCTGCTCGACCGCCCGGGGGTCGAACAGGCCCTCCGGCCGGTTCATGAACCCGGCGAAACCGCGCACGAGATCGTCGAACGGCACGTCGTTGTAGCTGAAGACGATCGGTGTCGCGTAGCGCCCGCCGAGGGCCCGCAGCGCGGCGAGGTCGAGGTCGACGAACTCCGAGGCTCCGAGCGGCTCGGGGGCGGAGGTCAGGTCACCGGAGTGCACGGCGGCGGCCCCGTCCAGGCGCAGGTTGGTGTAGTCGCAGTGGCCGACGTACTGCCAGTGCGTGTCGTAGAGGATCACCGACAGGTCGAGGTCGATCTGCTCGCCCGGCGGCTCGGCCCAGTGCAGGAACAGGCGGATCCGATCCCCGTCGGGGAGCGGCTGCACGCTGCCACGCGGAATCCTGACCAGGGAGCCGGAGGCGGACCGCTCGGAGGTGGGCGCGACCAGGTCGGCCAGCCCCTCGTCCAGCAGCACCCGCCCCAGCGGGGGCAGCGCGCCCGCGCGGCGCAGCATCTCGCCGGTCAGCGCCGCGACGACCGGCCCGGTCTCGCCCTCGGGCAGCTCGGGGCGACCGTCCGGCCGCACCCAGGCGCGCGCGGTGTCGCCGCGCGGAAGGAAGACCCGCGACCCGCCGACCGGCGTGCGGAGCCTGCCGAGGGCGGCGATCAGCACCCCGGGCGCGACCCGGGGCGCGGCGGCGGTGGTCGCCTCGGCGACGCCCTTCTCCCCGTTGGACAGGAGCTTGAAGAGTCGCCGCACCAGCTCGCCCGGCCTCGCGGCGAGCAGCGGCAGCGCGGGCTCGCCCGCGCGCAGCGCCGCCTCCACCCGGCTCGCGAAGGTCTCCACGCGCAACCGCCCGCCGTCCACGCGCAGCACGTCGGGGTGCCCGGCCGCATGCTCCAGCATCGCCCGTCCGAACGCGCCGGTGAGCGGGGTGCCGCGCAGCGCCGCGAAGGCCAGCGCCACCGTGGGGTGGCGCCGGTGGAACTCGTGCGGGTGCAGCGTCTCCGCCATGTGCTTCCACGCCTCGGGGTGGCGGTACAGGTCCTCCGCGAGGTGGCGCAGGGGCAGCGAGTCGAGGCGGGCCAGCAGCACGCGGCGTACGGGACGGGGCAGGGAGAGACGGCGCGGCGGCCTGGTGCGCAGGCCCGGGTCGCCGCCCATGAGCGCGTACAGCAGGCGCAGCACGTCGGTCGCCGTGTCCGCGTGCCGGTCGAGCAGGTCGCGCGCGGCGGCGGGGGAGAGGTGGGGCAGTAGCGTCGCCAGGACGGCCGCCCTGGTCTCGCGGACGGGGATGGTCTCCGGCAGCCAGCTCGCCGCCTCCGGCAGGTGGTCGCCGATCAGCGCGGTGACGTCCTCGCGGTCGGCCGCCGACAGGGGGGTGCGGCGCTCCAGCAGCGAGACGGTGACCTCCCGGGCGGCCGCGGCGACGTCGTCGTGGAACGAGAGCAGGCCGAGGGAGCGGCGGGTGACGGCCGCTGTGGGCGCTGTGGGCGCTGTGGGCGCGGTCCGGGCCGCCGGGGCGTCGGCCGGGCGCAGGAAGGGGTCGTCCGGGTCGATCCTGCGGTGGCAGATCGGGCAGCCCGCGTAGTCGGAGCCGTCCCAGCAGGCGTGGCAGACCAGGTGGGCGCAGGGGGAGACCGCCTGCACGGTGTCCTTTCGCCCGCACAGCGCGCACGGCTGCTCGGGCTCCTGCAGCAGGACGGTGAACACCCTGCGGACGTAGAGCTCGGCGGTGTCGGCGGGGACGCTCTCGGGAAAGTGGCGGAAGAGCGGCACGTGCTCGACGTGGTCGCCCACCTCCTTCCGCAGCGCGTGCAGGAGCCCGCGGCCCGCCAGGCCGAGGTCGGTGGCCGTCATCCGCCCGAACTCGGCTCTGAGCGCGGCCGACATCAGGAAGCCGTGCTGCAGGAGCTCGGTCTCCAGCACCTGCATGCCGAGCCCGAGGCCGGGCCCGGCGATCCACCGCGAGCCGCGCGGCTTGCGGAAGTAGCGCCTCGGAGGGGTCGCGGCCTCCCCGGCGGGGAGGAGGGCGGGAAGCACGAGCCGGCGCCGCCGCAGCAGGATCTCGGCCGTCCTGTTCATCGTGTGCTCTCCCTGCCCGAGCTCCCTGTCGGAAGAATGCGAGGAGGGGCGGAGAGCGGACGCGCTAAAGCCCTTTGCATGAGAAGAAGGAAGCACGTCCAGGAGCCGCCCCTCGGGGGTAACCGTACTGTCCCCCGGGGCTCTTTGTCGTCCTGGTTTCCCGGCGCGGAGCGGTCCCCGCCTCCGCCGGAGGAACGTACGTGTCGCGGCGGGCGTCCCCGCCGCCGCCCGCCTTCCGCCGTCTCCGGTCGTCCGAGGTCAGTCGCGGGAGACGTGCTTCAGCTGGAGATCGTCGAGCAGGGTCCGGGTCGCGGCGGCCACCGCCTCGACGGCCCGCTCGAAGGCCTCGGCGTTGCGCGTCGACGGGGAGCGGAAGCCCGACACCTTGCGGACGTACTGGAGCGCGGCGGCTCGCACGTCGTCGTCGGTCACGTCGCTGGCGTAGGGCTCACGAAGGGTCTTGATACTCCGGCACATGACAGGACGGTACTCCGTCTCGCGGCTCTTCCGGTCCTCCGGATCCGATTCGCCTCGCCGGAACCGCCCGGCCGGTCCTTGGATCACCCCGGAACCGCCCGGCCCGGCTCCGGGGAGCGCCGGTGGTCAGCCGTCGCGCTCGCACTGGATCGCGTCGGCGGCCAGGACGGCGCCGAGAAGCCCGGGGAAGAGCGTGTCGAGGTCCCGCCGGCGCAGCGCGTTCAGCTTGGCCGTGCCCCGGTAGACCTGGTTGATCACGCCCGCCTCGCGCAGCACCCGGAAGTGGTGGGTGGTGGTCGACTTGGTGACCGCCAGCTCGATCGCCGAGCAGGGAGCCCCCTCGTCCTCCTCCAGCTGCCACAGGAAGCGCACGATCTGAAGGCGCATCGGGTCGGACAGGGCGTGCAGCACGCCCTCCAGACGGATCTCCCCGCACGCGGGGTGCTCCAGAGCCCTGGCGGACGCGGTCGACACGGTGGGTCCCTTCTGTGGGTCGACTCTATTGTACGAAGGTGGTCGTAGTTTGACATCTATCGTAGTACGTAGACTATCGTATTAGATGTGAAGCCGGGGCGCCGTCCCCGAGATCCCTCCCGAGAAGGAGTGCGGCCGTGAGCGCCCTGTTCGAGCCCCTGACGTTGAGGTCCGTCACCATCCCCAACCGGGTCTGGATGGCTCCGATGTGCCAGTACTCCGCGGCGGTCGAGGGACCGGAGCAGGGAGTGCCGACCGACTGGCACCTGTCCCACCTGGCCGCCCGCGCGGTGGGCGGCGCCGGGCTCATCCTGACCGAGGCCACCGCGGTGGCGCCGGAGGGACGCATCAGCCCGGCCGACCTCGGGATCTGGAACGACCGCCAGCGGGAGGCGTTCACCCGCGTCACCCGCTTCCTGCTGGAGCACGGCGCCGTGCCCGGCATCCAGCTCGCGCACGCGGGGCGCAAGGCCTCCACCCGCCGCACCTGGCAGGGCGGCGCGCCCACCGGTCCCGGCGAGCACGGCTGGCAGCCGGTCGGGCCGAGCCCGATCCCCTTCAGCGACGTCCACCCCACTCCCACGGAGCTGGGCGCCGGCGACATCGACCGGATCGTGGACGACTTCGCCGCCGCGGCGCGGCGGGCGCTGGAAGCGGGCTTCCGGGTGGCCGAGATCCACGGCGCGCACGGCTACCTGATCGCCGAGTTCCTGTCGCCCTTCAGCAACCACCGCACCGACGCGTACGGCGGCTCGTACGAGAACCGCACCCGCTTCGCGCTCCGGGTCGTCGACGCGGTCCGCGCGGTCTGGCCGGACGAGCTTCCCCTCTTCTTCCGCATCTCGGCCACCGACTGGCTGGCGGAGGACCCCGCCGACGACCGCGAGGGCTGGAGCGCGGACGACACCGTCCGCTTCGCCAAGGACCTGCTCGCCCACGGCGTCGACCTGCTCGACGCCTCGACCGGAGGCAACGTCGCCAGGGCGCGCATCCCCGCGGGGCCCGGCTATCAGGTGCCGTACGCGGCCAGGGTGAAGGCCGAGACCGACCTGCCGGTGGGCGCGGTCGGTGAGATCACCCGGCCCCGGCAGGCCGAGGAGATCATCGCCTCGGGCCAGGCCGACGCCGTCCTGCTGGGCCGCGAGCTGCTCCGCAACCCCTACTGGCCGAACCTCGCCGCCCGTGAGCTCGGTTCCGCCGGAGCCCGCTGGCCCGACCAGTACCACCGCGCGGTCTGACCCGGTTCCGGCCGCCACCCGCGCGCGTCCCCGCCGCCGGGCGGGGAGGTGACCCGTCCGTATGAGGCGACGCGCGCGGGTGGGGCGGAAGGCGGCGAACCGGTCCGCCAGGGGGGCGCGGGCCGGTCCGCCTGTCAGGGGGAGTGGCGTTGGGCGGACCGGCCCGCCAGGGGGCGGACCCCCGGGGGTCGAGCGGGCCGGTCCGTGATCATGGGGTGGCGCGGCGCAGGGCCACCGCGTCCCGGTGGACCGTGGCGGGAGCCTGGCCGTCGATGAGCAGGCGGCGCATCAGGACCGCCACCTCACGCATGGTCTCCGGGCCGAAGCCGCGGCGGGTCACCTCCTGGGTGCCGATCCGCAGGCCCCGCGCGGGCTCACCGGGAGGTTGCCCGGGAAGGTGGACGCCGCTGAGATAGACGCCGCCCTCGGCCAGCAGCCGGGCGGCCTCGTCCCCGCCGCCGAACGCGGCGGCGTCCACCGCCACGTGGTGCGAGACGGTCCAGCCCCGGTGGGCGGCGGCCACGGTGAAACCCTCGCCGTCCAGCGCCGCGGCCAGCGCCCCGGCGTTGGCGACGCAGCGGTCGGCGTACCCGGAACCTCCCGCGGCGTGCTCGGCGGCGGCCAGGGCCAGCGGTGCCAGCCGTGAGGCGTCGTAGTTGGCGGTCAGGCCGGGATAGGCGGCCGACGCCACCTGGCGGGCGAGATCCTCGTCGCGGGTCACGACGGCCGCCCCCGGCGGGCCGCCGAAGGACGTGTAGGTGGACATGGTCACCAGGTGCGCGCCCTCGTCCAGCGGCCGCTGGAACCGGCCGCCCGCGATCAGCCCGGCCACGTGCGAGGCGTCGTAGACCAGCAGGGCCCCCACCTCGTCGCACGCCGCCCGCACTCCCGCGACGTCGTACGGGAAGAGCATCAGGCTCGCGCCGATCACCACCAGCGCGGGCCGGTGCTCGCGCAGGAACGCCGGCAGGGCCGCGTGGTCGACGTCGAGCCGCCCGGCGTCGTAGGGCAGGCCGGCCACCCTCAGGCCCCGGATCCCGGCGGCGCCCTGGGCGTGGTGGCCGGCGTGGCCCCCGGCGGTCTCCGGCAGCACCGCGATCGTGTCGCCGGGGCGGGCGAACGCGCTGTAGCAGGCGAGGTTGGCCAGGGTGGCGCTCTGCAGCCGCACCTCGGCGAACTCGCCGCCCATCAGCGCCGCGACCTGGAGCGGGGCGAGCACCTCCAGCACGTCCAGCTCGTCCAGGCCGGTCTGGTGCTTGTCTCCGGGCCAGCCCATCGACGGGCGGCAGCCCAGGGAGATCTCGTGCGCGGCCCTCGCGCGCGCGCTCATCGTGTTGGTGCCCGCGTACAGGACCACGCCGTCCTCGTCGAGGCGGCCGCGGTGCTCGGCCAGCACCGCTTCGACCAGCCGGGTGACCGCGTCGAGTCCCAGACCGTCCACCTCGGCCTCAAGCTCGGCCAGGCGCAGCTGTGCCCGCGGGGGCGCCCACGGGGCGACGCGGCTGCGCTCCTCCACGAGGCTCCTTTCACCGGGCGATCGGACGGCTCTCACGAGACGGACTCCCCGCCTCTCACGAGACGGACTCCCCGAAATGAACAAGTGCGACGCTACGGCTCGCGCCAGATCGAGTCATCGTTCCGACGCCGGAGATACTTCCTACATATGTAGGATCGGACCGTGATAGCGGACGATGTCCAGGACCTGCTGGAATCACTGGCCATGGCGGTGGGCAGGGGCATGTCCGTGGACGACCTGGAGGGCCGCGTCGTCGCGCACAGCGCCCACCACGGGGAGGTCGATCAGGTCAGGGCCCAGGCCATCCTCTCGCGGTCCGTTCCCGCGGAGGTGAGCGCCTGGCAGGAGGCGCACGGGGTGGCCGCGACCCGCGAGCCGGTGCGGATCCCGAAAAATCCTGACCTGGGGATGGCGGCCCGGCTCTGCGTGCCCCTGCTCCACCAGGACCGCCGCGTCGGCTACCTCTGGATCATCGAGGGGCATGGCCCGCTGAACCCGCAGGAGCGGGACAGGGCCGTACGCGACGCCGCCGCGATCGCCGCCCTGCTCGACGACGGCGGCAGCTCCCACACCCTGAGCCAGCTGCTCATCGGCGAGATCGGCGTGCGGCGTGCGGCGGGTGTGCTCGGAGAGGGGCCGCTGCGCGTCATGGCGCTGCGCGGCGACCCGGACGGCCTGCGCGAGGCGGTCGGCGCCGAGCTGGCCAGGGTGCGCCGCCCGCCGGCCTTCACGATCCTGGACCGCCACGCCGTGCTGCTGCTGAACCGCGGCGAGGACGCGACGGCGCTGGGGGAGCGGCTGGCCGCCAGGATCCGGGCGGGCGTCGGGGTCAGCGCGTCGCACCCGGGGCTGGAGTCGGCCGTACGGGCGCACGAGGAGGCGCTCGCCGCGGCCAGGGCCGCGGCGGCGGAACGCACGCTGCGGCCGGTCGCCCACTGGCCGGACCTGGGCGTCTACCGGTTGCTCGCCGAGCCGCTCACCGGCCGGCCGGGTTCGGCGGGCGGCCCGCTCGACACGCTGCGCGAGCACCCGGCGCTCCTCGTCACCCTGGAGACCTATCTGGACAGCGGGGGAGACGCGCAGGAGACCGCCAGACAGCTGCACCTGCACCGCACCAGCCTCTATTATCGCCTCGCCAGAATCGAGCAGCTGGCCGGCCGCAACCTCAAGAACGGAACCCACAGGTTAGAACTCCATCTCGCGCTGAAGCTCTGTCGCTGGAACGCGGTGTAACGGCCGGGTAATCAGGGCACAGCTCTCCGGTGCCGCAGTTGATCAGCGAGATCATGACCGTCATCGTCGTGCTCGTGCTCATCCCGCTGTCGTTGATCCTTGTGTCCGTAGTCTTCCTGGTGGGGCTGGCCGCGTTGGCTCTGGGGACCTCGCGGGAGCAGGATGGGAGAACGACATCCCGGAGGTAGACGGTGCGGCAGCTCAGTGCGGTGGACACGCAGTTCCTGAATTTCGAGACCTCGACGAACGTCGCGAACATCGGGGGACTCGCGATCCTGTCCGGTGGGCTGTCGCGCGGCGACCTGGTGTCGCTGCTGGCCCATCGCCTCCACCTGGCCGCGCCCTTCCGGATGAGGCTCGCCTTCGTCCCGCTCGGCCTTGACCATCCGTACTGGACCGAGGACTCCAGGCTCGATCTCGACTACCACGTGCGCGAGATCGCGCTGCCCAGGCCGGGCAGTGACAAGCAGCTGGGCGAGCAGGTGGCCAGGCTGCACGCCCGCCGCCTGGACCGGCGCCGCCCGCTCTGGGAGATGTATCTGATCCACGGCCTCCGCGGCGACCGCACGGCCCTCTACATGAAGGTCCACCACTCCGCGGTCGACGGCGTCACCGGTGCCGACGTGCTGGCCAGCCTGCTGGACACCTCACCCGAGCCCGCCGAGGTCCGGCTGGCGCCCGCGGCCGAGCCCGAGGAGGAGATCGACACCGGGGAGATGGTCGTCAGAGGGCTGGCCAAGGCCGTCGTCAACCCGGCCAACACGATACGGTTCCTGATCAACGCCGTCCCGCACCTCGACGAGATCCCGCTGATCTCCCAGGTGCCCGGGGCGGGGCTGGTCTCGCGGCTCACCAGGGACCTGGCCACCTACCTGTCCGGATCCGGGGCCGCCGAGGTGCCCGCCATGCCCCGCATGACCGTTCCCCGCACTCCCTTCAGCGGCAGGATCAGCGCGCACCGGCGGTTCGCCTACACCACCCTGCCGCTGGAGGACGTCAAGCTGGTCAAGAACGCCTTCGGCGTCACGGTGAACGACGTGGTGATGTCCCTGTGCGCCGGGGCGCTGCGCCAGTGGCTGCTCAAGCACGACGCGCTGCCCGAGCAGCCCCTCGTCGCGGGGGTGCCGTTCTCGCTCCGCGTCCCCGGCGACCAGAGCGCGGGCAACCAGGTCAGCATCATGATCACCACTCTGGCGACGCAGATCGCCGACCCGGTGGAACGGCTGATGGCGGTACGGGACGCCATGCGCCTGATCAAGGACCGCTCGTCGCTCGCCCCGGCGCGCTGGCTCCAGCAGCTCAGCGACATGATGCCCTCCGCGCTGACCGGCCTGGCCTCCCGCGCGGCCTTCAACCTGTTCGCCGGCAGCGCGGGCCCGATCAACGTGGTGATCTCCAACGTGCCCGGCCCGCAGCTCCCCCTCTACGTGAACGGCGCCAGGCTTCTCTCGTACCACCCCGTCTCCGTCGTGACCGACGCCAGCGGCGGCATCAACATCACGGTCTTCTCCTACGACGGCTCACTTGACGTCGGCGTGATCGCCTGCAGGGAGATGGTCCCCGACGTGTGGACCGTCACCGACTATCTCAGGGACGCCCTCCTGGAGCTCAAGTTCCTCGTTGAGGAGCAGTGACAGCCCGGGGGCGTCCTCGACGAAGCGCAGGGTCTTCTCCAGGCAGACGATCGAGCCCCGCTCCTGCCGCTTGACGAACCGGATGTCGTCGGCCAGGGCCTGCATGATCAGCAGCCCCCGGCCGTGCTCGGAGGTGGGGGCGGGGGAGGTGGTCTCCGAGAAGTCGAAGCCGTTGCCGGCGTCCACCACCTTGATCACGCAGCGGTCCCTGGTCAGCTCGGTGCTGACCATGTAGTCGTCACTGGGGGTGGCGTGCTGGATGACGTTGGAACACGCCTCCGAGAGCATGAGCTGGATGTCCTCGCGAATCTGCGGCACCACGCCCAGGGCCTGGAGCGAGGAGTCGAGAAGTTGCCTGATCACGGGAACACTCGCGGCGTCACGCGGCAGACGCAACGCAATCGTGGCCTCCACGGTCCCCTCCTTTCGCAGCGATGTGTAGAAGCTTTGCCCTGGGCGACCCGTCCTAATCGGGGATGGGTGATCGTGTCCCTGGAATACGGCAACACATGGCAAAGTGCCGCATACGTGACAGGTAATCGGATGTGTGGAGGATTCGCTCCGGGCGCGGAACGCCCGCCGGGCGGGGGTCGCAGACCCCCGCCCGGCTTGGGTTGATCGATGGCGCTAGCCCGAGAAGGCGTCCATCGCGGCCTGGCAGAAGGCCTTGAGGTCGTCGGGCTTGCGGCTGGTGATCAGGGTGTTCGGGCCCGAGGAGCAGATCACGACCTCGTGGTCCTCCCAGGTCGCCCCGGCGTTGCGCAGGTCGGTCCGCAGGCTCGGCCAGGACGTGACCTTCCGGCCGCGCACGACGTCCGCCTCGATCAGGGTCCAGGGCGCGTGGCAGATGGCCGCGACCGGCTTGCCCGCGTCGAAGAACCCCTTCGCGAAGCCGACGGCCTCCGGCACGGTCCGCAGGAAGTCGGGGTTGGCGACGCCACCCGGCAGCACCAGCCCGTCGAAGTCGGCGGCGGAGACCTCCTCGACCGTCGCGTCCACCGGGAAGGTGTCGGCCCTGTCGAGGTGGTTGAACCCCTGGACCTGACCTTGCTCGGTGGAGACGAGCCTGGGTGTTCCTCCCGCCTGCTTGACGGCCTGCCAGGGCTCGGTGAGCTCGACCTGCTCGATGCCCTCCGGGGCCACGAGGAACGCGATCGTTTTGCCGTTCAGCATGTCGTCTCCTCCGTTGACGTGCGGTGATGTCATCAAAGGGATGCCATGCCCGAAGAGTCGGGATCCATGCGAGAACCGTCGGTACCGGGACGGACCTTGCGCCGGCGGAGACCGGAGGCGATGAGCCGGGTGACGAGCTCGCGCGAGGGCACGGCCTCGGCGCCCAGCGCGACGGCCCGCTCGTAGACGGTCTCCGGAACGTCGTAGTGGTCGCGGTCGAACGCCCGGCGCGGCACGCCGAGCAGCTCCGCGAAGGCGTGCAGCTCCCCGATCGAGCTGTCGCTGACCAGGTGTGACCACAGCAGGTCGTGCGGACCCGGCCAGTTGGGCGGGTCGATGAGCACGCTCACCGCCGGGCGAGGTCGAGCGCGACCTCCAGGGCGGCGGCCTGGCGCTCCTCGTCGGTGATCGACTCGTCCCTGAGCATGAACAGCGAGGCGTGCAGCGCGAACAGGGCCATCGAGTGCCTCAGCTGGGTGGACAGGGGATCCTCCGGGTCGACGAGGAAGGCGAGCAGCTCGAACATCCGCTCGCGGGTCTTCTCCATCGTCGGGTGGTTCTTGAGCGAGGTCTGGTTGCGCTCGAAGAACCGCATGACCTCGCGGTGCCTGCCCCGGTACAGGTCGTGGGAGTAGCGGCGGATCAGCTCCTCGCGCGTCTCGTCGGTGCGCGGCTGGGAACGGGCCCAGGTGACCAGCTCCTCGATCGCCCTCACCCGGTCCTCCGCCAGGCTGGCGATGATGTCGTCCTTGGTCTTGAAGTGGTAGTAAAGGGCCGCTTTGGTCACGCCGAGGGCCTCCGCGATCTCGCGGAGCGAGGTGGCCTCGTAGCCCTGCTCGGTGAAGAGCTTCAGGGCGATCTCCTGGATGCGCGTCCGTGTGTCGGCGTTTTCCCTCATGGTTCCCTTACCGAGAAATCAACTTGACGGCCGGCAAGTAAGCGGCTTACATTCCAGCATAGCCGATGCTAGCCGGTCGGCAAGTAAGGAAGATCCACAAGGATCTCCAAAGGATTTCAAACAGGGGGCGAAGAAGTGAAGGAGACCGCGGCCGCGCCGGCGCGGCGTCGCGAGGTCATGGTGGTGCTGCCGGGCCTGATGCTCGCGATGGTCCTGGCCATGCTCGACAACATGATCGTCAGCACCGCGCTGCCCCGCATCGTCGGCGAGCTCGGGGGGCTGACGCACCTGTCCTGGGTGGTCACCGCCTACGTGCTCGGCACCACCGTCTCGACCCCCATCTGGGGCAAGATCGGTGACCTGTACGGCAGGAAGAGCATCTTCCTCGCCTCCATCGTCATCTTCATGATCGGCTCCGCGCTCTGCGGCATGGCCGGCTCCGAGATGCTCGGCGGGCCCTCCGGCGGCATGACGCAGCTCATCGCCTTCCGCGCGCTTCAGGGCCTGGGAGCCGGGGGCCTGATGGTCAACGCCATGGCGATCATCGGCGACCTCGTCCCGCCCCGCGAGCGCGGCCAGTACCAGGGCATCATGGCCGCCGTGATGTCACTCGCCATGATCGCGGGCCCGCTCGTCGGCGGGTTCATCACCGACCACCTCGACTGGCGCTGGGCCTTCTACGTGAACCTGCCCGTCGGGTTCGCCGCCCTCGCCCTGCTCGCGATCAAGCTGCAGCTGCCCAGACTCCGCACCGAGCACCGCATCGACTGGCTGGGCGCGGCCCTGCTCTCGGCCGGCATCACCGCGCTGGTCCTCATCACCACCTGGGGCGGCAACGACTACGCGTGGGGATCGTGGCAGATCCTCGGCCTGGCGGGGCTCGCCGTCGTCACGCTGGTGCTGTTCGTCCTGGTGGAGCGCCGCGTGGCCGAGCCCATCATGCCGCTCAACGTCTTCCGCGACCGCAACTTCAGCCTGATCTCGGGCGTGGGCTTCCTGCTCGGCTTCGCCATGTTCGGCGCGATCAACTTCCTGCCGCTGTTCCAGCAGACCGTCCAGGGGGCGAGTGCCACCAACTCCGGCCTGCTGCTGCTCCCGATGATGGGCGCCGCCATGGTGGTCTCGCTCTTCGTCGGCCGCGCCATCACCCGGACCGGCAAGTACAAGATCTACCCGATCCTCGGCGGGGCGGGCATGGCGTTCGGCATGTGGCTGCTCTCCATGATGGACGTCAACACCCCCGCCTGGCAGACCGGCGTGTTCATCGCGGTGCTCGGCCTCGGCATGGGCTTCCTGATGCAGACCACCATGCTGATCGCCCAGAACAGCGTCGAGCAGAAGGACCTCGGCGTCGCCAGCAGCGCCTCGACCTTCTTCCGTTCCATCGGCGGCTCGTTCGGCGTCTCGCTGTTCGGCGCGGTCTTCAACAACCAGCTCACCTCGAGCCTGGAGAGCAAGCTGGGCGCCGCGGGCGGGCAGCTCGCCTCCGGCGGTGCCCAGTTCAACCCGGCCGCGCTGCACGAGCTGCCCGCCAACGTGCGGGTCGGCTTCCTGGAGTCGCTGGCCGAGTCCGTCTCCAGCGTCTTCTGGTGGGCGATCCTGTTCGCCGTCGTGGTGCCGCTGCTGGCGGCCTTCATCAAGGAGATCCCGCTGCGCGGCGGGCCCGAGGCGTCCGAGGAGGCCCAGACCCCGGTTCCGGCGCTCGACTGACCGGCCGACCGGTGCGAGGCCCAGGCGCCGGTGCCCGGCCGACCCGCGGATTGGTGTGAGGCCCAGGTTCCGGTCCCGGTGCCCGACCGACCTGCGGATCGGTCCGAGTCCCAGGCCCAGGCCCAGGTCCCGGTCCCAGTGCCCGGCCGACCGGCTCGCCGGGGCCTGACGGCCGGCCGCCAGGCCCCAAGTCCCGGCCCAGCGATCCCCAAGCCACCCCCGCCACGATGGGGGCATGAAGACAACCACCCCCGCCGCCGGGTACGTCACCCGGCGGCCGCTGGCCGGCGACGCCCGCGAGATCCACGAGCTGATCTCGCTCTGCGACACCCAGGTGATCGGCAAGGCCGACATGACCCTGGACGACGTCGCCGACCAGCTGAACGACTCCTCCTTCGACGCGGAGTCCGACGGCTGGCTCGTCCACGACGAGACCGGACGGCTGGTGGCGTGGGCCTGGGCCTGCCGCAAGGGCGGCGGCGACAACGTCGACGTGGACGTCGTCGTGCACCCCGCCACTCCGGACCTGACCGGCCCGCTCTGGGACACCGTGACCGAGCGGGCCAGGCAGATCACCGCCGAGCTCGGTCACGACCGGGCCGTGGTGGACATCGGCCTCTACCGAGAGGACAGCGGCAAGCGCGCCGTCGCCGCCGCCCGCGGCTTCGCCGCCGCCACCAGCTTCATCCGGCTCCGCGCCGACCACGAGGGGACGGTGCCCCGGCCCGACCTCCCGGCCGGGACGACGGTGCACCACGGGCTCACCGAGGAGGTGCGCCGCCAGGGCCACGCCGTGGAGCAGGCCGGTTTCGCCGAGCACTTCGGGTTCACCCCGAAGGACTACGACGAGTGGTACGGCGAGCTGGACTCCTCGGTCAACACCGACTGGGCGCAGCTGGCGGTCGCCCGCCTCGACGGCGAGCCCGTGGCGATGCTGCTGGGGACCGACGCCTTCCTCGGCGACGAGAACTGCGGCTACGTGCGCCGGCTGGCCGTACTTCCCGCCTTCAGGGGCCGGGGCCTGGGCCGGTTCATGCTGCGCGGGGCGTTCGCCGACGACGCCCGCCGCGGGCGGGCCGGCACCTATCTCCACGTCGACGCCAACAACAGCACGCCCGCCCTCGACCTCTACCTCTCGGTGGGCATGCGCCAGGTGCTGGCCATCGACGTCTGGCGGCGCACGATCTGACCGCGGAGAGCGGTCATCCGTCCGGGGTCACCCGGTGCTTGGAGAGATGGGCCAGCACCGCCTGGTTGGCCTCCCAGCCGTCGGGGAACTTCACCGGCACGCCGAGCTGGACCGGCTCGGACGACGGGTGGGCGTCCAGGAGTTCGGGGATGCCCGCCCTGGCCACCACGACGCAGGCGTGGCGGTGCCGGGAGGTGAGCACGCACAATCGCCCCGACTCCAGATGGAACGCGGTGGCGTCGCGGCGCCCGGAGAGCGGGTGGAGCACGATCGTCACGTCGTACTCCCGGCCCTGCAGGCGGTTGGCGGTGTCCACCGTGATCTCCGGCGGCACCCCGGCGGCCCTGATCGCGGCGACCTGGTCGCGGTGCGCGGCGCCGATGGCGATCCGGTCGGCCGTGACGGGATGGCTGCCGCGCTCGGAGTGCGCGACCGGGCCCCGCTGGAGCAGCCGCGTGGCCAGGAGCGCGGTCGCCGTCACGGCCTCCGCGTCGGTGCGCACCGTGTGGCGGCTCGGCAGCTCGTACAGCGCCCAGCCCGACACGGCCGCCTCCTCCAGCGCCCGGTCGTGGGAGGTGCGCATGCCGTTCACGGTGAACTCCAGCGACCGGTCGTCGGGGCCCGTCCCGGCACGGAAGCCGGTGAACGGGTAGAACGCCTCGGAGACCACCGGCGCCGCCGACGCCGGCAGCCGCCAGGAGACCGGCAGCCGGTGCACCGGCAGGTCGGGGTTGTGCCGCAGCAGCACCGAGACCGCGCTCTGCACCGGGTCCCACGACAGGCCCGCCCAGCGGTCGCCGTCCACGATCGAGAACGGGTCGAGCTGGCCGGGGTCGCCCACGAACAGCGCCCGCTCGAACAGCGAGGCGATGCGCAGCAGCTTGTCCGAGCGCATCTGGTACGCCTCGTCGACGATGGCCCACGGCCAGGTGCGGTCACCGATCCAGGCCCACTTGTCGGCGGTGGCGATCACCACGGCCGGGTCTCCCAGGTCGGGCAGCTTGCCCGCGACCGAGACGTTGGGGTGGGCGAGGACGCGGGCGGGCGTGATGTAGCCGCTCGCCGACAGGCGGCCGATCGGCAGGTCGGGGTGCTCGGCCGCGAGCCGCTCCACCAGGTCGTCGACCTGCTCGTTGGTCTGGGCGACGATCATCAGCGGCTCGCCGGTCTCCGCGATGTGCCCGGCGGCCTTCACCACCAGCGTGGACTTGCCCGCGCCCGGCGGCGAGTCCACGACCACGCCGCGGTGGCGGGGCAGGTCGGCGAGCACGGCCTCCACCACGGCCGCCGCCTCCTGCTGCGGGGTCATGCCGCACCCCCGTCACGGCCCATCGCGCGAGGAGCGCGCGCGACCGGACGGGACACCGCCCGGCGACGCGGGGTCCGGTGAACGCTCAAAGCCATTCCTCCTGCGCGTCGTCGTCACCGGGCTCGTACTCCTGCGGGGGGCCGCCGTGGGTCCACGGCGTCCGCTCCGGGTCGGGCAGCGCCGCCGACGACTGGAAGTCGTCGGTCAGTGAGGTGTACGAGACCCGCTCGCCCGGCTCGGGCACCGAGCCGGGGGCCGGTGTCCTGCCCCGCCCCATCCCCTTGGTGACCTTGAGGGTGATCTCCCCGTCCGCGATCTCGACGATCTCGGCGGCGTGGCCGCGCCGGTCGGGGCTGCCGACCGTGGTGCCGGGGGCGAGCCGCACCGGGTCGCCGGTCCGCACCGTGATCAGGGGGCGGAGCTTGCGCGAGCGGCCCTCGCCCTCGCTGTGCTCGGGGTCGGCGGACGTCACCGTTCCGGCGAAGGCCTCGCCGCTCAGCCGGTACTCGGCCATGAGCAGCGGGTCGTCGTGGGCCCGCTGCACGTCGTAGCTCGCCCGCGCCCGCTCCAGGCCCGCCAGCCGCGCGGCGGCGCCGACCGCCCCGTCCCTGCGCGCCTGCGGCGGCCCGCCCTCGGCGATCCGCTCGACGAACCGGGTGAACGACCCGCGGTCGATCTCCCAGCGGTCCTTGACCCGCGACCCCTCGGGCAGGGAACGCAGCAGGTCCACGCTCCGCCACATCAGCCGCCAGGTGGGGTCGAGCTGGGTGCGCAGCGCCTGGGCGATCCGGTCGACGGCGCGATCGGTCGGCGCCTCCTCGTAGGCGCGGATCGCGGGGCCGAGCACCTCGTTGTCGAAGCCGGGGTCGGTGGCGGGACCGGCCGGAGGCCAGAGCAGCGGGTCCTCGGCCTCCTCGGCCGCCCGGCGTCCGGACATTCCCGGTGGCGGATCGATCCACCCCAGCAGCGCCGCCAGGTTGGCGTCCTCCAGCCCGCTCTGCCCGGTCGCCCAGTGCAGGCTCAGCGCCTCGGTGGCCGCGAGCAGCACCGAGGAGCCCGGCTGCCGCGACCGGTCGCCGAAGTAGGTCAGCCACCGGCCGAGCAGCGGCACCGAAGGATGCACCGGGTAGGGGCCGTCGGCCCGGCGGAACCGGGTGGACCGGCCGAGCAGCCCGGCGAACGAGGCCGCCGGCCGGTTCGGCACCAGGATCTGCGGCGCGTCCAGGCATCGCTCGTACGGCTCGCCGCCCCTTCGCTCGACCGTCTCGGTGCTCTTCTCGAACCCCTCGATGTACGGCAGCAGCACCTCGGCCAGCCCGGCGGCGAAGGCGAACCGCTGGTCCCGGTTGCGGGGCTGGGGAACGATGAGCAGCCGGGGGTGACCCGGGTCGGTGCCCACCATGGCGGCCAGCGGCGCGGCGGCCTCGCCCGCGAGCTTGAGCGGGATGAGCACCATCGGCTGGGCGGAGATGTGGCAGTGCCGGACCGTGGTGATCCGCTGCGCGACGCCGTCCCTGACGGCCCGCAGCTGCGCCAGCGCCGTCAGCGTGCTCACCTGCCGCCCCCCGTCCGCCGCGAGGACCAGGCGGCCGGGCCCGGTGTGCCGGTGTCCGCCGCGGTGACGTCTCGTGCGGCCGGTGCGCCCGTCCTCACCGCAGCGACTCCTCACGCAGCCGGTTCGCCAGCCGGAGCAGGCGGGCGATCTCCTCCTGCCCCTCGGCCGGTTCGCGGGTGCCCTCGGCCAGGCCGAGGGCCTCGTCCATGCCGGAGACGCCGCCCAGCTGGTCGCGCACCTGGCGCCCGAGCAGGTCGGTGGACCCGCAGGCGCGGGCCTCGTGACGGCAGAACATGCACAGGTCGCAGGTGGACAGGCAGTCGGGCGCGTAGCGGGCGGGCACCTGGAGCAGTGCCTGGGCCAGCTCCTCCGCCGAGCGGGTCGGCACGCCGTCCTCGCCGGGGGCCAGATCGAAGGTCAGGTCGCCGGGCAGGCCCTCCAGCAGGTGCTCGACCCTGGTCATCCGGGTGAGCTGGCGGGTGAGCACCGAGAGATGCTTGCGCACGTCGACCAGTGCCGCCGTCGGGCGGTTGGCGAAGTTCTCCGGGCAGACGAGGACCACGTCGTGGGAGACACGCTGAGGGTCGTGGCCGAGGTCGGCCATGAGCGTGCGCAGCGCCAGGACGTAGACCGCGGCCTGCCGCGTCGCCGCCGCGACCTTGTCCGGCTCGGCCTGGCCGTCGATCATGCCGAACGACTTGATCTCGACGATGTGGAAGCGCCCCCCGATCTGGAAGGCCACCACGTCCGGCTCCAGGTAGGAGGTGTGCCCGGCGATCTGCAGGCTGAGCAGCGGGTGGTCGTAGAACACCGCGGTCCCGTCGTCCTCGCGCGCCGCGCGGTCGATCAGCGCCCGGGTGTGCGAGTGGCGCAGGTGGGAGCCGACGCTCTCCACGTCCTGGTAGCCGACCTGGGCGACGGCCAGGCCGAGCAGCTCGCGCAGCAGCCGCAGCAGCTCGGCGCAGCCGTTCTCCTTCACCAGCGCCTCGAACACGTTGCCACGGCTGATCGCGAACTGGGACTGGCCGAACGGCGCGGGGAAGCCGACGTGCCGGGCCGTGAGGTCCTTGTCGACACCGGCGGCGTCCATCAGCGCCCGGCGCGCGCAGCCGGGGTTGGCGGCGAGCGCCGCGATGGCCCGCGCGTCGTGCGGGCGGGACGGCATCGGTCCGCGCAGCTCGTCAAGCCTGTTCGGGAAGGACCTCTCCCTGAGCTTGTTCATGAGCCGGTCTCCCCGTCCAGCCTGGTCTTCAACAGGCCCCCCTCAAGGTGTTCATCGCGGTGGCGCCGAACAGGCGCTCCACGTCCGGTAGTTGCCTCGTCGCCCGTGCCGCCACCTCGGCCCGCTGCGCGGAGTCGGCGGCCAGGTGCACCTCCAGCTCGGCCCGCGCCGCGCGGATCGCGGTCGCCGGGTCGGCCGGGGCGAATCCCTCGACGGCCCCCGGGATGTTCTGCGCCATCCGCGACAGCAGCCGCACCGCCCCCGGGGGCGGCTCCGTCAGCCGGGTCAGTTGCTCGGCGACGCGCATGGCCGAGGTGAGGAAGTCGACGCGGGGGCTCAGCGGTCCCAGCACCCGCAGCTCGGGCGGCCACGTGCTGTCGGCGAGCAGCCCCCGGGCGGGGGAGAGGCGGTCGGTCAGCGCGGCGCACAGGTAGTACGGTCTGGCGTAGGGGTCGCCGCGGAACGAGCGCTCCTCGTCGCGCCGCAGGCTGGTCAGCTGGGAGCCGCGCAGCTCGCGGGAGAAGAAGGCGTCGTTCACCGCCACGATCAGCTTGGCCGGCGTCGGCACGCCCAGCATGGTCAGTGCCTGGTGCACCTGCTCCCTGATGGGCAGCAGCGAGGTCTCGGGTTCGTGCGGCGGCGCCGGGGCCGCCGGGATGTCGGAGGCCACCGCCGCGTCCCACGCCTGCTCGGCCCTGCGTAAATCCCCGCGCAGCGACCGGGCGAGCGAGTTCTCCCTCGCCTTGACCGCCCGTCGCACCTCGGCGCGGAGGTCGGCTATTCGCCGTTCCAGCGCGTCCAGTGAATCACTCACGGCCCGGAGCGTAACAGGAGTTCCACCAGCCTCCCCTGAATTCCAGCGAATTCCAGCATTAAAGCGCGAGCCATTGAATGGCAATAACGGGCGAAAGGTGCATCAAAGGTGAAAAACCCGCTCGTCGTCGAGTCCCGTGTCGGTCGTCGCACCTCACTCCCAAAAGCCTTAACTTGGTTAAGATATTAACCGAGTTGTGCTTCTGTTAGGTTGGAACGCGTGACAGGACTTCGGGAACGCAAGAAACAGCAGGTCCACGAGGCGATCTCGGCGGCGGCGATCGCGCTCTTCCTGGAGCGCGGGTTCGACGAGGTGTCGGTCGCGGAGGTGGCGACGTCGGCGGGGGTATCCAAACCGACCCTGTTCAAGTACTTCCCGACCAAGGAGGACCTCGTCCTGCACCGCATCTCCGACCACCAGGGGGAGGCCGCCCGGGTCGTCCGCGAGCGCGGGGCGGGCGAGAGGCCGCTGGCGGCGCTGCACCGGCACTTCCTGGCCGGGCTCGACCGGCGCGATCCCGTGACGGGGCTCAACGACCACCCCGAGGTGCTCGGCTACCACCGGATGGTCTTCTCCACGCCCAGCTTGGCGGCCCGGGTGCTCCACTACATGGCCCTCGACGAGGAGGCTCTCGCCGCCGCGCTCGCCGAGGACACCGACGAGCTCACCGCGCTGCTCGTCGCCGGCCAGGTCCTCGCCGCGCAGCGGGTGCTGGCCCGGCGCAACTGGCTGGCCCTGGTCGGGGGGGCGACGGCCGAGGGGACCCACCCGTCGGCCGTCGCCGCCGCCGACCACGCGTTCGCCCTGCTCCCCGAACTCCCCTGAACACGCGGCACCGGGCCGGGGCAGAACGGGCGGGGCAGGCAGGGGAGCGGGACAGGGCCGGGACCGGGCCGGGGGCGGGAATCCGCCGCCCCCGGGGGCTACCGGCTCTAGCCTTCGACCTCCGTGCGGTCGGCCGACCACAGGGTGTGGAAGGAGCCCTCGCGGTCCACCCGCTCGTAGGTGTGCGCGCCGAAGAAGTCACGCTGGCCCTGGATCAGGGCCGCGGGCAGGCGCTCGGCGCGCAGCCCGTCGTAGTAGGCCAGCGCGGTCGAGAAACCGGGCGCCGGGATGCCCAGCTCGGCGGCCTTCGACACCACCCGCCGCCACGAGTCCTGCGCCAGGGTGAGCGCGTCGGCGAAGTAGGGGGCGGCGAGCAGCGTGACCGGCTTGTCCTGCGCCGCGTACGCCTCGCGGATGCGGTCGAGGAAGACGGCGCGGATGATGCAGCCGCCCCGCCAGATCGTGGCCAGCGCGCCGAGGTCGAGGTCCCAGCCGTACTCGGCGCTGCCGACCCTGAGCTGGTCGAATCCCTGGGCGTAGGCGACGATCTTCGAGGCGTACAGCGCCCGCCGCACGTCCTCGGCGAACTCGTCGCCGACGGCCCCCGCGGGCACGCCCGACGGGCCCGGCAGACCGCGCGCGGCCTCCCGCAGGTCCGCGTGGCCGGACAGGGAGCGGGCGAACACCGCCTCGGCGATGCCGCTCACCGGAACGCCCAGGTCCAGCGCGATCTGCACCGTCCACCGGCCGGTGCCCTTCTGCTCCGCCCGGTCGGCGATCACGTCGACGAGCGGCTTGCCCGTGGTCGCGTCGACCTGGCGCAGCACCTCGGCGGTGATCTCGATCAGGTACGAGGACAGCTCGCCCTCGTTCCACTCCGCGAAGATGTCCGCGAGCTCCGCCGGGGTCCGGCCGAGTCCCTGCCTGAGCAGGTCGTAGGCCTCGGCGATGAGCTGCATGTCGGCGTACTCGATGCCGTTGTGCACCATCTTCACGAAGTGCCCGGCGCCGTCGGGGCCGATGTGCGTGCAGCAGGGCACGCCGTCCACCTTCGCCGCGATGTCCTCCAGCAGCGGGCCCAGCGCCTGGTACGACTCCTTCGAGCCGCCGGGCATGATGCTCGGCCCGAGCAGCGCGCCCTCCTCGCCACCGGAAACCCCCGCGCCGACGAAGTGGATGCCGCGCTCGCGCAGCGCGGCCTCGCGCCTGCGCGTGTCGGCGAAGTGCGCGTTCCCACCGTCCACGAGCATGTCGCCCGGCTCCAGGAGGGGGGCGAACTCCTCGATCACCGCGTCGGTGGGCGCACCCGCCTTGACCATGATCAAAATACGCCGGGGCCGCTCCAGCGCGGCGACGAATTCCTCCGGAGTCTCGCAGGGGACAAAGGTTCCCTCGTCCCCGTGTTCCTCGATCAGTGCCTTGGTCCTGTGCTGGGACCTGTTGTGTACCGCTACCGAGTGCCCGTGCCTGGCCAGGTTGCGGGCGAGGTTCGCCCCCATCACGGCCAGTCCTGTCACACCGATCTGAGCCTGAGTCATCTCTGACACTCCTTTGTCGTGTCCAAGAATGCCAGTCTGCACCCACCGCCGATCAAAGCCGTCAAGAGGTCCCGGGAGAGAGGGCCCCGGCGCCGTACGGATCCGCGAACCCGCCCGTTTCCACGGGGTTTCCGCGTCCGGCGGGAGCGGGGAGAGAGAGGCCCGGGCCCGGTGCGAAGCCGTGGGATCCCCTGGGATCCCCTGGGATCAGTGGCGGAACAGGGTTCCGGGAGCCTCCGAGCCGAGGACCCCGCCCAGGCAGCGATAGGTCCGCGCACCACCCTGGAACTGCTCCTTCGAGGGCGGCAGCACCGTGCTCCGCCACCTGGCCCGCCCGATCCCGCGGGCGTCGCCGTACCGGGAGGCGAGCATGATCTGCGCCGCGCACACCTTCTTCACCGTCGGGTGCTTCTCCAGGGCCTCCTGATCGTGGGTGAGAGAGTCCCGCGGCAGCGGGGCGATCGCGAACGTCTCCCACGAGTGGGACTCCTCGCAGCCGATCCGCTTGGCCGTGGCGTCGCCCGCGATAGAGACGAGACCGCCCCAGCACTCGGGCTCCACCACGCACGCGGCTCCCGCGCCCGCCACCGCCGCGGCGGGGCAGGCGGCCGTGACCGTGGCCACCTCGGGGACCTCGCGAGCCGCGGACGCGTCCGCCTCCGGGGCCGCGTTCCCGTCCTCGCCGGCGTTCTGGAGGGCCTGCGAGCCGGGCCGCTGCCCGGTGGACGGGGTCTGGTCGCGGTTCTCGATGTACATGAGCCCGACCCCGGCCATCAGCAGGATCGCGAAGGCCACGGCCACCGCGACGAAGACCCGCACGTTCGACGAGGAGGGATGCGCCGGGGCCGCCGCGGGCGACCGGGTACTGGAAAGCCCCTTCAGGCCCGGCGACGTCAGATGCGACCGCGCCACCTCCCCGCCCGGCCCGCCCGGCCCGCCCCGCGCCGCCGGCGTGCCGTACGACGACGCGTACGGGGGCTCCGCGTACGGCGTGCGTGCCGGGCCCGCGACCGGAGCCGGGGGAGAGGCAGGAACCGGGGGAGAGGAAGGAGAGGCGGCGGGACGCGGTGCAGGGGACCGGCGGGCCGGACCGCCCCCCTCCAGGCGCAGGTCGGTGAGGGCGTCGCGCAGCGCGGACACCGAGGGGGTGCGACGCGCCGGGTCGGTGGCCATGGCCTCCCTGAGCACGGCGGTCAGCTCCGGCGGCACCCCCGGGATCTCGGGGACGGGCAGGCGGTGCAGGGCCATGATGACCGCGATGTTGACCACGCCGCTCTCGGGGAAGCGCGGCGGGCGCCCGGAAAGCAGCGCGTACAGCGTGGCGGCGAGAGAGTAGACGTCGCCCGCGGCGGCGGGTTCGGTCAGCTCGAACGCCTCGGGCGGGGCATAGGCCGGGGTGAGGGACTCCCTGGTCACCGACGCCTCGCCGCCCGAGGACGGCATGGTGGCCAGGCCGAAGTCGGAGAGCACCACGTTGCCGTACCGGTTGATCAGGATGTTGGCGGGCTTGATGTCGCGGTGCAGCACCCCTGTGGCGTGCGCGGCCGACAGCGCGTCGGCGATCTTGATGCCGATGTCGGCGACCTCGGCCGGCGGCAGCCGCTTCTCGGCCCGCATCCGGTCCAGCAACGACCCGCCGGGACACAACTCCAGGACCATGTACGGCCGGCCGTCGGGCAGGACCCCCGCGTCGTAGACATGGGCGACGTGCGGGTGGCCGGAGAGGGCGCCGGCCGAGGTCACCTCACGCATGAAACGGCGCCGGTCCCGCTCGGAGACCAGCACCCGGTTGTCCACCTTGAGCGCGACCTCGCGCTCCACCGCCAGCTGCCTGGCCCGGTAGACGATCCCGAAGCCGCCCTGGCCGAGTACCCCGGACACCTCGTAGCCCGGTACCGCAAAGGCGCCGGATTCGGCCACCTGCCACCTCCTGAAGATGAGCGGCAGATTACCGGAGTTTGATCGGCTAATTGAGGATGTATCCCCTTATGCCTGGTCAGGAAAATGACGTTCGTGACCGGTGGAATGCTCGTCGCCGAGCTCCGCCAGGAGCGCGTCCCAGCGGGCGCCGATGGTGTCGAGACCGTAGCCGGAGGCCGTGAGCACGGCGTTCCCGCCGAGCTCGCGGCGCAGCTCCCGGTCCTCGATCAACCGGCAGAGCGCCTCCGCGAGCGCCGCCGGATTCCTCCCCGGGACCAGCAGCCCGTTGTGCTCGTGGACGATCACCTCTCCGGGGCCGTGCGGGCAGTCGAAGCTCACCACCGGCACGCCCTTGCTCATCGCCTCCAGGATCGTCATGCTGAACCCCTCGTAGCGCGAGCTGACGACGTGGATGGACGACCTGGCCAGCTCCATGCCGATCTCCGGCGAGCTGCCCATGAGCAGCATCGTGTCCGACAGCCCGGCCTCCTCGATCCTGTCGCGGAGCCTTCGCTCGGCCCCGGTCCTGCCGCGCCCGTACAGGCGCAGCACCCAGTCGGGATGCGCCTCCGACACCGGCTTCCACGCCTTGACCAGCAGGTCGAAGCCCTTGGCGTGCACCATCCTGCCGATGGCGATCACCACCTTCTCGTCCAGCTTCGAGATGTCACCGGCCAGCGCGGTCACGGCGTTCGGGATGCGCAGCAGCCGTCCCGGGGGCGCCTCCAGCGCCCTGCGGTAGTGCTCCAGGTCCGTCTGGGTGAGGGTGACGAAGGCGTCCAGCCTGCCGTAGCGCCGCTTGATGAGCCGGACGACCTCCGGGGCGTGCAGGTCGAGGGCAACGTGCTCCTGGCCGACGGTGATGACGCCCGGCGGCGCGAACAGCGCGGTGATCAGGTTGAACCCCGGCCGGGTGGAGATCAGCACGCCGGAGCGCATGGACCGCAGGAAGCGGACCATGAGCAGGTCCGTCCTGAGCGAGACCGCCCGATGGATGTTCTCCTGCCTCGGGATCAGGACGCTCGGCAGCCGCGACAGCAGCCGTGCCACCGGCCCCCGCCGTCCGGTCCTGTCGTCGAGGAACGACACCCGCACACCCGGCGGGATGGGGAAGAACGGCTCCTTCGCCGTCCGGACCACGCTGACGATCTCCACGTCGCGCTCGCGCGCCAGGTGCCCCGCCAGGTTGAGCACGGTCCTGATCGTGCCGCCCATCCCGTACGCGTGCTGCAGCAGGATACGGACCGTTCCGGTGTCGGGGGCCGGTGCGCGCCGCGCCCGCCTCTCGTTGCGGGCCCGCAGCAGCCGGAGCGCCGCGCGCCTGGCGTGTCCGCGCACCTTCGCCGACGTCCCCGAGATCCCCGGCATCCTGAGAGCCCCCGCCCCTCGCCTCCCTCCCTCACTTTCCCGGAGCGGCTTTCCCCGAAGCGCGCACGTCACGACATCCTGCTCACTGCCCGGTGAGCTGTTTGTCCTCCCGGTGCTCTTGATTTATCGTCGCCTGTCGCCTGTCGCTCGTTATTCGCCGAAGCGAGACAACCGGCCGCGTACGCGAGCGTGGCGCAGCGCCCACGCGAACAGGCCGAGCGTGGCGACGAGGTAGACGGCGTCCAGCAGTGCCGCCCAGGCGAGGCTCTCCCAGGGCACGGCGCCGCCGTTCAGCACGGTTCGCATGCCCGTGAAGACATGGGTCGCGGGCATGAACTCCGCGATGGCCTGGAGAGGGCCGG
Organism: Streptosporangium sp. OZ121; assembly: GCF_051918885.1. Lineage (NCBI taxonomy): Bacteria > Bacillati > Actinomycetota > Actinomycetes > Streptosporangiales > Streptosporangiaceae > Streptosporangium > Streptosporangium sp. OZ121. The sequence continues at coordinate 439,911 of NZ_JBPXMC010000004.1, forward strand.
GAAGCGTCTCGACGGGGTAGAAGATGCCGGCCAGCGGCTGTACCACGAAGACCAGGGACCAGGCGATCACCTGGGCGTTCTCGCCGAACCGCAGCACCGCGCAGATTCCCACCAGGCCGAGGGACCAGCCCATCACCAGCAGCAGTGCCATGAACGGCACCATCCCCACGCCCATGCTCGTCACGCCGAAACCGTAGAGGCCGAGCGCCAGCCCCGACATGATCGCGACAGCGAAGACGACCTTGCCGAACGAGAACACGATCAACCCGATCACGTACTCGACATTGGAAAGCGGGCTGACCTGGACGTTCAGTAAGTTCCTGCTCCAGATGTCCTCGAGGAACGCTATCGATATCTCGTTGCTGGCCTTCTGGAGCACCTGCCACAGCAGGACCGCGCCGATCAGGAAGGCGGCGATGAACGGCACGCGCTGCGACTGCAGGAACAACGTCACGAAGCCCCAGACGAACAACTCGATCGTGGGCCAGAAGACGATCTCGAACATCCGGATCGGGCTGCGGCGCAGCGCCGCCAGGTCGCGGAAGACCACACCGCTGATCCGCCGCCTGCGCGCGGCCAGGCCGAGCGGAGGAAGGACCATCGTCATGATCGCGCCACCTTGAGAAAGACCTCTTCCAGATCCTGCACGCCGTAGACGCCGGTGAGTTCGGTGGTGCTTCCGCTGGCCACGATCCGGCCCTCGGACATGAAATGGATGCGGTGACACATCCGCTCCACCTCCTGCATGTTGTGGGACGTGATGAGCATCGCGCGCCCGCTCTCGGCGGCCACCCGGACGAGCAGGTTGCGAATCCGGTCGCCGGCGTCGGGGTCGAGGTTGGCGGTGGGTTCGTCGAGGATGAGCAGGCTCGGCTCGTTGATCAGGGCCTTGGCCAGCTGCACGCGCGTACGCTGGCCGGAGGAGAGCTCCATCACGCGGCGCCTGCGCAGGGGCCCCAGGTCCAGCAGCTCGATGACCTCCTCCACCCGGACCTTCGGCTTCCGCACTCCGTACAGCCGGGCGAATGCGTCGAGCACCTCGCGCACGTGCAGGACACCGGGAAGGTCGACGTAGCTCGCGGCGAAGTTGATCTGGCTGAGCACCTCGGTCCGGTTGCCGGCGAGATCCAGGCCGAACATGTCGATGCTTCCGCTGTCGGGCGTGATCAGCCCGAGGAGCATGTGCAGGGTCGTCGACTTGCCCGCGCCGTTGGGACCGAGCAGGCCGACGATCTGACCCGTTTCGACGGTGAGGCTCACCTCCTGGACGGCAGCCACCGAGCCGAACCTCTTCGCCAGTGCCACGGCCTCAAGAATCACCACCACGCCAGCGTGCGGTCCGCCGCCCCCTGCGGGCAATCGGTTTTCCCCCGGGGTGGCACGGTTGATTTGACGATGCGGGCCGGGGTTCATAAAGTTCACCAGCACCCGAGGGAGACGGCGGTGACGCCGGGGCCTCGGAACCCTCTCTGACGATCTTTATCCTGACGGGATCTTTGTCCCCAAAGGGGTCTGATTCGACACGAATCGGACGATCAAGTAAGTTAGACGGGTTGCCCCGAAAGGGGAGGCTGTAAATTCTGAAACAGGTAAGCCGGATCGGGTCGGTTTGACACGAAAAAGCGGGCCTGAAAGAATAAAGGCACAACGAAAGAACAGAATAAAACAGAACGAACGCCCCGGAGTTCTGCCGGACCGGTTGGTCGGGTCAGGGTGATGGTGTACGCGTCCGTTTCTTGAGAACTCAACAGTGTGTTAAAAGCCAGTGCATGAAGC
>NZ_JBPXMC010000005.1:0-393444 GCF_051918885.1 Streptosporangium sp. OZ121
GCGCACCTGCGCCAGCACATGGCCGACGCCCGCCTGCGCGCCCGCGCCCACACCCGCGAGCACGGCGAGGACCCGGCCGAGATCCGCGACTGGGCCTGGCCGTACTGATCGGGACGTACTGACCGGGGCCCCTGCCCCCCTGCCCCGATCGCGGGGCAGGGGCCCCGGTCGAGCTCGCCGCCGGGTTGCGCCGCTTCCTCGGGGAGGTCAGGGGGGAGATCACGCCTACCCCCGCACACCCCCTCGTTTGACCTTCACGGACGGGGTAAGGGAGACGTCACTGCAGCTCAGATGATCGGGGAGGGGAAGATGACCACGTTCGGATACTTCCTGTCGAGCGAGGAACACGGGCCGGCGGAGCTCGTACGGCAGGCCAAGCTCGCCGAGCGGGCGGGCTTCGAGGGCCTGTGGATATCCGACCACTTCCACCCCTGGCTGGACGTGCAGGGCCAGAGCCCGTTCGTCTGGTCGGTGATCGGGGCGGTGGCGGAGGCGACCTCGCTGCCCATCACCACCGCCGTCACCTGCCCGCTGGTCCGCACCCACCCGGCGATCATCGCGCAGGCCGCCGCGACCAGTGCGGCGCTGTCCGGCGGCCGGTTCCGGCTCGGCGTCGGCACCGGTGAGGCGCTCAACGAGCACATCGTCGACTCGCGCTGGCCCCCGGCCTCCGAGCGGCTGGAGATGCTCGAGGAGGCGGTCGAGCTCATGCGGGAGCTGTGGAGCGGGAAGCTGGTGACCCACCGGGGAGAGCACTACCGCGTCGACACCGCCCGCCTCTACACCCTTCCCGACGAGCCGCCGCCCGTCTACATGTCCGCCTTCGGGGACAAGGCCGTGCAGCTGGCCGGGCGCATCGCCGACGGCTACATCTGCACCTCCCCGAGCGCGGAGCTGGTGGAGAAGTTCCACGAGGCGGGCGGCGCGGGCAAACCCTCCCAGGGCGGGCTGAAGGTCTGTCACGCCGCCGACGAGGCCACCGGCCGCAAGACCGCGCACCGGCTCTGGCCGACCCAGGGCATCCAGGGCGAGGCCTCGCAGCTGCTGCCGCTGCCCCGCCACTTCGAGGAGCTCGCCGAGACGGTGACCGAGGACGACATCGCCGCCCCCTGCGGCCCCGATCCCGAGGTGCACGTCAAGGCGATCAAGGAGTACGTGGACGCCGGCTTCGACGAGGTCTACATCAGCCAGATCGGCCAGGAGCAGGACGCCTTCTTCGACTTCTACGCCAAAGAGGTCCTGCCCCGGCTGCGCTGACACCCCCGAGGAGAAGATCATGAAAGCTCTCACCTGGCACGGCAGGCGCGACGTACGGGTCGAGGAGGTTCCCGACCCGGTGCTCAAGGAGCCGAACGACGCGATCATCAGGGTCACCACCACCGCGATCTGCGGCTCCGACCTGCACCTGTACGAGGTGCTGGGGCCCTTCATGGGACAGGGCGACATCCTCGGCCACGAGCCGATGGGCGTCGTGGAGGAGGTCGGCCCCGAGGTCACCGCCATCAAGCCGGGCGACAGGGTGGTCATCCCCTTCAACATCTCCTGCGGCCACTGCCACATGTGCGGCCTGAACCTCTTCGCCCAGTGCGAGACCACCCAGGTCCGCGACCAGGGGATGGGCGCGGCCCTGTTCGGCTACACCAGGCTGTACGGCGAGGTCCCCGGCGGGCAGGCCGAGTACCTGCGGGTCCCGCAGGCGCAGTTCGGCCCGATCAAGGTCCCCGAGGGGCCGCCGGACGAGCGGTTCGTCTACCTGTCCGACGTGCTGCCCACCTCCTGGCAGGCGGTGGCGTACGCCGACATCCCCGACGGCGGGAGCGTCACCGTCTTCGGGCTCGGCCCGATCGGGCAGATGACCTGCAGGATCGCCAGGCATCTCGGCTACCGGGTCATCGGCGTCGACGGGGTGACCGAACGGCTCGCGATGGCGCGCAGGCACGGCGCCGAGGTGCTCGACGCCTCCGTGACCGGCGACATCCCCGAGGCGGTCAGGGAGCTGACCGGCGGGCGCGGCACCGACTCCGTGATCGACGCGGTCGGCATGGAGGCGCACGGTTCCCCGGTCGCCAAGTTCGCCCACGCCGTCACCGGCCTGCTGCCCGACGCGATCGCCGCCCCGCTGATGTCCAACGCGGGCGTGGACCGGCTGGCCGCGCTCAACCAGGCCGTCGACACGGTACGGCGCGGCGGCACGATCTCCGTCGTCGGCGTCTACGGCGGCATGGCCGACCCGATGCCGATGCTGAGGATGTTCGACAAGGGCGTCACCCTGCGGATGGGCCAGGCCCACGTCAAGCGCTGGATCGACGACCTGATGCCGCTGGTGACCGACGACTCCGACCCCCTCGCGGTCATGGACCTGGCCACCCACCGGCTCCCCCTCGACCGGGCGCCGCACGGTTACGAGATCTTCCAGAAGAAGCGGGACGGGGCCATCAAGGTCCTGCTCAACCCCTGATCACACCGGACACGTCGTTTTAAGGAGAAAGATGGACGCGATCGTTCTGCTCAAGGACGACCACAAGACCGTCGAGAAGCTGTTCAAGGAGTTCGAGAACGCGGGCGAGCGGGCGTACAAGAAGAAGCGGGAACTCGTCGACCAGATCATCGAGGAGCTCACCGCCCACGCCCACATCGAGGAGCGGATCTTCTACCCGGCCGCCCGCGAGAGCGTTCCGGAGACCTCCGACCACGTCCTGGAGAGCGTCGAGGAGCACCACGTGGTGGTCTGGATGCTCTCCGAGCTGGCCAAGCTCGACCCCAAGGACGAGCGGTTCGACGCCAAGGTCACGGTGCTGATCGAGAACGTCCGCCACCACGTCGAGGAGGAGGAGCAGGAGTGGTTCCCGCAGGTGCGGGAGGCCATGGGGCGCAAGAGGCTCCAGGAGCTCGGTGAGGAGATGGAGAAGGCCAAGCCCGCGGCGCCCAGGGACCCGCTCGCCCTGAGCAGCGCCCGCGCCTGACCTCGCCCGCGCCTCGAAGGCCTGACCTCGCCCGTACCTCGCGGAGAGGTCCCCTGGCGGAGAGGTTCCCCGGAAGAGGCGTGGAGGTCCCGGGAAGAGCACGCACGGGCCCCGGTCCCGCGAGGGGACCGGGGCCCGCGTGCCGGGTCTGCCCGGAGTGGTCAGTGATGCTGTTCGGTGACGAGGAACGCGACGCCGCCCCCCTCGTCGACGTCGGCGTCCAGCGACTTGTCGTCGAGCATGTCCACGACCTGCGGGTCGAGGAAGATCCGTGCTCCTTCCGACTCCACCACCCTGTCGGCGGATTCGGGGTGTTCCGCGATCGAGAGCACGAGCGATCCGGTCCCGTCGCTCTGGGATGAGATGCGAACCCCGGTATCCGGAGAGTCTGTCACCTGCGAGCTGAGGTCCCGGATTACCTGGGCTGCCGTGTCCGTCAATGTGAGCATTGCTCCTCCTTGTCGGTATCGGGCTTTCGATTCTTCGCCCTTGCCCGCTCTCATCCGGCCCAACCATCTCCCCGGTTTTTCCCGCGACCACGGGCCGGTGAGCCACCGAGCGGTCAGGCCTTCCCGTCGAGGCGGTCGATGTGCTCGGCCGCCTTGCGCGCGGCGATCAGGACGGGGTCCCACACGGGGGCGAACGGGGGAGCGTACGACAGGTCGAGCCCCGACATCTCCTCCACCGTCATCTCGTGCCAGATGGCGACGGCCAGGGCGTCGATCCGCTTGGCCGCCCCCTCCTGGCCGACGATCTGGGCGCCCAGCAGGCGGCCCGTCCCCCGGTCGGCGATCGTCTTGATCTTCATCTCGCGGGCGCCGGGGTAGTATCCGGCGCGCGTGGTGGACTCCACGATCCCGCCGACCGGCTCGAACCCGGCCTCCCGCGCCGCCGCGGTCGTCAGGCCGGTGCGCGCCACCTCGTACTCGCAGATCTTGGACACCGCGGTGCCCACGACGCCGGGGAAGGCGGCGTGCCCGCCGCCGATGTTGATGCCCACGACGCGTCCCTGCTTGTTGGCGTGGGTGCCGAGCGCGATCGCCACCGGCCGCCGGGAGACCCGGTGGAAGGTCTCGACGCAGTCACCGGCGGCCCAGACGCCCTCCACCGGGGTCCGCATCCGCCGGTCGGTCACGATCCCCGAGGTCTCGCCGACCGGGATGCCCGCGGCCTCGGCCAGCGCGCTGTTCGGCCGGGTGCCCAACCCCAGGACGACCAGGTCCGCGGGCAGGGTCCGGTTCTCGGTGCGGGCCGCCGTGACCCGCCCGCCGGACTCCTCGAAGCCCTCGATGCGCTCGCCGAGGTGCACCTTCACGCCCAGGTCGCGCAGGGCGCCGGCGACGAGGGCGCCCATGTCGGGGTCGAGCGTGCCCATCGGCTGCTCGGCGGCGTCGACGAGAGAGACCTCCAGCCCGCGCCGTACCATCGCCTCGGCCATCTCCAGGCCGATGTAGCCGCCGCCGACCACCACCGCCCTGCGCGGCTCGTCCTCCAGGGCCCGCAGCAGCGCGATGCCGTCGTCCAGGGTCTGCACCCCGTACACCCCCTCGGCATCGGCGCCTGGCAGGTCGGGGCGGGCCGGCACGGCGCCGGTGGCGACCACGAGCTGGTCGAACGGCTCCCAGCCCCGGTCGCCCCGCTCGTCGCGCACGGCCACCGCGCGCCGGTCCAGGTCGATCTCGACGACCTCGCTGCGCAGCCGCAGGTCGATGTCCATCTCGTCGCGGAACACCTCCGGGCGCCGGCTGATCAGCGACTCCACGTCGGTGACCTCCCCGCCCACGAGGTAGGGGATGCCGCAGGCCGAGTAGGAGGCGTGCGCGCCCTTCTCGAAGGCGACGATCCGCAGATCGCCGGGCCCGCGCCGGCGCCTGGCCTGGGAGGCCGCGCTCATCCCCGCGGCGTCGCCGCCGATCACCACCAGTCGTTCCGCCATCGTTCCCATCCCGTTGCTTGTGAGTGTGCTGTGGTAAGCACCCTCTCAGGCAGCTTCCGGCTTGCGCCGGAGCGTTCCCCGTTTCCGGGGTTCCCGTTTCGCCGGTGCGCGCCCGGCACGGGTGCCGGGTCCTACCGCTCCTCCACGGGCGTTTCGCGTCTTTCCGCGACTCTGGGCGACGTCGGCCGCGAGCGCGGCCAGATTCAGCGCGGCATTGAGGTCCCGGTCGGCGACCAGGCCGCACCCGGCGCAGGCGTAGGTGCGTTCGGACAGGGCGAGCTTGGCTTTCACCGCGCCGCAACCCGAACAGGTCTTACTACTGGGATACCACCGGTCGGCAACAATGAGCCGTCCGCTAAGCCCTGGGGCTGAGCCGATCGCCCGCGACCGCTGACCAGGCTTACCCGTCTAGACCACCTCGAAGTCGGCCATCATCGCCATGTCCTCGTGTTCGAGGTTGTGGCAGTGCATCATGTAGCGCCCCCGGAAGCCCTCGAAGCGCACCAGGACCTCCACCACCTCGTACGGGCGGACGTCGACGGTGTCCTTCCAGCCGCCGTCCGTGGCCGCCGGGACCCGGCCGTTGCGTGACAGCACCTGGAAGTGGGCCAGGTGCACGTGCACGGGGTGGTGGAAGTCGCTGGTGAGGCGCCAGACCTCGGTGGTGCCGAGCCGGGGGCGGGCCAGCGGGCTGCCGGGCCGGAACGGCAGCCCGTTGATCGTCCAGGCGGCGTCCGGGCCCTGCCCGGTCCTGCGGAAGTCGAAGAGCCGCGAGGCGGCCGCCGACGACCTGAGGGCCGGTTCGACCGCCGCCAGGCGCCCCGGCACCGCGCTGTCCTCCCTGGCCCGGCGCGCGACGCGGAAGCGCATCACGTCGCGCGCCGGGCCGGTGCCGAGGGTGTTGACCATCGTCACCTCGGTGCCGACCGGGTAGGCGGAGAAGTCGACGACCACGTCGAACCGCTCGGCGGGGGCCATCGTGATCGCCTCGTGCGCGACGGGGGCGGCCAGCAGTCCGGCGTCGCTGCCGACCTGGACGAACCTGCCGCCGGGGGTGAGCTCCAGCCGGTAGCGGCGGGCGTTGGAGGCGTTGAGCAGCCGCAGCCGGTAGCGGGTGGCCGAGACCTCCAGCACCGGCCAGGGGGCGCCGTTGACCAGGATCACGTCACCCTCGACGCCCTCCATGTAGGCGGCCTCGACCCCGGCGCTCACCAGCAGGCTGGGATCGGTCGCCGGGTAGCGGAACGAGCCGTCCTCCTCGAACGCGCGGTCGCAGATCATCAGCGGGACGTCCCGCTCGCCCCTGGGCAGCGGCAGCGCGTCGTCCTCGTCGTCCCCGACGATCATGAATCCGGCCAGCCCCCGCCAGACCTGCGGGGCGGTGAAGTCCATCCGGTGGTCGTGGTACCAGAGCGTGGCGGCCCGCTGGTCCAGCGGGTACGCGTAGTCCCTGGCCCCGGCGTGCAGCGTCCACTGGGAGGGATCCACGCGCATGCCGTGGTGGGAGTGGCCGCCGGGCGGGGGCCGGAAGCCGCGGCCCTCGGCCACCACCAGGTCGGTGGGATAGCCGTCGGAGCCGGCCGGGGTCACCCCGCCGTGCAGGTGCGTGGAGGTCGGCACGGGCAGCTCGTTGCGGACCCGGACCGTGACGGGACTCGCGCGCCGCACCTGGAAGGTCGGTCCGGGGAAGGTGCCGTCGAACCCCCAGACCTCGGTCGTCGTCCCCGGGATGATCTCCACCTTCGCGGGACGCTGGACCACCTCGTAGTGTCCCGGCCGCGCGGGGCGCGCCACGGCGGGGATCGGCAGCGGGACGGTGAACGGCCTGGGCAGCGGCAGCGCGCTGGACAGGACCTGGCCCGCGGTCTCGGCCGAGACCGCACCGCATCCGGCCGCGGCCAGGCCCGTCACGCCGAGCGCGCCGCCCAGGAAACGCCTTCTGGAGATCACGCGGCCGCCCTCCACTGAGCCCGCCACGTCCAGGCGGTCATCCACACGGCCAGGCCGAAGACGACCATCGCCAGCGGGATGTGCGCGGCGACCATGCGCTCCTGACCCAGCACGATCTGGGCGTTCACCAGCACCAGTTGCAGGACGCTCACCCCGAGCGGCCACAGCGGGCCGCGTCCCGGCCGCCACAGCGTGATCGCGGCGATGAGCTGCAGGCCCACCAGTGCCGTGGTCACCATGGCGCCGAGGTTGTGATGGGCCAGCAGGTCCACCTTCCCGGTGACGAACATGCCGGCGATGACCGCCTGGCCGAGCACGGTCACCAGGTGCAGGGTGGCGGTGACCCGCAGGGACCAGACGATCCAGGCGGGCACGCGGGCCGGATCGGTCCGGGCGGGCACGCGGGCCGGATCGGCGGGGGCGGGCACGGGGGCCCGGCCGGTCGGAGCGGGTGGGGAACTCATGGACACCTCCGTCGGATTTCGGTGTCCAGGCTCCCGGTCCGGGGCGCGGGCGTCGTCACCCCGGCGAAGCGCTCCGCCGTACTTCCCGTGGTGTACACGGGGCCGGTCGCCCCCGGGCGTACGACCGGGGGAGTACGGGTGCCGCGCGGCCCGCCTGACGTCCGCACGCACCCGGCCGCCTGGCCGGGGTCACCCCTTCGTCCGCCGGTGACCGTGTGGCGATGCCGCCGTCTCGGCAGAAGAGCGGTATCAGATGATACAAAAATCATAGGATGACGAACAGATAGCCGCAATATTTCATCCTTATACAGCAAAGAAGCGCTTGTCGTGCGTCCCCTGCTGTCGTGGATGTGACGCCGAGCGGACCCCTCCGGCTCCGCGTGCAGGTGGAGCTGCCCGGCGAGGCCGCGCGAACAGCGAGTTGAGGTCCGGCAATCGACTCCATCGGGGCATGAAGCCCACATCTCGGACTGTCATGACGCGTCATTCCCGCGAGCCGGTATGACGCCGATCCGCAAAGTGGATGTAAACGCTTGCGAAAGCCGCCGTATGCTTGCGGGTATGACGCGGAGGCTTGCTGAGGTGGCCAAGAGGGTCGGGATGAGCGAGGCGACGGTCAGCCGCGTGCTCAACGGCAGGCGCGGCGTCTCCGAGTCGACCAGGGACGCCGTGCTGACGGCGCTCGACGCCCTCGGCTACGAGCGCCCGACCCGGCTGCACCGCGACCGCGCCCGCCTGGTCGGCCTGGTCTTCCCCGACCTGCACAACCCGGTCTTCCCCGCGTTCGCCGAGGTCGTCGGCGGGGCGCTCGCCCAGCAGGGGTTCACCTCCGTGCTGTGCACGCGCACCTCGGGCGGGCTGCAGGAGGCCGACTACGTCGACCTGATGCTGGCGCAGCACGTCTCGGGCGTGGTCTTCGCCGGAGGCGCGTACGCCGACGGGGACGCCTCCCACGACCACTACGCGCGCATCCTGGAGCGGCGCCTGCCCGCCGTCCTGGTGAACGCCTCGGCCGGGCACCTCGGTTTCTCCCAGGTCTCCTGCGACGACGTCGCCGCCGCCGAGATGGCGGCCGGCCACCTGCGCGCCCTCGGACACGAGCGCGTCGGGATGCTCCTCGGGCCTGCCGACCACATGCCGTCGCGCCGCAAGCTGGAGACCTTCGCCGCCTACGCGCGGGCGCACGGCATGGACTTCGGCGCCCGCTTCGTCGAGCACGCCATGTTCTCGATGGAGGGCGGCCAGGCCGCCGCCACCCGGCTGGTGCGGCGCGGGGTCACCGGCCTGATCTGCGGCAGCGACCTGCTCGCGCTCGGCGCGGTGCGCGCCGCCCGGCGCGAGGGGCTGGCGGTGCCGCGCGACGTCTCGGTGATCGGGTACGACGACTCGGCCATGATGAACCGGACCGACCCGCCGCTGACCACGGTTCGCCAGCCGATCGAGGCGATGGGCCGCGCGGCCGTGGACCTGCTGGTCGCCCAGATCGACGCCGCCGCCCTGCCGGGGGGCGAGCTGTTGTTCGACCCCGAACTCGTGGTCCGCGCCTCCACCGCGCCGGCGGCGCCCAGGGCCGTACCGGCCTGACCGTTCCCGAACCGCCGCGGGGCCGCGCCCGCCGCCGGCTCCTCCAGCCACCTTCCCGGCAGCCGTCTCTAAAAATTTCGACAGGAAGATGACGTCATCAAACATCTTCCCGCAAGTGGATGACTCCACTCCGTGTCATGTGTGTGTAGCCCCAGGTGGGGCGGGGTTCTCGCGCGCGGCGGGGGTGTTACCGGGAGATGGCCGATGGATCACTGTCACTTTTTTGCATCTGAATTGACGGACTCTTGCTAGTTCCTGCACGCCTCTATATGTTTCTCGCAACCGACCCGCCAAGGAGTGCCTCGGATGAAATCCCCCAAGCTCTCGATGCTGCTCGCCGCAGCCATCGCGCTCACCGCCGCCGGGTGCGGCAACGACGACAGCGGATCACAGGCCGCGGAGACCAAGCCGAGTGCCGCCGGGGCCGAGGCTCCGGTCACGATCTCCGTCGGCTGTCAGCCGCCGAAGAGCAACCCGCTGGAGCGGACCGCCTGGGACGAGGACGTGGCAGCGTTCAAGAAGCTGCACCCGCACATCACGATCGACAGCAAGGACGCCTTCCCCTGCATCAACCCGGACACCTTCCAGGCGAAGCTGGCCGGTGGCTCGATGGAGGACGTCTTCTACGTTTACTTCACCGATATCAAGAAGATCATCGCCGCGGGCCAGGCCGCCGACATCACCCCGTACGTCGGCGGCATCAAGCTGCTGAACGACATCCGGCCCGACGTCCTGGCCACCTTCAAGGAAGGTGAGAAGCTCTACGGCCTGCCCAGGAACAACTACTCCATGGGCCTGGTCTACAACCGCAAGCTCTTCACCCAGGCCGGGCTCGACCCCGCCGCACCGCCCAAGACCTGGGCCGAGGTGCAGGCGGCCGCCAAGAAGATCAGCGCCCTCGGCCCCGGGTACGTCGGTTTCGGCGAGTACAGCGCCGGCAACACCGGCGGCTGGCACTTCGCCGCCTCCCTCTACGGGCGCGGCGGCGAGATGGTCACCCCCGACGGCAAGTCCGCGGCCTTCAACAGCCCCGAGGGCAAGGCCGTCCTGGAGAACCTCAAGACCATGCGCTGGACCGACAACAGCATGGGCGCCAAGCAGCTCCTCCAGTGGGAGGACCTGATGCGCATGATGGGCGGCGGCAAGCTCGGCATGATGATCGGCGCCCCCGACGTCGTCCAGGCCGTCAACAACGACTTCAAGGGCAAGTTCGAGGACTACGGGGTCACCGCCCTGCCCGAGGCCAAGGCCTCGCTCAGCGGTGGCGACGGCTACATGATCAACCCCAAGGCCACGCCCGAGAAGATCAAGGCCGCCATGCTGTGGCTGGAGTTCCACGAGCTGACCCCCGGCCAGGGCCAGTTCAACTACGCGCGCAGCAAGCAGCAGGGCCGCCCCGTCGGCCTGCCGATCCCCGACCTGTACGGCGACACCGCGCCCGGCAAGGAGATCGTCGAGCTGCGCAAGGCGAACGCCACCGTGCCGGTGGAGAACTTCGCCCCCTTCGTGGAGGGTTCCGCGGCCATCCAGAACAAGCTTGAGCCGCCGAAGTCGCAGGAGCTCTACGCGATCCTCGACGTGGCCATGTCGGCGGTGCTGACCAGGCAGGACGCCGACATCGACAAGCTCCTCGCCGACGCCGAGGCCAAGGCGAACAAGGTGCTGGCGAAGTCGAGCTGACCTTCTGACACCCGGGGTGCCGGCCCGTCGGCCGGCACCCCGACACTCATGTCGATATCGGGAGTCAACCGATGACCACTTTGACCGTGAAAGGTCCGCGGCGGCGGAAGCCGGGAGCGTTCCGGCGAGGGCTGCGACGCAACCTGACCGCCTACGGGTTCCTGTGCGCGGCGCTGATCTGTTTCGCCTTCTTCTCCTGGTACCCCATGGTGAGGGAGGTCCTGCTCAGCTTCCAGCAGACGAACTTCGTCGACGACCCCACCTGGGTCGGCCTGGACAACTTCCGTACCGTGACGGAGGACTCGGCGTTCGCCCAGGCGTGGATCAACACCATCGCCTTCACCGGCCTAGCGCTCGTGTTCGGCTACGTCGTCCCGTTCGTGGCGGCGATCGTCCTGAACGAGCTGCGGCACGCGCGGGCCTACCTGCGGTTCATCGTCTACCTCCCGGTGATGCTGCCGCCCGCCGTCGGGGTGCTGCTGTTCAAGTGGTTCTACGACCCGGGTGCCGGCCTGTTCAACCAGATCCTGGACCTGGCGCACCTGCCGGCCCTGAGCTGGCTCGACTCCACCGACACCGCGCTGATCTCCCTCGTCATCGTCTCCACCTGGATGAACCTGGGAACCGGCACGCTGATCTACCTCGCCGCGCTGCAGAGCATCCCCGGCGAGCTGTACGAGGCCGCGGAACTGGACGGCGCCGGGCTCTTCAAGCGGGTCTGGCACGTGACGATCCCGCAGACCAGGCTCATCCTGCTGGTGATGCTGCTGCTGCAGATCGTGGCGACCATGCAGGTCTTCATCGAGCCGTACCTGCTCACCGGCGGCGGCCCGGAGAACGCGACGCTCACCGTCGCCTACCTCATGTACCAGTACGCCTTCAACTTCGGCGACTTCGGCGCCGGAGGCGCGCTCGGGCTGATGCTCATGGTCGTGCTGATGGTGTTCTCCGCCTTCTACCTGCGCCTGTCGCGGGACAACCAGAGCTAAGGAGGCAGCTGAGCCGATGTCGAACCTCACCGTTCAACCAAGCCGCCCGGCTCCCGCCCCGCCGCCGGAGCGGGACTCCGGGAAGAGGGCACGGCGGTCGCGCAAACCCAAGGAGCCGGCCAGGGAGTTCCGGAGCCTGGTCTCCCCGCACACCCTCACCACCCCGCACGGGCGGTGGATCTACCGCGCCGTGCTGACCTTCGTGGTGCTCCTGTTCACCGCCGTGTTCGTGTTCCCTCTCTACTGGATGGTCACCGGCGCGCTCAAGACCCCCGAGGAGCTCGCCCAGATCCCGCCGAGCTTCTTCCCGACGTCGTTCGACTTCGGGGTGTACGCCGAGGCGTGGGACCAGCTGGACCTGGGGTTGTTCCTCACCAACACCGTCGTCTACGCCGGCGGCGCCTGGCTGTTCACGCTCGCCGTCGACGTCTCGGCCGCCTACGCGCTGTCGAAGCTGCGGCCGGTGCTGGGCAACCTGGTCCTGGGCATGATGCTGGCCACGCTCATGATCCCGCCGATGGTCATCCTGCTGCCCGCCTACCTGACGGTCAAGGACATGCCGATCTTCGGCTGGGACCTGCTGAACACCCCGTGGGTGATCTGGCTTCCCGCCGCGGCCAACGGGTTCTTCATCTTCCTGCTCAAGCGTTTCTTCGACTCGATCCCCAGGGAACTGCTGGAGGCCGCCCAGATCGACGGCGCCTCTCCGGCGCGTATCCTCTGGTCGATCGTGCTGCCCGTCTCCCGGCCGATCCTCGGAGTGGTGTCCATCCTCTCCGTGGTCAACGTCTGGAAGGATTTCGTCTGGCCGCTGCTGGTGCTGCCGGACGGGGAGAAGATGACGATCAGCGTGGGCATCGCCTCGCTCTCGGCGCAGATGCCGCAGAACGTGCTGATCGCCTCGCTGGTGATCGCGAGCATCCCGACGATGATCGTCTTTTTCGTCTTCCAGCGCAGCATCATGGCCGGCCTCACCGCCGGCAGCCTCAAGGGCTGACCTCGTCACCCACCCACAACTACTAAGGAGTTGTTCCAGCATGTCCGAAACGTGGTGGCGGGGAGCCGCGATCTACCAGGTCTATCTCCGGAGCTTCGCCGACGGCAACGGCGACGGCATCGGCGACCTCGCGGGACTCCGCGCGCGCCTGCCGTACCTCTCCGACCTGGGCGTCGGCGCGATCTGGCTCAACCCCTGGTACCCGTCGCCGATGGCCGACGGTGGGTACGACGTGGCCGATTACCGTGACATCGAGCCATCGTTCGGCACGCTCGCCGAGGCGGAGGAGTTCATCGCCGAGGCGCATGCCCTGGGCATCAAGACGATCACCGACATCGTCCCCAACCACGGCTCCCACCGGCAGAAGTGGTTCCTGCAGGCGTTGGAGGCCGGGCCGGGCTCCGCCGAGCGGGAGCGCTTCCACTTCCGCGCGGGCCGGGGGGAGAGCGGCGAGCTGCCGCCCAACGACTGGCAGTCGATCTTCGGTGGCCCGGCGTGGACCCGGATCGCCGACGGCGAGTGGTACCTGCACCTGTTCGCCCCCGAGCAGCCCGACTTCAACTGGGACAACCCGGAGGTCGTCGAGGAGTTCCACGACGTGCTGCGGTTCTGGTTCGACCGGGGCGTGGACGGCATCCGGATCGACTCGGCCGCCCTGCTGGTCAAGGACATGGACAGCCTGGGAGGCGAGGAGGCCTACACCGACCTCGACGGCGTCCACGAGATCTACCGCGGCTGGCGCAGGGTGGCCGAGGAGTACGAGGACAGGATCCTGATCGGCGAGGTGTGGCTGCCCGACCAGGAGCGGTTCGCCCAGTACCTGCGCCCCGACGAGATGCACACCGCGTTCAACTTCGACTTCCTGGCGTGCACCTGGGACGCGGCCGCGCTGCGCGGGTCGATCGACCTGACCCTGGCCACGCACACCCCGCTGGGCGCGCCCCCCACCTGGGTGCTGTCCAACCACGACGTGACCCGCCCGGTGACCAAGTACGGCAGGGCCGACACCTCCTTCAGCCACGCCGACCGCAAGCACGGCATGCCCTCCGACCCGGTGCTGGGCGAGCGCAGGGCGCGCGCGGCGGCGCTGCTGGCGATGGCGCTGCCCGGGGGCCTCTACGTCTACCAGGGCGAGGAGCTGGGGCTGCCGGAGGTCGAGGACATCCCCGACGACCTGCGCCAGGACCCGATCTGGATCCGCTCGGGCCGCACCGACCGCGGACGCGACGGCTGCCGGGTGCCGCTGCCGTGGTCGGGTGACGAGCCGCCGTTCGGGTTCGGTGCCGGGCCGACGTGGCTGCCGCAGCCGCTGGAGTGGAAGGCGCTGACGGCCGAGGCGCAGGCCGCCAACCCCACGTCCATGTTCACCCTC
The DNA here is from genome assembly GCF_051918885.1 of Streptosporangium sp. OZ121. Taxonomy (NCBI): domain Bacteria; kingdom Bacillati; phylum Actinomycetota; class Actinomycetes; order Streptosporangiales; family Streptosporangiaceae; genus Streptosporangium; species Streptosporangium sp. OZ121. The sequence continues at coordinate 13,936 of NZ_JBPXMC010000005.1, forward strand.
TACCGCACCGGGCTGCACCTGCGCCGCGAGCTGCTCGGTGACGGCACGCTGACCTGGCTGGACGCGCAGGACGGGGTGCTGGCCTTCCGCCGGGAGTCCGGCCTGGTCTGCGTGGTCAACCTCGGCCAGGAGCCGGCCTCCCTGCCCGAGCACGAGTCGGTCCTGCTGGCCAGCGGCCCGCTGGAGGGGAACCTGCTCCCCTCCGACACCGCCGTCTGGCTCCGTACGGCCTGACCCCGCACCCCTCGGGACTCCCGGCTCGGGGCCGCCGGCGTCCCGGCGGCCCCGGGCGCCCCTGACCGGCCGGATCCCGTCCGGCCGGTCAGGCGGCGCCGGCCACCCGCGAGGTGCCGCCCCGCCCTCACCGCTCCTCGCGGGGCCTCACAGGGGGATCTCGGTGAGGTCGAACGCCTTGGTGCCGCGTTCGCCGTCCCAGATCATCAGGTTGCCGTAGGTGCGCGCCGTGGCCACCGGCACGCCGCTGAGGTCGTCCACGTCCTGGAGAAGGCGCCGGAAACGGAAGACGGCCGTGGGGCCGAGCCTGTTCACGACGCCGGTCATCAGCCGCGTGAGATTGAACCTGAACAGCGCCGAGCAGGGCAGCACGCGATGGTTGTCGCGCAGGCGGGAGAAAACCTCCCGGTGTGCCGGATAACGCGCCGAGTAGGCGTCGCACACCTGCTGCGAGAAATAGCCGCGATAGTGGACACCGCGCCGGTCGAAGCCGAGCCTTTCGTCGGAGACGGTGAACTCCCCGGTGCCGTAGGTGCTCGTGAGGAGGATGTCCGCGCGGGGTTCGAGAAAGACGCTCTCGTAGTAGGCGGCCTTTTCCTCCAGGCGGCGCAGGAGTGCCCCGCCCGGGGCGAAGGTGCCTCGCTCCCCGCGCATGTCGAAGATCCACGGGGGCGGGGTCAGGGTGTCCGCCTTGGTGAGGAGGAACGTCAGCTTGCTCATGACGAGCCGCCGCGTCTCGATCGCGACACCGTCGAGCAGCCCGCTCAGGCACCGCTCGTCGTAGGCGGTGGAGCGGCTGTCGGCGTGGAAGGCCCAGATGACGACGTCGCACTGGACCAGCCTCTCCAGGTACATGGCCAGGTAGGTCTCGTCGGCGGCGGCGGACTCCCCGATCCCCGGCATGTCCCAGAAGGTCAGCGTGTGGCCCGAGGCGCCGGGTATCGAGACCGGCTCCGGCCTCCGGGTGACCGGCCGGACGTGACCGACGGCGAGATCGGTGCCGAACAGGCAATTCAGGAGCGAAGTCTTACCTACCCCTGTTTGTCCCATTATTGCCACACTTAGTGGTTTATCTAATTCAGCGCTTCTTCCGCGCCGGCCATTCTCCCCGGCCTTTCTCCACGGGCCGTCGCCCGGCGGGCCGATGGAAAAATCCTCGATCTTGGCCATGCGGTCATCTCCTGTGACATCGTTGTCGAGCGCTTCGATCTGCTTTCCACGCTCGCCTCCACGATGGGGCGGGCGACCTTGCGAGGACCTTGCAGCCGGAGCCGTCGCCGGAAAAACACGGATCGATCCCCCCGGGCGGTGGACGTGGCGAGCTTCGAGATCAGGCTGTTCGGCGCGGTGGACATCGTGATCGACGGGGTGCCGCAGGAGATCAACCCGCAGTCGGCGAAGACGCTGGCGATGCTGGTCTCCGCCCGTGGCCCGATCTCCCCGGCCGCCCTGGCCGCCGGGCTGTCGGAGCCCTCCGCGGGCAGGAACGTGGAGGTGGCGCCGCCGGTCTCGCGGCTGCGCGGGCTGCTGCGCGGCAGCGGGCTGGACATCCCGCGGGCCAGGCGCTCGCACGTCTACGAGCTGGTCGAGGACGCCCCGGGCCGCCTCGCCGCCACCGTCGACACGCGCAGGTTCGAGGCGTACCTGCGCGACGGGCGGACGCTGCTGGAGAGGGGCGACCTCGCCGCGTCCCTGCGGACGCTGCGGGAGGCCCTCGGGGAGTGGTCCGGTGACCCGTTCGCGTCGCTGGCGGGCGGGTGGATCCCGCCCAGGGTCTGCGAGAGCTACCACGCCCGGCTGCGGGAGCGGCGCCGGGAGCTGATCAGGCTCGTCGCCCGCGTCGCCATCCGGCTCGACCTGCTGGGCGACGCGGCGTTCCTCACCGGCGAGGTCGCCGCCGAGGGGCAGGAGGACAGCGGCCCGCTGTGGCTGCTGCGCTTCCTCATCACCCTGCGCGACGAGGGAGCGGTCACCGCGAGGGAGCTGATCGAGCGGCGCCGCGCGATCTCCCCCGGCGACGACGCGGTGAGCCGGGCGCAGGACCTGCTGGCCCTGCGCGGGCACGGCCTCGGCCGCCCGCCGTCGCCGCCCCCCGCCGCCCGCGTCCACGGGCACGCCTACGGTCACGGCGGCCCGCGGTCCCTGATCGGCCGCAGGGACGAGGTCCTGCTGCTCTCCGCGCTGGCCGGGCGGCTCGAACGCGGCGAGCCGGTCGCCCTGGCCGTCTGCGGCGTCCCCGGGGTCGGCAAGACCAGGCTGGTGGAGGAGCTGGCCGTGCTCCTGCCCCCGAGGACGCGCATGGTGACCGTCCCGTGCCAGGAGCTCGGCGACCTGCAGCCGTGGCGGGTGCTGGTCGGGACCCTCTGGGAGGACCTGCGGCGCGACCTGGCCGGCCCGGCCGTCCCGCTCGGCGCCGAGGAGCGCGAGACGCTGGAGGGCCTGATGTCGGCGGGCCTGTTCGTCTCGCTCGGCGGGCCGGGCCACGAACGCGACCCGAGGCGGCTGGTCGCCCTCCTGGTCTCCCTGCTGCGCCTGACCGCCGGCGCCGGTCTCCTGGTCGCCTTCGACGACGCCCACCTGCTCCGCTCCGACGCCGAGGAGCTGCTGCACAACGTGCGGGAGGCCCTCGGGGAGGTCCCCGTCGGCTTCGTGCTCACCGACCGCTCCGAGCCGTCGCGCTGGCGGGGACGGATGGACGTGCTGGCCCTGTCCCGGCTGGGGGCCGAGGAGGTGGCGGAGTGGCTGGGCGCGACGTGGGGCCGCGAACCGACGCGCGCCGAGACCGGCAGGGCCGTGGACGAGACCGGGGGGCTGCCGCTGGACCTGTGCCGGATCACCGAGGCCGGTGGCCTTCCCCGCGACCTGCCGCGGCACGACACCGCCTCCAGCCCGATGTTCCGCTGGCTCGCCGCGGCGGCCGTCACCGCCCTGGGCCGGGAGATCGACCCCGATCTCGTCGCGGGCATGCTGGAACTCGACACCCGGGAGGCGAACCGCAGGCGCGCGGTGGCCGTGACGGCGGGAACGGTCGTCGACCACCAGGGACTGCGCTTCGGCCACGACACGGCCAGGGAGAGCCTGCTCCAGGAGCTGGGGCGCCATCCGGCACTCGCCATGGAGCTGCACCGCCGGGCGTTCGAAAGCCTGGACGAGCGGCTGGCGCGGACCACCGGGGACGGCTGGATCGACCCGGCGCTGCCGGTGCGCGTCGCCGAACACGCCCGCTCCTCGGGGAGCGGGCTGTCCCAGGAACGTGTCGCCGCGGCCTGCCTGGGCGCCGCGCGGGCGCAGCAGCGCGGCTTCGCCACCGAGGGGGCGATCACGTGGGCGCTGGCCGGGCTGGAGCTGCGGTGCGACACCGAGACCCGGACCGGCCTGCTGATCACGCTGGGGGACGCGCGCAACGACGCCGGTGACCTGGAGGAGGCCGAGCGCCTGTACCTGCGGGCCCACCGCGACGGCGAGAGCCTGCCGAGGCTCGCGGCGGTGGCGGCGATCAGGCTGGCGCGCCGCTGGTCGGACCCCGGACAGGCCGACCGGCAGCTGCTGCACGTGCTGAGCGGCAGCCTGGAGGCGCTTCGCGAGGACACCGGCGAGGAGGCGGTCCCGCTGCGGCTGCAGCTGCGGGCGCATCTCGCCCACAAGCTGACGATGGCGGTCAGCGACAGCCTCGACCCCACGTACGCCGGCCTGCGGCCCGGGGTGGAGCTGGCCCGCGCGACGCTGCGCGAGCTGGAGGAGTCCGGGGCCGGGCCGCTCATCCGCTGCGAGGTGCTGAACGAGTGCAGATGGGGCCTGTACGACTTCGCGCACCCGAAGGAACTGCTGGGCATCGCCGAGCGGCTCCAGGAGGCGAGCATCCAGGCGGCGTCCGCGCACTTTCGCAGCGAGGCCATGGTGGCCCTCACGATCGACCAGCTGAGGCTGGGCCGCCTGAGAGAGGCCGCCGCCACCGTGGCCGGTCACCGCAGGCACGTCGCGCGCAACCACCGGGTCTTCGGCCCCTGGCTGCAGACCACCCTCGACACGCTGATGGACGTGTGGCACGGGGAGTTCGGCCGTGCCGAGGAGCGCGTCCTGGCCGAGTGGAAGCAGCTCGGCAAGGAGGGCGAGGGCGGGGGAGTGGCCGCCGACACCCTGCGGCAGACCCTGATCGGGCAGCACTACTGGCTGCTGCGCGAGCAGGGAAGGCTGGGAGAGCTCTTCGGCTCCGGGCTCGCCAGGCAGGTGGTGGAGTACGAGTACTTCCCGATCTGGCGCGCGGCGCTCATCCTGGCGCTCTGCGAGATCGGCGGGCACGAGGACGCGAGGGACCGGCTGAGGGCGTTCTTCCGCGAGACCTCCGATCTCGGCGCGCTGCCGCCCGACGGGTGGTCGGTTCCGACACTGGCCCTGCTGGCCGAGGCGTGCGCGCTCCTCATCGAGGCGGGCCAGGGCGATCCCGAGCTGTCGCGGTGCGGCGCCCTCGTGCGGGAGCGGTTGTCGGCCCATCGGGGGCAGATCGCGCTCGCCGGGTGGCCCACGATCCTGCTGGGGCCGACGGACCGCTATCTCGGGCTGCTCGCGCTGGCCGAGGGGGACGCCGAGGAGGCGCTGCGGTGCTTCGACGCGGCGCTCCCGCTCGCCGGCGCCGCCTCACCGCTGATCGCGCACCTCCACCTCGACCGTGCCAGGGCGCTGCGCCTGCGAGAGGGCGCGGGCGGGATCCCCTCCGGAGACCCCTTCGGAGACTCCGGAGGGGATCCCGCCCGCCTGCTCCGCCGCGCGCTGCGCCTGGCCGAGCGCCTGGGCATGGCCGGGGTCGCCGCCCGGGCCCTGTCGTTGCTGTGACCTACTGTGACTCGGGATCGCGTGCGAGCACCGACCGCCCGCCGTCGACGGGCACGGTCGCGCCGGTGACGAAGCCGGCGTCTTCGGAGAGCAGGTGGGCGATCACGGCCGCGACCTCCTGGGACCGCGCCACCCTGCCCAGCGGGTGCGACAGCGCCATCTCCCGCTCGACGCGGGCCGCGCCGGCAGGCCCCTGGGCGCCGAGGAACTCCGCGTAGCGCTCGGTGTTCACCGAGCCCGGCGCCACGGCGTTGACGCGGATGCCGCGCGGGCCGTACTCGACCGCGAGCGCACGGGTCATCCCCTCGACGGCCGCCTTGGCGGTGACGTACGGCAGGCAGCCGGGGACCGCCTGCCGCGCCTGGTGCGAGGAGACGTTGACGATCGCGCCCGGGGTTCCCGCCGCGAGAAAGCGGCGGACCGCGGTCGCGCACCCGACGACGGCGGCGTTCAGGTTGGCCGCGATGAGATCCAGCACCTGTCCGGTCGTGGCGGAGTGGAGGGAGGCGTCCCGGAACACGGCGGCGTTGTTGACCCAGCCGGCGAGGGGGCCCGCGGCCCGCGCGAGCTCGGCGGCCCGCTCCGCCACGGTCTCGTCGGCGGCGTCACCGGTGACACCGGCCAGGCGCGCGCCGGCGGGATGGCCGTCCAGCCAGGTCAGGGCCGCCGGGTCGCGCTCGACGGCGACGACGGCGCCGCCGTCGCCGAGCAGGCGCTCGACCACCGCCCTGCCGATGCCACGACCGCCTCCCGTCACCACGTACGAACGGCTCATGCTCTTGCCCTCCCACCGGCGCGCTCCCGCCCGCCGCGACGCGGGCCGGTGTTCCTCTCCCGCCCGGACGCACGGCTGTCTCCTCCCCATGAGACGTGATCGTCCGCGAAAATGTCAATTACTTCTATCGAAGCACTTCGATACCTTCGGGCGCTTGATACGATTCCTGCCGGCGGCGAGAGCGCGTTTCCGGAAGGAGGGCCGCACGGTGACACGGACGACCATCTACGACGTCGCCGCCGCGGCGGGCGTCAGCATCTCCACCGTGTCGCTGGCCCTCAACTCCCCGGCCCGGGTCAGCCAGGCGACCAGGCGCAAGGTCCTCGCGGCGGCGGACGCGCTCGGCTTCGTCCCCAAGCAGGACGCGGTCGCCAAGGCGCGGCGCGGCGTGGGGCGCGTCGGCGTCATCGCGCCGTTCACCTCCTACCCGTCCGTCGCCCGGCGCCTGAACGGCATCCTGCGGGCCGTCGGCCACCGGCCCCTGGAGGTCGTCGTGTTCGACCAGGAGTCGGCCGCGCAGAGCTCCTCGCCGTTACTCGCCAGCCTGCCCATCACCGGCCGCCTGGACGGGCTCATCGTCGTCAGCCTCTCCCTGGAGGAGGCGGTGGCCGACCGCCTGACCGACCTGCGGCTGCCCACGGTCCTGGTGGACGTCCGCCATCCCCGCTTCGACTCCGTGCACACCGACGACGCCACGGGCGGCCGGCTCGCCGCCGAGCATCTGATCAGCCGTGGTCACCGCCGATTCGGCTTCCTCGGTGAGGCGCAGAGATCCGGGCTGTACGTCTCGCCGTCCCAGCGACGGCTGGCGGGCTACCGCTCGGCCCTGGCCGAGGCCGGCCACACCCTCGCCGACGGCGACGTGCTGCTGACAGCGCACGGCGTCGCGCCGGCCCGTGCCGCCGCAGGGAGGCTGTTGTCGGCACCGGACCGCCCGTCCGCGGTCTTCGCCGCCGACGACACCCTCGCGGCCGGAATTCTGAGGGCCGCCCACGACCTCGGCCTCGCCGTCCCCGGCGACCTGGCGGTGGTCGGCTTCGACGACAGCGACCTGGCCGACGCCCTTGATCTCACCACCGTGCGCCAGCCCCTGGAGGAGTCCGGGCACGCCGCGATGGAACTGCTCATCCAGCGGCTCGACCGGCCCGGGACCGCCCGCGAGGTGGCGCTGCGGCTGCGGCTGGTCCCGCGCGGCACGAGCTGACCCGGGCCCCGTCCGGCCGCCGGAGGGCCCGCCACACCCTCAAGGTCATTTTCTGGCGCGCGGTCTCGTTCCGAGCCGGCCGATGCTGCGCATCCCGGGTAAGTAACAGTTCTTGAGTTGAGGGCGCCGGCCCCTCCTCGACCTGCACGCTCGCTACCTGCGAACTGCATCTTCTTTCGTTTGCCGGATTGATCACCACACCGAAGCGGCTTCACTCTCTGTGAAGCTTTTGTCGCAGGAGTGATGAGACGGCGGCGCCGGTGAAGTCGGGAGGTACGGGTTGGCGCTGGGAGTTGTACGAGATCTACGCGAGCACCGAGCCCCTAACAGCGAAGAAGATCTTGTCGCCTTCGAGATCGACGTCCTGGCGGGGTTCGTGCTGGTTCGTGCGTCGGCCGGGCTGACCGACAGCACCATCCGCTCACGCAGTCCCTCAGGATCACACCCCCCGTGGTGCCATTCGCCGGACACCGCGGTATGTCTGGAGAAACATGTGAGCGATCGGAACGAGCTACGCGAACGCGACCGACGCCGGAGTTACCGGCTGCCGGCGCTGAGTGCGGGACGGTACTCGCCGGTCGTGCCACCGCAATGAGGGCGGCTTCAGGACGGCTACGCGGATCAGCGACGGCAAACCGATTGCGTAGGTGAACTTCACCAGGCGGCTCACGGCTGAGCCGTACCGGCCGAAGCCACGGAGGCCAGGCCGGGCATCGTCGTCCACGACGGTGACGCGAACGGTTCCGAACGCCTCGAACCAGGGCGCGGTTGTCCGGCGACACCGGTAAGAACCGGCCGGACGTGGTGTTCAGCGCGGAGACCAACGAAACGGCGTTGAGCCGCCACACCGGTCGGCTGAGGTTCCCACCCCCCAATGAAGGAGAACCAAGTGGTGTCCCCATCCAGACGTGTCGATATTCGAACCGCAGAGGGAGTCGCGTGATCTGGACTTCATCGTCGCGGTCCGCTCCGATGAGTCCGCCCACCCCCATGATGCGGTGCCCACCACGCCCGCGTGGAGCGGTAACGGGCGCAAGCCCGCGGCCCGTTACCGCTGCGCGGCATCCTCGTTGAGGGACCTGGCCGCCGAGCCGAGCCGGGCCGGGCAGGCTACCGGTGGGTGACCTGGCGCAGGGGTTCCAAAGGCCCGATGCGCTCTCGGTTTCGAGTGCGCGATGTGCGTCTCCGCGGGAGACCCTGGCCGACATCCGGGCCTCGGCCGCACGGAAACTGCCCGGCGCCCGGATCCGACGGCGCCTGTTCTGGCGATACACCCCGGTCTATGACGCCCCCAACGGGCGGAACGGGGCCTGACGCCCCGCCGCAGAGAAGCCACTAACCAGCCCAAACATACCTCCAGGCCCACTCTCCGCCATATTCCGGCTTGACTGCGAAGCTTCAGTGCTGGTCGAACTCTCCACGTTTTCGGCTCCCACAAACCGAACCGACGTCGGTTCCCGATGAAAGTCCTTCAGTCTGGCTGAACTCACGGCGGACGTGCCGGTAACGCCCATGTCACCAGCCTCAAACGGGCGATCTTTACCGAGATTCCCAGCCGCGGCGCCGTTGCCGGCTTCCTACCGCTGATGGCCGAGCGGTTCGCCCGCAAGCGCCTGCATGTGCCGGCCTACGTGGAGGGCAAGGACGCCTTCGGCACACTTCCAACTGGCGAGCGGGTTGAGGCGGCGGCTCGTGGCGGAGCTGGTCACGAATGTACTGAAGCCGCCGCCCCGTCCTTTGACTGAGGAAGCATCAGCCAGGGAGCGGCTGTTCGTCACTGAGCTGAGCGGCCAAGATATCGGCGCAGGGCTTCTCGCCCACCTGGAACGAAGGGCCCTCGATTGACCACCTTCCACAGTTCGAGTTCCGTGAGCCAGGCATGCCAAGCGATCTCGGACGGATCTGGAGCCAATGGCTCGGCGATCAAGGCCTCGTGCACCCCGAACCAGACAGGGCTGATCCCGTCCTGGAACAGGAACTTGAACAAAAAGCGGACCGGGACGCCGGCGCCCAGTTCCTCGGCCAGTTCGCGGGCCGCCGCGTCCTCATACGATTCGCCCACGCCCGCGGCGCCGCCGACCATCACGTCATAGTGGCCGGGAAAGCGAACATGCCCCTCGGCTCGGCGCAGCACGAGGATCCGCCCCATCGGATCGCGGCAGATCGTCGTCGCGATCCGATGCATCCACCGCTGACGCACCGCCTCTGCGCGCTCCACGACTTCCAGCACGCGGTCCTGTTCATCCACCCGCTCGATCAGCTCACCCATGCCGCACACGGTCGCAGACGCCACTGACAGCCTGGCTTGGGATCACCCCACTACGTCGAGCGGCTGCGATGGTGCTCACCGCTTGATCATGTCAGCGGGGCGATGCGTCATCCGGAGGACTCGAGGCACCTTCTTAAGGCCAAAGGAAGAGTCGCTCTGCGTAGTCAAAGTGACAGCGTGTAGTTCGCAGAATGGGCATCGTCTCCCTCCTGCTGCCCTGAGGTCACGATCCATTGATCTACTTTGTAAAGGGCGGGGTTCTGAGCGCGCCGGCCGCAAGGGCGACGAAAAGGGCCAGCAGGGCGGGGATGGCCAGCGCGCGGGGCAGGCCGATCAGCTCGGCGGCGCCACCGATCAGCACGGGTCCGCTGAGGAATCCCACGTAGCCCAGGCTCGCCACCCGGGCCAGTGCCTTCCCGGCCCGGGCCGGGTCGCGCCGGCCCGCCGCGGAGAAGACCTGCGGGACGATGCAGGACAGGCCGGCCCCGAAGCAGCCGAAACCGATCACCGCGGCGATCTGGTGGCCGGCGAGCAGGCCCAGGCCGAGCCCGCAGGCGGCCAGCGCCCCGCACGCGCGCACCAGGTTGACCGGTCCCAGCAGGGTGGCCAGCCTGTCGCCGGCGAGGCGGCCCGCGGTCATCATGATCGAGAAGGCGGCGTAGGCGGCGGCGGCGAACCCGTCGGAGCTGTTGAGGCTCTCGCTCAGGTAGACCGAGCTCCAGTCGGCCGTGGCCCCTTCGCCGAGCATGCAGCAGAAGGCCAGGACGCCCAGCAGCAGCATCCCCCCGCCCCCGCCGCCCCCGCCGGTCGCCGGGCCGGTCCCGGCGGGGGCGGCGTGGGCGGTCAGGGACAGCGCCCAGCGGGCGGCCCAGAGCGCGAGCGCGACGATCACGGCGGCGACCGCGGTGAACGTCGCCCCCGGGCTGAGGCCGGCCTGGGCGAGCAGCCCTCCGGCGGCGGCGCCGAGGAAGCCGCCGATGCTGAACACGGCGTGGAAGGACGATATGATCGGACGGCCGGTGGCCTGCTCGATCTCGACGGCGTTGGCGTTCATCGCCACGTCCAGCGTGCCGTGCACCGCCCCGAAGACGAACAACGCGACGGCCAGGACGGCCAGGTTCGGCACGAAGGCGGGGAGGATCAGCGCGAGGGCCTGGGCGAAGGCCATCGGCAGCATCACCTTGACGCTGCCGTGGCGGTCGACCAGGCGGCCGACCACCTGCATGCCGGCGATCGCCCCGGCGGCGATGCCGAGCAGCCCGAGGCTGAGTTCGCCCTCGCTCAGCCCCAGCCCCTGTTTGATCGACGGGATGCGTGCCGTCCAGGTGCCGATGGACATGCCCGAGAGCAGGAAGAGCAGGTAGACCGCCACCCGGCCGCGTAGCAGCGCGGCCCGGTCGAGGGGGGCGACGTGCATGGGGGAGGACTCCAGTCAGAAGGGGCGGATCGGAGGGGGCGGGCGAACCCCGCGCGTCCGGCATGGTCGCGGGGCGGATTCCGGCCGGACGCCGCGAACCAGGTGGTGTGACTCAGACGGTGCGGACGGCGACGCCTGCCGCGATCATGGCGTCGTGCTCGGCGGGGGGCAGCGCGGTGTCGGTGACGACCATGTCGAGGCGGTCCAGCGGGCAGACCGCGCCGAACGCGGTGCGGGTGAACTTGCCGGAGTCGGTGGCCACGATCACGCGCCGGGCGGAGGCGATCGCCGCCTGTTTGACGGCGACCTCGGAGAGGTCGTGGGCGGTGAGGCCGTGCTCGGCGGACAGGCCGCAGCAGCCGATGACCGCGGTGTCGAAGCGCAGGGAGCGGATGGCGTTCTCGGTCAGCGGGCCGGCGAAGTTCAGCTCGCCGGGGCGGACCTCGCCCCCGGGGAGCACCAGGCGGATCCGGGAGGCCGCGCTGAGCTCGGTGGCCGACTGCAGGCAGAGCGGCAGGACCGTCAGGCGGCGGTCGCGGATCACGCGCGCGATCTCCAGGGAGGTGGTGCCGCTGTCGAGCAGCACGGCCTCCCCGTCGGCGAGCAGGGCCGCGACCTCGGCGGCGATCCGCCGCTTGGCCTCCACGGCCTCGCGCTCGCGCACCCCGAAGGGCGGCTCGTCCCCGCGCAGCAGCAGGCTCACCGCGCCGCCCCTGACCCGCCTGACCACGCCCTGCTGGGCGAGCTCGTCGAGGTCGCGGCGGATGGTCATCTCCGACACGGCGTGCTCGACCGCCAGCTCCGCGACCGAGACCGCGTCGCTGGCCTGCAGCGCCGACATGATCGCGCGAATGCGATTGTTGCTTTCCACATGTTCATTTGAACATGGGTGATGTGAGGTTGGCAAACGTGCGGGACAATGGCCGTCATGCGCGCGAGTCGTCTGCTCTCACTCCTGCTGCTCCTGCAGACCCGGGGGCGGATGACGGCCACCGAGCTGGCCGGGGAGCTGGAGGTCTCCGTCCGCACGGTCTACCGCGACGTGGAGGCGCTGTCGTCGGCCGGGGTGCCGGTCTACGCCGACCGGGGCCCCGTCGGCGGATACCGCCTGCTGGACGGCTACCGCACCCGGCTCAACGGCCTGACCGCCGCGGAGGCGTCCTCGCTGTTCCTGGCCGGGCTGCCCGGTCCCGCCGCCGACCTGGGGCTGGCCGAGGTCGCGGCCAACGCCGAGCTGAAGATGCTCGCCGCGCTTCCTCCCGAGCCGCGCTTCCACGCCGCCCGGATGCGCGAGCGCTTCCACCTGGACGTTCCCGGCTGGTACCGCGACGCCGACCCGGCCCCCTTCCTCGGGGAGGTCTCCGAAGCGGTGTGGGAGCAGCGGCCGCTGCGGATGACCTACCGGCGCTGGGGCCCCCGCGACGTCGAGCGGCTGGCCCACCCGTACGGGCTGGTTCTCAAGGGCGGGGCGTGGTACATGGTGGCGGTCGCCGGAGAGGGAGGGCCGCGCACCTACCGGGTGTCGCGGATCGTGAGCGCCGAACTCGCGCCGGGGCACTTCGAGCGTCCCGCCGACTTCGACCTGCCCGTCTTCTGGCGGGAGTACGCCGCCGACTTCCGCGAGCGGATGCACACCGGCGAGGCCGTGGTGCGGATGGCGCCCGGCACCGAGGGGATGCTGAGTCACACGGTGGGCGCCGAGGTCGCCGAGGCCGCGCTCGCCGAGGCGGGGCCGCCCGACGAGCACGGCTGGGTCGTGCTGCGCCTGCCGACCGAGTCCACCCGGCACGCCCACTGGCAGCTGCTGCGCCTGGGCGCCGACATCGAGGTGCTGGAGCCGCCCGAGCTGCGCGAGCAGATGGCCGCCACCGTCGCCGGCCTCGCCGCGCTGTACGGCACAGGCACAGGCACAGGCACAGGCACAGGCGCCGGCACGGCCTCAGGCTGACGCCGGCCTGTCTCGCGTTCCCGGCCGGACCGTCCGGTTACGGCGTCTCGGGTGCGCGCGGCCTCGCGCGCACCTCCGGAGGGCGGGCGGATCTCGGTCCACCGGAACGGACCCGGCGACAACCGCCGTGGGGGTGGTCCGCGGGCGCCCGCGGACCACCGGACTACAGGAGCGAGAGCGCCTTGGCCACGCCCGGGTCGCGCCCGGTGGCCAGGTCGAGGGCGGTCAGGGGAGCGTGGTGGTCGACCGGCACGCCGATCGTGTCGATGATCTCGCGGTCGGGGCCGAGGTGCCGGACCCTGGGCAGCAGCAGGACGCTGCCGTCGTCGAGGAGGAACGCGGCGGCGGGACCGGAGACGGCCCCGGCGGTGCGGGTCCCCACGAGAGTGCCCAGGCCGTTGCCCCTGACGGCCGCGCTGAAGTCCTCGCAGGCCGAGGCGCACCCGCGGTCGGTGAGGACGACCAGGCGCAGGCCGAGCAGCGGAACGCTGTCGTCGGTCCTGTTGGGCACGCAGTCGCCCCTGGGCGGGCAGAAGTAGCTGGTGACCTTGCCGTGCGCGAACGCGCCGAGCAACCGCGTCACCTCGCGAGGCGATCCGCCGCCGTTGCCGCGCAGGTCGAGGACGACCGCCTTCGGCTTGCCCCCCAGCTTGGCGATGACCTGGTCGGCGGCGCCCTCGTAAAATCCGGGCAGCTGGACGTACGCGACGCCGCCGGGAAGCCTCTTCGACGTCACCGCCGGAGGCTGCCGGGTGATCGCCCCCTCCTTGAGGTCGATGGTGCGCGTCCGTCCCGTCGTGGGGCGCTTGAGGGTGATCCGTACCGCGCCGGAGGCGATGACGTCGATGAAGCTCTGGTTCACCTTCTCCCCGACGAACGGCGGCATTCCGTTGGCCTCGACCACGATGTCGCCGGGCCTGACACCGGCCTTGGCGGCGGGGCTGCCGGGCAGGACGCGGGTGATGAACAGCGGCGGCCGGGCCGCCGGGTCGAGTTCCCGGCCCCGGACGGCGGAGGCGCCCGCGATGCCCGTCCCGACGGGACCGCCCTCCGGCGGCGGGGACGGCCTCTCCCAGCGGGCGTGGTTGTCGTGCAGCCCGGCGACCATGCCGGTGATCGCGGCGCGCAGCGCCGCGGGGTCACCGGTGCCCAGGACCTTCGCGAAGGCGGCCCAGTCGGTGTCACGGCCGCCGGTCAGCGCGGGCAGCTGGAGATCGGCCCGGTCGGCGCCGCGCCGCATCAGGGCCTGGGTGTAGGCGGCCAGGGCGTTCTTCAGCAGCTCTCTCGAATCCAGGGCGGGGCCGCCGTAGTAATTGTCCAGCACGCAGAAGTACGCCTGCCGGAGCGTGTTCACCGAGGTCGGCGGCGCCGATTCCGGCGGCGGAGCCGTGGCGGGCGCGCAGTCCCCGTCCGGGGCGGCCGGTGAGGACGAGGACGTCGGCCGGGGCGACGGGTCCGCCGCGAATGCCGGGGCGGGCGCGGACAGGGAGCAGGCCGTCACCAGGACGGCCGCGCAGAGGGTTCTGATCATGAACGTCAGCGTGGCCGGAAGCGGGTTTCGCGGCGGTGAACGGATCGGTTAACGCCGCTGTTACCCCCGTTCGAGTAAGAACGTCGGCATGCGGGTTCTGGTGGCCGAAGACGAACGTGACCTGGCCGATCTCGTGGCGATGGGACTGCGCCGCCACGCCATGGCCGTCGACGTGGTGTACGACGGTGCCGCGGCGGCCGAACGGCTGGCGCTGCACGACTACGACGTCCTCGTGCTGGACCGGGACCTGCCCAGGCTGCACGGCGACCTCGTGTGCGGTGAGCTGGTGGCGCGCGGGAGCCGTACGCGGATCCTGATGATGACGGCGGCGGCGTCGGTGCCCGAGCGGGTGGAGGGTCTCGGGATGGGCGCCGACGACTACCTGCCCAAGCCGTTCGACTACGCCGAGCTGGTCGCGCGGGTGAAGGCGCTGGGGCGGCGCAGCCGGTCGCCGGTACCGCCGGTGCTGGCGCGGCACGGGATCGTGCTCGACACCCACCGGCTCCAGGCGTCGCGGGACGGGCGGCACCTGCACCTGTCGCTCAAGGAGTTCGCCGTCCTGGAGGTGCTGATGAGGGCGGACGGCGCTGTCGTGAGCTCCGAACGGCTGCTCGAGGAGGCCTGGGACGAGAACGCCGACCCGTTCACGACGGTGGTGCGGGTCGTGGTCAGCCGCCTGCGGGCGAAACTGGGCGACCCGCCGTGCGTCCAGACGATTCCCGGCGCGGGGTACCTGCTGTGACGACGGTCCGGGTACGGCTCACGCTGGCCTACTCCGGGCTGTTCCTGCTGACCTCGGTCATCCTGCTCGTCACGGTCAACCTGCTGCTGGGCCAGACGCTGCGCACGCGGATCGCACGGTTCCCGGTGCCGGCGCCCCCCGCGCCGGTGGCACCGGTGCCGGGGATGCCGGCGGATCGGCCGATGCCGGTGCCGTTGCCCGACCTGGTGGACGACGTCATCGGCTACCAGTGGGAGGTGACCGCGCTGACGGTCGGGATCCTGACGGTGGTGTCGGTGGTCGTCGGATGGCTGGTCGCCGGGCGGATCCTGCGGCCCGTCCACCGGATCACCGCCACCGCGCGGCGGTTGTCCCTGTCGAACCTGCACGAGCGGATCGCGCTCACCGGGCCGAAGGACGAGCTGAAGGAACTGGCCGACACGTTCGACGCGATGCTCGACCGGCTCGAACGCTCGGTCGAGGGGCAGCGGCGGTTCGTCGCGAACGCCTCCCACGAGCTGCGCACCCCGCTGGCCGTCCAGCGGGCGGCGATCGAGATCGGCCTTCCCGAGGACGTCGGCGAGATCCGCGACAAGCTCCTGTTCCACAACCGCCGCACCGAGAACCTCATCGACGCCCTGCTGGTCCTCGCCCAGGCGGAACACGGTCTGGAAAGGCTGAGACCGGTGGCCCTGGACCAGGTGGTACGCCTCGTCCTGGCCGAAGAGGGCTCCGGCGACATCACCGTGACGGCACGGACGGAGCCGTTCGTCGTCCACGGCGATCCGATCCTGCTGAACCGGCTCGTCACCAACCTCGTCGACAACGCGGTCCGCCACAACCGTCCCGGCGGAACCGTCGAGGTGACGCTCGCCGACGGGGTCCTGACCGTCAGGAACACCGGCCCCGAGGTGCCGGAGGAACGTTTCGGCGACCTCTTCGAGCCCTTCCGGCGCCTGCACACGACCCGGGAGCAGGGCGCCGGGCTCGGGTTGTCGATCGTCGCGTCGATCGCGAGGGCGCACGGGGCCGGCGTGCGGGCGAGCCCCAACCCGGGGGGCGGGCTGGAACTCGTCGTGGCGTTCGCCGGACCCCGGGACCGGAGGCGGGAAACCCCGCCGGGCCGAACCGAACCCGCCCGCCGTACGCCGTGGCGGACATGATGACGCGCGTACTCGCCGTTGCCGCGGGAGCGGCCGCGCGCCGGGGCGGCCGTCGAGGACGACAGCGGCTTTGGACGTGGTGGCCGCTACGCGGCCCGTACCGGGCGGGCACCGCCGGCCCGGAGACCTACGGCCCGGAGACCTACGGCCCGGAGACCTACGGCCCGGAGACCTGTGAGCGGACGCGGGGCTGCGTGGGCGCCTCGCCGAACACCCACGGGTCGGCCTCGCACTCGGCGATGAAGTCACCGGGGAATCCCACCTCGAACCCCGTCGCCGACTCCAGGCGCCGGACCGCCTCCTCGGGGAGGACGACGTCGATCGCGCCCAGGTTCTCGGTGAGCTGCTCGACGTCTCTGGCGCCGACGATCGGGTGGACGGCGGCGAAGCGGGTGCGGGTCCAGGCGATCGCCACCTGGGCCGCCGTGACGCCCAGGTCGCCCGCGACCTCCCGTACGGCACCCGCGACCGCGTGGTCCCGCGCGGTGAGGGAGCCGGGATCGACCCGGGTGGCCCCCTCCGCGGCCGCCTGGCCGGTGAACTTCCCCGACAGCACGCCGCCGGCGAGCGGCCCCCACGCGGCCACGCTCATCCCGAACGCCTCGGCCATCGGCAGCAGCTCCCGCTCGACGTCGCGCCTGAGCAGGTTGTACGGCACCTGCAGGCCCGCGAACGGCGTCCAGTCCCGCCACTCCGCCAGCGTGTTGGCCCGGCTGATCAGCCACGCCGGGGCGTTGGAGATGCCCACATAGAGGATCTTCCCGGCGCGCACGGCGTCGTCCAGCGCCCGCATCGTCTCCTCCACCGGGGTGTGGCGGTCCCAGATGTGCACCCAGTGCAGATCGATGTGGTCGGTCCGCAACCGCCGCAGGCTGCGTTCCAGCGACAGGGTGAGGTTCTTGCGGTGGTTGCCGGCGGCGTTCGGGTCGTCGCGGTCGCGGGAGAGCGTGTACTTGGTGGCGACGACGAAGCGGTCGCGGCGGCCGGTGAGGAGCTCGCCGAGGATCTCCTCGCTCTCGCCGTACGCCGAGGCGGTGTCGATGACGTTGCCCCCGGCGTCGGCGTAGGTGTCGAGCATGGCCCGGTACTCCTGCGGCACGTCGGAGCCGCCGCGCTCGTAGAAGGTCATCGCGCCGAAGAACAGCTCGGACACCCGCAGCCCGGTCCGGCCCAGTGGTCGGTAGCGCAAGGAAGGTCCTTTCCGGTGGTCGGTTGGTCGTGGAGGCCGCGCTCGGAGGCCCCGTGACCTCGGGGTCCCGCCGGAACCGGGCCGGGGGCTTCGTGCGGCTTCGTGCGGCTCCGGGCAGGGTCGCTTCAGGCCACCTCGCGCGCCGACATCTCGAAGGAGCCGTTGCCGATGCCCCACGTCAGGATCCGCCGCGGGCGGATCAGGATCCACGCGGGGTCGAAGGGGAACGGCGCGTCGAGCCGCTCGCCCACCTGCTCCCCGCCCTCGGCGTACGTCTCCGCGTACCCCCGGATCTCGATCCCGCGCGGTGTCCACGGGTCCACGGCCGCGAGGTCGTCGACGACGAACGACACGTCCGGGTGGTGCCACGCGTCACGGAACTTCTTGCTTCCCGCCATGCCGGAACCGGCGACCCCGCCGATCACGATCGCCCCGGCCTCGGGATCGTAGATGACCCCCACCGGCCTGACCGCCGGTCTGCCGTCGCGGCCGACCGTGGCGAGGCGTCCCAGCGGCTGGCTGGTCAGGTACGCGATTTCGCCGTCGGTGAATGCGCTCATGGGGTCGAGCCTGGCAGCCGGGGCCGCGCCCGGGGAGGCCGCGGTGAGACCAGCCCCGGCAGGGCCACGATCCCGGCGCCGCGAGGAGGGGGTGACCCGCGCGTGCGGCGGCCGGGGACCCCCTCCCCCCGGCGGGAGGCGGACGTCAGTTGCCTCCGGCGACGTGGACCACGCTGCCGGTGATGTTGCCGTTGGTCGCGGACGCGAGGTAGAGGACGATGCCGGCGACGTCCTGGGGCGTGGAGATGTGACCGGCCGGCCCGCCCCTGTTCAGGAAGCGCTTGATCTCCTCCGCGGACCTGCCGGCGAGATCCTGCCTGAACTCCTCGGGGACCCGCGCGAGGAAGCCCCTGGTGGCGGTGGGGCCGGGGGCGACGACGTTGACGAGGACGCCCTCCTGCGCCACCCGGTGCGCGCCGTCCCTGTTGCGGTGGTACGTGATCGCCACTCTGGCGCCCTCGGCCGCGAACGCGGCGGCGAGGTGAGCGCCGATCGAGCCGCTGCCGCCCGTGACGAGGACGACCTTCCCGGCGAGACCGAGATCCATGTCCACACACTCTTTCTAGGGACTTCCGCGCTCGCTCACTCGCACCTCCTTGGGAAGACCCGGATCCCGGGAGTCGCCTCGGCGGGGCCCGGGAGGGGCGTGTTGCCGGGAAGATCGGTATATGATTCGATCATCGAAAAGTCTAGTAGTTAGAAATTTTAAATGACAAAAGAAAATTGGAAGTCCCTGGTGGACGAGGTCCAGGTGGCCATGATGGAGCTGCAGAACGTCTCGGACGCGGTGGACGAGGCCGCGGCGGCACGCCTGGGGATCAACCGGACCGACATGCGCTGCATGGGGTGCGTGTTCGCGCTCGGTCCGATGACGGCGGGGGAGCTGGCCGTGGCCGCGAAGCTGTCCCCCGGCGCGGCGACCATCGCCATCGACAGGCTGGAGCGGGCGGGGTACGCGCAAAGGGTCCGGGACCAGCGGGACCGGCGACAGGTGCGGGTGGTGCCGACGCCCCAGGCCGAGCGGGCCGCCCAGGAGATCTGGGGTCAGCTGAGCGAGGAGGACGAAGCCGGGCTTGCCGGTCACACCGAGGAGGAGCTGGTGCTCATCCGGGACTTCCTCCGGGCCACCGTCACCCGGCACGCCCGCCAGGCCGACCGTATCCGGCACGGGCAGGTCATCTCCGAAGAGACCGGCGCGCCGGCGGCGCCGGCGGCACCGGGGGCCGAACCCTCCCGGCCGTGACCCCCGGTGACCCCCGGCGCGCCCCCGTCGACAGAGCCCCCGTCAACGGAGCTCTCACCTACGGAGCTCTCACCTACAGAGCGGCCGCCACCCGCTCGACACCCGGACCGGACAGGCCCGCGAGCCCCGCGGCCCGCCCGGTCGCCAGCAGGAGGAGATCGCCCGCCGGGCCCCGGACCTCGTCCGGGCCCTCGCCCGCCGACCAGTCCAGGTCGGTGGCGACCAGTCTCGTGCCCCGCAGGCGCTTGGGGGCGCCGTAGAAACCGGTCCCCAGGACGCGGCCGAGCCCCGCGACCGCCCGTTCGGCGGGCATCTCCCGCACGCGCCCGAGCGGGCGCGCGACGTCCTGCCCGTGCACCAGCACGTCGACGAGCGTGTCCAGCGGACGGGAGCCGAGCCCGCGGCGTCGTGAGCCGGCCGTCCCGCGGAGCTGCGCGACGAGCTCCGCGGGCCCGAACCTGGCCGCCCGGTCCCGCGCCTGGTCGGCGAAGACCCGGTTGATGTCGCCACGCGTCCGGATCACGCCCCTGAGCGTGTCGAGGAACAGGGTGTGCGTGGACAGCGTCATGTGAGCGGCCACGTCGTGCACCGTCCAGCCGGGGCACAGGGAGGCCACCGCCCATTCGTGGTCGTCGAGCTCGTCGAGCAGGGCGGCGAGGCCGAGCCGTTCGTCCGCTGTCCAGGAAAAGATCTCTTCGTCGTCCATGTACGGCTCTTCTCGCTCGTGTGCGTGGGTGACGACGACGGCCGGGGAGGTCCCGCCGTCATGCGCCGGCCGTGCCGCCGGGATCGGATGTCTCGACCGCGCCGAGCCTGCGCAGCAGGTGCGCCCGTTCGGGGTCGGTGCCGGCCAGGTCGAGCGCCTGCCGGTAGGCCGCGGCGGCCTCGGGGAGGCGCCCGAGCCGGTGCAGCAGGTCCGCCCGTGCCGTCGGGTAGGGGTGGTGGTCGCGCAGCCGGGGCTCGCCGGCCAGCTCGTCGAGCAGTGCCAGGCCCGCCTCCGGCCCGTCGCGCATCGCCACCGCCACCGCCCGGTTCAGCGCGACCACCGGGGACGGCACGAGGGCGAGCAGCACGTCGTAGAGGGCCACGACCTGCGGCCAGTCGGTGGTCGCGACGTCCGGGGCCTCGTCGTGCAGGGCGGCGATCGCGGCCTGCACCCCGTACGGGCCGGGCGGTCCGCCGGTCAGCGCGACGAGCACCAGGTCACCGCCCTCCTCGATCATGGCGCGGTCCCACCGGCCGCGGTCCTGGTCGTCGAGCAGCACCAGCTCGCCGCCCGGGCCGGTGCGGGCCTCGCGCCGCGCGTGGACCAGCAGCATCAGCCCGAGCAGCCCGGCGACCTCCCGCTCGGCGGGCAGCAACCGGCGCAGTATCCTCCCCAGCCGGATGGCCTCCTCGGCGAGGTCCAGCCGCTGCAGGTCCGGGCCCGAGCTGGCCGCGTAGCCCTCAGTGAAGATCGAATAGATGACCTGGAGCACCCCTGGCAGGCGCTCCGGCAGTTCGTCGGCACCGGGCACGCGGAACGGGATGCGGGCCTCGCGGATCTTCTTCTTCGCCCGCACGATCCGCTGGGCCATCGTCGCGGACGGGACGAGGAAGGCCCGCGCGACCTCGGGCGTCGTCAGCCCGGCGAGGCAGCGCAGGGTCAGGGCCGTGCGATCGTCGGAGGGAAGGGCCGGGTGGGCGCAGGTGAAGAACAGCCGCAGCCGCTCGTCGGGGAGCTCGCCGTCCGCGTCCGCGGGCGGGGCGGGGTCGGCCCGGTCCGCCTCCACCTGCAGGACGGCGAGCCGGGCGGCGTAGGCCCGGTCCCGCCTCAGCCGGTCGACGGCCCTGCGCCGCGCCGTCGTCAGCAGCCAGGCCCCCGGCCTGAGCGGCACCCCCTCGACCGGCCAGTGCACCAGCGCCGCCTCGACGGCCTCGGAGGCGACCTCCTCGGCCAGGTCGAGGTCGCCGAAGCGGCGGACCAGGGAGGCGAGCAGCCGGCCGCGTTCCTCGCGGAACACCGACTCCACGGACGACCTGGCGTCGCCGGCCCGCTCGCCCGCCTCCCCACCCCTCACCGTCAGACCTCGAACTCGTCGATCGGCCGCACCACGACCGATCCGCCGTAGCGCGCGCCGGGGCAGCGGGCGGCCCAGTCGAGCGCGACGTCGAGGTTCGGCACGTCGATGACGTCGTAGCCGCCGAGGATCTCGCGGGTCTCGGCGAACGGCCCGTCGGTGGTGACGATCCGCTCGCCCGCCGGGCCGATCCGGATCGTCGTGGCGGTGCTCACGTCCTTCAGCGCGTGCCCGGAGACCAGGACCCCCGCCTCCTTCAGCGCCTTTTCGTAGACCACCCACTCCTGGAAGTCGCACTGGTCGTCCCCGTCGGCCGTCGCGGCACCG
This sequence comes from Streptosporangium sp. OZ121, assembly GCF_051918885.1. Lineage (NCBI taxonomy): Bacteria > Bacillati > Actinomycetota > Actinomycetes > Streptosporangiales > Streptosporangiaceae > Streptosporangium > Streptosporangium sp. OZ121. The sequence goes on from NZ_JBPXMC010000005.1 coordinate 35,407, forward strand.
TACATCAGCAATATGTACTTCACGGTCTGGCTCCTTCGTGTTTTCGCTCGGCGGGCTGCCGTACACCATGACGACGAACGAGGCGCGGCCGGATCGACACGCCCCGAGGATTTCCCGGAGATTCCCTTCGACCTCGCCGCACGCGAGAAGGGGCTCCGGCCGGGGACGGTGATCGCGGTCGGCTTCTGGCCGTGTCCGGCAGGTCATGCTCGTTGCAGTTCAGGCGTTGACGACCACCATCTTGCCCCCCGGCCTGGCCGGCCTCACCTTGACGGATCCGGCACGTGATCTCTAGCCTCGCGAAGCGACCGGCCGGACACGAGATCCCCGAACGAGCGCTCCTCGTCGGCGTCCTGCCGCGGAACCGGCCGGAAAAGGTCGCAGAAAAAGGGAGTCGCGCGGCCTTCTTCGCGCCGCGACGGGTCAGAGGGAGGGCCTGCGAGATGTCGGTATCTCCGGTAGGCGGGCGGGAGCGGGAGTCCTTCACCCGGCGGGGGAGGCGGGCCACCGGCCGGGCGGGCGCCGGGACCCCGCCCCCACGTGAGAGAGCGTGAGCAGGATGCGGATCGGAATCTTCCTGGTCGCGGCGGGTTTCCCCGGCAGGCCTCAGGGACAGGTGCTGCGTGACTGCGTGGAGGCGATCGAGGTCGCGGAGGAGGCGGGATTCGACGACGCGTGGATCGCCGAGCACCACTTCATGTCGTACGGGGTCTGCCCGTCGGCGGCCACGCTGGCGGCCGTGGCGCTCGGGCGTACGCGGACGATCGGGGTGGGGACGGCGGTGAGCGTGCTGTCCACGCAGCACCCGGTGGCACTGGCGGAGCAGGCGGCGATGTTGCACCACCTGTCCGGCGGGCGTTTCACGCTGGGGGTCGGCAGGGGCGGGCCCTGGGTCGACCTGGAGGTGTTCGGTACCGGACTGGCGAGGTTCGAGCGCGGCTTCGCCGAGTCGCTCGACCTGCTGTGCCGGGCCCTGGGGCGGCGCACGGTGTCGGCCGAGGGGGAGTTCTTCCGTTTCCGCGAGGTCGCGATGGTGCCGGCGGCGTCGATGCGGCCCGTGGTGGCGTGCACCTCGCCGGAGACGGCGCGGCTGGCGGCCGGGCGGGGGCTGCCGATGCTGCTCGGCATGCACATGGACGACGAGGGCAAGGCGGCGATGCTCGCCGGGTACGACGCGGCCCGCCCGCCCGCGCCGCCCCACCCACCGGAAGCGGACGCGGGTGTGGGTGCGGTACGGCACGTGGCCGCCGTCGTCGGACACGTGGCCGACTCGACGAGGGCGGCCGTGCGGGAGGTGAGGGCCGCCATGCCCCGCTGGCTGGAGCCCGGCCTGGCCGGGTACGTGCCGGTGGACGGCCGGCGGCGGCCCGTGCGGGACGTGGGGGAGTACGTCGACTTCCTGACCGGTGTCCATCCGGTGGGGGACGCCGGCCACTGCGTGGAGACGATCCGGCGCACCCGCGAGGTGACCGGGCTCGAACACCTGATCCTCATGGTCGAGGGTGCGGGCGAGCACGCCCGCACCCTGGAGAACATCCGCCGGCTGGGCGCCGAGGTGCTGCCCGGACTCGACGGCTGACACCCGGCGGCCGGGACACCCGCCGGGCTCGCGACGAAACTCGACGGCCCATGGCGATCGCCGGCCCCGGCGGGTACGGATCGCGAATTTTTGATCTACATTGTAAAGCCGGGCGGCTGTCGTCCGAAAACGTCCCACAAAGAAACAAAAACAGCTCCCCGGGGTCCGAAAATTCGCCGCGCGGAATCCCTTTCTCCATTTCCATCCTTCGAATAATCGCCATGAAATGGCCGACAAGGTGATTCTCCTGCCGCTTACCAGGATGTATGCGAAATCACATGTCGTATGCCAACAAAACGCCGCCAAATGATTTTAATTTTCTTGACACGGCGGAATGGCGATGACACTTTTACTTACGCTCGGCGCGCCGCTCCAGGTCAGCGCCGTGCGCGTTCTCAACCGCCGTCAGGGGCGCGCCCGTCAGGGGGCGCGCGGAAACCCCTGATCCCGCTCGACCCAGCTCGGAGGTGCGGTTCATGCGTAACCCTTTTCGCAGGATCTCCACAACGGCCGGCATCGTGGGCGCGATGCTTCTCGCGATGTCCCAGACCTCGGCGATCGCGGTTCCGGAGAGGTCCGCCCCGCCGCCCGCCCCCGTTCCCACGCCCGCCCCCGCGGGCGGCGAGGCGAGTTCCAGGAACTCGGGTTCCCCGGAGAACGGCCGGGCGCCTTCCGCGGTGTGTTTCTTCCAGACCATGGGCGACTACGTCCACATCTCCGGGTCCGCCTTCGAGGCGTCCGGGCACGGCTGGTGGATCAACGGCAACTGCAACGCCACGCTGGCGATCGTCACGGTCCAGCTGCAGCAGTACTACGCTGACGGCACCTGGAGAAACGCCGGTACGGCGGGCAGCGCGACGGTGAGGTCCGGCGGCGGGGCCGGCAACCGCGCGACCGGGCGCGCGGTCTGCACCAACGGCAGCCTGACGGGGTGGCGCAGCGTCGTCGACGTCGACCTGGTCGGCCTGGCCGACGACCCGGGCAAGCTCTTCACGCCGGGGCAGAACATCTACTGCAGGCGATGACGCGAGAGGGGCGACGTGAGTATCAGACCCGACGGCACCATGCTCGCGGCTCTGTACGGCGAGCTGGTGGTGCACCCGTGGCGGGATCCTCTCGTCGCCTCCTCGGACGCCTACAGCCTGTTCGTCGCGAGGTCGTCCGCGATGGGATGGCTCACCGAGGCCGAGGAGAACGCGGTCGGCGGCCTCTGGGGGATGAACGACGCCGGGTACGACCCGGCGTCGGCTTCGGCCTCGCGATCGCGGCCGGCACGCGTGGCGTGGTTTCAGGTGTCGCTGACCGGAGCGGTCCCGGACGGCCGGCCGTTGCCGGTGCAGGCGTTCCTGTCGTGCGCGGACGACGTCGTGGCGCGTATCGGCACCGCTCACCTGCGGGCGGTCCAGCTCCTGCTGCCCGTGCAGAGCCTCGACGCGCCGGTGGGCGCGTCGTCGCGTGCGGGCGCGGTGATGACCCTGCTCCAGGACGCGGGCTGGTTCGCCGACGGTGATCCGCGCCTGAGGGTGCGGGTGCGGGTGACGTTGGACGGCGGGCAGGATCCGTCCGTCCGCTCGGCGGCGCCCGGGATACTCCGGTGGGTGCGGGAACTCGATCAGGACGTCTTCTGGTGCGACGCGGTCTCCGTGACGGACGACGACGATCTGGTCCTGGAACCCGCCGTCATCGACGAGGTGTGGCTCGGGCCCGCTCATCACCGGGTCACCTTCCACGGCACCCTCGCCGAGTGGTCGCTGGACGCGCTGGGATGGCTGGCCGCCTTCCTCGCCGACGCGAGTTCCCGGCACGGGGTCGATACCCCGTTGATGCTCACGGCCGGCCGCTTCGCGGAGCCTGATCCGTGAAGCGGCTGAGTCCGGGGGCGGTCCGTGCGCGGGCACGGGCTCGCCGGGTGCGCGAAACGGCGGGCGCCGCCGCGGGCGCCGGCCGCTATCCGGCGCCGGAGGTGGCGTGCAGGCGCATCCGCAACCGGACGCGGGACCGGCCACCGCTGTGGCAGATGGTGAACTCGTCGCAGAGCCGGCCCATCAGCCACAGCCCGAACCCGCGGACCGCGCCCGGGCCGGGCCGGTGGCGGTCGGCCTGGTCGGGGGTGAGGCGCCCGGCGTCGTCGACGACCTCGACGACGAGGTCCGCCTCGTCGCGCCAGACGCTCACGCTGCCGGCCGCGTCGCCGTGTTCCAGCACGTTGATGACGGCCTCGTTGGCCGCCAGCAGCAGGTCGTCGCGTCGCGTCCCGGCCAGCCCTACCTGGCTCATGTGGCGGTACAGATGCCGGCGCAGGCCGATCAGGTCGGTGCTGATCGGCCAGTGGCCCCGCTGATCGGTGTGCATGTCCGGTCCCCTTACGTGAGTGCCGTCTGTGGCGTTCAGCGGGGGGCTACCGACGTGTCCGCCAGGATCAGAACGGTCGCTGTGAAAGTTGTGAAGGGGTACTACCCGCTCTGACCTGCTCAATCATCGATCGGCGGTGGGAGCGCTCCATCCCCAGGTGAGGTGGTCCGGATCGTGCCGGTGCCGCCGTCGCCCCCGAGGCTGACGGCGGCACCGGCGGGTGTGGGGGCTTGTGGGGAAGCCGGTCACGCCCTGGGCTTCCAGTCCGGGTGGCCCGGCATCGGCGGAGTCCGCGCGTTGTGGATCCAACCGTTGACGTAGCCGGTCAGATCCTTGCCGCTCACCCGGTTGGCGACCTCGATGTAGTCCCGGGTGTCGGCCGAGCGGCCGCGGAACTCGGCGAAGAAGGTCTTCTCGATCCGCCGGAAGGTGTCCTGGCCGACCATCTCCCTCAGGCCGAACAGCATCAACAGGCCCGCGGTGTTGGTGCCGACCAGCACGTCCCGCGCGTGCTTCATCTTTCCCGGGGGGCCCGACTCGGCGCGCTTGTCCCCGTCGAAGTCGTAGCGGGCGCGCAGCCCGCGCGAGGGGTCGTCGAGGTCGCGCCAGCCCTTCTCCGCGGCGTACAGGAGCTGGTAGAACTCGGCGTGGCCCTCGCTGATCCACATCTGGTTCCAGTCGCGCACCGCGACGGCGTCGCCGAAGTACTGGTGGGCCAGCTCGTGGACCATGGTGATCGCGTCGTCCTGGGTGTCCTGCGTGGTCACCCGGCCCTGGCGGTCGGTGCCGGTCAGGCTTTCCACGGCGTAGGTGGAGATGGTCGCGCTCTCCAGGGCGACGCCGTTGTAGCCGCCGGGCACGCCGAGCACGCCGTAGGTCTCGAAGGGGAAGGGGCCGACCTGCTTTTCCATCCAGGCCATCTGGTCGGCGATGCCGTCGATGAGGGCGCGGGTCCTGGCGGCCTGTGCGGTGGCGACGTGGCTGCGCAGCGGCAGGCCGTGCGGCCCCGTGCCCTCGATCAGGGTGAAGCGGCCGACGGCCGCCTGCACGACGTGGGTCGGGATGGGGTCGCGGGTGGTGAAGACGTGGGTGACGCGGCCCGCCTTCTCCGTCCGTGAGCGGAGCGTTCCGTTGGCGACCGCCTGCAGGCCCTTCGGGGTGGTGATGCGGAAGGTGACCTTCGCCTTGTCGCCGGGATGGTCGTTGCCGGGGAAGTACAGGTGAGCCCGGTCCGGCTGGCCCATGACCGCGAAGCCGTCCTTCTTGTCGACCCAGGCGGTGCGGTGCGGTTTCTCGTCCTTGGGGAAGGCGGGGGACTGGGGGTTGGCGGCGCGGTCGACGCGGTAGGAGACGTCCACGCGGAACGGCCGGCCTCGGGGCAGCACTCGCCCGGGTGTGATCAGTAGTTTCTCTCCCGCGACGCGGAAGCCGGCGGGGCGGCCCTCCACGGTCACCTTGGTGATCTTCTCCACCGCCGCGTCCAGGCTGAAGCCGGACAGGGCGTGCGTCGCGGTGGCCCTGATCCTCACCGAGGCGTCCATCTTCGTGGTGCCGTCGCGGTAGTCGTAGCTCACGTCGTAGGAACCGACGTCGTAACCGCCGTTACCCAGGTAGGCGAAGAGCGGGTCGCCCGCGCTTTGCGCGCCGCGTTTGGCGGGCGCCGGCGATCCGGCCGGCGCGCTCGCGCCACCGCATCCGGTCAGCGCCGTCGCGAATGCGGTGACCGTGGCCAGCGCGCTGGTCATTCGAAAAGGGAGCATGGCCATCATTGTTCGCGAATCGGACATCGATCCCGTCGAGGCCGCGTATGTGTCGGCGCTCGGTCACGTATCGGCCGGGTATCCGCCGTCCCCGGCCGGGGCGGTGCGGCAGCCGGCCGGTCGTGTGCCATGAGGGTTGCCGGAGCGGGCAGGCGCATCGCGGCGGCCCCGTAGCGGTGCCGCACCAGCGGGGCACGACGGCCCGCGCCCGAGTGCGGTAGGGCGGATCTGCTCGAATTCGGATGAACAGGCGTCAAGAACGCGTATGGATCCGCATGATTTTCTAGGCGCCCGGCGGCCGGACCGGTAGGGAGTATGGGGTGTCTTGTCTTCCTCTCCGGCGATCCCTCCCGGTTCCTCCCCGCCCGGTTCCTCTTCCGCGGCGAGGCGTCCCGGCCGCGCTCCGCCGTCCGGGACGCCTCACAGTTCCCTCGCCGGCCGGTGGCCGGCGGCCACGCCACCCCCGTACCGGACGTCCCTCCCGGCGGACGTTCCCCGGTCACCCGCTCTGATCTCGCGGCCGCGGGACGCGGGCGGCAGGGACCGGACATCGGCACCTGGCGGCCGGCGGCGCGACAGCGCGCCGTCCACACCCGTCAGGAGCAGGGCAACGACGTGAGCGCAGGGAGAGGAAACAGTGGCAGGTACGTCGGCATCGGCGCGGGCGGACTCGGGGCTGCGGGGGTGGTTACTGCATGGGCTGCAACGCTCCGACCCCAGGACCAGCGGCCCGCACCACGAGGAACCGCCAGAGCACCGGCATTCCTGGTGGCAGGTGATGTGCCTGACCGGGGTGGACTACTTCTCCACCCTGGGCTACCAGCCGGGCATCGCCGCGCTGGCCGCCGGCGCGCTCAGCCCGCTCGCGACGTTGCTGCTGGTGGCGCTGACCCTGTTCGGCGCGCTGCCGACCTACCGGGCGGTGGCCGGGCAGAGTCCCCACGGGCTGGGCTCGCTGTCGATGCTGGAGCGGCTGCTGCCCGGCTGGCGCGGCAAGTTGCTGGTGCTGTTCCTGCTCGGGTTCGTGGCCACCGCCTTCATCGTGACCATCACCCTGTCGGCGGCCGACGCCACCGCTCACATCCTGCACAACCCCTTCGTGCCGGAGTTCCTGTCCGGCGGGCAGGTCCCGGTCACCCTGGCGCTGATCGCCGCGCTCGGCGGGGTGTTCCTGGTCGGGTTCAGCGAGGCCATCTCGATCGCCGTCGTCCTGGTCGCCCTCTACCTGGTGTTGAACGTGGTCGTCCTGGGCACGGCCCTGCACCGGGTGCTCGCCGACCCCGCGCTGGTCACCGGCTGGGGTGAGGCGTTGGCGGCCGAGCACTCCAGCCCGATCGCGATGGTCGCCGTCTCGCTGTACGTGATGCCCAAGCTCGCCCTGGGCCTGTCGGGTTTCGAGACGGGCGTGGCCGTGATGCCGCTGGTCAAGGGGGACCTCGTCCAGCGGATCGGCGGTGCGAGGAAACTGCTGACCACCGCGGCGGTCATCATGAGCGTCTTTCTGATCACCTCGAGCTTCGCCACCACCGTGCTCATCCCGGCCGGTGAGTTCGCCGAGGGCGGTGCGGCCAACGGGCGTGCCCTGGCCTACCTGGCGCACGAGTATCTGGGCGACGGGTTCGGCACCGTCTACGACCTGTCCACCATCGCGATCCTGTGGTTCGCCGGAGCCTCCGCGCTGGCCGGGCTGCTCAACATCGTGCCGCGCTACCTTCCCCGCTACGGCATGGCCCCCGACTGGTCGCGCGCCGCCCGGCCGATGGTGCTGGTCTTCACCGCCATCTCCTTCCTCATCACCCTGTTCTTCGGCGCCGACGTGGAGTCCCAGGGCGGCGCCTACGCCACCGGCGTGCTCGCGCTGATCCTGTCGGCCGCCGTCGCGGTCACCCTGGCCGCCTGGAACGACGGCCGCACCCGCGCGGCGGTCTCGTTCGGGATCATCACGCTGATCTTCGCCTACGCCACCGTCGCCAACATCGTCGAACGCCCCGACGGCCTGGTGATCGCCCTGCTGTTCGTGCTGGCCATCGTGATCACCTCGCTGATCTCCCGGGCCACCCGCTCCACCGAGCTGCGCGTCACCAAGGTCACCCTGGACGACCTGGCCCGCCGCTACGTCAGCGAGTCGGGGGAGATCCGGCTGATCGCCAACGAGCCGCACGCGCGCGACTGCAAGGAGTACGTCGACAAGGCCCGCGAGGCCTGGGAGCTGCACCGGCTGCGCACCGGCGAGGGCCTGCTGTTTTTGGAGGTGAGCGTCTCCGACGCCTCGGAGTTCGCCGGTGAGCTGCGCGTCGTCGGTGAGGAGCGCCACGGGTTCCGCATCCTGCGGATGGAGAGCCCCACCATCGCCAACGCCATCGCCGCCCTGCTGCTGTACCTGCGTGACCAGACCGGCAAGACCCCGCACGTCTACTTCCACTGGGCCGCCGAGGGCAACCCGGTCGGCGCGTTGCTGCGCTACCTGGTCTTCGGCGGCGGTGACATCCCGCCGCTCACCCGCGAGGTGCTGCGCCAGGCCGAGCCCGAGACCGCACGCCGTCCCCTGGTCCACGTCGGCTGACGCCGGCCCCGCCCCCCTGCGGTTTCCGAAGGCCGCCTGCGGTCTCGCAGGAGGGCGGCGAGGCGGGCCGCGGCGGGCTGGCCGAGGAGGATTCCGAGGAGGACCAGGGCCAGCCCGCCGAGCTGCCGCGCGGTGAGGGCCTCTGCGGCGACCGTCGTGCCGAGCAGCACCCCGGTCACCGGGTTCAGCAACCCGACGAGGCCCACCGTTGCCGCCGGCAGGTGCCGCAGTCCCGAGAACCAGGCGGCGAAGGCGAGGGCCGTCGCGACGACGGTGACGTAGCCGAACCCGAGGACCGCGGGTGCGTCCAGCGCCGGCGGCGGCCCCTCCAGCGCGGCGGCGAAGGGCAGCAGGACCAGCCCCCCGGCGATGAGCTGCCAGGAGGCAGACGACAGCGCGCCGGCGCCGGTGGTCCATCGCTTGGCCAGCACGTAGCCGAACGACGACATCACCATGGCCGCGACGGACGCGAGCACGCCGAGGGCGTCGACGGCGGCCGCGCCGGTGAACAGCATGAGGCACACCCCCGCGATGCCGACGCCCGCCCCGGCCAGGTGGGCGATCCGCGGCCGTTCGGCGAGCATCGACCAGGCCAGGAGCATCATCACCACGGGCGACATCGCCATGATCGTCGAGGCGACGCTCGTCGGCAGCAGCTGGGCCGCGAGATAGACCAGCGCGAAGAACGCGCTCATGTTGAGCGTTCCGAGGACGAGGGACTTCCACCACCACGAGCCGCGAGGGAGCCTTCTGCTCAGCAGGAGGAGCAGGAGCCCGGCGGGCAGCGCCCTGACGGCCGCGCCGTACAGCGGGTAGCCGGGCGGGAGGAACTGCTGGGTGACGAAGTAGGTCGTCCCCCACGCGACCGGTGCCGTCGCCGTGACCAATGTCCAACGAAAGGTAGCTTCCATGGAAGGAATATAGCTTCCTTAGAAGCTATATTGGGGGCATGAGCGAATCCCTGGATCACGTCGCCCGCATCCAGCGGGAGTGGGCCCGTGAGCGACCGGATGTGGATGTGAGCCCGCAGGGGGTGATCGGGCGCCTGCACCGGCTCGCCGGACACCTCACCGAACAGCTCTGCCTCGTCTACCGGCGGTACGGGCTCGGGGAGGGGGAGTTCGACGTCCTGGCCACCCTGCGGCGCGCAGGGGCGCCCTTCGAGCGCGCCCCCGGAGAGCTCGCCGCCTTCACCATGGTCACCACCGGCGCGATGACCAAGCGCATCGACCGGCTCGAACGCGACGGGCTCGTCACCCGCCGTCCGAGTGAGAGCGACGGCCGGGGGCGGGTGGTCGCGCTCACCGCCGCGGGCAGGGAGCTGATCGACCGGGCGTTCGCCGAGCACATGCGCAACGAGCGCCGCCTCCTCGACGAGCTGTCTCCCGAGGAGGCGGCCCTTCTGGAGGCGCTCCTCACCACCTGGCTGGCCCGTTTCGAGGCGCCCCAATAAATAAATCTACAATGTAAAGGCGCTCGACTAGTGCCAAGATCATTTACAGCGGACTAAAGACTCATCACCGAAAAACGGGGCGGCCCGATCGCCGGTTGTAGCGTGGAGCCGCGGCGGTCACCGCGATCCGGGAGGCCTGGTGCGATACGACGACTGGGGGAGCGTTCGCCGCGCTGGGCGGGCATCCGCGGTGAGATGGCCGACCTCCAAGGGCACCCCGGTGCACCTCCTGCGCACGCGGGGGACGCGGGAATGCCACTCGGCCCAGCGCGGGAACCCGTGACAGGGCATTCTGCTGGGAGTGCTAGGCTGCTGATCGTTGGCTGTTGGATTTCCGGATGAGAGGGAGGTGAGGTTTGATGACCGCGGTGAAGACCGCTGCTGTGTGCAGCGCCCGGACATTCCTCACGTCCCGGGCCCCGGTCTGACCCACTTCTTACCCTCGCCGTGAGCCGTCCGGCTTACGAGGCAGGGTAGTGTCTGCGTCTCGTCGGGGCCCCTTCCCCAAGGTGTCTCACGTTGCCAAATCTCTTCACGGATCCATTCGACGTCGGCCTGACCCGGTACGGATGGACGGAAACACTCGACAACGCCTTCGCCGAATACCGCGGGGCCGGTCTGGTACCGGCCCGGATCGCACGGGTGGATCGTGGCCTGTGTGACGCGGTCACCGAGTCCGGCCCGGTGCGGGCCGCCCTCACGGCGCTGTACTCTCCCGACCCGCTCCTGGCGCCCTGCACCGGCGACTGGGCCGCGCTGCGGCCGGGCGCCGAGCACCTGGTGGCGCTGCTGCCGCGGCACGGCGCGATCGTGCGCTCGTCGGCGTCCAGGTCCTCCCACGGACAGGTGCTCGCCGCCAACGTCGACACGGTCGTCATCGCCCTGTCTTTGGCCACGCCCCTGGAGGCGGCCAAACTGGAGCGGCTGCTCGCCCTGGCCTGGGAGAGCGGGGCACAGCCGGTGATCGTCTTGACCAAGGCGGACCTAGCCCACGATCCCGAGGCCGTCCACGCCGAGGCCGAAGCGCTGGCACCCGGCGTGGACATCCTGGTCACCAGCGTCGCCACCGGTCACAACATCGACGTGCTGTCCGCGATGGTGCACGGCACCACCGTGCTGCTCGGCCCCTCGGGCGCGGGCAAGTCGACCCTCGGCAACACGCTGCTCGGCGAGGAACTGCTGGCCACCGGCACGGTACGCGAGCAGGACGGCAAGGGCCGCCACACCACCGTCCGCCGCGAGCTGGTTCCCCTGCCCGGCGGCGGGGTCCTCATCGACACGCCCGGCCTGCGCGGGATCAGTCTCCATGACGCCACCGACGGCCTGGAACAGGTCTTCGCCGAGATCGAAAGCCTCGCCCGGGACTGCCGCTTCGGCGACTGCTCCCACAACACCGAACCGGGTTGCGCGGTTCAGGCCGCCATCCAGGCGGGCGAGCTGACCGAGCGCCGTCTGGGCAGCTACCGCAAGCTACAACGCGAGAACGCGTGGGCGGCCTCGCGCACCGATGCTCGGCTACGCGGCGAGCGTACCGACCGGCAGAAGGCCATCACCAGCCATCTGCGCGCCACCTACAAGTTCAGGGACCAGCAGTCATGACCGACCGCATCCCGTCAACGCCGCAGATCCACCCGCCGGCCGAGTGCACTCCCGGGCCGGACCGTTGCCCGCAAGCAACAGCCACCGCCGCGAGCGGCGCCTCTCACGACACGATCACCGGTCCCGTCGTGACGGCGTTGTTCGCCCTGCACCACGGCCTGCCTCGCCAGGGTTCCGGCTTCGACGCGACCACCCGCCGCCTGCTCGCCCTGGCCGGACCGCTTCCGCCGCGTCCGCGTGTGCTGGACATCGGCTGCGGGCCGGGTCGCTCCGGCTTGGTGCTGGTCGCGGGGGCCGCCGCCGAGGTCACCGCGGTCGACCTGCACCAGCCGTTCCTCGACGAGCTGGCGCGAGCCGCCGCCGCGCTGCACCCGCTCCCCGACGGCGACTGGTTCGAGGAGTACTACACGCCGCTGTCGGAACGAACCCACGTGGCTGACCCGACCGTGGCCGGGGTGCGCGAAGCGGTCGCGGCCACGCCGCAAGAGATCACCATGCGCTACGAGCAGGGCACTGACTACCAGTGCACCGGCTACGTCCTGCGCCCCCAGGCAAGCACAGAAACGGACGCGAACACTCCCATGGCCACTTCCTGGATCACCCGCCCCGAGACCGCCGCCGACCGTACCCAGATCCGCGAGGTCAACCTCGCGGCTTTCCCCACCTCTCATGAGGCCGACCTGGTCGAGGCGCTGCGCGCCGACCCGCAGGCGTGGATTCCCGGCCTGTCCTGGGTCACCGAGGCGCCCGACGGATCCATCGCCGGGTTCGCGCTGCTCACCCGCTGCCACGTCGACGGTTTTCCGGCCCTCACTTTGGGCCCGTGCGCCGTGCGGCCCGAGCGCCAGCGGCGCGGCGCGGGTGCCGCCGCCGTCCACGCCGTCCTCGACGCCGCCCGTGGGCAAGGCGAGAACCTCGTGCTTGTGCTCGGCCACGCCGAGTACTACCCCCGCTTCGGCTTCGTCCCGGCCTCCAGCCACTTCATCCGGCCGCCTTTCGATGTCGAGGACAAGTACATGATGGTGCTCGTCTTCGATTCCTCCCGGCCGGTGCCGGCCGGCACCATCCGCTACCCGGCGGCGTTCGGAGTCTGACTCAGGCCCTTCGGGACGAGACCACGGCCATCCAGAGGTTCGGTGCTCTCGGTGACTCCTGGCCTACAGCTGTTCTGTCCTTGTGACGCGCCTACCCGGCCGGCCTTCGTGGCGGGGGGCCTGCCAGCGATGGAAACCCGATCGCTGGCAGGCCGCCCGCCATTCGGCCTTGAGGGCGCGCACCGGCCGTGAGCAGCGTGTTCTGCTGACGACCGGTTCCGTGTCCTGCCCCTGCAACGGCCCGCGCACTCGGCTTCGGATGCGTTCTCGGACCCGTTCGCGGGGCCGTGGGTGGCCGCACCACGGGGCCGGTGTTCCTGGCCGATCGGCACCGCGATGTCAGCGTCGTCGGCGCAGGCTTGGAAATTTCCTCATTACTACCGGGATCCCGTGGAGTGGGTGTGGTGTTATGCCGTTTTCTTGGGGTGTAGTGCTCCGGCGGAGGCGGCCATGAAGGCGGCGAGCAGGGCGGGGATGCCCAGGGCGGCGGGCAGGCCGATGAGTTCGGCGGCGCCGCCGATGATGGCGGGGCCCGCGACGAGGCCGGCGTAGCCGACGGTGGCGACCTGGGCGATGGCCTGTCCGGCGCGGGCGGGGTCGTGGTTGCCGGCGGCGGAGAAGACCTGGGGGACGATGGCGGCCAGGCCGAGGCCGAAGAGGGCGAATCCGGCGATGGCGGTGGGGATCTGGCCGACGAGCAGGGTGGTGGTGAGGCCGGCGGTGGCGAGGAGGCCGGAGTAGCGGACCAGGCGTACGGGGCCGAGGCGGTGGGCGAGGTGGTCGCCGGTGAAGCGGCCGATGGTCATGGCGATGGAGAAGGCGGCGAATCCGGCGGCGGCGACGGCTTGGGAGGCGCCGAGGTTTTGGAAGAGGTAGACGGCGGTCCAGTCGTTGGCGGCGCCTTCTCCGACGAGGCCTGCGAAGGAGACGATGCCCATGAGGATGATCCAGCCGGTCCAGGGGGTGCGTCGGCGGGGTGTGGTGGGGGTTGTGGGGGGTGGGGTGGTGGGGAGGAGGTGGCGGCGGGCGTACAGGGAGGCGAGGGCGAGGGGGAGGCCGACGGTGGTGAGGGTGGTGGCGGCGCTGAGGTCGAGGGCGGCGAAGAGGCCGCCGATGCCTGCTCCGGTGAAGCAGCCGAGGCTGAACATGCCGTGGAAGGAGGACATGATGGGGCGGCGGTAGGCGCGTTCGACTTCGACGCCGTGGGCGTTCATGGAGACGTCGAGGAAGGCGTTGGTGAAGCCGAAGAGGAAGAGGGTGGCGATGAGGGCGGGCAGGGTGGTGGCGTAGCCGGGGGGGATGACGGTGAGTGCGGTGGCGATGGCGGCGGGGGTGATGAGGCGGGCGCTGCCGAGGCGGTCGGTGAGGTGTCCGGCGAAGCGCATGCCGGTGAGGAGTCCGATGGCGATGGCGAGGAGGCCGTAGCTGAGCTGGCCGTCGCTGAGGTGGAGGGTGTGTTTGACGGCGGGGATGCGGGCGGCCCAGGCTCCGGAGGTGATGCCGAGGAGGATGAAGAAGTAGCAGACGGCTTTGCGGGCGCCTGTGGGGGGCCGGTGTGTGGTGGTCATGAGCTCCCCGGGTGTGTTGGCTCCGGGGCGTATTCAATCATGGTGGGTTTTGGTGGTGGGGGTGTCAGTGGACGGAGAAGCCGCCGTCGACGCAGATGGCCTGGCCGGTGATGTAGGCGCTGGCGTTGCCGGCGAGGAGGACGGCGATGCCGGCGAAGTCGGCGGGCAGTCCGTTGCGGCCGGTCATGGTGCGGGCGGCGAGTGCTTCGACGCGGCCGGGGATGGCTTGGGCGGGTTGGGTGAGGGGGGTGAGGACGAAGCCGGGGATGATGGTGTTGGCGCAGACGCCGTGGGGGGACCAGGCTTCTGCCTGGGAGCGGGTGAGGCCGGTGATGGCGGCTTTGGAGATGCCGTAGGCGCCGCTGTCGCCGAAGGCTTTGTGGGATTGCTGGGAGCCGATGTTGATGATGCGGCCCCAGCCGCGTTCGGCCATGCGGGGGCCGAAGTGCTGGCCGAGGAGGTAGGGGGCGGTGATGTTGACGGCCATTGTCTGCTGGTAGTCGTCGGTGGTGAGGTCTGCCATGGGGGCGCGGATGTTGTTGGCGGCGTTGTTGACGAGGATGTCGATGTCGCCGAAGTGGGTGGGGGCCTGGTGGCACAGGCGGGTGATGTCGTCGGGGTTGGCGAGGTCGGCGGTGATGGCGGCGGCGGTGATGTGGTGTTCGTGGAGTTCGGTGAGGGTGCGGGTGAGTTCGGTGGTGCGGCGGGCGGCGATGATGACGGCGGCGCCGGCGTGGCCGAGGGCGTGGGCGATGGCGTGTCCGATGCCGGAGCTGCCGCCGGTGATGAGGGCGGTGCGGCCGGTGAGGGAGAAGAGGGTGTCGGTGGGTGCTGTCACAGCGACAGAACCTATCATCCCACCTTTTTGTGAGGGGGGTGATCCTGGAGGGCGAGGGCGGCCTGCTGGATCTTGTCCATGATGGCGGACAGGTCGTGCAGGGTGGGGGTGTCGAGGTGTCGCAGGAGGCGGCGGAACTCGGTGAGGCCGGCGTCGGTGATCTGTTCGACGAGGGCGCGTCCGGCGGGGGTGAGCTGGGCGCGGCGGATGCGGCGGTCGTGGGGGTCTTCGCGGCGGGCGACGAGGCCGTGGGCGACGAGGCGGTCGACGAGGCCGGTGACGGTGCCGAGGCCGACGTCGAGGTGGGTGGCGAGGTCCTGGCCCGAGGCGGAGTCCTGGCCGGAGAGGATCATGACGACTTTGAGCTGGCGCATGGTCAGGTTGGAGTCGAAGAGGGGGGATGGGGCGCTGTGCTGGGCCAGGAGCCGGCCCAGGTCGCGTTGCATGGCGCCGATCTGGTCGATCAGTTGTTCGCGGTCGTCGTTCACGCTCACCTCTCGCTTCCTGAGAAGGTTATCAGGATTGGTAAGCATCGTTAAATATTCGTATGAGGCGAAGTGTTAGTCTGGGGCGAATCTTGTTGTGATATCCCTCCTTGAGGAGTCCGCCCCGATGACCTCCCTGGCCAGGTTGAGCCTCGCCAACCGCAGCCTCGTCATAATGATCGCGCTGGTGTTGAGCGCGTTCGGCCTTTTCGCGATCCCCTCGCTGAAGCAGCAGCTGCTGCCCTCGCTGTCGTTTCCGGGAGCGTTCGTGGCGGCCTCCTACCCGGGGGCCTCTCCTGAGATCGTCGAGGAGCAGGTGACCGAGCCGATCGAGAACAGCTTCCAGGGCCTGGAGGGGGTCTCGGAGGTGACCTCGACGTCTCGGGAGGGGATGGCGCAGGTCCAGGTGGCGTTCGAGTACGGCACCGACATCGACGCGGCGGTCGCGGAGATGCAGCAGGCGATCTCGCGGATCGAGGCGCAGCTGCCCGAGGGGGTCGATCCGCAGGTTCTCTCAGGCGGGACCGACGACATCCCGGTGATGCAGCTGGCGGTGGGCGACGGCGGTGACCAGCGGGTCATGGCCGAGCGGCTGGAGCGGCTGGTGGTGCCGGAGCTGCAGGCCATCGAGGGGGTGCGCTCGGCGACGGTGACGGGAGCCCGCGACGAGGTGGTGACGATCACTCCGGATGCCCGCAAGCTGGCGTTGCTGGGGTTGTCGCCGACGGCGGTGGCCGAGGTGCTGCGGGCCAACGGGCAGCCGGTTCCGGCGGGCAGCTTGACCCAGGACAAGCTGTCGCTGACGGTTCAGGTGGGGTCGCGGGTCTCGACGCTGGAGGAGTTGAAGGATCTGTACCTGACGCCCGCCGCGCCGGCGGCGCAGCAGGCGCCGGCGCAGGCCCGGCAGGCGCCGGGCGGCGGATCGGCCCAGCAGGCCCAGCAGATCCAGCAGGCGCAGCGGGCCCAGGCGCAGGCGCAGCGCCCCCCGGCGGCTCCCAAGCCGGTGCGGCTGGGGGACGTGGCGACGGTGGAGCGGACGCTGGCCGAGGGGACGTCGCTGACGCGGACCAACGGGCAGCCGAGCCTGGGGTTGTCGGTGACGATGACGCCGGACGGCAACGCGGTGGCGATCTCGCACCAGGTGCGGGAGAAGCGCGCGGAGCTGGTGCGGGCGATCGGGGACTCCTCGGAGATAACGGTGATCTTCGATCAGGCGCCGTACGTGGAGCGGTCGATCGAGGACCTGACGACCGAGGGGCTGCTGGGCCTGGCGTTCGCGGTGCTGGTCATCTTGGTCTTCCTGCTGTCGGTGCGCTCGACGCTGGTGACGGCGGCGTCGATCCCGCTGTCGGTGGTCATCGCGTTGATCGCCTTGTGGGTGGGCGACTACTCGCTGAACCTGCTGACGCTGGGCGCGCTGACGATCGCGGTGGGCCGGGTGGTCGACGACTCGATCGTGGTCTTGGAGAACATCAAGCGTCACCTGGGATACGGGGAGGCCAAGCGCAAGGCGGTGCTGTCCGGGGTGCGCGAGGTCAGTGGCGCGGTGACGGCCTCGACGTTGACGACGGTGGCGGTGTTCCTGCCGATCGCGGTGGTGGGCGGCATGGTGGGGCAGCTGTTCGCGCCGTTCGCGATCACGGTGACGGTGGCGCTGCTGGCGTCGCTGCTGGTGTCGCTGACGGTGGTGCCGGTGCTGGCGTACTGGTTCCTCAAGGCGCCGGTGCTGTCGCCGGAGCAGGCGCGGGTGGTGCGCGAGGAGGCCGAGGCCAAGGAGCTGCGCAGCCCGCTGCAGCGGGCCTACCTGCCGGTGCTGCGGTTCGCGACGCGGCGGCGGCTGGTGACGCTCCTGGTCGGCGTGGTGGTGTTCGCCGCGACGATGGGCCTGGCCGGGCGGCTGGAGACCAACTTCATCGACTCCTCCGGTCAGGACACGGTGTCGATCAGCCAGCGGATGCCGGCCGGTACCGACCTGGCGACGACGGACGCGGCGGCCAAGAAGGTCGAGGAGGTCCTGGCGTCGCTGAAGGGCGTGCGCGACTACCAGGTGAACGTGGGCGGCGGCGGCGGATTTCTGGGCACGGGCGGCGGTGGCGGTGACCGGGCGTCGTACTCGGTGACGGTCGCCGAGGAGACCGACAGCGCGGTGCTGGAGGAGGAGCTGCGCGGGCGGCTGAAGGAGCTGCCCGAGGCCGAGATCGGTGAGGTCACCGTGGGCGGCGGCCAGGGCGGCCCCGGCGGCGGGGCGACCGACCAGCTGCAGGTGATCGTTCAGGCGCCGGATGTGGCGACGCTGCGGACGGCGGCCGAGATGGTTCGCACCGCGATGGCCGACCTGGGCGGGCTGCGGGATGTGACCTCCAACCTGGCGGCCGGCGCCGAGCGGGTCGAGGTGCGGGTCGACCGGGAGAAGGCGGCGGCCAGGGGGCTGACGGAGACGCAGATCGGGCAGCTGGTGGCCCAGCAGTTCCGCGGGGCGCCGCTGGGTGAGCTGACGCTGGACGGCCGCTCGGGTGCGGTGGTGCTGCGGACGGCGGACGCGCCCGAGGACGTCAAGGCCGTGGGCGCGCTGAAGCTGCCGACGGCGACGGGCGTGGTGAAGCTGTCGCAGGTGGCCGAGGTGTCCACGGTGGCCGGTCCCACGCAGGTGACGCGGATCGACGGTGAGCGCAGCGCGACGGTGTCGGGTACGGCGACCGGCAGTGACCTGGGCGCGGTGACGACGCGGCTGACGTCGAAGCTGGAGGCGCTGGCGTTGCCCGCGGGGGCGAGTTTCACCATGGGCGGGGTGAGCGCGGACCAGGCCGAGGCGTTCGGGCAGCTGGGGCTGGCGATGCTGGCGGCGATCGCGATCGTCTTCATGATCATGGTGGCGGCGTTCCGTAGCTTCGTGCAGCCGCTGATCCTGCTGGTGTCGGTGCCGTTCGCGGCGACCGGCGCGATCGGGCTGCTGCTGGCGACGGGCACTCCGATGGGGGTTCCGGCCCTGATCGGCATGCTGATGCTGATCGGCATCGTGGTGACCAACGCGATCGTGCTGATCGACCTGATCAACCAGTACCGCGAGCAGGGCATGGGCATCGTGGAGGCGGTGATCGAGGGAGGCCGGCGCAGGCTGCGGCCGATCCTGATGACCGCGGTGGCGACGATCTTCGCGTTGATCCCGATGGCGCTGGGCCTGACCGGCTCGGGCGGGTTCATCTCCCAGCCGCTGGCGATCGTGGTGATCGGCGGGCTGCTGTCGTCGACGCTGCTGACGCTGGTTTTGGTGCCGACCCTGTACGTGATGGTGGAGCGGCTCAAGGAGCGGCTGCGGCGCACGCCCAAGGACGGCGCGGAGCGGCCGCAGCTGAAGGTCTACGACAAGGACGAGCTGGCGCCGACGACCCGGTAGACCACCGGCCGAAGATGAGCGGAGCGGGAGGGCCGCTCGCCCGCGCGGGCGAGCGGCCCTTTTGCCTCACCGCCCCCGCCCGCCCCTGGTCGGGGCGGGCGGGGGCGGCGGAATATACTGACCCAACGTGACTGCCAAGCCGCGTATCCCCAATGTCCTTGCCGCCCGCTACGCCTCCGCGCAGCTGGCCCGCCTGTGGTCTTCCGAGTACAAGGTGGTGGCCGAGCGGCGCCTGTGGCTGGCCGTGCTGGCCGCCCAGGCGCGGCTGGGGGTGGCGGTGCCCCCCGAGGCGCCGGCGGACTACGAGAAGGTCCTCGACCACGTCGACCTGGAGTCGATCGCCGCCCGCGAGCGCGTCACCCGCCACGACGTCAAGGCCCGCATCGAGGAGTTCAACGCGCTGGCCGGCCACGAGCAGGTGCACAAGGGCATGACCTCGCGGGATCTGACCGAGAACGTCGAGCAGCTACAGATCCGCGACAGCCTGGTGGTGGTCCGCGACCGGTGCGTGGCACTGCTGGCCGCGCTGGCGCGCCTGGCGGCGGAGCACTCGCAGCTGGTGATGGCCGGGCGCTCGCACAACGTGGCCGCGCAGTCGACGACGCTGGGCAAGCGGTTCGCCTCGGTGGCCGACGAGCTGCTGGTGGCGTTCACCCGGCTGGAGGAGCTGATCGCCCGCTACCCGCTGCGCGGCATCAAGGGGCCGGTCGGCACCGCCCAGGACATGCTGGACCTTCTGGGCGGGGACGCGGCCAAGCTGGCGGCGCTGGAGGACGAGGTGGCCGCCCACCTGGGGTTCGCCCACCGGCTGACCAGCGTGGGGCAGGTGTATCCGCGTTCGCTGGACTACGAGGTGGTCACCGCGCTGGTGCAGCTGGCCGCGGCCCCCTCCTCGCTGGCCAAGACGATCCGGCTGATGGCCGGCCACGAGCTGGTCACCGAGGGGTTCGCCGAGGGGCAGGTCGGCTCCTCGGCGATGCCGCACAAGATGAACACCCGCTCGTGCGAGCGGGTCAACGGGCTGGCGGTCATCTTGCGGGGGTATGCGTCGATGACCGGGGAGCTGGCCGGCGACCAGTGGAACGAGGGGGACGTGTCGTGTTCGGTGGTGCGCCGGGTGGCGCTGCCGGACGCGTTCTTCGCGTTCGACGGTCTGGTGGAGACCATGCTGACGGTGCTGGAGGAGTTCGGCGCCTTCCCCGCGGTGATCGCCGCCGAGCTGGACCGCTACCTGCCGTTCCTGGCGACGACCAAGATGCTGATGGCCGCGGTGCGCGCCGGGGTGGGCCGCGAGAGCGCCCATGAGCTGATCAAGGAGCACGCGGTGGCCTCGGCCCTGGCGATGCGCGAGGAGGCGGGCGGCAACGAGCTGATCGCCCGCCTGGGAGCCGACGAGCGTTTCCCGCTGGACGAGGCGGCGCTGCGGGACCTGCTGGGTGAGCCGATCTCCTTCACCGGCGCGGCCCCGGCCCAGGTGGAGGCGGTCGTGGCGCGCGTGGCGCAGGTCGTGGCCCGCTACCCGCAGGCGGCCGCCTACCGGCCCGGGGCGATCCTCTGAACGCTCTGAACGGCACGCCGAGGTCGCTGGTGAAGGCCGCCGAGGTCGCGCGGGCCTGCGCGGGTGACCCGCTCGTGCTGTGGGGGGCCCAGGCGATGGGCCCGGGGGTGCGGGCGTGGGCGCTGGGGGAGGCGGTGGCGGTGGCCTGCCCCGACCTCAACCGCCGCGACCGCCTCACGGTGTGCGGCCCGGCGGGAGCGGTGAGCACCCTGGTGCGGTGGGCGCTGGAGGAGGTCGGCCCGTCCTACCGGATGGTGGGGGAGCGGGCGCTGGTCGAGGAGGTGATCGCCCGGGACGCGCGCCTTCGGGTGCTGGGCACGTTCGAGTGGATGGACACCCCCGCAGGCGCCCCGGGCGCGGCGCTCACCCCGCCGCCGGGGCAGGGAGCGGGCCCGGGAGGGGTGGGGTGGCTGCCAAGCGACCAGGAGGGGCAGGTGAGCGCCCTGCTGGCGCGGGCGGCCCCCTCGGCGTGGGCGGTGCCGGGCGTGGCGGGGGTGCGGCGCTGGGCCGGGGTGCGCGACGAGGGCGGGCACCTGGTGGCGGTGGCCGCCGACGCCTGGTCCTGCCCGCCGGTGGGATTCGTCGCCGGGGTCGCCACCGCGCCGGCCGTGCGCGGGCGCGGGTACGGCGAGCGGGTGTGCCGCTTCGTCCTCGGTGAGCTGGCGGCCGCGCACGAGCGGGTCGCGCTGATGGTCGACACCGGCAACCACGCCGCCATCGCCCTGTACGAGCGGCTGGGGCTGCGCGGGCGGCCGCTGGCCGCCGCGGCGCCGGACGACGCCTGAACCCCCGCCTGAACCGCCTGGACTCCGGCTGAACCCCGCCCGCCGATCGAGTGCGCCGGGCGGGGGGAAAACCTGGTGCGGGGCACGGTCCCGGCAGGCAAAGTGGACGAAATGATGTCCAGTTTCATCCCTGGCCTGGAGCTTTCACGTGCTTTCTACGCCCAGGTCGTGCGGCCGATCGTGGCCGACGTGCCGCACAGCGCCGCGCTGATCGGCGCCGGGTCGGAGGTGCTGGCCTTCGACACCGAACGCTCCACCGACCACGACTGGGGGCCCAGGGTGGTGGTGTTCGTCGCGCCGCACCGGACCGAGCCGGTGCGGCGCGCCGTCGCCGA
The DNA here is from genome assembly GCF_051918885.1 of Streptosporangium sp. OZ121. Classification (NCBI taxonomy): domain Bacteria; kingdom Bacillati; phylum Actinomycetota; class Actinomycetes; order Streptosporangiales; family Streptosporangiaceae; genus Streptosporangium; species Streptosporangium sp. OZ121. The sequence continues at coordinate 56,770 of NZ_JBPXMC010000005.1, forward strand.
CCGGCTGCCCGAGGACTTTCGCGGATACCGCACCACCGTGACCGGTGAGCGATGCGGGGTGCAGGTGAGCGATCCGGCGACCTGGTTCACCGAGCGGCTCGGGTTCGACCCGCTGCGGGAGGTGAGCGTGCTGGACTGGCTGTCGACCCCCTGGCAGCGCCTGGCCGAGGTCACCAGCGGGGAGGTCTTCCACGACGGCCTGGAGGTCATGGAGCGATCCCGCGCCGCGTTGCGCTGGTATCCGCCCGACCTGGAGCGCTACGTGCTGGCCGGGCAGTGGCGGCGCCTGGCCCAGCAGGAGGCCTTCCCCGGGCGGTGCGGGGAGGTCGGCGACGACGTGGGCTCGGCGCTGGTCACCGCGGCCCTGGCCCGTGACCTGATGCGGCTGGTGGTGCTGATGCGCCGCCGCTACCCGCCGTACGCCAAGTGGCTGGGCAGCGCCTTCGCCCGCCTGCCGGGGACGGCGGAGCTGGGGGACGCGTTGTCGGCGGCGGTGGCGGCCACCGGGTGGCGCCGGCGCGAGGAACACCTGGGAGTGGTGTACCGGCGGGTGGCGGCCCTGCACAACCGGATGGGGGTGGCGCCGGCGCTGGAGGGAAGCCTGCGGCCCTATCACCGCCGGCCCTTCCAGGTGATCGACGCCGGCCGGTTCGCCGACGCCCTGCACGGCGCCATCACCGACGCCCGGGTACGGGCGCTGCCGCCGGTGGGCTCGATCGACCAGTTCGGCGACTGCGTCGACCTGCTGACCGACCCGCGGCGCTGCCGGGCGGCCACCCGCGCCATCTTGGACCTGTGAAGCCGCGAAGCCGCAGAGGCGGTGGAGCCTGGGTCGGGCGGGGTCAGGCGGTGGCCGGTTCCCGGTGGCGGGCGAGCATGCGCCGCTCGAACCACAAGGTGGCCAGCGGCGGCACCGAGCACACCAGGCCGACGACGATCGTGCCCAGGCTCCAGCGGGCCTGGCGGGCCGCGTACAGCACCGCGGCCAGGTAGAGCACGAACAGGGCGCCGTGCACCGGGCCGAAGATCTTCACGCCGATGTCCCCGGTGGCGGCGACGTACTTGAAGTACATGCCGATGAGCAGTCCCGCCCACGAGCACGCTTCGGCGATCGCCACGTAACGGAACAGGCGGAGTGCGGTCGGCACGGCGGGTACACCTCTCCAAAAAAAGGGGGGACCGTCCGGAGAACGGGGCGTCCGGACGGAGGGGGAAACGACCTCCAGCCTAGGGGGACGGGGCGCCGCCCACCCCGCCGGGCCCCACCCGCGCCGGCGAGGGCGGCCGCGCGAGACGGACGGCGAGACGGACGGCACGCGGCGCGGGGGAGGGGCCCGCGGGAGCGGCGGGGGCATCGGCGTTGACCTGAAGTTAACTTCAGGTTCTATGGTCGTGATGTGGCACCGCCCACGCACCCCGGCCCGGTGCCACCCGGCGGTGCGCCGGCGACCCCCCGTACAACGAGCGCAGGAAACATGGTGACGTGTGATGAGCATGGAAATGGCGGCCTGGCATTCGCTGTACAGCACGATGCACGCCCAAGACGACCGGCGGCCCTTCTCGGCGGCCACGCTGCGGCGCATCGCCGCCTTCGCCCGCCCGCACCGCACCCTGCTGGTGTGGTTCCTGCTGCTGAGCGTGGTGTCGGCGGTGCTGGCGGTGGCCACCCCGGTGCTGGCCGGGCAGGTGGTCGACGCCATCGTCGGCGGCGCCGCGGCGGGCGTCGTGGTCAGGCTGGCCGTTCTGATCGCGGTGATCGCACTGGCCGAGGCGGGACTGGGCCTGGTGACCCGGTGGATGTCGGCGAGCATCGGCGAAGGGCTGATCCTGCGCCTGCGCGGCGCCGTCTTCGACCACGTGCAGCGCATGCCCATCGCCTTCTTCACCCGCACCCGCACCGGCGCGCTGGTCAGCCGGCTGAACAACGACGTCATCGGCGCCCAGCGGGCCTTCAGCGACACCCTCTCGGGGGTGGCGGGCAACCTGGTGACGCTCACCTTGACCCTGGTGGTGATGGTCGGCATCTCCTGGCAGCTGACCGCGCTGGCACTGGTCCTGCTGCCGCTGTTCGTGCTGCCCGCCCGGCGCGTGGGCACCCGGCTGGCCCGGATGGAACGCGAGGCCGCCGACCACAACGCGGCGATGAGCAACCAGATGACCGAGCGCTTCTCCGCGCCCGGCGCCACCCTCGTCAAGCTGTTCGGCCGCCCGGCCCAGGAGTCGGCCGAGTTCCTGGCGCGGGCCCGGCGGGTGCGTGACATCGGGGTCCGCACCGCGATGGTGCAGTCGGTGTTCGTCACCGCCCTCACCCTGGTCTCGGCGCTGGCACTGGCCCTGGTGTACGGGGTCGGCGGCTTCTACGCGTTGAGCGGCCGGCTGGAGCCGGGCGCGCTGGTGGCGCTGGCGTTGCTGCTGACCCGCCTGTACGCGCCGCTGACCGCGCTGGCCGGGGCGCGGGTGGAGGTGATGAGCGCCCTGGTCAGCTTCGAGCGGGTCTTCGAGATCCTCGACCTGCGACCGCTGATCACCGACAGGCCCGACGCCCGCGCGGTGCCCGAGGGGCCGGTGACGGTGGAGTTCGACCACGTCGGCTTCGCCTACCCCTCGGCGGAGAAGGTGTCGCTGGCCTCCCTGGAGGAGGTCGCCACGCTGGACGCGCGCGGCGGCGCCACGGTGCTGCACGAGGTGTCCTTCCGCGCCGAGGCCGGGCAGATGATCGCGCTGGTGGGCTCCTCGGGAGCGGGCAAGTCCACGATCGCGCAACTGCTGGCACGCCTGTACGACGTCGACGCCGGCGCGGTGCGGCTGTCGGGGGTCGACGTGCGCGAGCTGTCGGCGGCCTCGATCCGCCAGACGCTGGGCGTGGTGACCCAGGACGGGCACCTGTTTCACGACTCGATCCGCGCCAACCTGCTGCTGGCCCGCCCCGAGGCCACCCCCGAGGAACTGTGGGAGGTACTGCGGCGCGCGCGGCTGGCCGAACTGGTCCAGGCGCTGCCCGACGGGCTGGACACCGTGGTCGGCGAGCGCGGCTACCGCCTCTCGGGCGGGGAGCGCCAGCGGCTGACCATCGCCCGCCTGCTGCTGGCCCGCCCCCGGGTGGTGGTGCTGGACGAGGCCACCGCGCACCTGGACTCCACCTCCGAGGCCGCGGTCCAGGAAGCCCTGGCCGAGGCACTGGCCGGACGGACGGCGCTGGTCATCGCCCACCGGCTCTCAACGGTCCGCGCCGCTGACCTGATCTTGGTGGTGGAGGGCGGGCGGATCGCCGAGCGGGGCACGCACGCCACGCTGCTGGCCGCCGGAGGCCGCTACGCGCAGCTGTATCGCACCCAGTTCGGCCGCCAGGCCACCACCCCGGCCGGCCACCTGGACGCGGTCCGGCCCGTCGACGGTGAACTCGACGGTGAACTCGACGAGTTCGACGATGAGCTCGGCGGGGGGCGGCAGGTCGCCGGCGACGCCGTGGCCGCCCGCTGAACACCCCCTCGGCCACCTGGCCACCTGGCCCCCTGCCCTGCCCCCGCCTGCCCCCGCCTGCCCCCGCCTGCCCCCGCCTGCCCCGCGCCATCGGTGGCCGGGGGAGGGGGGAGGCGGTCAGGCCGGGGAACCGGCGCGGTCGGCGTTGGCGTGGATGGCGTCGCGGATGTAGGAGGTCAGGCCGGCGGCCGAGGCCTCGTAAACGGCGGAGAAACGCCGATCGGCGACGTACATGTCGCCCAGGCCGCGGTGGAGGTCGTAGGAGCAGTCGTAGCACCAGCGGGCGAGGTGCGCCCGGTGGCGTTCGGCCAGCTCCATCGCCCGCGGGCCGCCGGCCGGCAGCCCCGCGAGGTAGGCCTCGGTGAAGTCACGCACCGTCCGGGCGGCCTCCTCGGTGAATCGCGCCCAGTCGGCCCTGGTCATCGCGGCCGTCCTGGCGCGAGACTGCCGCCAGGCCTCACCGGCCCCCCAGCGCCGGCGCGCCTCCTCGTCGTGGTCCTCGGGAACGAAACCGCCGAAGATCTCGAAACGCTCCTGGGGGGTCAGGGGGATGCTCAGGATGTTCGCCTCCATCGCGTGCTCGACCGCGTCCGCCATCGCCCGCAACCGGTCGATGCGCCGGGTGAGGAGTTCGTGCTGGCGCCGCAGGTGCGCCAGGGTGTCGGTGGCGGGGTCGTCGAGGATGGCGGTGATCTCCTCCAGCGCGAAGCCGAGCTCCCGGTAGAACAGGACGTGCTGCAGGCGCTGCAGGTCGGCCTCGGTGTAGCGGCGGTATCCGGCCGCGGTGCGCCGCCCCGGCGAGACCAGCCCGATCTCGTCGTAGTGGTGCAGCGTGCGTACGCTGACCGAGGCGATGCGCGCCACCTGCCCGACGGCGTAATCCGGCGCACCACCGGGCACGTGATCAGCCCCCTGGTGCGCCACGTGCCCCATCTCGCCCGCCGCGCGCCTCATCGCCTCTCCCCGTTCACCGTGCCAGCCTGCACCCTCACGTTACGGCAGGGTCAAGACCCAGGAGAGCGACCCCGGCAGGTTCGCCCGCTCACCGCACCGGCCGGTGGGGGAGCCGCCGGCCTGAACCGGCCCGGGTACCGGCTCCGCCAGGTGACACACCCCCGGCCACCCAACACCTATACCGGTATTGTTATCACGATTGCTAGGATCGGGCGCATGGTGCGACCCCCGCTGACCGAACTCGACCGCGAACGCGGCCACCGCCTGGGCGCCATCCTGCGCCAGGCACGCGGCACGCGCAGCATGACCGAAGTGGCCACCGCCGCCGGACTGTCCGCGGAAACCCTCCGAAAGATCGAAACAGGCCGCATCCCCACCCCGGCCTTCTTCACCGTCGCCGCCCTGGCCCACGCCCTCAACGTCTCCCTGGACGTCCTGGCCCAGGTGCGCGCCGAAGAACACGCCGCCTGAACACCCACCTCACCCCACAGCGGCGACCCCGGCCGCGAAAACCCGCCGGACCCACCGCCCAGCCGGCGATCAGCTCGACACCGGACCGCGCAACAGCGGATGCGACCGCATCGCCACCTCCAGCTCCCCGGGCAGCTCATCGCGGTAACGCCCCAGCGTCGCCAGGTCACTGTGCCCCAGAACCCGCCGCACCGCGTCCATGTCCACCGCATCGGCCAGCAGGTGAGTGGCCGTGGTGTGCCGCAACCCGTGCGGCGTCACCGAACGGCGACGATCGGGATCCACCCTGCGCTGCACCCGGTCGATCACCGCCTGCACATCCCCCCGCGCCAGACGCCGCCCCCGCCACGACAGCAGCAACGCCTTGTCCGCGGAGGCCATCCGCCCGTGCAGCAGATAGGCCTCCAGCACCAGCGCCACATCACCGGGCAGCGGCACATCCCGCGTCTTGCCACCCTTACCGAAGATCCGCCAGTACCGGACCCCGTCGTTGGTGTAGAAATCCTCCACATTGGCCCGCACCAGCTCCGACACCCGCGGCCCCATCGTCGACAACATCAACACGATCAGCCCGTCACGCAACTCGGTGTCCTGGTCACGCCGCCGCACCCGCCCCGCACCCGCCACCGGCGCCACCGGCGCCCCTGACGCCCCGGCCACCGCCGCACCACCGTCCGGCCCGCCGCCCAGCTCACGCGCCGCACCGATCAGCCCCCGCGCCTGCTCACGGGTCAACGCCCGCCGCTCGGGCCGCAACCCCCCGCGCTCCCTGGCCGTCACCGTCGCCATCGCCATCGGATTGACCTGCACCCACCCCGCCAGCACCGCGTGCTTGAACAACGCCGAGATCGACCGCCGAAACCGCGCCTGGGAGGAGGCCGACTGCGTGGCACCCGCCTGCTCGCCGGGCTGCGAACGCCGCCGGCCATCGGGCTTGCGGGCGAAGGCCAGCAGGACGGCGTCCACGTCCTCACCGGTCAGATCGTCCAGCACCACCTCCTCGCCCACCAGATCCACGAAGGTGGCCACATCACGCGCGTACACCTCCGCCGTCGACACCGACAGCGCGCCGGTCAGGGTCTTGGCCCGCACCAGCTCCACGTAACGATCGGCCGACTCGCCCACACTGAGACGATTCAGATCAGCAGGCCGCATGATCCCGGCGACACCCCTCCCGCATCCGGGCCGCCGTCAACGGCCGCTCACCTCGCACCAGTGCCACATCCGCGACCGCCGAAACACCGCCGAAACACCGCCACCGGCGACGGCACCGACGGCACCGGCAGCCATGACCGCGGGGGAGTGACCCACCCGGCAGATCACCGATCATGCACATCCCCCCACGGTAGACGAACGCCCGCGCCCGCAGTGCCCGCGCGAGAAGTCCCGCCACCCCGCCCCGAGACCACCGCGTACCTCACTCAAGCGGCCGTCTCACCCGGCAGGTGCCTCACTCAGCGGGTGCCTCCGACGCCCTCCGCCACTCTGGCGGTCGCGGCGGCATACTCCTCGGCGGTCATGCCGCGGTCAGGGTAGCGCCGGTTGAGGTCATGCTGGTCGTCGGCCCACCGCTGGTAGGCCCGCCGTACGGCGAGCTCGTCGGAATCGACGACATGGGCGATCTGCGCCCACGTGACCCCGGCCAGCAGCGCATGGTGAAAGTTGGGGGGATGACGCACCGTACGCGCGATGCACTCCGCCAGCGCCAGCAGCTCGATGTGCTCGGCCACGGTGAGCGCGGACCGGTCATCGGCCCCGTGCCGGGCGGGATCATAGATTCCCCGGGCCACCAGCTCGACGCGGGCGCGAGCCGACGCGTTCTTGGCGGCCAGCTCGTCGTAGCGCTCCAGCTGCCGGCCGACGGGCATGTCGAAGCGGGCGTCGCGCCAGGTGGTGATGTGCTCAGGCATGGTCATGACGACTTCTCCAAGACGGTCGGGGAGCCGGCGCCACAGGGTCCCGGCAGATGGTCAGGCCAGGAGCGCTCGTGAAGGAGCCGCTTGGCGGCAACCCTCCCAGGACGCCCCACCCGAGTCGCCCCACATGCTCCCCGAAGCGGGGCGCGACCGCTACCCAAGCCGGTGCGGGATCGGATCTCGGCCGCCCCACGGAGCATAGTGCGGTGCGACGTGCCGGATCGCGGGGGAGAAGCCGGACAGGGGAGGATCTGATTCCTCAGGAGGACCGGGTACCGGCGGGGTAGGTGTAGGTCTCGCCTGTGAAACGCCGCTGCCGGCCGAACTCCGCCGCCTCGTCGCCATGTCGGATCACGACAGGGGAGTGCTGGGAAAGCAGCCGACCCTCACGCATGAAAGCACCTTTAGTGTCGAAAACCGACAATCAGTAAATATTTGTTCTCAGGATGGGGGAGAGGCCGCCCGTGTGCTGATATCGCCACCCGGTTTCCGCACACTGCCGGACACTGCCGGGCAGTGCCCCTGAAGGCCTTGCGCGTTCTCCGGGTGGACACGACCATCCAGATCATTCAAGAAGATCATGATCGTGAGCGGGGTGGATGATCATGCTCGCGAAGCGGGCCGGGCGAGACGCGGGACCCGGCGTGCGCCGCGAGGCGACTTTCACCGAGCGGGCCCCGTGAGCCGGGTGCAGTCCGAGCAGGACGCCTGGCGGTGGATGGATGAGACAACGCATTAATACTACCTGCCTTATACCAGACAGAATGAAGCTTCTGTACGGTATAAGGCAATTTGTCCTGATGGGGCCTGTTCGGTGTGCCGTGCGGGTTTTTAGTCGTGCGGGTTTTTGGCCGCTGGGCGCTCCCGGCCACAGGGCGGCGGAGAGCGGCGCGATTCCCCTCCCGGGTGCGCCGTCGCGCCCGGAGTCCCTTTTCGGTGCATGGTCACCCCGCTCGATCGTTTCGTCGAGCAAGATCCACAAGCCGCCGGACCGTCAAAAACGATCAAGGGGTGGTGAGGCTCCGTCGGCGCGTGCCGTGCGGGACCGTCTCGTCTCGGACGACCGGCTCGGTGTCTCACTTGATCCGCTTCGGTTCGTGTCCGTCTCGGTCGATCTGCCCTGTCGAGCGGTTTGTCTCATTTGATCTGTTTTGTCGGGCGTCTTTCTTCGACTGTCGGATGGTGGCGGCTGTCATCGTCCATGAAATCGGCGCGCGGGTGGCCTCTCCCCTGTGTCGTCAGGGCATGTATCCGCTTTGGCGGACGAGTATGGGCAGGTCAGTGCTGCTGAAGGCCCTCATGACCGGTACGTCGTTCCGGATCCGATGGTGGGCCACTCCCCCGGTTGGTGATCTCACCGGCCGGGCGCGGGCGTAGTGCCCGGCATCGGGCGTTCGCCTGGCCCCGCCTGAAGCCGCTCACGATCGCATGACGTCGGATCTGCCTGTGGAACTGGGGGGCTGTCGTCTTGGAACCCCTGCGGTGTCGTCGAGTTCTTCGTGGGTGCCTGCCCCGGGGGCGGCGCGGGTGAAATGCGTGAACGCGTGTTCGTCGGCCATGCCGCTTGTATGCGGTTCCCATGCGGGGGCTTCCTAGATTGATCCGTGTCGCAGCGTTCGGCTTCCTCGCAGACAGGAGCCGTCATGAGAAAGAAGGTCAACCGATGGTTCGAACCGTTCGGTCGTTCGCCGGCCGGCTGCTGGAGAGGCTGGTCCCCGGTACGCAGGCGCAGGCGATGGCGTGCGTCGAGCAGTGGCAGCAGTACACCTGCCCTCCCGTTGGGGGCGTCCCGTACAACACGATAGGCCTGAAGCGGGTCAAGATCTGCGACGGTGTGACGCAGGTGCTGGAGACGCTGCCGTGCGGTACGCCGATCTGCGGTGGGAACAGTTCCCCTTACGGGCCCTTCGTCCCCCTGCACCCGTGCCCGCCCTCCCCCTGCCCGCCGTTCATGATGTGCTGAGCCGGGCCGTCCGGTGAGCCGGGCCGTCCCGGCCGGACCCGTCAGGTGAGTGACCGCCTCCGTCAGGGAGGGATGGGTGCCGCGACTGGCGAAGAGTCGCGGCGCCCCCTGCAGGTTAGGGGTTTGCATGGAGTACGTCCTGGTCTGCTGCCGGCTTCTGGTCGGTGTGGTCTTCGTGGTCTCGGTGGCGGGCAAGGTGCGCACCCGCGGCGCCTACGTCTCCTTTCGCGCCGCCGCCGGTGAGCTGGCGCCGCGGCTGCCCTTGGTGCCGAGGGCTCTTGTGCCGCCGGTGGTCGTCGCGGGTGAGCTGGCCGTGGCCGTGTTGCTCGCTGTCCCGTCCACGGTGGGCGCCGGGTTCGTGGTCGCGGTGGTGTTGCTGGCCGCGTTCACGGTCGCGATCGCGACGGCCGTGCGCCTTCGTCGGCACGTGATCTGTAACTGTTTCGGCCCTTCGTCCACGCCGGTGGGGCCGGGGCGGCTCGTGCACAACGGGGCTCTGCTCGTCGTCTCGCTGGCCGGGGTGGTGCTCTGCTTCGGCACCGCGTCCGCGTCCGTCGCGCTGGAGCCGGCCGGTGTCGTGGCGGCGGCGGTCATCGGCCTGGTGGGGGCCGCTTCGGTGTTGCTCGCCGAGGATGTGACCGAGCTGCTCCGGCCGCTTGTCTGAGTGCCGCGGGCGCCGGTGAACGTGTAACCGTGCAATCACTAAGGGATGGTCATGTTGAATGTCGTCGTGGTGCTCGTCGGCGCAGTCATGGTGCTGTGCGCGCTCGACATCGTTCTCACCGTGGGGGTGGCCCGGAGGCTGCGCGCGCAGGGCGAACTGCTGGCGCGGCAGGTCGCTTCGCTTTCGGCCGGTTATCCGCTGCCCGGTGCTTTGTCGCCGGTCATGCGCGAAGCCGGAGAGCGGCTGGGCGTCTTCCGTGCCGTCGCCGGGGACGGTACGCCTGTCGATGAGGGGTTTTTCGCTGATGCCTCGACGCTCGTGGCGGCGTTCTCCGTCGGGTGTCCTGCTTGCGAGGAGCGGCTGCCTGAGTTCGTCAGGTTCGCTCCGGCCTTCGCCGGCCGTGAGCGCGTGCTCGCTCTGGTGGTGGGTGCCGACGGCGCGGCCGAGAAGGCCGCGCTCCTGGAGGCGGTGGCCACCGTGGTGGTGGAGAAGACCCATGGCGGGCCGGTGTGCGGTTCGCTGGGTGTCAGGGCCTATCCGGCGCTGGCGATCGTCGATCCCGGTGGTGTGGTGCGCGCTTCGGGCACCTTGCTCCAGGACGTGGCGGCCGTTCTGGAAACGGCCTGACCCATGCGGAAGATCATCGTCGCGTTGCGGCTGAGCTGGCAGGCCGGCCCGCTGCTCACGGCCGTCGTCGTCACGCTCACGCTGGCGATCGCGCCGGCACCGGTGGTGACGGCGTGGCTGACCAAGCTGGTGCTGGACGACATCACCGCCGGAGCCTCTGCCGGCACGGTCGCGGGGGAAGGTGTCGCGCTCGCCGTCACGATCGTGGTGACCGGTTTGATACCGCATGTCACCCAGTACGCCTCCCGTGAGATCGAGCGCCGGGTCGGGCTGCTGGCTCAGGAACGCCTGTTCGTCACGGCCGAGCGTTTCGTGGGCATGGCTCGTTTCGAGGACCCGGTCTTCCTCAACCGGATGCAGATGGCGCTGCAGCACGGTGCCACCACCCCTGGGGTGATGGTTTCGGCCGCCCTGTCGGTCGTCCGTTCCATCGTCACCGGTCTGGGTTTTTTGGGGTCGTTGACGGTCATCTCCCCCTGGTTGCCCGCGGTGATCCTCGCCTCGGTCCTGCCGATGCTGGTCGTGGAGCTGTCGATGGCCCGTCGTCGAGCCGGTCTGTCGTGGCGGCTGAGCCCGATCGAACGCCGGGAGATGTTCTTTCGCGATTTGCTGACCAGTGCGCAGGCCGCCAAGGAGATCCGGCTGTTCGCCATCGGTACCTACCTGCGTGAGCTCATGACGGCCCAGCGGCGGCTGTCCAACGGGGAGAACCGCCGTATGGATCGCCGGGAGGTCGGCGTTCAGGCGCTGATCGGTCTGGGGAGCGCCGCGGTGTCGGGTGGGGCGTTGCTGTGGGCGGTTCTCGCCGCCGCCGGCGGCCGGATCAGTGTCGGTGACATCTCGTTGCTGGTCGCCTCGGTGGCCGGTGTGCAGGGCGCGAGTGTGTCACTGGTGCACACCATCGCCCAGTGCCACCGTCAGCTGCTGTTGTTCGACCACTACGTGCAGGTGGTCGCGGCCGAACCTGACCTGCCCGTCCCCCGCTCTCCCCGGGCGATCGCGCCGCTGGCGCGCGGGATCGTCTTTCGCGACGTGTGGTTTCGTTACTCTCCCGACCATCCCTGGGCGCTGCGCGGTCTTGACCTGACCATTCCCTGTGGCCGGACGGTGGGTCTGATCGGCCGCAACGGTGCGGGCAAGAGCACCCTGATCAAGCTCTTGTGCCGGATGTACGATCCCGAGCGTGGCGTGATCTTGTGGGATGGCGTCGATCTGCGCGAGCTGGATCCCGCCGAGCTGCGTGCCCGTATCGGCGTGGTCTTCCAGGACTACATGGAGTACGACCTGACCGCGGCCGAGAACATCGGCCTGGGTGATCTGGAGTGCCTGCACGATCGTGAGCGCATCGTCGCCGCGGCCGTCGACGCCGGGGCTCATGGGTTCGTCAGCCGCCTGCCGCGCTCCTACGACACGCTGCTGTCACGGCTGTTCTTCCAGGGGGAGGACGTCGCCGAGGACGCCTCCGGCGTGACCTTGTCGGGAGGTCAGTGGCAGCGGCTGGCCTTGGCTCGCGCGCATCTGCGTACCGGGCGCGATCTGATGATTTTGGATGAGCCCAGTTCCGGTCTGGACGCCGAGGCCGAGTATGAGATCCATCGCGGGCTGCGGCAGCGCCGGACGGGTCGTACCAACGTGCTGATCTCTCACCGGCTCAACACCGTGCGTGATGCCGATCTGCTGGTGGTGCTCGAGGAGGGAAGCGTTGTCGAGCACGGTACCCATGAGGAACTGGTGGCCCGCGGCGGCATCTATGCCGATCTGTTCTCCATGCAGGCCGAGGGCTATCTGGAGGTCCTTCCCGGGCGGGCGGGTCGGTGAGCGCTGTGCTCGCCCTGATGCTCATGTCGCTGGCGGCCGGTGGTGTGGCGGTGTTCTGGGCTCGCCGCAACCTCCTGGTGGTGGTCATCTCGGGTGTCAGCATGCGTCCCACCCACCGGCCCGGTGACAAGGTGCTGGTACGGCGTCTGCCCGCCGATCGGATCCGGGCGGGGGACATCGTCGTGGCCGACATCGTGGCCGACATCGTGGCCGTTCCGGAGTACGTGGCGGCGTCCTCGTACGGTGGGGTCCGGCAGGCTGTGCGTCGTGGCGCGGGTGGGATGGGCGGGCGGCGCGGAGGGATTCCCCCGTGGGAGGCCTCTTGCGGTCCGGTTCCCAGCCGGGTCGTCAAAAGGGTCGCCGCCGTTCAGGGGGATCTCGTTCCCGCCTCGGTGTCGCGCGGGGCGGGCGAGATCTCGGTCCCGGTCGGGTGTCTCGTCCTGCTCGGTGACAATCCGGGGCAGAGCCTGGATTCCCGCCATTTCGGATACGTGCCTGCGAGGGACGTGGTCGGCAAGGTGGTCGGCGCTCTGTCGCCGGCAGGTGGCCGGTGAGGCGCCCGGTCGTTGAATCATCACAACCCGCCGTCCGGTCTGCGGGAGATCTCGGCCGGTGTCGGGTCAGGCGGGGTGGTGGCCCATGGTGGCGGGGGCGGCGGAGTTCGCGGCGGGCTTGCCGTCGATGGGCAGGAGCCGGCGTGGCCACGGGGGGCTGGGGCGTGCCGGGTCCGGGTGTCGGCTCTGGTGGTGGGAGGAGGGGCCGCGGATGGCGTCGTCGTCCCGGCGAAGGATGGAAAGGTGCAGGTCACGTAGTTCGGCGGAGGGGTCCAGGCCGAGGTGGTCGTTGAGTGTCGCCGTGGCGGAGGTCCATGCCGAGATCGCTCCCGCTGCGTTGCCGCCGAGATAGTGCGCGCGCATCAGGTGTGCCCAGGAGGTCTCCCGGAAGGGTGCCGCGGCCAGGATGTCAAGGATCTCGGGAACGAGGTCGAGGTTGCGGCCCAGGTTCAGCCGGGCTTGCACCAGGCGTTCTCGTACCGTCAGATGCAGTTCGTCGAGGGCGGCGAAGCGGGCTGTCATCTGTTCGGAGGCGGCGCAGTCCTGCCCGGCGGGTCCCTGCCACAGGCCGAGCGACTCCTTGAGCGTCGCCTCGGCCGCGCCGGTGCGCCGGGCGCGTAACTCGGCGAAGCCCTGGGCGGCGAGTCGCTTGAATCTGACGGCGTCGACCTCGTCCGGTTCGATGAGCAGGCGGTATCCTCCGCCGCCGCCGCGTAGGGTGATCAAGCGCTCCTGCAGGGAGAACGCCGTCAATTGGCTGCGTAGGCGGGCCACGTGCAGGCGCAGGTTCTTTCGGGCTGAGTCTGGAGATTCATCCCACAGGGATTTCATCAGCCGCTCCACGGGAACCGATCGTCCCTCGTCGAGGAGCAGGGCCGCGAGCACTCCCCTGACCGGCGCCGACTTGACGCCGGTGGATGTTCCCGTGTTCTCGATCCGAACGCTTCCGAGCAGGCGGAACAGCATTTGTGCGACCCTTCTGGTGGTTGGTGGAACGGTTTTCCGCCCGGGGCCGGAGAAGGGGGGCGGCCATCCACGCTGATGGTGGGCCCGGGGTGGGCCGCCGGTCCGCGGACGTCATGCCGTATGGCGCGGGCGGGTGGCGGTTCGCCTATCAGGATGGGGATGCCGCCGGGGGGCGGTCGTGAGTAATGATTACTCATTTTCCGGCCGGCGCTCGCGCGGTCTCCGGCGTTTCCTCTATGTCTCGTACAATTGCGGCCATCCAGAATCAGGATGATCACCTATATGTGTGTGCGTATTTCTCTGTGGCTGGGTCGGTGGCAGGCCCGGGAAACACGAGCGTGAGTCGGTCGCCGTGGTCGCCGTGGTCGAGGGGCCGGCCTTCGGCATCCTGCTCGGCGTGCGCGATCCCGGCCGGGCCGTGGCGAGGCGGATGGGTGTGCTCGCGTACTCGGAGGCACAGGCGGGTCGGTGGCCGTGGCCTCCGATGCGAAGGAGCGGCACCTCCCGGTGGCGCTCGCCGTCCGGTGCTCCGCGGTGGCTTCGCGAAACGGGGTTGATCTGGCTTCGGTACCGCCTGATGGAATACCGGCATGACAACACTTCACGGCAAGGCCCTGTTGTTCCGCTCGATGCATGTCCCCGGCCGGCCGCTGGTGTTGCCCAATGCCTGGGACGTCGCCTCCGCGCGTATCGTGACGGACGCCGGCGCTGCCGCGGTCGCCACCACCAGTGCCGGTGTCTCGTGGTCGCTGGGCTGTGCGGACGGCGGCCACCTGGACCGGGACCGCGGCCTCGGCCTGATCGCCCGGGTCGCCGCGGCGGTCGGCGTTCCGGTGACGGCCGATGTCGAAAGCGGTTACGCGCCCGGCCCCGCGGGGGTGGCGGAGACCGTGCGGGGCGTGCTCGCGGCCGGAGCCGTCGGCGTCAATCTGGAGGACTCGCTGCGCGCGGGCCCGGCCCCGCTGCGTCCCATCCCGGAGCAGTGCGAGCGCATCGCGGCCGCCCGTGGTGCCGCGGACACCGCTGGTGTGCCGTTGTTCGTCAACGCCCGAATCGACACCCACCGTCTGCCGGGCGGGGATCTCGCGGTATGGCTGCAGGAAACCCTGGCCCGGGCCGAGGCCTACGTGGCGGCCGGCGCTGACGGGGTGTTCGTTCTCGGGGCCCTGGATGCGCAGGCCGTCACGGCGCTCGTGCGTGCGGTGCCGGTGCCGGTGAACGTCCTGGCGGGTCCTGAGACTCTCACCGTGCCCGAGCTCGCGGCGCTGGGCGTGGCTCGGGTGAGTGCCGGATCCTCGATCGCCGAGGCGGCCTACGGGCTGGTCGCACGTGCCGCCCGGGAACTGCTCGCCGACGGCACCTGCAAAGCCCTTGAGGGCGCTCTCGGGTACGGCGCCCTCAATTCGTTGCTGTCGGCAGGACCTGGCCGCTGATCGGTGAGCGGTACCGGCCGCGGCCGGTACCGGAACCCTGTTTCGTGACCGGTCGTTTCGACGTGCTGGGCTTGTGGTGAGAACGGGATGAGGCAAAGATACGCAGCGACCATCGTGATCTGCGAAAACGGACCTGTGGTCGTTACCGTGGCGTGATATGTCAGAATAATCCCGTGCCGTTCACGTCCGAGACCCCCTCCTGTGGTGACCGGGAGAGCGGGGCCCGCCGTTTCAGCAGGTCCTGGCCCAGATCGCCGCCCGAGGCGCTCTTCACGCCGCGGCGGCCGAAACATTTCGGTATTTCGCCGGCCGAGCTATGGCTTAATTCAATTGACATGTTTCGAAGACGCTCCCAGAATGGCGCGCAGGCGGGCCGCCGCCACACATCGCCTTGACGATCGGCCGTCCGGAACGCAGCGCCGCGGGACGCCGTCGTCAAAACCGCATCGCTACCGATGTGCGGATTTTCGCGCCTGCTCCTCCCCCGCCCTCGGCTTCCCGTGGGCGGCCAGAGGCGTCTGCGGCCGGCCCCCGTACGACACGTCCGATTGCCCAGTGGAAGGAGAAACCGCGGTGGCGACGGTTGAGGTGGTGGCGAGACGATGGTCCCTGGTGGGCCGCGACGCGGAGGTGAAGGCGTTCACGTCCGTCCTTCAGGAAACCCATTGCAAGGGTTTCCTCATCTTCGGTGAGCCCGGCGTCGGCATGACCCGGCTGGCGGAGGAATGCCTCGCCGTCGCGGACCTGCAGGGGTATGCCGTGGGCCGTGCCGCCGCGACCGGCGCGGCGGCGCAGATCCCGCTGGGGGCGATAGCGCACCTCCTGCCGGACGGCGTGGACCTGTCGGATCCCGTCGCGGGCTTCGCGGCGGCGGTCCGGCTCATGGCGCGGGCCTACAACGCAACGGCCCGTCTCGTTCTGCTCATCGATGACCTGCACCTGCTCGACTCCGCCTCGACCATGCTGTTGCGTCAGCTCATGGAGACCGGAGCCGTCTTCCTGGTGGGTACGGTGCGCTCGGACGCCTCGTTTCTGGAGAGCGTCGTGACGCTCGGGCGGGGTGATGCCGTCCATCACGTCGACCTCGCGCCGCTGGGGTGGCGGGAGGTGAACGAGCTCCTCCGGCACGCCCTGGCCGGGCATGTCCACCGCGAGACCGTCGGCCGATTACACGCCGCGAGCGGGGGCAATCCGCTTTATCTGGGCGAACTGGTGCGCGGTGCGCTGGCCGAAGGCCGGCTGACGAACGATGGGGAGATCTGGCAGCTGGCCGCCGCCGAGCCCCTTCCGGTCACCCGCCGCCTCACGGACCTGATCCGCCACCGGCTCGCGACGGTGGCACCGTGCGGCCGTCGCCTTCTCGACGTCCTGGCGCTGTGCGGCCCGGTGTCGGTGGCCGACCTCGAACGCGAGCCCGGCGTCGACGTCCTGGACGAGCTGGAGCGAGCCGGACTCCTCACCGTCGTACGGGAGGGACGGCGTACCTACGCCCGCCTGGCGCACCCTCTGTACGCGGAGGTGCTGCCCGCGGGCAGCACCGAGGCGCGGCGCCGGGAGATCCTGCGCGAGCAGGCCGACAGGTTGGAGCGAACCGGCTCGCGCCGCCGGGAGGACGCCATGCGTCTGGCCTCCTACCGGCTCGCCGGCACCGGCACCGCCGATCCGGCCCTCCTGCTGCACGCTGCCCGGCTCGCCGCCTACGGCGACGACCATGCCCGCGCGCTGGCCTTCCTGCGGGCGATCCCCGAAGGCGACCTCACCTTCCCGGCCCTGCTTCTGCTCGGCCGCACGCTTTCGGAGGCGGGCCGGCCGCAGGAGGCCGAGGAGGTGCTGCGCAGGGCCGACGGGTGGGCCACCACGGAGGGCCGCGCGCTGGCGGTGGCGCTGGCGCGCACCCACAACCTCATGTGGTGCCGCGGCGCGGCCCGTGAGGAGGCCGTCGCCGCGAACGACGCGGCGCGCGACCGCGTCAGCAGTGACGCGGGCCTGTGGGCGCTGCGGGTGAACGAGGCCAACATTCTCTCCAGCCTCGGTCACCACGCCGAGAGCCTGGGCCTGCTTGAGGGCATGCCGCAGGAGGAGCCGGCGGTGGGTGACATCGCGGGCGTGGCGGCGTGGACGGCCGCCGCCGCGACGAGGGCCAGCGCGCTGTCGTTTCTCGGCGGTGGTCAGGAGGCGGTGCCGTGGGCCGAGCGTGCCGTGGCCCTGTGCGCGAAGGCGAGGACGGAGGGCAGAGGCCACACCCCGCAGGAGGCGGCCGCGTGGGCCGCCCTCGTCCTGGCCCTGACCGAGGTCGGACGCCTGCAAGAGGCACGCGTCGTGGCCGAGCGCGCCTTCACCGGCTCGGGCTGGGTGCCGGCCGGGTGGCAGCGTACGCTTGTGGTCTTCCCGCTCGCCCGCAACGCCTGGATGGCCGGCCGGCCGGCCTCGGCGCGCCGCTGGTATGCGGAGATCGCGCACGACACCCGCCCTCAGGCGGTGATCATCCGTCCGCTCGCCCTCGCCGGGCTCGCGGCGGCCGCGGCGTTGCAGGGTGACGTGCGCGCGGCGGAGGCCGCCCTCGCTGAGCACGCCGGGCTCGCAGTACCGGTGCACGTGCCCGAGGAACGGCTCGGCGAGGCGTGGACGCACGTGGCACGGGGAGAGCGGCCGGCGGCCAGGAAGGTGTTGCGGGAGGCGGCCGCCGAGGCCCGTGAGCGGGGGCAGTTCTCCTCCGAGGCCATGCTGCTGACCGACCTGGCGCGGCTCGGCGGCGCCGCGGAGGCGGCGAACGGTCTCGCGCGGCTCGCCGAGGCCGGGGGGCCCTTCACCGCCGCCCGGGCACGGCTGGCGGCCGCGCTGGCCGCCGGCGACCGGGAGGGCCTGATGGCGGTGGCCGGCGACTTCGACCGGATGGGGGTGGGCCTGCTCGCGGCGGAGGCGGCGGGCGCGGCGGCGGAACTGTGGCGCCGTTTCGGCAACCCCCGGCAGGCCTCCGCCGCCGCCGCGCGGTCGGCCGCGAACGCCGCCCTGTGCGAGGGTGCGCGCACGCCCCTGCTGCAGGCGGCCGACGCGGCCGTGCCGCTCACGGCCAGGGAGAGCGAAGTGGCGATCCTGGCCTGCGCGGGGATGTCCAGCAAGGACATCGCGGCCAGACTGACCATCTCCGCCAGGACGGTGGACAACCACCTGCAGCGCGTCTACGCCAAGCTCGGTGTCTCGGACCGTCAGGAGCTGACCGGCCGGCTCGGCCGCACGAACAGGTGAACCAGCCGTCCCGCGCCGCCCGTGCCGCTGTGCACGGGCGGCGCGGCCGCGGACTCGCCGGGTGCCGCCCGCGTCGGCGGGGCGGGATCGGGGTGGCGCAGCCTGGGGGCCGCCTCGGACCGGGGTGCGTGGTGCCGGCTCTCAGCCGACCTCGACCGAGCCGGTGTCGCAGACAGTCGTGCCGTTGGCGTCACCGTCGCGGGGGCGGGAGACGCCTCGCTGGTCGGTCGCGGGGCAGTTGAACA
The DNA here is from genome assembly GCF_051918885.1 of Streptosporangium sp. OZ121. NCBI lineage: Bacteria > Bacillati > Actinomycetota > Actinomycetes > Streptosporangiales > Streptosporangiaceae > Streptosporangium > Streptosporangium sp. OZ121. The sequence goes on from NZ_JBPXMC010000005.1 coordinate 75,107, forward strand.
GCTCACCGGAGGTACCCGAGCCGGCGAAGTCCACGGCCGGGCTGCCGCTCAGCGGCGACCGGTTCGTGGTCGTTCCGCCGTTGTGTGCCATGGCGCCCAGTCGCGGGTCGAGCGGGGCGGCGCGATCCCGGCTGACCCGGTCGAAGTTCAGGCCCTCGCCCCAGAACGTGTCGCGGACGATACACGTTCCGGTGAGGAGCCCGACCACGTTGTTGCGGAAGGAGGTGAACCGGAAGGCCTCAACGCTGTGGCAGTCAGGAGTGTGGGAGGCGTCGAAGTGGGAGCGGTTGTCGGTGTTTCCCGCCAGGATCGTTGCGCCCATGTTGACCTGACCGCCGGCGTTGGCGATCCCGCCGCCCAGCTTCTCATCGTCGGCCCCGGACACGTTGGCCTGGTTACCCGCGATCGTCGAGAACCCGATGTTGAGTGTGCCCTTCGATCCGGTGCCGTAGCCCCGGTTGAGGATTCCCCCGCCGCTGTTGCGCGCGGTATTGCCGCTGACGGTGCTGTTGCTGATCGTCATCTGACCGAAATTGTTGGTGATACCGCCGCCGCGTAACGAGAAGTTGTTGCTGATCGTGCTGCGGTCGATGGTGACCGAGCCGGTGCTGAAGTTGTGGATGCCGCCGCCTTCGGCGGTCAAGCCCCGACCGCCGAAGCTGGACAGGTTGCGGTTGTTGTCGACGGTGCTCTCGACCAGGCTCAGTCGCCCCTCATTGGCGATGCCGCTGCCCTGCTGTGTCGTGACGTTGTCACGCACGGTCACTCGTCTCAGCGACACCGATCCGGCCCGGATCAGCAGGCCGCCGCCGCTGCCGAAGCTGGAATGCTCCTCCTCGCCGCCGTTGGTCACCGTCAGGTCGGAGATGTTGACGACGGCCGAGGCGTTGTCGACCTCGAACACGCTGCTGAACCGGCCCCCGTTGACGGTGGTCCCGGTTCCGCTGGGCGTGGCTCCCCCGAGGATCGTCACGCTGTCGGTGATGTCCAGGTCCCGGGAGCTCGGCCGGCCGGCCGGCTCCGCGGGGTCGACGGTGGCGGCCGGCTGCTGCGCCCCGCCGGCGAAACCCAGCCGGTAGGTGCCGCCCTGCAAACGGATCGTGTCCGCGCCCGCGGTCGCGTTGGCCTGCTGGATCGCCGCCCGCAGGGAGCAGTTTCCGGCTGAGGTCCGGCAGAGGTTGTCAGCGAGGTCGCTGTCACGACGGTCGTCGAAGCTGTTGACGTTGAAGGTGACCGCGGCCTGGGCCGGGAGCGCCAGAGCGGTCGCCTGGAGCGTGCCGCCCGCGACGGCGACGACTGGCGCCATCAGCAGCACGCCGAGCCGCCGGGGACCTGTGGTGACTGTGCCCATCATTGCCTTCCCTTTCGTCGCGAGAACGCGCGATTCTTCCGGCGCCGGAATGCTTCCGTTCGCCACGTGGCGGCGTCGTGGATGGCAGAACGTGGATGGCAGAACCATGTCCCGCACCGTCAGTTCGGCGCCTCCTGCCGGCCGGGAACCGGCTCCTGCGTCCTCAGCGTCGGCGATCGGTGGCCTGTGCGGGTAGAGCAGTCACTACTCATTCGGCCGGCCCGGCACTACTTACGCTGCTCATCTGAAGCGGTCCGGGTCTGAGGGGGGAAGTCCGCCCCACTCCCCCAACGGACCGGTCCTGATGCGCGGCACGGCACCGGCCCGTACCACCGACGCCGAGAAGCCCTTCTCCGGGCGGGCGCCTGCCCTGACCTATGGTGGCGATCATGAGTCTGTATCCCTCCGGGGAGGCGTCGCCCGTCCTGGCTTCGAAGGCCGGGCGGAAAGAGGCGTTCGATCTCGCCGGTTACGTTCGGCGGGCCAGGAGCGGCCCTTGTTTCGTCTGCGCCGTCCTGGCGGGGGCCCCCGGTTACGACTTCGAACAGATCGTCTTCGAGGACGAGCACCACGTCGCCTTCCTGGACCGCTACCCCACGGTGCCCGGCAAGGTCTTGGTGGCTCCCAAGGCACACCTCGAGCACGTGGTCCGCGACCTCGGGGAGGAGGCGTATCTGCGGTTGATGCGGACGGTCCGCCGGATCGCTGTGGCTGTCGAGGCGGTCGTTCCCTCCGAGCGCACCTATCTGCTCTCGCTGGGCAGCCAGCAGGGCAACACCCACCTTCACTGGCACATCGCCCCGCTGCCGCCCGGAACCCCTTACCCCGAGCAGCAGTTTCACGCCCTGATGACCGAGAACGGGGTGATTCCCTGGTCGCTGCAGCAGGCTTTCGACCTCGCCGAACGTCTTCGCGCGGTCTTGGCCGGCCCCGTCGGGACCGGCCAAGACGAGTGACCTTCACCGAGTGCCGGCCCGTACTCCCCCGGCGGTCGCGAGCGTGTGCGGGGCGGGTCGCGGCCGCGGTCTGCTGTTTTGCCGGAATCGCTTTGCCGAGCGAACGCGACTTCGGGCGGCCTCTCCCCCACCGCCAGAGAATATTTGCTATTTGTCGTATTTTTAGTGTTTAGGTGGGTGGGTTGGTGCGGAGCGCCGGATCCTGTTCGTGAGACAGGCGGACATGGCGGCCTTGCCAGTGTGAGCGTAACCAGCGGTCGTGGCTGGCGATCACGATCGCGCCGGGGCCTTCGGCGCCCAGCATCTCCTCCAGCTCGTCGCAGAGGCGGGGCGAGAGGTGGTTGGTGGGCTCGTCGAGCAGGAGGAGCTCGGGGGGGTCGGCCACCAGCAGTGCCAGGGTGAGCCGGCGGCGCTGGCCGACCGACAGTTCCCCCACCCGCAGGTTCATGTCGCGCGCGCCGATCAGGCCGAGCGAGCGCAGCGGTACGGCCTCGGCGCGTTCGGTGCCGAGCGCCAGCCGGTAGGTCTGTTCCACCGTGCGGTCGGGTCGTTCGAAGGTGGTGTCCTGGGTCAGCAGTGCGGTGGTGAGTCCGTGCCTGCGCCGTATCCGTCCCCGCGCGTTCAGCCGTCCGGCCAATACCGCCAGGAGGGTGGACTTCCCCGCTCCGTTGGGGCCGGTGATCAGCAGCCGCTCCCCCGGGGCCATGTCGAGCCGGTCGATCGAGAGCCGTCCGGGCACCCGTACCTCGCGCAGGGACAGCAGGCTCTGATCGGCGGGGTCGCGGGAGCCGGGGTCGTGGGAGGGGGTGGTGCCGGGTGTCGCGAGGTCGGTGGCGCCGGTGTGGGCGGGCGGGGTTCGGGGGCGCAAGCGCAGCGGTGGCGGTGGGGCGGGGAGCTGGTCGCGTTCCAGTTCGGCGAGCCTGCGGGCGGCGTCGCGCACTCGTCGCGAGATCTGTTTCTGCACGCGTCCGGCGGCGTGCCCGTATCCCATTTTCTCGTTGTCGCGTTTCAGCCCGTCCGCCGGTGTCCGGCGGGCCGTCACCGCGACGGCGCGGCGCAGTTCGTCGAGTTCTTCCTGCTCTTCGGCGTGGCGTCGTTGCCAGCGTTGGCGCTGTGCGTGTTTTTCCGCCAGGTAGGCGCTGTATCCGCCTCCGTAGCGGACGGGGCCGTTCACCGCCGGGTCCAGGTCGATCAGGTCCGTGCAGACCGCGTCCAGGAAGGCCCGGTCGTGGCTCGCGACGATCACGACTCCCGTCATGTGGCGGAGTTGCTCTTGCAGGAACGTCGCGGCGGTGTCGTCGAGGTGGTTGGTGGGCTCGTCCAGCAGTAGTGCGGTGGGCCGTCTGGTCAGGAGCGCGGCCAGGGCGAGTCGTCCGCGCTGACCGCCTGACAGTGAGGTGAGGGTGCGTTCGTGGGGAAGGTCGCCGAGGCCGAAGCGGTCGAGGATGATTTTCGCGCGGCGGTCGGCGTCCCAGGACTCGTGTCGTTGTGCCTGGTCGAGCCTGGTGCCGTAGGCGGTGAGCAGGGCGGTGTCGTGGGGGGCGTCGGTGAGCGCACCGGTGAGGCGGTCGAGTTCGGCGAGGTCGGTGCGGGCCTGGTGGAGGGCGTCGTCGAGGACGTCGGTGATCGTGGCCTGCGGGTCGAACGGCATTTCCTGGTGCAGGAAGCCGAGGTCGGCGGGCCGGGTGACGGTGCCGGAGTCGGGGGTGTCGGTTCCGGCCAGTAGGCGTAGCAGGGTGGATTTGCCCGCGCCGTTCTCGCCGATCAGTCCGATTCGGTGGCCGGGGGCGGCGGTGAGAAAGACGCCGTCGAGCACGCGTCGGGCGCCGAGGGTTCGTACGAGGTCGTGGGCGAGTAGTGCCTCACTCATCGGCGGGCCTGCCGGTCTTCGCCGGCCGCTCGCCGGTCGGCGTGGTCGTGTCGTGGGGGCCGGGGTTCCTCGCCGATCAGGGGTGGCGGGGTGGCGGTGGGCGCGCCGCCGGAGGCGGTGAGACCCGTGTGAGCGCCGCCCGGGGTGAGGGCGGGTGTGTCGTCGGGCCTGCCGGGGTGACAGAAGGGCAGGCTGGAGCGGGTGATGGGTGTGTCGGACATGCGGGAGACCTCGTGCGTACGTGGTCCGGGCGTGCCGGAGCCGCCCGGCGTCGGGACAGGGATTCAGGCAATGACGACCTGGCCACGTCGGCGGCGGTCGTGTGCGCCTGCCGGGGCTGATCGGTCTCCGGTATCACCCGGAGATGTCGTCGTCGCCTGCCATGTCTGGTCTCCTCGTTGTCGATCCCGGGCATCTTACATCGTCGCGGTCGTCCGTCGGCGGGGCCGGTCCTGGGCGGGGGTGCGTTTCGGCCGTGGGGGTGGTGGTCGTGGACGCCGGTGCCGGTGGGCGCGTGCGGCCGGCCGCGCGGCGGGGTGCCCGGCGCTACTCGCCGAGACCGAACAGGTCGCCGCTGAGGTATTTGAGGCCGGTGTCGACGGCGACGGTCACCACCGAGCGGCCCGGACCCAGCTCGCGGGCGAGTTCGATCGCGCACGCGATGTTCACCGCGGAGGAGGTGCCCGCGAACACCCCTTCCCGGCGTGCCAGGGGCAGGGCCAGGCCGCGCGCCCGGTCCTCGTCGACGGTCCTGGCCTCGTCGTAGGCGTCGGAGGTGAGCAGGGGCGGGATCATGCCCGTGCCGATGCCTTCGACACGGTGCGGGCCGCCGTGGCCCTGGGTGAGGGTCGGTGAGGTGGCGGGTTCGAGCGCGACGACGCGCGCGGGGTGGCCGCCGGAGCGCAGCGCGGCCGCGACGCCGGCCAGCATGCCTCCTGTGCCGACGCCGGCGCAGAAGGCGTCCACCGTCGCTCCCCCGGCGGCGGCCTGGTCGAGGATCTCGCGGCCCATTCGCTCGTAGCCCGCCAGCGCGTCGGTGTTGTGGAACTGGTCGGTCCACAAAGCGTCCTGCCGTTCGACGATCCGGTCGACCTCCTCTCGCATGCGGTCGAACAGTGAGGGGGTGATCTGTCCTTGCTCGCTGGGCAGCACGGTCAGGTCGGCGCCGAACGCGCGCATGGTGCGGAGTTTCTCCGGGGAGAACGCGTCCGAGGTCACGATCGACAGCGGGTAGCCCTTGACCGCGCAGACGAAGGCCAGCGAGGAGCCGGTGCTGCCGCCGGTGAACTCCACCACGCGCCGGCCGGGCCGCAGCGCGCCGCTGCGCTCGGCTCCTTCGATGATGGCCAGCGCCATCCGGTCCTTGTAGCTGCCGGTGGGGTTGCCGCTTTCCAGTTTCACGAGGATCTGGGCGGCTCCCTGAGGTACGACGCGGGAGAGCCGTACCAGCGGGGTGTCTCCGACGGTGTCGGTGATGGACGATGAGATGGCCGCCTGCATCGATGGGCTCCCGGGTTTCGTCGTGGGCCTGTGGTGGAGGTCGCCGTGACGGGTCGCGAAACACCTTTCACAACGAGTGCGGTGCGGGGGCCTGTTCCCGCGGGACGCTTGTCCTGTCGCGCATGGCCTCGGCCTGCCCGGCGCGTACGGCGGGTTCGCGCGTCGCCCACCAGGCGCCCACCAGGCGCTCAGCGGTGTCGTGACGGCCGGATTCGACCGCGAGCTCGGCGGCTCGCAGCAATCTGGCCGCTTTGCGCCGCCGGGCCCTCACTGAGCCGGGCCGCCTGTCGCGGCGCCGTGATCGCGGCGACGGTCCCGCCCCGGTCCCGCCCCGGTCGCCCACCGCGAGACGCTCGCCGTAAAATAAGGGGATAAGTCCAGTTCAGGGGGTGTCATGCGCTCGCTGACCCGCAAGGGAGCCGCGACGCGGCAGCGCGTTCTCGAGGGGGCGGCCGCGCACATCCGCGAGCACGGTGTGGCCGCCACGACCCTCGACGACGTGCTGGCCGTGACGGCGACGAGCAAGAGCCAGCTGTTTCACTACTTTCCCGGCGGGCGGGAGGAGTTGCTGCTGGCCGTGGCCCGTTTCGAGGCCGACCGCGTGCTGGAGGACCAGCGGCCCCAGCTCGGCGATCTCACCTCCTGGCCCGGCTGGCGGCTGTGGCGCGACAAGGTCGTCGAGCGCTACCGCGACCAGGGTCCCCGGTGCCCGCTCGGCTCCGTCGTGGCGCAGCTGGACGGCGGCACGCCCGGCGCCCAGGCCGTGGTCACCGAGCTGATGCGCCGCTGGCAGGCCGAGATCGCCGCCGGCGTGCGGCACATGCAGGAGGCCGGGGAGATCGACCCGGGCCTGGACCCCGACCGGGCGGCGGCCGCCCTGCTCGCCGGCATCCAGGGGGGTGTTCTGATCCACATGTCCACCGGTCAGACGGCCCATCTGGAGGCCGCCCTGGACATGGGCATCGCCTACCTTCGCGCTTCCAGGCCCCCGTCGCCGTAGCGGGCGGGAGCCTGGGCGTTTGTGAGCGGAGGCCGGGGTGAGGAGCCGCCGCGCCGGGGCCTGGGCTCCCGGCACTCAGGTTTCATCGCCGCCGAAAATTCAGGTCACGGGCTTGAAGTAGTGCGCCCCCATGTACGCGCTCACCCGCTTGCCGATCTCCGCCCCCTGCACATCGGCCGAGCGGGTGTGAATACCACCCCACACCCGGGCCTCGATGACCTCGGCGAGCGCCTGCGAGAAGCTGTGGTAGTACCTGGTGGCGCCCGCTTGGGGGCTGAACGCGCTGAAGGACAGGTCGTCCCGGCCGAAGAAGTGCGTCAGTGACGACATGCTCGCCCCGGTGGAACAGGTGTGCCCGGAGGTGAAGTCGGGATGCGGTGGCGTGTCGAGCAGGGGCTCCCAGTCGGAATCGGGCTTCGTGTCCGGATTTCCGTCGGTGTCGGCCTCCCGGATCGCGGTGATCGGCCGCCAGAAGTGCCAGGCAGCCTTCTCGCTGTTGCACGCGATCGTGGCATCGGCCTTGGACAGATTCACCATCGCGTACATCCGCGCCGTCTGGAGCGTGCCGAGCCGTTGCGTCGTCGCGAGCCGGCGCTTGATCTCCCAGTCGCCGCCCCCGTTGCGGTCGTGCCACCAGATCGCGGCCTGCGTCTGGTCTTCGGTCCTGACCGTGCTGGTCTTCGAGCCGATCTCCTTGACCTCGTTGATGTCCTCGGCATAGCGCTTGCTGGTGAGCGTCGGCGGGCCGGAGGTGCGGAACATGGACCCGCTGGGGATGAGGAACGGCTTGAGGTGAGCGATCCAGGCGCCGCTCGAGGCGAAGGCGGGAGGCGTCGGCCGCCATTGACCGGGCTTGGTGCCCACGGCCCAGGTCTGGTCGCCGTAGGCCCCGTCGTTCTTCCGCGCCGCGATCATCGCCGAGGCGGCCTGATCGCCGACCGCGATGCCACGCTGCCTGGGGCCGCCGGCCGCAATCCCGGCCAGCGCCTCGTCGTACTGCGTCGTCAGCCTCTCCCGCTGATCGGGGAACAGCGCGCTCAGCACCCGGTAGGCGGCGCTCGCCACGGCCGCGTCCATTGACGTGGCCCCCTTGACGCGAGGCGCGGTCAGATACGGCTGGTACGGAGTGCCCGCGATCGCGTTCACCGCGTCGTAGATGGCCCCGTGCACCATGGCGGCGCTACGGGACTGCTCCGGCGGCTGCTGCTGGGCGACGTCCCACATGGCGATCTGGGCGTTCCTGTCCCAGACGACGACGGCGTTGGCCCGCGGCGCCCCGTCCGACGCGTACGCGACCGACGAACCCAGGCAGATCGGCGCCCCGGCGACGATTCCCGCGATGGCCACCCTGACGGCTTTCTGGCGCAAGCCGGCGGCCGACCTTGCATCGCTTGAGGAAGGCATGCGAGCAAAGTACTACGCCGGTCTCATCCGTCCCAGCAGCCCAACGGCCGAATAATCCGTAAAAAGCAGACCAAAAGCGATCTTCCCCCTTGCCCCGGTGACGCCGACCCGAGCCCGGATCCGGCGGACGCGGGATCGGCCCGCGATCAGGTGAGGGCCCCGGGCGAGGGGTTCTCGCCGCCGAGGTCCGCGCCGGGCGGGGCCGGTGAGGGGGAGGCCGGGCGGTGACGTTTCGGCCTCACATTTTGGACTTGACAGTCCATTTTTTCGTCCGCAAGCTGATGACTGGACCGCACGGTTCAGAAGGGACGTGCCTCCGGCTGCCGCTCCGGCCCGCCTGGTCCGCCCGGGCGGCCGTCGCGGCCGCGCAGGCCCACCCGCCCTTGACCTCGACTCCCTCCGGGAGACACCCGGGCCCCGCCCGCTCGCAGGAGCCGGGACGGACCGGTCTCCCGGGCTCTGCCCACGAACGGAAGTGACACCCTCATGGCTTTGGATCACTACTACCTGCTCGGACGTTCCGGGCTGCGCGTCAGCCGGCTGGCCCTGGGCACGATGAACTTCGGCACCGGCGGTTTCCACGCCGCGTACGGCAAGACCGAGCAGGAGTCCGGCGCCATCTTCCACCGCTACCTCGAAGCGGGCGGCAACTTCGTCGACACCGCCGACTTCTACACCGCGGGCGAGAGCGAGACCATCCTCGGCAACCTCATCGCCGCCGCCAAGGTGCGCGACAGGGTGGTGCTCACCACCAAGTTCACCAACAGCGTCGACCCCAAGGACCCGAACGCGGGGGGCAACGGCCGCAAGCACATGATCAGAGCGGTCGAGGCGTCGCTGCGCCGCCTGCGCACCGACCACATCGACCTGTTCATGCTGCACACCTGGGACCGGATCACTCCCGTCGAGGAGGTCATGCGCACCCTCGACGACCTCACCAGGGCCGGGAAGATCCGCTACGCGGGCCTGTCGGACGTGCCGAGCTGGTACGCGGCGCGGGCCCAGACCTACGCCGAGGCCCACTCCCTGGAGCCGGTGATCAGCCTGCAGCTGCCCTACTCCCTCATCGACCGGGCGATCGAGACCGAGCACGTGCCGATGGGGCAGAGCCTGGGGCTCGGCATCACCGCGTGGAGCCCGCTGGGCGGCGGCTTCCTCACCGGCAAGTACCGCTCCACCGATCAGGGCCTGACCGGGGAGGGCCGGCTCACCGGCGCGGGCTCGCCCGCACAGCGGCGGACCGAGCGGGAATGGCGGCTGCTGGCCACGCTCGAGAACGTCGCCGACAAGCTCGGGCTGACGATGGCCCAGGTCGCGCTCAACTGGGTCGCCACCCAGCCCGGGGTCGCCGCGGCCATCGTCGGGGCGAGCAACACCGGCCAGCTCGACACCACCTTGACCGCGCTCGACGTCGAACTGCCGGCCGAACTGCGCGCCCAGCTCGACGAGGCGAGCTCGGTGCCCCCGGCGTCGGTCTACCAGATGTTCACCCCCGCCTATCAGGGCTGGCTGGTCAACCCCGGCCTCAAGGTCGGCGACAAGCCCGCCGAGTACGCCCCGGTCGTGCGGAACTGGACGCCCGGGGCCGGCGGCTGAGAAACGCCGCCCGCCCCGGCGGTCCGATTCCCCTCACCCTCCCGGCGCGGGCCCGCGCCGGGAGGGTGAGGGGGCGGATGCCCGCGCGGGACGGGCGGGCCCGTCCCACGCGCTACGGCGGCGAGCGGTCAGTCCGCCACGGTCAAGACCGTGCCCGCGCCGACCGTGAGCCCGCCCTCGCGGATCGCGAAGCCCAGGCCCGGCTCGACCGCCACCGCCCTGCCCAGTTCCACCGACACCTCCACGGTGTCGCCGGGCCGGGCCGGCGAGGGCAGCGTCAGCTCACCCGGCACGTCGGTGGTGCGCAGGTAGAACTGCGGCCGGTACCCGGAGGCGACCGGCCGGCGCCGCCCGCCCTCCTCGGCCGTCAGCAGGTACAGCCGGGCGGTGAAGGAGCGGCGGGCGCGCTGGCTGCGCGGGGCCGCCAGCACCATTCCGCGCCGCACCTGCTCACGCCGGACGCCGCGCAGCAGCACGGCGGCGTTGTCGCCCGCCTCGCCCCGCTCCATCGTCTTGCCGAACGTCTCCACCCCGGTGACCACCGCGCTGAACCCGTCGCCGAGCCCGACGACCTCCACCGAGTCGCCCACGCGCACGGCGCCCCGCTCGATGGCGCCGGTGACGACCGTGCCCCGGCCGCTCACTGTGAGCACGTTCTCCACCGGCATCAGGAACGGCGCGTCCACGTACCTGACCGGCACGGGGATGTGCTCGTCCACCGCCGCCAGCAGCGCCTGGACCGACGCCGCCCACTCCGGGTCGCCCTCCAGCGCCCGCAGCCCCGACACCCGCACCATCGGCACGTCGTGGTAGCCGTGCTCGGCGAGCAGGTCGGCCAGCTCCAGCTCGACCAGGTCGGCCAGCTCGGGGTCGGCGCCGTCGGCCTTGTTGACCGCGACGACCAGGTGCTCGACGCCCACCCGCCTGGCGAGCAGGACGTGCTCCCTGGTCTGGGGCATGATGCCCTCCCGGGCGGACACGACGAGGATCGCGCCGTCGAGCTGCGCCGCCCCCGTGATCATGTTCTTCACGTAGTCGGCGTGGCCCGGCATGTCCACGTGGGCGTAGTGCCTGGTGGCGGTCTCGTACTCGACGTGCGAGATGTTGATCGTGATGCCCCGCAGGTGCTCCTCGGGGGTACGGTCGATCCGCTCGAACGGCGTGTAGGTGGCCTGCCCCCGCTCGGCGAGCACCTTGGTGATCGCGGCGGTCAGCGTGGTCTTGCCGTGGTCGACATGTCCCATCGTGCCGATGTTGAGGTGCGGCTTGTTGCGCACGTAGGCCTGCTTGGCCATGATGTCTCTTCCTTCGCACTGCCTGGATCCGTGGTGACCCGTCTACGGGCCGGCTACCTCCCCCCGCCGGGTCACCTCGGGACTCACGGGAAGAGGTCAGCGCTCCAGGCCGTCGCGGACACGCCCGAAGGCACCCGCGGCGGCGGGTGTCACGAGGCGGGCGTGCCGGAACATGATGACCATAGTGACCGCCTCAGCAGCGGCGTACAACGGATTATTCCCCGCCCCCGGGCGGATGGGGGCCCGCGCCCGGGGCCCCGCGATCCGAAACGGCCCCGCGATCCGAAACGGCGGGGCCTGCCGTCAGGCGGGCCGGGCGGCGAGGAACTGGGTGGCGGCGAGCTCGCGGTAGAGGTCGTCGGTGGCGAGCAGGCCGGCGTGGGTGCCGGTGGCCCTGACCCGGCCGCCCTCCATCACCACGATCCGGTCGGCGCCGGCCACCGTCGACAGCCGGTGGGCGATCACCAGCACGGTGGTCTCGGAGGACACCTCGGCGATCACCTCTCGCAGCAGCAGCTCGTTGACCGCGTCGAGCTGGGAGGTGGCCTCGTCCAGCAGCAGCAGGCGGGGGCGGCGCAGCAGCGCCCGCGCGATGGCCACCCGCTGGCGCTCGCCTCCGGAGAGCATGACGCCGCGATGACCCACCTGGCTGTCCAGCCCCTCAGGGAGCCGGGCGACCAGCTCCTGCAGCCGCGTCAGCCCGAGCACCCGCCCGAGGGCCTCGCCCGAGGCGTGCGGCGCCGCCAGCAGGAGGTTCTGGCGAAGCGTGCCGTCCAGCACCGGCGCGTCCTGCTCCACGTAGCCGAGGGCGGCGCGCAGCTCGGCCGTCCGCCACCGCTGGATGTCGCGCCCGTCAACGGTGATCGTGCCGGCCTGGTGTTCGTAGAAGCGCTCCAGCAGGGCGAAGACCGTGGACTTGCCCGCCCCCGAGGGGCCGACCAGCGCCGTCACGCCGCCGGCCGGGACGGCGAAGGAGACCTCCTGGTGCGCCGGCGGGCGGCCGTCGCCGTAGCCGAAGGCCACGTTCTCGAACGTCACACGGACCGGCGCCCCCTTCTCCCGGCCCGCACCGCCGGTGTCCCGCGGCGAGATCTCCTCCGCCGGGAGGTCCTCGATCTCCCGGATCCGGCTGAGCGCGGCCAGGCCGCCCTGCACCCGGGTGAGCCCCTGCACCAGCTGGGCGATCGGCGCGACCAGGTAGAACAGGTAGAGCAGGAAGGCCACCAGCGACGACACCTGCAGGGCCCCGGAGGCGACCCGGGCCCCACCGACGCCGAGCACCGCCACGAAGGTGAGCTGGGCGGCGCCCCAGGAGGCGGTGCCGGCCACCGAGGTCCACCAGGCGACGGCGATGCCGCGGTCGCGGGCCCGGCGGGCCGCGCCGGTCACCGCGTCGATCTCCCGCTGCTCGGCGCCGGCGGCCTTGACCGTGCGGAAGGCCTGCAGCGCCCGGTCCAGCGCCGCGCCCATCTGCCCCACCGACTCCTGTGCCTGGATCGAGGCCCGCCGGATCCGCGGCATGACCAGGCCCACCAGGGCGCCGACCAAAACGAGCACGCCCACGGTGACCAGCAGCAGGAGCCCGTCCATGAGCGCCATCATCACCACGGCGCCCACCAGCATGAACACCGCGGTGGCCGACTCGACGATCCCGTTGGTGAACACCGCGCGCAGCAAGGTGGTGTCGGAGGTGACGCGAGACAGCAGGGCGCCGGGCTTGAGCCGGTCCACCTCGCGCACGGGCAGCCGCAGCATCCGCTCCACCAGGGCGTGCCGGGCGCGGTAGACGATGCCCTCCCCCATGCGCTCGAGCACGTACCTGCCCAGCGCGCCGGTGAGCGCGCCCGCCGCGAGCACGACCACGGTCAGGCCCAGCAGCGGCCCGGCCGGTGAGCGCTGCGCGCCGAACGCCTCGACCGCCGTCTTGGCCAGCAGCGGCATCGCCAGCCCGGCCAGCGAGCCGGCCAGGGTGAGCGCCCCGCCGAGTGCGAGCAGGCCGCGGTGAGACCGCAGGTGGCCCAGCAGCGGCCGCCAGGAGCCGTGCGCGCGGCTCATGCCGGGGCGGCGGCGAGGTAGGGCGGGCGAAGGGCTATGCGGCGGCGGACCTCCTCGGATCCGAAGTGGTGGTCCAGGCGCCGGGTCGCCTCGGCCCAGTCGCGCATCGAGCGGATCGCCGACAGGGTCTCCACCACGAAGGGGTCGCGCCAGCGTTCGATCGAGCGCTGCCACAGGGTGAGGGGGTCTTCGGCCAGCAGGCTTCCCACGGTCCCCTCGTAGATGGGCATCGCCCGCACCTGCCCGTCGGGCTCCACCTGCATCATCGGGAAGCCGTAGCGCGCGATCATGCCGGGGTTCATCTGCAGGAGGAAGTTGTCGGTCGTCATCACCCGCACCGACGGCGGCGCCAGGGATTGCAGGTGCGCGAGGCGCTCGGGGCTGGCCAGCGTGCTCAGTTCCTGCCCGGTGAGCAGCTCGCCCTCGAAGCCGGGCCTGCTGGCCAGCCCGGACGGCAGCACGGCGCCGAAGATGAGGAACGCCATGTTCGCGAAACGGGGGGCGACGGCGGTGCAGAACTCCTCCATCTGGTGGAGGTTGCCGCGGGTGACCACGCAGTCGATGCCGAACCTCACCTCATCTCGCGGGGCGACCTCGTCGAGGATGGCCAGCGCCCGCATCGCCCGTTCGAACGAGCCGGCCCGCCCGCGGATCGCGTCGTGGACCTCGGCGCCGGCCCCGTCGACGCTCACGGTGATCCGGGAGAAGACCCGGACGGCGTCCCGGGCCGCCCGCGGGGTGAAGGTCCAGCCGCCGGTGTAGAGGTTGACGGCGATGCCGGCCTGCCTGATGCGCTCGGCGACGTCGAAGATCCCCCGCACCAGCAGCGGTTCGCCGCCGGCGAACTCCACCGACTCCGGGCCCAGGGCGACGATCGCGTCGGCGACCCGGAGCATCTCGTCGTGGCTCAGCTGGCGAGAGGGCCGCCGGCCCGACTCGGAGTAGCAGTGCGTGCATCGCAGGGGGCAGGCATAGGTGACGTCCCAGGTGACGGTACCGGGCCCTTTGAGGCTGCTCATGGCATTCCCTTCAACGCCTGACGGTCGGTGGGCGCCAGCATGCGCGGCGCCACTTGTGCCGTGCTTGGAAGCGGCTGGAGCGCGTTGCCCAGCGCGCCGGGCGCCCGCCTCCACCCGCCGCGAGCCACCGCGAACCGCCCGGAAACGCTGTGACCTGCGCGAATGACGGTGGTGGTGCTCGCTGGGCCGGTGGGCGCGGTCCTTGTCACCTGCACCTGCAGCCGCCTCCAAGCGCGACACAAGTAGCGCCTCGCATGCTCGAAACCGCGGTCAGCCGGACACGGTCCGACGTCACCTTCGTCACCTTCGGACGTCGTGCCCGGCCCGGGGATCGCGCAGGTCCGTTCCGACGACGGGGAGAGGCAACCATGCATGACGAACGCCTACCGGCCGCGCCCGCGGCCCTTGTCCCAGGAGCCGGCGATGGCGGTGCGTGAGCGGCTGACGCTGGAGCCGGTACCGCTGGAGCAGGTGCCCGAGGTCACCCGGTTCCTCACCGGGCTCGGCCTGGGAGCGCTGCGGCAGGAGGCGATCACCGCGTTCTTCGGCCGCAACGACAGCTGGGCGGGGGTGACCGACGCCGGCGTCCCGGTCTTCGTCAAGAAGACCCTCGGCGAGGCGGACCTGGTCCGGCTCAGGGTGGAGCGGACCAGGGCGATGAGCGCGCTGCTCGACGGACACCCGGTGATCAACGCGCCCCGGTTCCTGGGCGGCGACGCCGAATCCGGCCTGGTGGCCTTCGCCCTGCTGCAGGACGCCCGCAGCGGAGCCGACCTCGCCTCCGACGACGACTTCACCTGGGAGCTGGCCGGCTCGGCCGGCCTGCAGATCGGAACGCTCCACACCCTGCAGGCGCCGCCGGTGGTGGCCGAGGACACCTCGCCGCCGCCGGTCCCGCCGCTCGGCCGCCTGTCGGCTCTCCCGCTGAGCGTCTACGCGGCCGCCAGCGGCGCCGAGCTGGAGGCGTGGGCGATCCTGCACAACGACCCCGCGATCGTCGAGGCGATCGGTGACCTGGCGCGGTGGGAGCGGCGCGCCCCCCGTGTCCCGGTGCACTGCGACATCCGGCTCGACCAGTTCCTGTACCACGACGCCACCCTCTACCTGACCGACTGGGAGGAGGCCAGGCCGGCCGATGCCGCGCGCGACGTGGGCGCCTTCGCCGGCGAGTGGCTCTACCGGGGCGTGCTCGGCATGGCCGGCGGCGACGACACCCCGAACGAGCGCGAGGTCCTGGCCAACGGCACCCGCCGCTTCGAGGCCCTGCGGCCCTGCATCGAGTCCTTCTGGTCGGGCTACCTGCGGGCCAGGCCCGCGGCGCGCTCGGACCGCGAGCTGGCGGCCAGGGCGGCGGGTTTCGCCGGCTGGCACCTGATCGACCGGCTCATCGTGGCCGGTCACCGGCGCGGGCGGCTGTCGCCCCTGGAGCGCGCCGCGGCCGGCGTCGGGCGCAGGCTCCTGCTCGACCCCGCCGCCTTCACCACCATCCTGGGCCTGGGAGACGAACGATGACGCGGGCGCTGGAGCGGGCACTGGAGCGGGTACGCGTCGGCGCGGACCTGACCTGGGCCGCCGTGGACGACCGGGAGATCACCGCCGGCGGCCCCAAGGCCCTGCGCAAAGCGCTCGCCGACGCGCTGTACGAGGCCTTCCACACCGGCCGCGACCCGCAGGGGGAGCAGCCGCGCAGGCCACCGCACGACCCCGGCTTCGAGCAGGCGCTTCGCGCGATGGTCCCGCACGACAGCACCCGCGTCCTGGCCACGGTGGAGCCCGGCTCGCCGGAGGTGGTCCGGCTGAACGGCGTGCGCGTGCTGCTGTCGCCGGATCGGCTCGGCGCCGAGGCCCGCGACGAGACCGGCGACGAGACCGCCAGCGAGACCGAAGACGAGACCGGCAGCGGGGCCGGCAGCGGGCTGTGGCGCTGGGTCACCCTGCCGGCGGTGTCGCCGGCCCTGTCGCCCGGCTTCCTGCTCGTCAACGGATCGCACGGCCACGGCATGCGGGAGGGCGCCTGCGTGCGGGTGTACGCCGGAGCCCGGACGCCCGAGGCGGCCCCCGGGCTGTGGGGCGCGATACTGGCGCGGCTGGAGGAGCTGCGGCTGCCCTACCGGGCCAAGGTGCTCTCGGCCCGCGACCACTACCCCCGCCGCGACAGCATCGTCGTCTACCTGGGGCGGCGCTCCTGGCACGCCGTCCCGGACGTCGCCGCGGCCGCGGCCGCCGCCGGCGGGCTGCGCGAGGACCTGTCCCTCTACGCCGCCGCGCTCGGCCGCGGCGTCGGCTGGGCCTGGGAGCCGCACGACCTCCGGCCGGGGATGCGCGGGCTGAGTTTCGGCGAGCACCGCTCCCAGGCCCTCGCCGCCGGGCTGGTGGCCTGCGCCGGGCAGGGCGGCGACAGAAAGCAGGCGGTGACCGAGGCGCTGCGGGCCGCCGGGGTGGTGCCCGGCGCGGTGCACCGCAACCTCGCCTCGCCACCGCTGCCCTTCGAGACCTCCGGACCCCGGCCGGGGTCCGGATCCCGCGAGATCCAGGAAAGGAGGTGAACACCATGTCCATCGAGATCCTGATGGAAGGCGCCGACGCCTACACCTCGCTCGCCGAGGTCGCGACGGTCCCCGGCGCCGACAGCCTGGGGGCCTGGCCGGACCAGAGCTACCTCACCAGCCCGCTGTGCCTCATCGCGTACACGATCGAATCCGGCTGCTGAGGAAACCCGCGTGGCGGCCTCGCGGGCACGCGCGGCCACGCCACGGACCCACCTTCACCCGAGAGAGCAACGAGGAGAACACCATGTCCATCGAGATCCTGATGGAGGGCGCCGACGCCTACACCTCGCTCGCCGAGGTCGCGACGGTCCCCGGCGGCGACAACCTGGAGGCCTTCCCGCCCAACAGCTGGCTCACCAGCCCGCTGTGCAGCATCGCCTACACCATCCAGTCCGGCTGCTGAGCCGGCGTTTCGAGCCGGAGCCGCAAAGGGGGTGAACACATGTCCGCGGAGCTTCTGATGGAGGGCGCCGACGCCTACACCTCGCTCGCCGAGGTCGCGGCGGCCCCGGGGGTCGACACCCTTGAGGCCCTCCCGACGACGACCGACTGGATCTACAGCATCTGCACGCTGACCATCGAGGGCGGCTGCTGACGTACGTGATCGACGTGGCGGCGCCGCGGATCCGCGGCGCCGCCACGGCTCGGGAGGCGACACACACCTAGGAGGGTTCATGGCTCCCGCACTGCTGTTCCCGCTCCAGCCCGCGCATCCCGATGTGGTCGTGCCCTTCGGGGAGCTGGTGAAAAGCGGCCTGGCCGGCCGGCTCTGGCTGGGGCAATCGGTGATGGCCGAGTCCCACCAGACGATCGCCTACCTGGCGGGCCGGGGCATCAAGGTGGCGTCCGGGCTGGGCGTGACGCTGATGCCGCTGCGCCACCCGCTGGAGGCGGCCACCCAGGCGCGCAGCCTGGCGGTGCTCACCGGCAGGCCGGTCGTCGCCGGGTACGGCGCCGCCACCCCGGAGCTGGTCAAGGCGCTGCGCGGCGCGCCGTACGACAGGCCCGCCGCGGCCGCGGCCGGCTACGCCCAGGCGCTGCGCGCCATCCTGGACGGCGAGATGCCCCCCGCCTCCTGCGAGGCGTACGCCGGCGGCGGTGGCGGGCTGCCCCCGATGAGGCACGCCCCCGTCGAGGTGGGCCTGGGCGTGCTGCGCCCGGGCATGGCGCGCAAGGCCGGCGCTGTGGCGGACGTGGCCATCACCTGGATGACGCCGCCCGGCTACGTGCGCGACACGCTGATGCCCGCCCTGGCCGAGGGCGCGGCGCGCCGCGGCACGCCGCCTCGCGTCGCGGCCGTCGTGCACGTGGCGCTGGCCGGCGCCGGCCGCGACCCGCGCAGGCTCGCACAGGCCGGGGCCGGGCACCACCTGCAGGCGCCGCACTACACCGACATGCTCAGGCGGGCCGGGGTGAGCGCCGATCCGGCCGACCCGCGCGCGGGTGCCGCGGCCCTGGTGGAGGCGGGGGTCTACGTGTACGGCACGGCGCAGGAGGTCGCCGAGCGGCTGCGCGGCTACCGCGAGGCGGGCGTCGAGGAGATCGTTCTCAACCCGGCGGGGGTGATGCGGACCGAGGGGTACAAGGCCGCGCTCGCCGACGCCGAGCAGATCCTCGACGCGCTGGCCGACACCGAGAGAACCGACGCTCAGAGAACCGACACCGAGAGAACCGACACCGATGACTAGCGCACCGCCCTTCGGCGCCGAACGCCTGCTCGTGCTCGCCACCGGGTCGCTCGGTGCCGCCTTCCTGCCGTACTGGCTCAACTGGCTGCGGCACGGCTACCCGCACCTGGAGGTCCGGGTGGTGCTGACCAGAAGCGCCGAGCGCTTCGTGACCCGGCAGTCGGTCGCGGCCATCGTCGGCAGGGACGTGCCGCTCGACGTCTGGCCGCAGGATCCGGGGCCGGGCTCGCCGCACGTGGAGTACGCGAGCTGGCCCGACACCGTCGTGGTCTACCCGGCGACCTACCACTTCTTGAGCCGGTTCGCCGGCGGCTGCGGCGACACGCCCGCCCTGCTGGCGCTGCAGTGCACCTCGGCGCTGATCGGGATCGCACCCGCCCTGCCGCCCGGCGCGGCCGGCTCTTACGCCTACCGGCACAACCTCGCGGCGCTCAAGGACCGGCCCAACGTCGTGGTCGCCGACCCGGTGCCCACGCTGAGCACCCACACCAGGGAGCGCGACGCCCTGGCGGCCGCTCCCCTGTCCACCCTGATCGAACAGCTGGAGCGACGGCGCGAGCGGGAGGATCGATGAGCGAGATCGTCGAGTCGTTCGGCACCGGCTTCCTGCACACCACGATCGTGCGGCACGGCGAGGGCGACTACCTGTGGACCCGGCGGCCCGGGCCCGAGCGCCGTGAGGCGATGCGCCTGCCCGGCGCCGCCGTGCTCGCGGCCGTCCGGGCGCTGCCCACCGGAGCGGTCAGGCTCGCGCTGCCCGAGCGCGGCGGCGGCGACGGCGTGAGCTACCGGACCGATCAGGCCGGCTCACTGGCGGGCCTCTTCCTGCGGGGCGCGCCGGGCACGGCCCGGATCGCCGACACCCTGGCGCAGACCGGCGCGACCCTGGCCCGGCTGCACGGCGTGCCGGCGCCGCAACCCGGCCTGCCGGCCCCCGCCGGGCCGCGGCGGCTGCTGTCGTGGCTGCTGGGCGGGGACGGGCCCGGCGCCGCGCCGCGGCTGCACCGGCACGCGGCCGACATCCTCGGCCCCGGCCGCAGCGCCGAGGTCGCGGCGTGGTGCGCGCCGGCGCGGCCGCGCGTGCTGCTGCACGGCGCCCCCAGCCTGGGCACCCTGCTGCCCCTGACCTGCGAGCGGGACGGCGCCCTGCTGACCGGGGAGGACCTGAGCGCCGGCGCGCCGGAGTCCGACGTGGGCTGGCTCGTCGGGGAACTGGTGGAGTTTCGCGAGCTGGCCGGCCGGTTCGGGCGCGCCACCCTCGACTACGACGCCCTCATCGGCCGCGTGCTGGACGGGTACGGCGCCCGGCTGGACCTGGCCGCCGTGGGCAGGGCCGCCACGGTGCGCTTCCTGAGCCACGTGCACGACTTCGCCGCGTACGTCACATGGCACGCCATCCTGCCGGACTACCTCAGGCTCGTCGCCGACGTGATCGACGCGGCGCGGGCAGGGCGGCTGATCCGGCGATGAGGCGTCTGACACTGGGCAACGGCCTGCGGGTGGTCGTGGAGGAGGAGCACTCGGCGCCGGTGGCCGCCGTCGCCGTCCACTACGGCGTCGGATTCCGGGGCGAGGGCTTCGCCGGGCTCGCCCACCTGTTCGAGCACCTGATGTTCGAGGGGCACTTCCAGCAGGTCGAAGGCATCGGAGGATTCTGCAACGCCTCGACCCGGCAGGACTACACCGACTTCTACACCGTCGTGCCGGCCGGGGCCGTCGGCCGGGTGCTGGCCCTGGAGGCCGCTCGCATGCGCGCCCCGAAGATCACCGAGCGGGCCGTGCGGGCACAGACCTCGGTGGTGCGCGAGGAGATCCTGGGCAAGACCCGCAAACCGTACGGCGGGTTTCCCTGGCCCAGGCTGTCGCCGGTGCTGTTTCGCGACGCCGCCAACGCCCACGACGGGTACGGCGACCACGAGTCGCTGCGCCAGGTCACCCTGCACGACTGCGAGGAGTTCTTCGAACGCCACTACAGCCCGGCCAACGCCGTGGTCACGGTGTCGGGGGACGTCTCGGCGCAGGAGGTGCTGGAGGTCGTCGAACGCACCTTCGGGCCGATTCCCGCCAGGCCCGCCCCCGCGCCCGTCTCCTGGTGGGAGCCGCCGGCCGGGCCGCGGGAGGTCTCCTACCGCGATCGGCTCGCGCCGCTGCCGGCCCTCGCCGCCGGCCACCGGGTGCCCGACCCGGCATCCGGCACCCACGTCGCGCTGTCGGCCCTGGCGGGCCTGCTCGCCGGGGGCGGCAGGCCACGACTGCGCGAACGCCTCCGCCACCAGACGGGGCATGCCATCACTTTCTCGGCGCGTGTCGGGCTGTTCGACTTCCTCGACGCCCGAGACCCCGACATGTGGGTGCTCACCGCGGTGCACCCCAGGGAGGTGCCCGCCGAGCGGGTGCTGGCCGCCGTGGACGCCGAACTGGAGTCACTGGCCGCCGACGGGCCCGGCGAGCAGGAGCTGCGGCGCTGCCGCAGCGCCTGGCTCACCTCCCACCACCGGTCCATGGACCGCATCGCCAACCGGGTGCGCCTGCTGGGACGCTTCGAGCTGCTGTTCGGCGACGCCCGGGACGCCGTGCGGCTGCCGGAGCTCTACGCCGGGGTGAGCGCCGCGGACGTGGCGGCCGCGGCGCGCGGCCTGCGCCCGGACTCGCGCGCGCTGCTCACCGTCCGCCCGAAGGAGGAATGACGTGGATCGTACGCTCGCCGATCGCAGGCTCGCCAACGGCCTGCGGGTGCTGGCCCTGCGCCACGGCGCCACCCCCCTGGTCGAGGCGCGCCTGCACCTGCCCCGGCCCTGCCGGGCCCGGGGCGACCTGGCCTCGTCCATGCTGCTGGCGGCCTGCCTGTCGCAGCGCGAGGACGTGGAGCCCGACGTGGAGCTCGGCGCGGCGGCCGACGTCCACCAGCTGACCGTCACCGCCCACGGCCTCGAGCCGCGACCGCTGACGGCGGCGCTGGCGCGGGCGGTGCGGGCGCTGCCCGGCGAGGCCGAGGCCGAACCGGCGCGCGGGCAGCTGATCACCCAGCTCAAGATGGTGCGCGCCCACCCCGACGTCACGGTCAGGCACGAGCTGGCACGGCACCTGTTCGGCGATCACCCGGTGGCCTTCCAGGTGAGCGAGCAGGACGTCGGGCGCCGGCCGCGGCGGCCCTTCGACCCCTCCGGCGCCGTCCTGGTGATCCTGGGCCGCGACGACCCCCATAGCCTGGCCGACGCCGCCGGCGAGGCGCTCGCCGGCTGGCCGGCGCACCCGCGCCCCGCTGCGCCCCTGCCGCCCCTGCCGCCCCTGCCCGAGATCGAGGGCGGCCGGCTCGCGCTGCTGCCGCGGCCCGGCGCGCCGCAGTCGCGCGTCCGCCTGCGCGCGCAGGCGGTGACGGTCGAGCACCCGCGCTACCCGGCCCTCTTCTTGGCCCTCAACGTGCTGGGCGGCTACCTGTCCTCCCGGCTGTCGAGAAGCCTGCGCGAGGACAAGGGCTACGTGTACGGCGTCACGACCTTCTTCGACACCCACCCCGGCAGCGCGCTGCTGGCCGCCGAGGCCGACACGGCGGCGGCCACCACCGACGCCGCGCTCGAGGTACTGGCCGCCGAGCTGCGCCGGATGCGGACCCACCCTCCCACCGAGCGGGAGATCGACTCCGCCCGGGCCTACGCCCTCGGCTCCATGGCCACCCGCCTGGCCCCGCGCGCGGCCTTCGCCTCCGCCCTCGCCGACATGGCGGCCAAGGGCAGGGACCCGCTGTGGCTGCTCGACTTCCCCCGCCGCCTGGCCGCCGTACCGCCTGGCGAGGTGGTGGCGGCGGCGAAGGACTTCTTCGCGCCCGGGCGCTTCTCCGGCCTGGTCGCCGCCGACCCCGGCGCGCTCGCCCGCCCCCCGTCCCTGTGACCGGCGAGGCTTCTCGCCGGTCTTCGACGAAGATGAGACATTGCCCCGGTAGCCGCCGCGCGGTGTCCGGGGGAATGGCAAAGATCATGCGCATCATCGGGGCAGGTTTCGGCCGTACGGGAACGCTCTCGCTCAAGACGGCCCTGGAGCAGTTGGGGTACGGGCCGTGTCACCACATGAAGGAGGTGATCGAGCGGCCGGAGCAGATCCGCCGGTGGCTCGCCCTGGCCGAGGGACGGCCGGTGAGCTGGGAGGACCTGCTGCGGGGATACCGCTCGTGCGTGGACTGGCCCTCGGCCGCCTACTGGCGTGAGCTCGCCGGCCACTTTCCCGAGGCGAAGGTCGTGCTCACCGTGCGGGATCCGCAGCGCTGGCTGGCCAGCATGAACGCCACCGTCTTCAAGCAGCGCCGGCGCGGGCGCGGGCTTGGCGGCAGGGCGATGCGCGGGCTCTCCTCGCTGCTGGGCACCGACTTCGCCGCGTTCACGAAGATGACCAGGCTCACCGTCGAGGAGCGGGTTTTCGGCGGGCGCTGGGAGGACCCCGCGTGGCTGCTGAGGACCTTCCAGGCGCACATCGACGACGTCGTGGCGGCGATCCCGCCCGGCAGGCTGTTGCGGTTCGAGGTCGGTCAGGGCTGGGAGCCGCTGTGCGGATTCCTCGGGGTGGCGGTGCCCGAGGGGCCGTTTCCGCGGGTCAACGACAGCGCGGACTTCGACAGGAACACCCGGGCGAACCTCGCCGCCATGCTGCTGCGGCGAAGCGGCCAGGCCCGCTCGGGGCCGGAGGAGAGCTGATCGCCGATCAGCGGTGCTCGCGGAGCGGTTCCCCCGCAAAAAATGTATACACTCTGTACATATCTGTGGTCGCGCCGCGTGCGCGCTTTTCGGGAGGTGGACCGTGACGCACCCCAGCCCGCCCGCCCGGCGCGGGCGTGGGCGCCGCCCGGCCGACCAGGTGCGCCGGGAGGTCCTGCGGGCGGCCGGTGAGCTCCTGCTGGCCGAGGGCATGGCCGGTTTCACCGTGGAGAAGGTCGCCGCCCTGGCGGGCGCGAGCCGGGTCACGCTGCACAAGTGGTGGCCCTCCAAGGGGGCACTGGCCCTGGAGGGCTACTTCGGCGTGGTCGGCCCCGTCCTGGCCTTTCCCGACAGCGGCGACATCGCCGCCGATCTCACCGCGCAGCTGAAGGCGTTCGTACGCCTGATGCGCGACACCCGGGCCGGGACCGTCGTGCCGCAGCTCATCGGCCAGGCCCAGACCGATCCCGATCTGGCGGCGGTCTACCGCGAGCACTACTCGGGCCCGCGCCGGGCTCTGGCCGTGCAGGCCCTGCAAAGGGCCGGGCGGCGCGGCCAGCTGCGTCCGGGCCTGGATCCCGAGGTGGTCGTCGACCAGCTGTGGGGCGCCTGCTACCACCGGCTTCTCATCCCCGACCAGCCGCTGACCGAGGAGTTCGCCGAGGCCCTGGTCGCCAACCTGCTGGGCGGCATCGCCGCCTCCACGTCGCCCGCCTCGTCCGCCGAGGAGAACGGGCGGGAAAAACGGCGCTAGGCAACGGTCAGCGCTGGGAGACCCAGTGCAGCGACAGGTCGGTGGCCTTGCGCTCGGCCCTGATCTCCATCCACTCGCCGAGGATCGTGGCGTGGTCCATGACGACCAGGGCGCCCTGGTCGTCATAGGTCTCCCGCTCGCTGACGAAGACCGGGCTGCCCGCCGGATGCCGCAGCCGCGCCGCCACCGGGGCGGTGAGCAGGGCCGGCCTGATCCGTTCGGTCGCCCGGTGCACGCGCGCGCCGGCGTCGGCGAGCGCGGTGTACAGCGGGGTCTCGGTGAAATCGGCCCCCTTGATCGCCGAGGCGTGCGGCTCGGCGATCCAGGAGATCTGGTGGACGGCGGGCCGGCCCAGCAGATGCCGTACGCGTGCCAGCCGCAGGACCCGAGCGCCGGCCGGCGCGTCGCCCAGCAGCCGGGTGAGCGAGCGCGGGGCCTGCCGGATCGCGGCCGAGAGCACCTCGGTGCGCAGGGGGTAGCCCTGCCTGCGCAGGTCGTCGCCGAGACTGCGCAGCGTGTCGAGGGGGTACTGCGCGCCGGCCGGCGTCACGTAGGTGCCGCGGCCGGCCCGCTGGACGATCAGGCCCTCGCCGCTGAGGACCTGCAACGCCTGCCGCAGCGTCATCATCGTCACGCCGTAGGAGGCGCTGAGCTCACGCTGCGCGGGCAACGCCTCGCCCGCGCGGTAGTGGCCCGACCTGATCTTGTGGGTCAGGTCGTCGGCGATGGCGCGGTAGCGGGGCGTACTGCTCATCGGGCTCCCTGGTCGAGTGCGCGGCGGATGCTCGCCACATATCCTCCCAGCTCGCCTGGCCCGGCGCCGTCGAGGAGCTTGCGCATCAGCGCCGAAGCCACCACGACGCCGTCGGCGTGACCCGCCAGCTCGGCGGCCTGCGCCGGGTTGGAGACCCCGAACCCGAACAGGACCGGCCGGTCGGTGAGTCCCTTGAGCTCGCGGCCGAGCCGGGCGGCCCGCTCGGGAACCTCTCCGCGCTCGCCGGTGGTGCCCATGCGGGTCAGGGCGTAGACGAAGCCCCGGCTGCGCTCGGCGATCTCGCGCAGCCTGGCCCGGGAGGAGGACGGCGCGGCGAGCAGCGCGAGATCCAGGCCTTCGGCCGCCGCGGCGTCGGCCAGCTCCCCCGCCTCCTCCAGCGGCGAGTCGGGCACGATCAGCCCGCGCAGGCCGCTCGCGGTGAGCGCCGCGCAGAACCGCGCGGCGCTCTGCCGCACCACCAGATTGCTGTAGGTCATCGCGATGAGCGGCACGCCGACGTCGAGTGTCGCGACCTTCTCGAGGATTCCCCTGACCGTGGTCCCGGCCGCGATCGCCCGGTCGGAGGCCTCCTGGATCGTGACGCCGTCCAGCATGGGATCGGAGAAGGGCAAGCCCAGCTCGACGGCGTCGGCTCCGGCATCGGCGTAGGCGTGGACGACGTCCGCCCATCCGGGGGTGACCCCGGCGGTGACATAGGGCACCAGCAGGGAACGCCCCGTGCCGCGGCGTGCGACCAGGAACTCTTCCAGGGACTCGCTCACAGCAACTCCTTGAGGGAGGCGATGTCCTTGTCTCCCCTGCCGGAGAGGGTCAGCATCACGGTCGATCCCGGCGCGATCTCGCCGGACCTGGCGGCCCGGATCACCCAGGCCACGGCGTGCGAGGACTCCAGCGCGGCCAGGATCCCCTCGGTGCGGGCCAGGCACAGCAGCGCCTGGAGGACCTCCTCGTCGTTCACGGTCTCGTAGCGGGCGCGCCCTTCGTCGCGTAGATGGGCGTGCTCGGGGCCGATCCCCGGATAGTCGAGGCCGGCCGCGACCGAGTGGGCCTCCGTCACCTGGCCGTCCTCGTCCTGCAGGACCAGCGAGCGAAAGCCGTGCAGCACCCCGGCCCTGCCGAAGGTCGCCGCCGCGCCGCCCTCGGCCTCGACCCCGACGAGCCGGGCGGTGGTGTCGACGAAGCCGGCGAACGTGCCCGCGGCGTTGGAGCCGCCGCCGACGCAGGCGACCACGTAGTCGGGCACGCCGACGGGGAGCTCGGCGGCGCACTGGGCGCGGGCCTCCTCACCGATCACCCGCTGGAACTCGCGCACCATCCACGGATAGGGATGCGGGCCCATCACCGACCCGACGCAGTAGTAGGAGTCGTCCACCGACGACACCCAGTGCCGCATCGCCTCGTTGCAGGCGTCCTTGAGGGTGCGGCTCCCGGTCGTGACCGGCACGACCTTCGCTCCCAGCGCGTTCATCCGCAGAACGTTGAGCTCCTGCCGTTCGATGTCGCGCTCGCCCATGAACACGGTCGCCTCGAGGCCCAGGAGCGCCGCGGCGGTGGCCGTGGCGACGCCGTGCTGGCCCGCGCCGGTCTCGGCCAGCAGCCGTTTCCTGCCCATCCGGTGAGCGAGCAGCGCCTGGCCGATCACATTGTTGATCTTGTGTGATCCGGTGTGCGCGAGATCCTCGCGTTTGAGGAACAGGGTGATGCCGAGCTCGCGCGAGAGCCGCCAGGCGGGGGTCAGCGGAGTGGGGCGTCCCGCGTAGACCGTGAGCAGGGTGTCGAGCCTGCCGCGGAACTCGGGGTCGCTCCAGGCCTCGCGGAAGGCCGCCTCGATCTCGTGGCAGGCCGGGACCAGCGACTCCGGCACGTACCGCCCGCCGTAGGTTCCGAACCGGCCGGTGGCGCCGGGGTCGCTCATCGCGCGGGCGGCGGGCACCGTGACGCCCTGCCGGCCGGACCGGGACATCTCGCCCATGATCGTCTTCTCCCTCTGGACAGTTCTAGAACAGTGGCTTCAGTTCTAGAACAGTAGCCCAGGGCCGCCGATCGGCAAACCCCTGATCCCGGCGAAACCGGCGGCAATCGCGGAAAACCCAGCGAGCCCGCCTCGAACGCGCTCGGTAGCCGGGGCAGATCAGTCCGTCGCTTCGCGGACGTCCTTTCCCTGCTCGGCGAACGCCTTGAAGTCCTGCATGTGCTGTTGCGACTGCTTGCGGAAGGCGCCGGGCATCAGAAGTCCCAGCAGCTTCATCAGAAAGCCGCTGAACCGGTATTCGTTCTCGCTCTCCCAGAGCGTCGTTTCCGGGCCGGCTTCGGTCAGCCGGTCGCGCACGGCGCTCCACATGCCCTCGCCGACGATCTCGCGGTCGAAGTGAACGACGCTCGTTTTCGGGATCTCGCGCAGGTCTGCCGGTTCCCGGCGTGTGATGGTCTCGGTGCACTCGATCTTCCGCCGGCCCATCTGCATCACGACCCGCGACTTGGTGCCGAGCTGCCCGTGCTCCCCGCTCAGCGGCTCGTGCAGCACCAGGCCCCGCAGCCATTTCGGCAGGTGTGCCGGGTCGGCGAGCAGCTGGACCGCCTTCTCCCGCGGCAGGGCGATCTCGATGGAGGCGGTGTGTTTCATGGGCGCATCATTCTTTTCCTTCTAGGTGTGGGACGACGTGTTTTTGTACTGCTCGTCGTGCTCCTCGGCCTGAGGGCACTGCATTCTGTGTCCGTAGAGTGAAGGGCGGACGTGTGATCTGCGGTTGGGTGCCAGAGGGTGCGTTCACCGTGCGATCTCGGTACGCATCGATGCGCTTACGCAGTGTGGGGGCGGCCCTCCGCCCGGCGATTCGTCATTCTCCTCGTGGGTGCGAGCGCCGAAGGCGCCGGTCAGCCCACCGCAGCAGGAATGTCAGGCCGGGTCGGGCGCGTAGAACGTGGTGGTGGCCTCGACTGCGGCCGCGACGTGCTCCGGTTCGCCACCGGCGGCCAAATGAGCGATGAGTTCCCACAGCAGAGGGGACGCGTTCCCGGACCCTCTCCTCGATTCCGTTGACCTGCAGTTTCTTAATATTGCTCAAGGCAAGGATCCTGCTGCGCCAGTGGGCCGAGGACCGGCACCCGCTGTGGCAGGCCGGCCAGGCCGAGGACCGTCCCCCGATCGGCCTCGACGCCCAGACGCACGACGCGGTCCGGCCGAAATCCTCGGAATCTTCGACCGCGAGGCGCGCCGCGGCCACCAAACCCGCGAGGACACCTCCGAGGCGAGCCGCACACCGCGGTGATCGGTCCCTGGCGGCCGCTCCTGCCCCCCGCCGGAGGGCTCGCGTTCGAGACCGGCTCCTCACGCCGCTTGCGCGTCACGCGGCCCGGCAGGCCATCGTCTTGCCTTGTCGGCAAGATTGCACGCCTGCGGCGCATGAGGCTCCTAGCGTGGTCGCCATGACACCCACCGCCCCGCACACGGCGCACCACCACCACGACGCCCGGTCCGATCACCAGCACGGACGGGAGCACGACACCGAGGGCGAGATGGCCCAGCTGCTCGACCTGGACGCGGAAGTGCTCGCCGACCACATCGCGTCCATCGTCGCGTGGCTGCCCGTCACGGCCGCCCCCCGGCGGATCGTGGATCTGGGGTCCGGCACCGGGGCGGGCACCTTCGCGCTGCTGAAGCGCTTCCCCGAGGCCGAGGTGGTCGCCGTCGACGCCTCGCCCCACCACCTGGGCCGCCTGCGCGACAAGGCGGCGTCGCGGGGCCTGGCCGGCCGGGTCCGCACCGTGCAGGCCGACCTCGACGGGGCGTGGCCCGAGCTCGGCGCGCCCGAACTGGTCTGGGCGTCGGCCTCGTTGCATCACATGGCCGATCCCGACCGCACCCTGCGCCAGGTGCACGACGCGCTCGCGCCGGGCGGGCTGCTCGCCGTCGTCGAACTGTCCGGCTTCCCGCGGTTCCTGCCGGAAGACGCCCCGAAGGACCGGCCCGGTCTCGAGGAACGCTGCCACGCCGCGCTCGCCGACCATCATGCCGAGCGGATGCCGCACCGCGGCGCCGACTGGGGCCCCCGGCTGACCGCCGCCGGCTTCGGCGTCGAGGGCGAACGCACGATCACCGTGAACCTGGAGCCGCCACACTCCGAGGCGGTCGGCCGCTACGCGCTGAACGGCCTGCGGCGCGTGCGCGCCGGCGTCGCCGGGTCGCTCCCCGCCGAGGACCTCGCCGCCCTCGACCGGTTGCTCGACACCGACGGCCCCCACGGCCTCCTGCGCAGGGACGATCTGACGGTGCGCACCGAACGCACCGTGTGGGCGGCACGACGACAGGGACGGTCCGCTCACCCCGCCGTACGGCCGGACCGCGCCACCTGATCCTCACCCGCCCCGGTGGGCACCGACGCCCACCGGGGCGGCCGGGAGACCTACCGGACCGCCAGCCGGTCCAGGTGGTAATGCACGCTCGCCACGGCCTGGTCGGGATCGCGCACGCCGAGCAGGATGTCGAAGGCCAGGCCCTCGATCATGGCGAGCAGCGCGATCGACTCGCGTTCGGCGTCCAGTTCGGGCCGCATCTCGCCGGCCCGCTGGGCCTGGCCGATCAGTTCGGCGACCCGCTCGTGCAGCCAGTGGTACCCCTCCCGCAGGGGCTCGGCCAGGTGGGGGGCGTCCGCGGCGCGGACGCCGAATGCCTGGACGACGCGGCGTTCGGCCCGGCGGCGGGCGTCCAGCGGCAGCATCTCGGCGACCATCACCCCCAGGACGGCCCGCTCGGAGACGGACTCGCCGAGGTCGCCGAGATTGCCGAGTCCGGCCACGATCCGCGCGGTGACCTGCTCGCCCATGTAGTCGATCACGTGCCGGAGCAGCTCGTCCTTGCTGTGGAAGTAGTGCTGCACGGCCCCGAGGGAGATGCCCGCCTCGACGGCGATGTCGCGCAGCGTGGCGCGGTCCAGCCCGTGGCGGCCCGCGACGCGCAGCACGGCCTCGGCGATGTGCCGGCGCCGCTCGTCGTGATCGACCTGCTTCGGCATGCCCTCCCCTTTTCCATACGTACGTATTATAATACACCGGTATGGCAACCGTTGCGTTCTTCGCCCCCGCCGCCTCCGGACACGTCAACCCCACGCTGGGTCTCGCCGCCGAGCTCGTACGGCGCGGCCACCGGGTCACCTACGCCACCACCGCGGCATACGCCGAGCGCGTCGCCGAGACCGGCGCCGAGGTCGTCCCGATCACCTCCACCTGGGAGGGCCGCGACGACATCGAGGCACCGCAGATGCACGGCAGGGAGCTCGCCCGCGCCATGGGCCTGCTGCTCGACGAGACAAGGGCGACGCTCCCGCAGTTGAGCGGGGGCCCGCCCCCCGACCTGGTGGTTCACGACGGGCCGATGGGCTGGTGGGGCCGGATCCTGGCCCGGCGATGGCGGGTGCCCGCGGTGGAGACCTGGCCCAACCTGGTCAGCAACGAGCACTGGTCGATGGCCACCGAGTACACGAGGTTCAACCCGCTGAGCCCGCGCTTCCTGCTCATGGCCGTCCGGCTGGACCGCTTCCTGCGGGCGGAGGGGTTCCGCGACATGCAGGCTTTCATGCGGGGCGACGAGTCCGCGCTCAGGCTGGTGATGCTGCCGCGCGCCTTCCAGTACGCCGGCGAGACCTTCACCGACCGGTACGCCTTCGTCGGCCCGGGCATCACCGAGCGCGCCTACCAGGGCGGCTGGGAACCCTCCGGTGATCTCCCGGTGGCGCTGGTCTCGCTGGGCACCGCCTACAACGACCGGCCCGGCTTCTACCGCACCGTGCTGCGCGCGGCGGCGGATCGGCCCTGGCAGGTCGTGCTGGCCGTGGGCGAGGTGGACCCGAGGACGCTGGGACCGGTGCCGCCCAACGTGGAGGTGCACCGGCACGCGCCGCAGCCGGCCGTGCTGCGCCACGCGCGGGCATTCGTCACGCACGCCGGGATGGGCGGCACGATGGAGAGCCTGCACTTCGGGGTGCCGATGGTGGCGGTGCCGCAGATGGCCGAGCAGCGGGCCAACGCCGACCGCGTCGCCGCACTGGGCCTGGGCACGGTGCTGCCGCCGGGCGAGATCACCCCCGACGCGCTGTGGCGGGCCGTGGAGGAGGTGGCCGGCGACGAGCACGTTCGCGAGCGGCTGGCGTGGATGCGGCGGGAGATGGCCGCCGCGGGCGGGGCTCCGGCGGCGGCCGACGCGGTGGAGAAGGTCCTCGGCCGCCGGTGACGTGGCCCCGCGAGCCGTCGAGCCCGGCAGGACGTGGATTTCTCCCGGATCGTCGATCATTGATAGGGTCCGTCGAGGGTGCGCCGGGAAGTCTGGTCGGTAGTTCTGCCGCCGACCCCTGAAAGGGCCCTCATGCGCGCTCGTGACCTGCTCGTCGATTTCCCCACCGTCACCCTCGACACCTCCGTGCTGGACGCGGCCCGGCTGCTGGCCGACCAGGATCTGCCGGGCCTGATCGTGGTGGACTCCGGCGGGCTGCCGCTGAGCATCCTGGCCGGCACCCAGGTGCTGGCCCTGGCGGTGCCCGGCTACTGCCAGGACGATCCGGCGCTGGCCCGGGTGGTCGACGAGGCCCACGCCGACGCCTTCCTGCGCAACGTCGCCGGCCAGACCGTACGCCAGGCGCTGCCACCCACACCGCGCGAGCTACCGGTCACCGACCCGGACTCCACCGTGCTGGAGATCGCCGCGCTGATGGCCCGCACCCACAGCCCGCTGGTCGCCGTGGTGGGCGAGGGCCGCCTGCACGGCGCGGTGACGCTGCAGGCGCTCATGGACCGGATGCTCGCCTCATGACGGCTCTGGCCTGGCTGTCGGTGGCGGTCTTCCTGGGCGCCTACGCGCTGATCGCGACCGAGCGGATCCACCGGGTCGCCTCCGCCCTCGGCGGAGCCGGAATCATGCTGGTCATCCACGCCAGCGACGCCGAGGCGGCGTTCTTCTCCTCGGAGACCGGTGTCGACTGGAACGTCATCTTCCTGCTGCTGGGCATGATGGTCATCGTCGGGGTGCTCAAGCAGACAGGCGTGTTCGAGTACCTGGCGATCTGGGCCGCCAAACGGGCCAGGGGACGCCCGTTCCGGCTGATGGTGCTGCTGGTGGTCATCACCGCGCTGGCCTCGGCGCTGCTGGACAACGTCACCACGGTGCTGCTGATCGCGCCGGTGACCTTCCTGGTGTGCGAGCGCCTGGCGCTGCCGGTGGTGCCGTTCCTCATCGCCGAGGCGCTGGCCTCCAACATCGGCGGGGCCGCCACCCTGGTCGGCGACCCGCCCAACATCATCATCGCCAGCCGGGGCGGGCTCACCTTCAACGACTTCCTCGCGCACATGGCACCGATGATCGTCATCCTGATGGTGGTGTTCGTCGGCCTGTGCCGGATCATGTTCCGCAAGGCGTTCGTCTACGACCCCGAACGCGCCGCCGGCATCATGCAGCTGAACGAGCGCGAGGCCATCGCCGACCGCACCCTGCTGTGGCAGAGCCTGGTCGTGCTCGCCCTGGTGATGGCCGCCTTCGTGCTGCACCCGGTGCTGCACTACGAGCCCTCGGTGGTGGCGATCCTCGGCGCCGGGATCCTGGTGGCGGCCACCAAGGTCACCACCGGGCAGGCCCTCGCCGAGGTCGAATGGCCCACCCTGGTGTTCTTCATGGGACTGTTCGTCATGGTCGGCGCCCTGGTCGAGACCGGCGTCATCGGCCAGATCTCCCAGGCCGCCGTCGGCGCCACCGAAGGCCGGTTGGGGCTGACCGCGATCGGCCTGCTGTGGGCCTCGGCCGGCATCTCGGCGATCGTGGACAACATCCCCTACGTGGCGACCATGAGCCCGATCGTCGCCGACCTGGTGCAGGCGAACGGCGGCCACGACCACGCCCAGGTGCTGTGGTGGGCGCTGGCCTTCGGCGCCGACCTGGGCGGCAACGCCACCGCCGTCGGCGCCGCCGCCAACGTCGTCATCATCGGCATCGCCGCCCGCAACCGCACCCCGATCAGTTTCTGGGAGTTCACCCGGTACGGTCTCATCGTCGCCTTCGTCACCGTGGCGCTGGTGACGCCCTACCTGTGGCTGCGCTACCTGATGTGAACCCCTGTCCCGCCTCCCGGGCGGCGAGGTACGGCCGCGGGCGGGAAGAGCCGGGTGAACGCCTCACCCCGCGGCGAGGAAGGCCCTGATCCTCGTGGCGATCGCGGGATAGTCGGACCCGAACCAGATCATGTGGCCATCGGCCCGGCTCTCGGCCAGTTCGGCCCCCGGGACGGTCGCGGCGAGGGATTCGGCGTGGGCGAAGGGGACCGAGCGGTCGGTGCGGCTGGCGATGACCAGGGTCGGCTGGGTGACCTGCCCGGCGCAGTCGGGCACCGGCAGCATGTCGTTGACGAAACCCTCACCTGAGCGCATGAGCGTGAACAGCGCGGCCAGTTCGGCCTGGTCGTGCTCGCTCAGGCCGGCCATGACCTGGCCGACGGGCCGGGTGGACAGGTCGCGCAGCAACAACCGCAATCCCGCCCTCGGCGCCGCGCGCATCAGCAGCCGCACCGCCGCCCAGGACGCCGCCTCGACGCGGGCGTTGAACACCAGGCGGCCGGCCAGGCGGGTGCGCCGGTCGCCGGGCCAGGGCAGGAAGCCCACCGCGCTTTGCAGGATCACCCGGCGCACCAGATGCGGGTGGCGGGCGGCCATGGTCAGGGCGGTGCGCCCGCCCGCCGAGATGCCCACCACCGCGGCGACCCGCTCGATGCCCAGGGTGTGGCACAGCTGCGCGACGACGTCGGCGAAGGCGGCGGGCGTGGTGGCGGTGGCCAGGGGGGTTCGTCCGTACCCGGGGCGAGAAGGGGCGAGCACCCGGTGGCCGGAAGTGGTGAAGACCTCCTCGCCCAGGGCCAGCGCGGCCCGCATGTGACCACCGTGGAAGATCACGACCGTCTCGGGCCCCTCGCCCTCCAGCCGGTACTCCACCGCACCCGCCGCCAGGCGGGCGGTGATCGTCTCTCGCTCCGAAGCCGTCATGGGCCGCAATGCTCGCATGCCCGTCAACGGCTGCATAACCGGTTCGTTGCCGCCTTCCCGGCCCCTCACCCCTTCCCTTTGAGCTGAACGTTTGTTTAGTATGCTGAACATGCGTTCAGACAGTGATCTCACCGCGCGGGCCCGGATCGGGAACGCGGCCCTGGAGCTGTTCGGCTCCGAGGGCGTCACCCGGGTGAGCATCCGCGCCATCGCCGCCAAAGCCGGCGTCTCGCCCGCCCTGGTGGTGCACCACTTCGGCTCCAAGGAGGGCCTGCGCGCGGCGTGCGACCAGTACGTGATCTCGCTGGTGCGCGGTGATCCCGACGACCCGGTCGACCTGAAAGACGCCTCCGGCCTGGCCGCCATGCTGGAGGAGGCCGAACCGGTACGGCGCTACCTCGCCCGCGCCTTCCTGGACGGCACCCCCGAGGCGGCCGCGCTGTTCGACGAGATCGTCGAGACCACCGGCGCGTGGCTGGAGCGGGGCAGCGCCGAAGGGTGGATCCGCCCGACCGGCGACGCCCGGGCCCGCGCCGCCCTGTACGTGACCTGGCTGCTGGCGCCGCTGGCCTTCGGTGAGCACCTGTCGAGGGTCCTGGGCGTAGCCGACCTGCACCAAACCGACGCCACCCTGCGCTACTCGCGGACCTCCGTGGACATGCTCACCCACGGCGTGTTCACCGACGAGCGCCTGCTCGACGCCTGGGACGCCCTCGCCGCGAAGCGGAGAACCCGATGAAGGTCCTCATCCTCACCCACGGCACCCGCGGTGACGTCCAGCCGTACGCCGCCCTGGCCCTGGCCCTGCGACAGGCCGGTCACCACGCGGTGCTGGCCGCCCCGGCCGCCTCGGCCTCCCTCGCCGAACCGCACGGCCTGCCCTTCGCTCCGGTGCACGACGGTCCCAACACCCTCATCGACGACCCCCAGATCCGCCGGGCGATCGAGAGCAACTACCGCGGCATGGCCGGCAAGAAGATCGCCCTGCAGGTCATGCGGGCCAGCAAGCCGCTGATGGCGCGGGTGTTCACCGACATGGTCACCGTCGCGCAGGAGGGCGCCGACCTCGTCGTGTACGGCCCGAGCGTCCCGGGCCATCGCATCGCCGAGGCTCTGGGGGTGCCCGCCGTGGCGGCCCTGCTGCAGCCGGTGTGGGTGCCCACCGCCTCCTTCGCCAACCCGATGATCCCCCTGCCGCTGCCACGGGCGCTGAACCGCGCCTCCTACCTGCCGTTCCGGCTGATGCTGCGCTCCTTCGGCGCGGTGGCCGACACGACGCTCGACCTGCCCCGCCGGCGCGGCCGCCACGACTTCCTGCGCCGCCCCGACGGCGGCCCGGCCACCGTGCTGCACGGCTTCAGCCGCCACCTGCTGCCCTCCGGCGCCGAATACCCTCCTCAGGTCCACACCACCGGGTTCTGGTTCCTGCCCGCCGCCTCCACCTGGACCCCGCCACCGGATCTGGCCGCGTTCCTGGCCGCCGGAGCGCCACCGGTCTACATCGGCTTCGGCAGCATGGCCGGCACCGACCCCCGCCGCATCGGCCGCGTCGTCACCGACGCGATCGCGCTGACCGGCACGCGCGCGGTATTGGTGTCCGGCTGGGGCGGCATCGCCGTCGACGACCCGCCCGCCCTGCCCGAGGAGGTGTTCCTGCTGGACGAGGCCCCGCACGACTGGCTGTTTCCCCGCATGGCCGCGATCGTCCACCACGGCGGCAGCGGCACCACCGGCGCGGCGCTGGCCTCAGGACGACCGCAGGTCATCTGCCCCTTCGTCGCCGACCAGCCGTTCTGGGCCGCCCGCGCGCACGCCGCGGGCGTCGCCCCCGCGCCGCTGCCGCAACGCCACCTCACCGCCGAAGGACTCGCCGCCGCGATCCGCCGGGCCGTCGGCGAGGAGGCCATGGCCCGGCAAGCCGACCGGCTCGCCGAGGCCATCCGCGACGAAGACGGCACGAAAGCCGCGATCGCCATCTTGGAGTCACTCACTTGATTCGCCGGCCCTTCGCGACCGGCCCGGACACGGTAGCCCGAATCTTCACCGCGCACGGGCTCGAGCGCCCGGTCAGGGGCTCGTTCCTATCGCCGCGACGAGTCCAGGCCGGCCCGGGCTCGCGCCGACCGGATGGCCGAGGAGAGGCCGTCGAGGTCGAAGGCGCCGTGGTGGCGCCGCCCGTTGATGAAGAACGTCGGCGTACCGGACACGCCGCTGACGTCGGCGGAGTCGACGTCGGCGGCGATCCGGGCGACGACCGTGTGATCGTGGAGGTCGGCGCGAAAGCGCTCGACGTCGAGGCCGAGGTCGCGGGCGTGGCCGATGAGGTCGGAGGGACGCAGGCGGTCCTGGTGGGCGAGCAGGCGGTCGTGCATCTGCCAGAACGCTCCCTGCGCGGCGGCGGCCTCGCCGGCCTGGGCGGCGAGCTGGGCGAAGGGGTGGACGTCGGTGAGCGGCAGGTGCCTCCAGACATAGCGGACGTCGCCGAGGTCGGCCAGGATGCGGCGCA
This sequence comes from Streptosporangium sp. OZ121, assembly GCF_051918885.1. NCBI lineage: Bacteria > Bacillati > Actinomycetota > Actinomycetes > Streptosporangiales > Streptosporangiaceae > Streptosporangium > Streptosporangium sp. OZ121. The sequence continues at coordinate 111,125 of NZ_JBPXMC010000005.1, forward strand.
CGACCGGTTCGGCCTGGCCGCAGTAGGGGCACTCGAAGTCGCCGTACTCCACGACGGTCACCGGCGCGTCGGCGGGGCCGCGAAGGTGGTCGCGGGCGGGGTCGACGGGAGCGGCCAGGTCGACGATGGTCTCGGCGGTGCCCAGCAGGGCGCGGACGCGCAGCCGTGCCGGGAGCATCGCGGTCGCGCGGGAGACGGCCCAGGTGACGACGGGCGCGCACACCGCCGCGGCGAGGATGCCGAACTTGGCCTCCTGGAGCTGAGGGCCGTCGAAGGCGAGGGTGGCGATCAGCAGGGAGACGGTGAAGCCGATACCGGCGATCGCTCCGCCGGCCGTCACGGCGGCCCAGCCGACCGGCGGGCGGACGCGGCCCCGGCCGAGCAGGGTGACCAGCCAGGAGGAGAGGATGATCCCGACGGGCTTGCCGACCGTGTAGGCCAGCAGGATGCCCAGGGTGATCGGGGAGACGAGGGCTCGCGCCAGGAAGTCGCCGCTGAGGGTTATCCCGGCGTTCGCCAGGGCGAACAGGGGGACGACGACGTAGCTCGTCCAGGGATGGTAGAGCTATTGCAGCCGCTCGTTGGGCGAGATCGCCGAGGTGAGACCTCCCCGGGCCGAGCGGGCCAGCTCGGGGGTCGGCTGCTCGCGAAAGAGGCGGAACAGGTCGGTGGCGCGTTCCAGGTCGTCGCGGGAGGCCGGGGAGGCGTAGGTCAGCAGTCCCATCGCCAGGCCGATGATGACCGGTTCGACGCCGGAGCGCAGCAACGCGACCCATGCCGCGGCGCCCAGCAGGGCGTAGACGAACCCGTGGCGTACGCCGGTGGCGCGCACCGCCAGGATCACCGCGAAGACGGCCACCGCGGCCAGCAGCGGTACCGGCGTGACGTGCTCGCTGTAGAAGATCGCGATGACCGCGAGGGCGATCAGGTCGTCGACGACGGTGACGGTGAGCAGGTAGGTGCGCAGCCGGGCGGGCAGGCGGGATCCGAACAGGGCGAGCATGCCGAGGGCGAACGCGGTGTCGGTGGACATGGCGGCGCCCCAGCCGTGGACGGCCGGGGTGCCCGCGTTGAGGCCGAGGTAGATCGCGACGGGGACGATCATGCCGCCGGCGCCGGCGGCCAGGGGCAGGACGAGCCGTCTGCGGTCGCGCAACTCCCCCATGTCGAACTCCCGGCGCGCTTCGAGCCCCACGACGAAGAAGAAGAACGTCATCAGGCCGGTGTTGACCCACTGGCGCAGGTCCTGGGAGACGCCCGAGTCCCCGAAGGTGACGGACAGCGGGACGCGCCAGAACCGCTCGTAGGCGAGGGGGGCGACGTTGGCCCAGGCCAGGGCGGCCAGCGTCGCGGCGAGCAGGACGACGGCACTGCCGGTTTCCGTGCGCAGGAAGTCGCGCAGCGGAGTGGTGGAGGTCTGTGCCCACACGGTCCGCGCGGGCGGTGGGGCGCCCTCCCGGCGGGGGGTCGTCATCGTCGGATCCTCGTCGGGCGCATTGTGGTCTCCCCCGTGCCTGGCGGTCTCGCGTCGCGCGGGGCGCGGACCGGTGGATCACGTGTCGCCGGCCGGTCGGTGCCGTCCGTGGCCTGTGGGCGGGGGGTGGCGCTTCTCGCGCCGGCGCGTTCTCGTGTGTCGCCGGCGTCGCCGCCGAAGTCGCCCCCAGGGTACCCAAGGGTCCACCCCGGCGGTTCTCGCCGGGGCGGGCCGAGCCGGAGCGGGAGGAGGGCCGAGCGGGGCGGGGGCGGCGGCCACCTCGGCCGGCGCCCGCCCCGGACGGGGGCGGGAGGTCAGGGCGGGGGTGATGACCTGAGTTTCCTGACGAAGCGGGCGGCGGCGCGGTGGCTCATGCCGGTCTCGCCACGGACCAGGAAGACGGCCTGGTCGAACTGGCCGGAGGCCTTGAGTTCCAGGAGCCGTTCGACGAGTTCGGGGCCGATTCCCCCGCCGACCAGGGCGTTCCTGGGGCGTTGTGCCGCTCGTACCGCGAAGACGATCAGGGCGATGACCGCCGCCACGACGACCGCCGTCAGGAGGAGGATGACGATCGGGTTCGACATGGGCTGAGCGTACCGCCGCGAAGCCGCCAAAAGGCGGATGTGATCACTACATTCGGGACAGATGCGGTGATCTGCTGCAGGCCATGCTCGATCGGGTTTTCCGGCTCCGAGGCGGCCGGTCAGGTCTCTCAGGCCGGGCAGGTCTCTCAGGCCGCCCCGCGCAGCAGGAGCATGGCGTAGGCGGCGATCGAGTTACTGTCGGTGATGGCGCCGTTGCGGATCATCTGTTCGAACTCGGCGCGCGACACCCAGTCCTGGCGCATGTCCTGTTCGGTGTGCTCGCGCTCGTGGGCGCCGGCGGTCAGACCGGTGGCGAGGAAGATGTCGTAGTTCTGGCCCATCGTGCCGTGCGCGTTGTCCAGGCGCCCCAGGTGGGTCATCGAGGTGGCTCGCAGGCCGGTCTCCTGGGTCAGTTCGGTATGGGCGGTGACCAGGGGTGAGGGGCTGTCCTTCACCCCGCCCTGGGGGAAGTTCCAGGTGCGGCGCCCCACCGGGTAGCGATACTCCTCCACCAGGTGGAACCCGTCGTTCTCCATGGGCATGACGATGGCGAAGTCCGGCGCGTCCACGACACCGTAGATGCCGTGGGAGCCGTCGGGGCGCTCGATGCGGTCCTCGCGCACGCTGATCCACGGGTTGGTGTAGACGACCATGGAGTCGAGGGTGCGGATCGTCGGTCCGGATACGTCGGTCATGCGCGGAGCCTACTGAGCGGGCCGGGGCCGGGCGGGGTGAACGGCTGGACGGCGGTCACCGCGGTGACCGGCAGCGGCCCGTAGATGTGCGGGAACGCCTCGGGTGAGTCACCGGGCACCTCCTCCATGCGGACGTCGAGCCCGGCGGGGTCGACGCTCAGCAGCACCAGGGGGTCGGTGACGTCGCGGTAGAAGCGCTCCACGACGCCGCGCAGCTGCTCGTGGTCGGCGCAGGCGTGGATGAAGCCGACGTCGTCGAGGGTGCGGCCGATCGTGGAGACGCGGTACTCCCCCGCCTGCCGGGCGGCGTCCCAGTCGGAGGCCAGGGCGAGATGCAGAATGGTCATCGGATGACATGCTGCCCTGCCCACGCCCGTCGTTCAACCGGGGGCGTCCTGGGCGGCCCCCCACCCGGTTCCCGCTGCGTGACCTCGCGGATGTCGTCGCCGACCGCTTGGCGAGGGAGGGATGTCCTCCTCCTGACAAATGTCCGGAGCTGTCAGACAGCCGAGGGCGCCTGTTCTACGATCGCGGCATGGAGGACGCCAGAGCGCGGTTCGCTCGGCGATTGCGGGCGTTGAAGGACGCCTCGGGGCTCTCGGTGCGCGCTTTGACGATCGCCAGCGCCCGTACGCCTCGCCGCCGTGAGGGCCGGGATCCGATCCGGCTGCCGCACAGCACGGTCGACGGGATGATCAGTCAGAGCAGGCCCGTGCGGCCTGAGCGGCACAACTTCGAGGTGTTCGTCGACACCTGTATCCGGGTGGCCGCCGAGACCGGACGTGTACTGCCCGATGGGCTCGGTGACCGGGAGGCGTGGGATGAGGCCTACCGGGCACTGAACGATCAGATCGAGGAGCGCGAGCCGGTCCGCTCCGTCCCCCGTATCACCCGCACGGCGGAACCGTCGTCGCCCTACCGGGGGTTGGAGGCCTTCGGCCCTGCCGACGCCGACTACTTCTTCGGCCGCGACGCGCTGACGGCCGCGCTGCTGGATCGGATCACCGGCATCGGCGGCCTGCTGATCGTCATGGGCCCGTCAGGTTCGGGCAAGTCCTCCCTGCTGCGAGCCGGCCTGGTACCCGCGCTCGCCCGTGACGCCGTCACCGCCCCGGTCGTCTTCACCCCGGGCGCCGAACCGCTGCGAACCCTGTGCGACCTGGCCCAGAGCGGCGACGAGGCCGGCACCGACCGGCTGGCCGGGATTCTCAGGACGCGATGGTCGAACAGGGCCGTCATCATCGACCAGTTCGAAGAGGTGTTCACCGCCGGACAGGAAAGCCGCCGCAGCACGTTCGTCGAGGTCGTCACAGCACTGGGTGCCGGCGCGGGCGGCCCGCTGGTGGTCGTTCTCGGGGTGCGAGCCGACTTTCTCGGCCACTGTGCCCAGTACTCGGCCCTCGTCCCCGCGGTCGAGCGCCCGGTGGTCGTCACGCCGATGACGCGGGAGAACCTGCTGGAGGTCATCACGGGCCCAGCGCGGCTGGCCGGCCTGACTTTACAGGACGGCCTCGCCGAGCTGCTGCTGGAGGACCTGCGCAGTGATCGCAATCACGCCGATGCCGTGGGGGTGCTGCCGCTGCTGTCCCACGCGCTGCGTGAGACGTGGGCGCACCGCGAAGGCACGGATCTGACGTTGGCCGGGTACCGGGCCTCGGGGGGCATCATCCGGTCGCTGGCCCAAAGCGCGGACGCCACCGTCAACGGCCTGGACCCGGTTGCTCGCCAGACGGCTCGCCGTCTGCTGACGCGGTTGGTCCACGTGGGCGTCGATGCCGCCGACACCGCGCGGCGGATGCCGCTCACCGGCCTGCCCGCCGATCCGCGCCTGCGGCAGGTACTGGATCATCTGGCGCGGGCCCGGCTGCTGAGCGTCGACGCCCAGAGCGTGCAGATCGCCCACGAGGCGCTGATCCGCGGCTGGCCGCGGCTGCGGACCTGGATCGAGGAGGATCGCGCCCACCTGGTGGTGCTGCAGCGTCTGGACGCCGACGCGGCCGCCTGGCAGGAGGGCGGGCGCGACGCGGCCTACCTGTACGCCGGCAACCGGCTGCAGACGGCGCGTGACGCCTACGATGCGGCCTCGTGGGCGCGTCCGGCCGACGACGCCTTGGCCCACGCCTTTCTGGCCGCCTCGCAAGAGGCCGCCGCCCACGCCAGGCGCGCGGCCGTGCGCAGGCGGCGACTGGCCCGTGCCGCACTGGTCCTGGTGAGCGTCCTGGCTTTGGCGGCCTCGGCCACCGGGGTGCTGGCGATGCGCACGGCCGACCGGGCCGAGGCACAGCGCCGCGAGGCCGTGTCACGGCTGCTGACGGCGCGCAGCGACGCGATGCGCACGGCCGACCCGATCGTGGCCGGCCTGCTCGCCGTGGCGGCATGGCGCTACACGCCCACCGAGGAGGCCAGGTACAGCATGCTGGCGGCGCTGGCCACTCCGCTGGAGGCCGTGCTGAACAGTCCGTCCGCCGACATCGGCGCGGTCGCCATCGGCCCGGACGGCGAGACGGTCGCGACGGGAGACACGAGCGGGACGGTGCGTCTGTGGGACATCACCGGACGGCCCAAGGGGGCGCCGCTGACCGGACACAGGTCCGGTGTCTACCCCATCGTGTTCAGCCCGGACGGCGCCGTCATCGCCTCGGGCGACGGGGACGAGGAGCATGACGGTGTCGTCCTGATCAGGGACGCCGCCACCGGCCGGCCGCTCACCTCACCGCTGACCGGCCACCGAGGCGCTCTGAGCGCCATCGCCTTCAGCCACGATGGCGCGACGCTGAGCACGGCCGATGAGAACCAGATCGTCCAGCGCTGGGACACCAAGACCTGGCGTCGCCTCGGACCCGCCTTCGGGCCGCTGCGCGAGGGCGATGACGCCTGGACCCTGTTCGGTCCCGGCGGCTCGGCGCTGGCCGTCCGGACGGACCGCTTCAGCAACACCTCGAGCTGGCAGGTCCGGGATCTGGCCACCGGCCGGCCGTACGGGCCCCCCATCGTGGCCGGTGAACTGGCGTTCAGCCCGGACGGCCGGACGGTCACCACCTCCAACGACAACCTCGGTGAGGACGGCGGCCTGATCCAGCAGTGGGACCTCACCACCCACCGCAAGATCGGCACCCCGGTGCGCGTCGGCACGTCGATCTATTCGATGACCTACAGTCCCGACGGCCGGACCGTCGCGATCGGCGGTGGTGACGGCGTCGTCCGTTTCCTCGACGCCCGCACCCGCCGGCCGACGGGGGCCGTCCTGCGCGGGCACAGCACCTTCGTCTCCGATCTGGCCTACTCCGCCGACGGCGCCCACCTGATGACCACCGCCACCGAGCGCAACGCCCGCATCTGGGACACCACGAGCTGGGCCCAGGTGTCCGGACCCGCGCCCGCGCCCGCGGCCGACCGGTTCGTCAGCGCGGCCGCGATCAGCGGCGACGGCCGCGTCATGGCCATCCAGACGGATGGAATACGCCCGCGTGGTCCCTCGCGGAGTTCCGTCCGCCTCCTGGACGCGGCCACCGGGCGGCCGACCGGCGACCCGCTCGACCTCGGGCCGAGCGATTCCTTCCCCAGCGGCATCGTCATGGGCCGCGATGGCCGCCTCCTGGGGATCAGCGCCGGCCGCTTCCTCTCCGGCAAGGACGGTGGCATGACCACCGACGGCACCCGGCTCAGGGTCATGGACCTGGCGGCTCGCCGCCAGGTGAGCACGGTCGACCGTCTCCCGGGCTCGGTCAACGCCATCGCGATCAGCCCCGACGACAGCGTGATCGCAACGGCAGGGGCCAATCTCACGCTGCGCAGCACGACGACCCTGCGGCAGATCGCGGCCTCGCCGGCCCTGGGCTTCGACGTCTATGCCATGGCCTTCACCCCCGACGGCAAGGCGATCGTCACGGCGGAGACCAATGGCGCCGACACCGGAGGCCTCATCCGTGTACTGCGCGTCGGCGACTGGGCGCAGCTCGGCAACCCCTTCCCCAGCCCCGCCTCCGTCACGGCCATGACCCTCAGCCGGGACGGCGCCTATCTGGCGACCGGTGAAGACGACGGCTCCCTGCGCCTGTGGGACGTCCGGTCGCGGCGCCAGATCGCGGTCGCGCCGCCCGTCGGCCCCACCGAGGAGCCGGTGAACGTGACGTTCGACCCGGAGGGCACCACCCTGCTGGCCGTGGCTCGCGACGGCACCGCCAAGCGGTGGCCGCTGCGGCTGACCTCCGACCCCTACCGGCAGGTGTGCGCGGTGGCCGGCCGGTCGCTGACGCCGAAGGAGTGGCGGGAATTCCTGCCCGCGGGCGAGCCGTACACGGCGACGTGTCCGTGAGCTGTCCGGTGCCGCCGGACACCGGGGAACCGGCGGAGGCCAGGGCCTGACCAGGCCGGAAGAAACCACGCACGGGGAAAGCGTCCGGCCCGCTGGCCGGACAGGCCGTCGCGTCCGCACTGTGGGCTTCGACCAAACCTCCCTGCTTCCTGGAGCCCTTCCATGCGCGCTTACCCGCTCACCGCCACCCTCCTCTCCACCGCGCTGCTGTCGGCCGTCCTTTCCACCGCGCCCGCCCAAGCCGCGCCCGCCCAAGCCGCGTCCGCCTCAGCCGGAGGAGGCAGGTGCTCGGGAACGAGTTGCTCGTTCTCCTTCTCCCCCGCCACGACGGCCGCGATGAAGAAGGCCGCCGACCGGGCCGGCTGGCTCGCCGGACCGACCGCCGACATCATCTGCCTCCGCATTCCCAACCGCCTGGTCAGGTTCGCGTGCTCGGCGGCGCTGCTCTTCCCCTACAACAAGGCCAAGAAGCGCCTCACCGAGGCCTACGCCGAGGGCGGCTGCTTCGTGGTCAAGGCCGAACTGGGGTTCACCGTGCCCATCAGGTTCACAACCGCCTCAGCCGGCGACCCCTACTGCGGATGATCCAGGAATGCCGTCAACGAGCGTGCCACCGGCTGCCGTATGCCGGTGGCCCCCGTCGAAGGCTCCAGGCGGGTCACCGGCATCAACCCCGGAGGCGGCGGGCTGAAGGGCGTGTCCCGGGATTCCCGGGACACGCCCAGCCCGGTCAGTACACTTCGATCTTGTTCGCGTTGATGTCGTCCAGCACCGCGATGATCTGGCTTTGACATCCACTCCGCCCTGAAGGACGGAGATTCCGGGCTCGTACTTCGCCGGGTCGGTGGGCGGCGCACCGATCAGCGTCCTGCGCCAGTACATCGAGCAGGGCGAAACACACGTCCCGGTGGACGGCCTCGAAATCGCTGCCGGCGCTCACCCGCGGCATCTCGGTGATGAGATCGTGCCTGCCGTGCGGCTCGGTTAGGTATTTTCCGCTCATGAGACATTGCGTGCCGAGTTCTTTCAGGGTCTCCGTCGTTCCGAGCCGCCCCGCGTGCCCGTGAGATCAACGTCGGTGACAGGGACCGGAACTCCCCCCAGAAGGTCGCCGGGCGCGTTCTTCCTGCTGGTCTTCGCCCTCACCGCGCCCTTCTTGGCGCTCGACGCCATGGGCGGGTCGCAGATCCTGCCCGGTATCCCCCTGTCGGGGCTGGCCTTCGTCTGCCCGGCCGTCGCCGCCGTCGTGCTGAGGTACCGCGAGGACGGGATCGCGGGCGCGCGGGCGTTTCTGGCGCGGTCGTTCGACGGCCACCGGGTCTCGGTGAAAGCCTGGTACGTCCCCACCCTGCTGCTGTATCCCGCCGTGGTGACGGCGTCGTTCTTCCTGCTCCGCCTGACGGGGACCGCCCTGCCGGATCCGCGTTTCTCCCTGTCGTCGACGCTGCTGCTCCTCCTCGGGTTCTTCGTCGGCGCCCTGTGCGAGGAACTCGGCTGGTCGGGGTATGCCACGCAGCCCCTGCAGGAGCGATGGGGAGCCGTACGGGCCGGTCTCGTCCTCGGAGCGGTCTGGGCCGTGTGGCACTGGGTGCCGCTGCTGCAGGTCCAGCGCTCCGCGTCCTGGATCGCCTGGTGGTCGCTCGGCACCATCGCCGCACGGGTGATCATGGTCTGGCTGTTCAACCACATGGGCCGCAGCGTCTTCGCCATGACGCTCTTCCACATGATGCTCAACGTCGCCTGGCAGCTGTTCCCCGTGAACGGATCGCACTTCGACATGCCGCTGGTCGCGGCCCTCATGACGGCCGTCGCCGTGGTCATCGTCTTCGCCGGGGCACTGACCTCACCGCGGCGAGGCTCGCTGCGCTGACCTCCTCGGTGCTGTCGAAGGCCGGCCAGGACGCGGTCGCGGCGGGCGCCGGTCAGGCTCGGGCCGGTGTGGTGGCGGCCGGGGTGCGGGCGGGTTCGAAGAGTTCGACGAGGTTGCCGGCGGGGTCGGTGAGCAGGATCTGGCGTCCGCCGGGGCCGGCGACCACGTCGCCGTGGAAGGACAGGCCGGCGTCGCGGAGCCGGTCGGTCTCGGTGTCGAGGTCGTCGACGACGAGGTGGATGCGGTTGCGGCCGGCGGGGGTGCCCGGGGGCGTGGCGCGGGCGCCGGAGCTGGCGGGCCCGGACAGCAGGAGCCGCAGCGGTCCGCGTACGACGTCGGCGAAGGCGGGCGTGGCGTCCAGGCGCAGGGTGAAGCCGAGGTGGGTGGTGTAGAAGCCGACGGCCGCGGTCACGTCGTCGACGAGGTAGCGGACGGTGGCGAACTGGTCGGGTGCGGTCATGGCTGGGCCTCTCGCGGTGTGAGAACGGGGAGCAGGTGGCGGACACGGGTGTCGATCTCCGCCACGGTGCGGGCGAAGGCGGGATATCCGGCCTGTTCGGCGACGGGGTCGGGGATGCTCCAGTGGACGCGCCGGGAGTGGTCGCCGAAGTCGGGGCAGACCTCGCGGACCTTGTCGCACAGGCTGACGACGTGGTCGAAGTGGCGCCCGGTCAGGGTGTCCAGGTGCCGGGGGCGCTGGTCCCCGAGGTCGATGCCGTAGCCCTCGCGCAGGGCCCGGACGGCGTCGGGGTGCAGGCGCGGCCGGGGGTGGCTGCCCGCGCTGGCGACCTCGAGGTGGCCGCCGCCGCGGTGACGCAGCAGGGCTTCGGCGATCGGTGAGCGGGCGCTGTTGCCGGTGCAGGCGAACAGGACGGCGGGCGGTAGCGCGGGCGCCAGGGGTGGCCGGGGTGGCGGCGGGGCCGGGGTGAGGCGCAGCGCGGGGTGCAGCGCGAGGCCGGTGGCGGCCAGGGCGTGGGCGCAGCGGTCCAGGTCCAGGTGGTAGTAGCTGTCGCGGGCGTCGGCGCTGCTGCGCCGCGTGGTGACCAGGCCGCCGTCGCGCAGCAGCCGCAGATGGTAGGAGACCAGGTTCTGCGGGTGATCCACCAGGTCCACCAGCTCGCGTACCCGGTAGTCGCTCGTGGCCAGCTCGGTCAGCAGCCGCCACCGCAGCGGATGGCCGGCCAGCCCTAAGAAGGCCGGGGCGGGTTGAGCGGGAGTCACCACGTCGTGATAATACATCAAACAGATTTGATGCATCAGGCTCGGCGGGCATATCCGGCCTGGGCCCTGATGCGGGTCCCCGCGCCGGGCGACCCGCGCGACCAAGGGAAAGAGCGACAGTGGCAGACGAACAGGTCACCGGCGGTCCGGCCGACGGCCCCGAAGGCGGCAAGGTGTCCTGGCGTACGGTTCGGGAGGTGGCGCTGCTGTTCCTCAAGCTCGGCACCATCGCCTTCGGCGGCCCGGCCGCGCACACCGCGATGATGCGTGATGAGCTGGTACGCCGCCGCGGCTGGGTCAGCGACGAGCGGTTCGTCGACCTGATGGGCGCCACCAACCTCATCCCCGGCCCCAACTCCACCGAGCTGGCCATCCATCTGGGCTTCGACCGCGCCCGCCGGCGCGGCCTGATCGCCGCCGGCCTCTGCTTCATCCTCCCGGCCGCACTGATCGTCACCGCTCTGGCCTGGGCCTATGTCACCTACGGGACGACACCCGCCGTCGAGGGCATCCTGTACGGCATCGTCCCGGCGGTGATCGCGATCATCGCCCACGCCCTGTTCGGCCTGCTGCGCACGGTGATCAAGAACGTGTGGTTCGCGCTGCTGGCCGTCGCCGCCCTGGCCGCCTACCTGCTCGGGATCAACGAGCTGCTCGTGATGGCCGCCGGCGCGATGCTCGCGGCGGCGGCGCACGCGTTCCGCCGCCGCCAGGAGGCCGCGCACGGGATGCTCGCGCTGCCGTTGCTCGGCCTGGGCTCGCCGCTCTTCCCCGATCCCACCGGGGGCCAGCTGGCGCAGCTGTTCCTCACCATGCTGAAGATCGGATCGGTGCTGTACGGCAGCGGCTACGTACTGCTGGCCTTCCTGCGCGGCGACTTCGTCGAGCGGCTCGGCTGGATCACCGGCCCGCAACTCGTCGACGCCGTCTCCATCGGCCAGGTCACCCCGGGCCCGGTGTTCACCACCGCCACCTTCATCGGCTATCTCATCGCCGGCCCCGCCGGAGCGTTCCTGGCCACCGTCGCCATCTTCCTGCCGTCCTTCGTCTTCGTCGGCCTGCTCACCAAGCTCACCGACAGGCTCCGCTCCAGCGCCTGGACCTCCGCCCTGCTCGACGGCCTCAACGTCGCCGCCCTGGCCCTCATGGCCGGCGTCTCCTTCCAGCTCGGCCGAACCGCGATCGTCGACCCCCTCACCGCCGTGATCGCCCTGGCCACTTTGGCGCTGTTGTGGAGGACCAGGCTCAACAACGCCTGGTACATCGCCGCCGGCGCCGCCATCGGCCTGGCCCACACCCTGCTGACCTAAAGGACTGACCTGAAGGCCTCCCCGGCGAACGACGCCGCGCCCACCCGCCCCTGACCGCCGGCCGGGCACCGCGACCCGCGGCGCGTCCTCGCGCGGCGGGAGGCGCGCCTCCGGTTCGAGGAACTTCGGCATCGGGGCGACGCCGGGTCGCGCGGTCCCGGCCGTGTTCGCCGGCAGGGCGAGGTCCTTCTCATCCAGCCGGTACGGGGGTGGTCCGGTGCCGGGCGTGCCACTCGCGTCGCAGGATGGCGTAGACGAGCTCGCTGGTCCACTCGCCCTTGACGATCTCGTTGTCGACGAGGTGGGCCTCGCGGCGCATGCCGAGTTTCTCCAGCACCCGGGCCGAGGCCTCGTTGCGGGCGTCCAGGCGGCCGACGATGCGGTGCAGGCCCAGGCCGTCGAAGCCGAGTTCCAGCATGACCCGGCCGGCCTCGGTGGCGTATCCCCTGCCGTGGTGGCCGGGGTGGAAGACGTAGCCGATCTCGCCGGCGCGCTGTGAGCGGCTGTGCCAGATGAGGAGGACGTCACCGAGCAGCTCGCCGGTGGCGGCCAGTTCCACCGCCAGGGTGAGGGACTGTCCCTCCTCCAGCAGCGCCGTCTCGCCGATCTTTCTTTCCAGTGCCTCGCGGGTCTGCTCGCGGTCGCGTGGCTCCCAGTACAGGTAGCGGGCGACCTGGGGCAGGCGGTGGATGGCGTACAGGCCGTCGAGGTCGGCCGGGGTGTAGGGACGCAGGATCAGGCGGTCGGTCCGGATGGGGTAGGAAGGCTTCAGCACCGGGCCAGATTAGGCCGCCCGCCGCGCGGCGGGCGAGGCATTATCGGCGGGCTCGGGCGGGGTTCAGTGGGTGCTCCCGGCCAGGTTGAGCACCACGACACCGCCGATGATCAAGATGATGCCCGCGATCTTGGCGAGGCTGATCGTCTCACCGAGGAAGAGCACGCCGATGGCGGCGATGGCGGCGGTGCCCACTCCGGCCCAGACCGCGTAGGCGGTGCCGACCTCCATCTGCAGTTTGAGCGCCTGGGCCAGCAGGATGAACGCGGCGGCGTAGCCGGCGACGACGAGGACCGACCAGCCCTTGTGGGCGAACCCGTCGCTCAGCTTGAGGGCGGTGGTCGCCACGATCTCGGCGATGATCGCCCCGGCAAGGATCAACCACGCCATAATTCCCCCACTCCCCCAAAAATCGGCACAAACATACCATTTTCCATTGATCGGTGATGGCCGGGTCCCGGGAACGAGACCGTCCGGCGCCACGACCTGCCCGGCTTGCGAGCGGTGTCGAAAGCGTGTTCCACTGGGCCGCATGCCATGGGACGCGCCCGCCCTTCTCGCCGCGCCGCCCGACGTCAGGCCGCGCATCGAGCGCTCCGCGCTGACCAGGGTCCACGGGGCCCTCACCTGCTACGAGGTGCAGGCGCGCACCGCACTGGACCGCACCCCCGAGGGCTGGGCGGTCAGCCCCTACCGGGGGTGTGCCCAGGCCTGCCGTTACTGCTCGGTGCGCCGGGGACACCGCTACCTGGGGCTGAACGCCGAAGACGACTTCGACTCCCGGATCGTGGTGCGCACCAACATCGTGCGGAGACTTCGCGCGGAGCTGGGCTCGCGCTGGGACGGCGAGCACGTCACCGTCGGTGTGGGAGGCGACTGCTACCAGGGCGCCGAAGAGGTCTACCGGCTGATGCCCGGCCTGGTCACCGCGTTGCGCGAGGCCGGGGCGCCGTTCACCGTGTTCACCAAGAGCCGGTTGATCCTGCGTGACGCCGATCTGCTGGCCGCCACCCCGGGGGCCGGAGTGGTGGTCTCGATCGCCTTCGTCGACGACCGGATCCGCCGCAGCGTGGAGCCCGGCGCCCCCAGCGCGCAAAAACGCCTGGAGCTGGTGGCCGAGCTGAACGAGCGGGGGGTGGCGTGCGGGGTGGCGATGGCGCCGATCCTGCCGCTGCTGACCGACTCCCCCGACCAGCTCGCGGCCACCGTGCGCCGCGTCGCCGACGCCGGGGCCGTCAGTCTCGTGCCGCACGTGCTGCGCCTGCCCCCCGGTGCCCGTGAGTGGTATCTCGCCTGGCTGGGTGAGCACCATCCGGCGCTGGCGCCTCGCTACGCCGAGCTGTACGGCAGGGGCGCCGACGCCGAGCCCGGCTACGTGCGCGGCCTGACCGGCCAGGTGGCTCGGCTGGCCGCCCGCTACGGGATGGGCCCGGCACGGCCCGAGCAGCCCCTGCCGCTGGCCCTGCCCCGGCAGGCTCAGCTCACCCTCATCTGAAAAGAGACAGTAAGCAGCAAAGAGAATCTTTGTCCTGATTGTGGCGTCTGTCGCCGTGCTCTGGGGAGGGCACGGCGAGTACGAGTCCGCACGCCGGGCGTGCGGCCGAAAAGCGCCGACGGACGGGGAAAGACCATGGGCAAGACGATGTCGCCGGGCAGGAACCGGCAGCCCACGCGGACGCGCCGCGGCTTCACGGAGAACCCCGACGGAAGCCGCACCACCCCGGGACGCGGCCTGGAGGTCACCGGCTGGCTCAGGGACGCCAAGGAGAACGGGATCGGGTTGGGCGAGGTGTATCCGGGACTGGGACTGGGGGTGATCGTCTCGCGCGCCCGGCGGGTCAGCGACGGCATGCTCCAGGCCGCGGCCGAGGCGGCCGGCTCGATGGCCGGCGTCTCGGCCCCCGGCGCCTCGCTGCTGCCCCCGGTCGGCGACCTGCGGGAGGTCTCGGCCACCGTCGCCGTCGCTGTCGCCCGCCGGGCCGCCGCCGAGCATCTGGCCCGCCTGGACCTGCCCGACCCCGTCCAGCAGGTCCAGGACGCGATGTGGCAGCCGCACTACCGGCCGGTCAGGAGGCCTGACGGTGGCCGCCCGCCATCCGCGCCGCGCGCGGGAGGCCGCGGCCCTCGTCAACGGCGAGGCCGGGCGCCTGCCCGGTTGGAAGGCCGACCTGAGCTGCCGGGTCTGCGACGAGGTCGTCGTTGGCGACCTGGACGCGGAGTTCCCGTTGTACGTCTGGCAGACCGGCTTCGGCAGCCGCCGACCCCGCCGACCCCGCCGACGGGACCTGAGGCCACCTCTCAGAAGTGGTCCAGCAGCTCGGGGAACCTGCCCAGCCGCAGCACCCGCTCGTCACCGGGGTCGAGGTCGCTCTGCTCCAGCGCCCAGGTGTGGTCGTTGGGGATGAACACGGCGTTCATCCCCGCCTGCCGGGCCGGAAGGATGTCCGACTTCGGGGAGTTGCCGATCATCCAGGTCGTCGCGGGCGCCAGCGCGTGCTCGCGGGCCAGCCACCGGTAGGTGCCGACGTCCTTCTCCGCCACGATGTGCACGTCACGGAAGTGGTGGGCCAGCCGCGAGGCCTCCAGCTTGCGCCGCTGCTCGTCCAGGTCGCCCTTGGTGAGCAGCAGCAGCTCGTGGCGCTCGCCCAGGGCCGTGAGCGTCTCGGCGACGCCCTCGACCAGCTCCACCCGGCGCTCGACGAGGGCCAGGGCCAGCTCGTCGATGCGGCGGCGCTCGGCCTCGGTCGCGGGACGCTCGCTCAGCCGCTCGAAGCACTCGCCGAGACTGCGCAGGAACATCGTGCTGCCGTATCCGTGGGTGACGGCGTTGGCCGCCTGGATGTCGTCGAGGACGGCGCGGATCTGGGCCCGCTCCAGGGTCGGATGCGCCAGCCAGTCGAGGAAGTCCTCGACGACCCGCTCGAACAGCACGTTGTTCTCCCACAGCGTGTCGTCGGCGTCGAAGATGAGCACCTGCGCCTGGAGCCTCACACGGTCCTCCCCCGAGAACGTCCTCATCGGCCGCGCCGATCGCGCCCGCCGTCGTGGTCGCCGCACACGCTACCGTGCCCGCCCTGCCGGACGCGGCCCGTTTTTCACCACCCTTACCGCCACCCCGAGATCACGCCCCGGGGTCACCCGGCCCGAAGCCAGGAGCCCGCCCGCGAGTCTCCGCGGGCGGGCTCCTGAGCCGGGGTGGTCAGGCCAGGGCGCTGCCCTTGCGCCACTCCTTGAACGACATCTGCCAGAAGCCCCAGCCGTTGTTCCACTCCATCTCGCGGTCGGTGCCCGTGATGGTGATCACGTCGCCGCGCTGGACCTGGTTGTAGAACCACCGGGCCTGGTCGGGGCGGGAGTTGATGCACCCGTGGCTGACGTTCCGGCGTCCCTGGGCCCACACGTTGTTCAGCGCGTGCACGTACTCGCCGCTGTTGGAGAAACGGACCGCGTGGTTGATCATCAGGTCGTAGTAGCCGGGGTCGCCCTTCTTGCGGCCCGGGGAGATCATGCGCTCGGGATTGGCCTTGCCCATCGCCAGGTGGACGCCGCTGGTGGTGGTGTACTCGCGGGTGGTGGCGTTGCCCGCGCTGATCAGCATGGTCTGCACGACCTTGCCGTCCCGCTTGACGATCATCTTGTGCTTGCGGGTGTCGATCGTGGAGATCTGGGCCGCGCCGATCTGGATGACCTTGGTCATGTCCTTCACGCCGTACATGTCCTTGCCGCCCTGCACGCCCTTGAGGCGGGCGGTGAAAGTCACCTTCTGGTGCGGCTGCCAGAACTTGGCGGTCCGGTAGATCACGGTTGTGTCGTTGATCCACCGCCACGCGCCCTGGACCGGCTTTTGCGCCTTGACCTCCAGGGCCTTCTCCACTCCGGCCTTGTTGGCGATCTGCTGGTTGAAGGTGACGATGATCGGCGCCCCCACGCCGACCTTTTCCCCCTTGATCGCCGGGGTCACGTCCGCCACCTCGAGTTCGTGCTCGGGCTTGAGCGTCCTGAAGGAACTGGCGGCGGTCGTGCCGTCCACCGCCCGGGCCGACACGGTGTAGTTGCTGGCCGGCATCATGGGCGTGGAGGAGACCCACTTCGTGCGCTCGGCGTCGAAGTCGCCCTCCAGCTTCCGGCCGCCGCTTTCCACGATGACCTCCTCCAACGCGCCGTTGGAGGCCGCGACGACGACCTTCTTGTTCGGACGTACGGTCTTGCTGCCCTTGGCCGGGCTGATCTTTATCTCCGTCGCGGCCGGAGCGGTGGCGGCGACGGCGCCCGATCCGGAGCCGGGACCGGCGGAGGCCTCCGGGGCCGCCCCTCCGGAGCAGGCGGTGACCAGCACCGCCGCGGTCGCCAGGGCCAGACCGGCCAGCGGCGTCCTGAGGCGTCGGCGTTCCACGATCAGCACAATTTCTCTCCCCAACTACAGCAAACTGCTCTTAAAACACTAATAGGAGATGCATGATGACTGAACATGGTTGCGCCCGATTTGGTAACGTTTCGGACTCTTCGTAAAGTCAGAAAAATGCCAACCGGGAGTCAGGAAAAGGCAAAGTGGCCACGTCACGGGGCTGGACGTAAAACGGCCGCCCCGGCGAGGTGAGCGCCCGCGCGGGCGACATCCGGCCACAAGCCGTCGCGCCCCGGCCGCATCAACGGCCCCCCGAGGGGCATGGGACAGTCGAAGACCCCTGGCGTCGCGTACCGGATCCCCCCGGCCCGCCCTGACGGCGGACGGAAGATAATCTGATCGATCCCTCTCCACACGGAAGTCATGGGTGATGACAAGACCTCCCCCCCTGCGCGACCCCGGCCACACGCTCACCGCCGGCCTGGACGCCGACCACGACCGCGACGCGGGTGACGAGCGCGACGTCCCGCGGGCACCGGGCGAAGAGCTGTTGCGCGCCATCGTGGAGGCCAGCGGCGAGGGGGTCGTGCTGTGCGGCACCGACGGCGTCGTGGTGATGCTGAACGCCGCCGCGGCCGAGATGGCACCCGAGATCGTCCCCGGCCGCCCCCTGTGCTCGGGCCCGGCCGCGCCCCTGTTCGAGGGCGACCACCCCGAGGGCGAGAGCCGCGAGAGCGATCACGGGCAGCGCAGGATCCGGGTGCGCCGCGAGGTCTTCGGCCTCACCCACCGGGCCTGGTACCTGCGTGACGTCACCGCCGAGTCCGCCAGGACCGACGCGCTGCTGGCCGAGCGCCGGCGCACCGACTTCCTCATCGAGGCGGGCCGCAGGCTGTCGGCCTCGCTCAACATGCGCCGCTGCGCCCGTACCGCGATCGAGCTGGCCACCCCCTTCCTGGCCGACGCGGCCATGATCGTGCTGCCGCCCTCGGGGCGCCGCCACGCCGGCTGGCTGCGCCTGACCAGCACCGACCGCGCCCTGCAGGAGGGCAACGTCGCCGTCGCCGACACCGCGCAGGTGCCCGGCCTGGCCGAGGCGCTGGCGGGTTTCCCGCCCGTGCCCAGCCGCTGGCTGGATCCGGGCCAGGTGCCCGGCTGGCTGCTGCCCGACAGGTTCGGGGCGGCCGGGCACCTCCTCGTCACCCCGCTGCCAGGCAACGGGGTGCCCGCCGGGGCGCTCGTGCTCGCCCGCCACGAGGACGGCCCGCCCTTCGACGAGGACGCCGAGACCCTGGTGCGGATCTTCGCCGCCCGGGCCGGGGCGGCCATCTCCGCCGCCGCCCTCTACCAGGAGCAGAGCGCCACCAACGCGATCCTCAGCAACGACCTGCTGCCCCCGCCGCTGCCCGCCCTGGCCGGCCTGGAGCTGGCCGGATCGCTGCGCGCCGCCCGCCAGGCCGGGCTCATCGGCGGCGACTTCTACGACGTCTACCTGCCCGAGACCGGCAGGCCGGGCGAGCCGCTGGTAGTGCTGGGCGACGTCTGCGGCAAGGGCGCCCGCGCCGCCGTCCTGACCGGGCACATCCGCCACTGCCTGCGCACGCTGCTGCTGCTGGAAGAGCGCCCCGAGCAGCTGGTGGCCCTGCTCAACCGCTCCCTGCGAGGCTCGCCCACGCCCAACTCCTACGCCACCCTGGTGCTCGGCACGCTCAGCGCCGCCCCGGACGGGCACGTACGCGTGGACCTGGCGGTCGCCGGGCACCCGGCGCCGCTGATCCTGCGCCTCGACGGCACCGTGCAGGAGAGCACGGCCCACGGCTCCATGCTCGGCGCGTTCGCCGACGCCGTCCTGGTCCCCGTCGGCGTCGACCTGGCCCCCGGCGAGGTGTGCCTGCTCTACAGCGACGGCATCACCGAGGCCTTCGGCGGCCCCACCGGCAGGGAGATGTACGGCGCCCAGCGGCTGAAGGCCGCCCTGGCCGGCTGCGCGGGCATGCCGGTCGCGGCACTGGTCGAGCGGCTGGAGCAGATCAGCACCGACTGGCTGGGCGGCGACGTCCAGGACGACCGGGCACTGCTGGCGGTGCAGGCGAGGCCGGCCCGATGAGCACGCTGAGCACCTCGCTGAGCACCGGGAGCGCGGCGCGCGCGGGAGGCGCCGGAGACACGGCCGCGGACCTGCGCGAGGCCGTCGAACGATACCTGGAGCACATCGGGCGGGCCGACGAGTTCGCCGCCATCGACCTGGTGCTCGGCCTGCTGGAGGAGGGCGTGGACGCCGAGCGGCTGCTGCTGGAGCTCATCGCCCCCGCCCAGCGGCGCGTCGGCGAGCTGTGGGCGGCCAACGAGTGGTCCATCGCCCGCGAGCACGGCGCCACCGCCGTCAGCGAGCGCGCCGTCGCCGCGATCGCCGCCCGCGTCCGGCCCGAGCCCACCCGCGGGCGCCTCACCGTCGCCTGCGCCGACGGCGAGTACCACGCGCTGCCCACCCGCCTGCTGGCCGAGGTCCTGCGCCTGCGCGGCTGGCGGGTCGACTTCCTGGGCGCCAGCGTGCCCGGCCCGCACCTGATCACCCACCTGCACCAGACCGGACCCGACGCGGTCGCGCTGGGCTGCGCGCTGGCCACCCGCCTGCCCCGGGCGCACGCCACCCTCACCGCCTGCCAGGCCGTCGGCGTGCCGGTCATGGCCGGTGGGGCCGGCTTCGGCGCCGACGGCCGCTACGCCCGCCTGCTGGGCGCCGACGCCTGGGCGCCCACCGCCGACGTCGCGGCCGACCGGCTGGAGCGCGGCGACCTGACCGGCCCGCCCCGCCCGGCCGACGCGCCGGCCCACCTCGCCGACGAGGAGTACACCCACCTGACGCGCCGGCGCGCCGAGCTGCTCACCCGGGCGATGGAGACCCTGGCCCGCGCCTACCCGCCGATGGAGGCCTACGACCTCCACCAGCTCGACGCCACCGCCGCCGACCTGGGCCACCTGCTCGACTTCCTGTCCGCGGCCCTGTACGTCGACGACGCGCCGCTGTTCACCGGCTTCATCGGCTGGACCGGCGCCGTGCTCGCGGCACGCGGCGTCCCCGCCGAGGCCCTGACGGTGGGATTGCGCGTTTTCCACGACGAGCTGCGAGACTTCCCCCGTGCCCGCCACATGCTGGTCCAGGGAATCGAGGCGGCACCCGTCCCCGGCACCGATCAGGAGATCTGACGATTGATGTTCGACAAGACCCCGTTCCGTACCGAGGTGCGCGTCACCGCTCCGGACACCACCCTGCTCGTCCTCAGCGGTGACCTCGACTACGACACGGCCCCCGAGCTCTTCGGCTTCGCACAGGAGCTGTTGCCCGGGGAGGTGCGCAACCTCGACCTGGACCTGTCGGGCCTGGAGTTCATCGACTCCTCGGGGGTGGCGGCCCTGATCAACGTCTACAACTCCGCCGGCGAGCACGGCATCGCCATGCGGATCGTCGCCCTCACCCCCTACCTGCGCCACCTGCTGCGGGTGACCGCCCTCGACCGGCTCTTCAAGCTCCCCCAGGAGCAGGAGTGAGCGCCGGCGGCCGGCGGTAGCGGGAAACGCTTCGGCCGGCGCCGAAGCGTCCCCGGCCGAGGATGGAGACCATGACGTCGACCGCTCCGGTCCCGCTGGCGGCATTGGCCGCCCTGCTCGCCGACGGCACCCGCGCCACGTTCTGCCTGGCCCTGCTGGACGGGCGGGCCTGGAGCGCCGGGGAGCTGGCCCGGCACGCGGGGGTCGCGGCCTCGACCGCCAGCGAGCACCTGTCCCAGCTCGTCGGCGGCGGCCTGCTGGCCGAGGAGCGCCAGGGACGCCACCGGTACGTGCGCCTGGCCGGGCCGGGGGTGGCCCAGCTCATCGAGGACCTGGCCGCCCACGCCGGCCTCGAGGCCGCCGCCCGGCCCGCGACGCTGCGCGCCGCGAGCGCGGCCCGCGCCCTGGCCGGGGCCAGGACCTGCTACGACCACCTGGCCGGGCGGCTCGGCGTGGCGATCACCGACGCGCTCACCACCCGCGGCCTGCTGCGCCAGGACGCCGGGTTCGCGCTCAGCGACGAGGGACTGTCGTGGTTCGCCGTCGAGCTGGGGGCACCGCTGCCCGGCGGCGGGCGGCGCCCGCTGGCCCGGCCCTGCCTGGACTGGACCGAACGCCGTCACCACCTGGCCGGCACCGCCGGGGCCGTGCTGTGCGCGACCGCGCTGGAGCGCGGCTGGGTCGGGCGGATCGGCTCGGGGCGCGCCCTGACCGTCACCCGCGCCGGGCACGAGGCCCTGGCCGGCCTGCTGGGCCTCACCGGCCTGGAGGCAGGCCCGGCCGACCCGGCACCGCGGTCCGTACGGGCCCTCAGTGGCCGCGCAGGCGGTGGGTGAGGCTGGTGTGGCGGCGCCCGGCTCCCCGGGTGCGCACCGCCTGGGCCAGCGCGCGGCGCGAGCCGACGATGACGACGAGCTTCTTGGCCCGGGTGATCGCGGTGTAGAGCAGGTTGCGCTGCAGCATCATCCACGCGCTGGTGGACAGCGGGATGACCACCGCCGGGTACTCGCTGCCCTGGGAGCGGTGGATCGACACCGCGTAGGCGTGGGCCAGCTCGTCCAGCTCGTCGAAGGCGTACTCGACGTTCTCGTCCTCGTCGGTCAGCACGGTCAGCTTGTGGTCGTCGGGCCTGATGTCGACCACCATGCCCACGGTGCCGTTGAACACCCCCGCCGCGCCCTTCTCGTAGTTGTTGCGCAGCTGGGTGACCTTGTCGCCGACCCGGAAGACCCGCCCGCCGTAGCGGCGCTCGGGCATGCCCTCCCTGGAGGGGGTCAGCGCCTCCTGCAGCGCGTTGTTGAGGTTGCCGGCCCCGGCCGGGCCCCGGTGCATCGGCGACAGGACCTGCACGTCGCGGCGCGGGTTGAGGCCGAACTTGCGCGGGATGCGGTTGGCGACCACGTCCACGGTCAGCGCCGCGATCTCCTCGGGCTCCTCGCAGGGGAACAGGAAGAAGTCGGTCATGCCCTCCAGCGCCGGGGGCAGGCCGGTGTTGACCCGGTGGGCGTTGACGACCACCCCCGACTCCTGGGCCTGGCGGAAGATGTGGGTCAGCCGCACCCGGGGGATCTCCTCCTCGGCGGCCAGCAGGTCGCGCAGCACCTCGCCCGCGCCGACCGAGGGCAGCTGGTCGACGTCTCCCACGAAGAGCAGGTGCGTGCCCGGGGCGACGGCCTTGACCAGCTTGTTGGCCAGCAGCAGGTCCAGCATCGAGGCCTCGTCGACCACGACCAGGTCGGCGTCCAGCGGGTTGTCGCGGTCGAAGGTGGCGTCCCCGCCGGGACGCAGCTGCAGCAGCCGGTGCACGGTGGTGGCCTCGTGGCCGGTCAGCTCCGCCAGGCGCTTGGCCGCCCTGCCGGTGGGCGCGGCCAGGATCACCTTGGCCTTCTTGGCGCGGGCCAGGGTGACGATGGAGCGTACGGTGAAGCTCTTGCCGCAGCCGGGGCCGCCGGTCAGCACGGCGACCTTCTCCGTCAGCGCCAGCCGTACCGAGTGGGCCTGCTCCTCGGCGAGCTCGGCGCCGGTCCGGGTGCGCAGCCATTTCAGCGCCGCGTCCCAGTCGACGGAGGCGAAGGCGCCCAGCCGGTCGTGCTCGCAGGCCAGCAGGGAGCGCAGCGCGCCGGCCAGGGACAGCTCGGCGCGGTGGAAGGGCACCAGGTAGACCGCCGGGACGCTGCCGTCGCCGACCGGGACGTCCTCGCGGACCACGCCCTCCTCGGCGACCAGCTCCTCCAGGCACCGCGCGGTCAGCTCGGCGGGAACCTCCAGGATCTTCACCGCGTCGCCGACGAGGTTGGGCGCCGGAAGGTAGCAGTGGCCGTCGTCGGCGGCCTGGGACAGGGTGTAGCGCAGGCCCGCCTTGACGCGCTCGGGGCTGTCGTGCGGGATGCCCACGGCCTGGGCGATGGTGTCGGCGGTCTTGAAACCGATGCCCCACACGTCGTCGGCCAGCCGGTACGGCTCGCTCCTGACGACCGTGATGGACTTGTCGCCGTACTGCTTGAAGATGCGGACCGCGATCGAGGTGGACACGCCGACCCCCTGCAGGAAGATCATCACCTCTTTGATGATCTTCTGTTCCTCCCAGGCGACGCCGATCATCTTGGTCCGCTTGGGGCCGAGCCCGGGAACCTCGACCAGCCGCTCGGGGGTGGTCTCGATGACCTCCAGGGTGTCGACGCCGAAGTGGTCGACGATCCGCTCGGCCATCTTCGGCCCGATGCCCTTGATCAGCCCGGAGCCCAGGTAGCGCCGGATGCCCTGGATGGTGGCGGGCAGCACGGTGGCGTAGGACCACACCTCGAACTGCTTGCCGTACTTGGGGTGGGAGGCCCAGCGCCCGGTCAGCCGCAGCGACTCACCCGGCTGGGCGCCCAGCAGCGGCCCGACCACGGTCAGCAGGTCGGCGCCCGAGCGGTCGGTGGCCACCCGGGCGATGGTGTAGCCGGTCTCCTCGTTGGCGTAGGTGATGCGTTCGAGGACGGCCGAGATGGAGACACCCGTGACCCCGCGTTGCTCCGGCTGCACGCCACCTCCCTCGCGCTGAACCCGCTCGCGCAAGTGTAGGACAGCCGCGGAAACCCCAGGCGCGTGTTCCCCGCCTCCGGAGTCCCCCGAAGTCCCCGCGGTCTCTCGGAAGGTGACTCGTGCGGGGATCGGCCGCCGGACCGTTCACGTAGGCGTTCCTTCGGCATGCCGACAATTCGATTCACCGCACGAGATCGACGAGCAGGGCGACTCGCACGGCGGCGGTCTTGAAAACTCGGGGGTGGTGGGTGTTCGTTCGGGTGCGTCCCGCGCGTTCGCCCGCGTGCTCGCGGCGGAGTTCCCGCCCCTGCACGACCCGGGCGAGCGTGGCGGGACGCGGTTCCCGCCGTGCCGGGGCCGCGGGTGGACCCGGTGGAGCGCGGGAGCGGGGTTTCGCTGGTTTCGCCAGGCTCCGTCCGGGTGCGGGCGGCGCGGATCCCCCGCCGATCCCGGACACGCCGGTGACCCGCGGCCCTTTCGCAGGCCACACCGTCGCCGTGTGTGATGAAGTCTCTGCGATCCGTAACGGCCTTGTCGCCGAAGACACGGGTGCCGTGGCACCCGACCGCAGAAGGAGAGGCACATGCGAAGGACACTCATCGCCGCCGTGGTGGCGCTGGGCACGGTGGCGGGCGGCGTGACGGGCAGCGCGCCGGCGATGGCCGGGCGCGGGCCCGGCATCGACGTCATCGGGCTCACCGGCGACCAGCGCCTGGTGGGTTTCGAGATCCGCTCCCCCGGCCGCACCCGCGACCTCGGCAGGGTCCGCGGGCTCACCGGTGACACCGCGCTCGTGGGCATCGACCACCGCGTGCGCAACGGCAAGCTGTACGGCGTCGGGAACCAGGGCGGCGTCTACACGCTCAGCGGGCCGGCCAGGGCGGTCAAGGTCTCGCAGCTGACCGTGCCGCTGAGCGGCGTCGACTTCGGCGTCGACTTCAACCCCGCCACCGACCGGCTGCGCGTGATCAGCGACACCGGGCAGAACCTGCGCCACAACCTCGACGACCCGACAGGCGCGCCGGCCGCGGGGCAGACCGTGGCCGACGGGCCGCTGACCGGCGCGCAGACCCGCCCGCCGAGCGACCCGCCGGCCGCCCCGACGGCCGGTCCGCCGAGCGACCCGTCCTTCACGCCGGTCGTCGCGCAAGCGGTCGCGACCGGCGTCTCGGGCGCCGGATACACCAACAACGACCTCAGCCCGGCCACCGCCACCACGCTCTTCGACGTGGACACCACGTCCGACCGGATGAGCCTGCAGTCCCCCGCCAACGCGGGCACGCTGGTGGCGACCGGCAACCTGCGCGTGGCCGCGACCGGCGCGGCGGGCTTCGACGTCCACAGCTCGCTGCGCAACGGCGTCACCGTCTCCAACAGCGCCTTCGCCGCGCTGAAGGTCGGCGGGCGCTACGGGTTCTACGGCATCAACCTGCTCACGGGTGCCGTCAACTACAGCTACGGCCTCTTCCCCGCCAACCGGCAGGTGCTCGACATCGCCATCCGGCTCGACCGTGGCTGAGGCGGGCGGCGCCGCCGTCCACCGTTTCGGCCCCGGCCCCCTTCGGCCGAGGCGAGCCGCCCCGCGGGCCGCCGAGTCGGACGCGGCCCACGGACGACCCCGGCCTTACTGACCGGTGCGGCTCAGGACGCGGGCGCCCCGTTCCGGGCGGGGGTGTTCGACCCGGTCTCCAACCGGGGGGTCGAGCTGCGCGGGACCCTGGACCGGCCCGAGGAGGCGCAGGTGCTGCCCAGCGCCCACCGGCCCAACCCGCGCCACGAGGAGCTGAGGGCCGCCGCGTTGGTCCTGCGCGCCGACGAGCGCTTCCCTGCCGGGGACGACGTGCTGGTCTACCAGCCCATGCCGCCGCTGGCCGACCTGGACAACCCCGACGGCACCACCACCCGCCGCCCCACCCTGGGCGTCTACGACCCCTCGGGCGCCACCCGGCACCGCGTCGTCGCGGTGGACGTCGCCGCCGGCGTCGTCGACTGGTCTCCCGCCGGTGTCGGCGTCGCGACGCACCACCCGGGCGACTGCGAGTCGCGCCTGCCCGTCCCCGTGGAGAGCCTGCGCGACCGGGGCGGCCCCGACCAGGTGCGGCTGCGCGTGGTCGACGGCACCACCGAGCTGTGGAACATGATCGTGGTGCGGCCGCGCGCCTCGACGCCCATCAACCCCGGCGACGGTTCGGGGGTCGAGCTGCGGGACGTGCGTCACCGGGGCAGGCTCGTGCTGCGCCAGGCGCACGTGCCGATCCTCAACGTCCAGTACGAGGAGGACGGCGTCACCTACCGCGACTGGCAGTACGAGGAGACCCGTTTCTCGGCGACCGGCACCGAGCCGGTGGGCTGGGGATGGCGGATCTGCGCCGAGCCGCCCCGGACCATCCTGGAGCGGCCCGACGACGACGCCGGCAACTTCCAGGGCGTGGCCTTCCACCACGACGGCACCGAGCTGCGGATCGTCAGCGAGCTGGCGGCCGGCTGGTACCGCTACGCCTCGGAGTGGCGCCTGGCCGACGACGGCACGATCAGGCCGCGCTTCGGGTTCGCCGGGGTGCGCAACCCGCGCACCTGCATGCGCCACCGCCACCACGTCTACTGGCGCTTCGACTTCGACGTGGAGGGGTCGGCCAACGACGTGATCGAGCAGTTCGACGACGCCGGCTCGACCGTTCCCCAGGCGGTGCCGATCGTGCGGGAGGTCGCCCGCAGGCGGCGCCACCCCGCCCTGTACTGGCAGGTCACCGACAAGACCAGCGGCCGGGGGTGGCGGATACACCCCGGCGAGCACGACAACACCACCGACCCCTACGGCGTCGCCGACCTGTGGTTCCTGCGCCACCACCCGGCCGAGCTGTACGACGGCAACACCGGCCCCGACAACCGGGCGATGCTGAACCGCTTCGTCGACGGCGAGAGCGTCAGCGCCACCAACGTCGTCGTCTGGTACGCCGGGCATTTCCGGCACGATCAGAACGACCCCGAGCCCCACCAGGGGCACGTCGTGGGCCCGGACCTGATTCCCGTCACCTGACCGCCGGCCGGCGGAGGCGTCGAATAGCCTGGGGAGCCGGCGCGAGCGGGCGGCGGCGATCCGGCGATCCGGTCGATTTCGCGATCCGGTCGCGGGCGGATGTCCGGTGGAGGCCCGCGGCTCCGACGTCTCCGGTGCCGGGCGCCACGGCGGCGCCGGCGGAGAGGAAGAGACCATGAAGTACATGATCTTGATGTACGGCTCGCAGCGGGACTACGACGCCATGGCGGGCAAGGACGGCGACCGTCCGGCCCTGTCCCCGGAGGACTTCGCGCCGATGCACGCGTTCATGCAGGCGTTCTCCAGGGATCTGGAGGAGTCCGGTGAGTTCGTCGAGACGCGGGGGCTGGCCGCCCCGGTCCACACCCGCAGGGTGGGGTCGAAGGACGGTGTCCCGGTCGTGACGGACGGCCCCTACGCCGAGACCCAGGAGGTCCTGGCCGGCTACTGGATCGTGGAGTGCGAGAGCTTCGACCGGGCGACCGAGATCGCCGCACGCCTCGGGGAGTGCCCCGCCCCCGGGGACATCGCCGCGAACTCCTACGCCGACGTACGGCCGGTCGAGGAGTTCCAGGGCGAGCCGGCGATCTGATCGTCTCCGTGCCCGGCACCGAGTTCGAGGACCTGCTGCGCCGCCTGGCGCCGCAGGTCCTCGGCGCGGTGGTACGGCGCTACGGGCATTTCGACGCCGCCGACGACGCGACGCAGGAGGCGCTCCTCGCCGCCGCCACGCAGTGGCCGAAGGACGGCGTCCCCGACAGCCCGCTGGGCTGGCTGATCACGGTCGCCTCGCGCAGGCTGACCGACCTGCTGCGCGCCGAGCAGGCGCGCCGGCGCCGTGAGGACACCGTCGCCCGGTGGACGTTGCCCGGCCAGTGGCTCGCGCCCGCCGCCGACCGGCCCGCCTCGGAGTCCGACGACACGCTCATCCTGCTGTTCATGTGCTGTCATCCCTCGCTGTCGGCGGCCTCGCAGATCGCCCTCACCCTGCGGGCGGTCGGCGGCCTGACCACCGCGGAGATCGCCCGGGCGTTCCTCGTGCCGGAGGCGACCATGACCCGGCGCATCACCCGGGCCAAGCGCAGCGTCAAGGACAGCGGCGTCCCGTTCGGCATCCCCTCGGGCCCGGAGCGCGCCGAACGGCTCCGCGTGGTCCTGCACGTGCTCTACCTGATCTTCAACGAGGGCTACGCCAGCACCTCGGGGCCGAACCTGCAGCGCGTCGAGCTGTCGGCGGAGGCGATCCGGCTGACCCGGATGGTCCACCGGCTGCTGCCCGACGACGGCGAGGTGACGGGGCTGCTCGCGCTCATGGTGCTCACCGACGCGCGCCGGCCGGCGCGTACCGGGCCGGACGGCTCGCTGGTCCCGATGGCCGAGCAGGACCGGAGCCTGTGGGACGCGGAGGCCATCGCCGAGGGCGTGGCGCTCATCACCGGCGTGCTCCCCCGGGGGACGGCCGGCCCGTACCGGCTCCAGGCGGCGATCGCCGCGATCCACGACGAGGCACCGAGCGCCGAGGCGACCGACTGGCCGCAGATCACCGCGTTGTACGAGCTGCTGATGCGCATCTCCGACAACCCGATGGTGGCGCTGAACCACGCGGTGGCGGTGGCCATGGCCCGCGGCCCGCACGCCGGGCTCGGCCTGCTCGATCCGCTCGCGGCCGACGGGCGGATCGCCGAGGACCACCGGCTGCACGCGGTCCGCGCGCACCTGCTGGAGATGGCGGGTGATCACGTGGCGGCCCGTGACCGCTACCGGGAGGCGGCCCGGCGCGCGACCAGCCTCCCGCAGCAACGCTACCTGCACGCCAGGGCGGCACGCCTGGCGGACGGGCACGACATCCGCTGAGCGAGGCCGCCGGCGTCTCGGCGCGCACGCGGGCCGGCCCCTGCCCTCAGGGGTGGTCCGGATGGGACCCGCGCGCGAACCGCACGGTGATGGACAGGCCGCCTTCGGGGCGTGCGCCGGTGGTGAGGGTGGCGTGGTGGGCTCGCGTGACGGCGCCGACGATGGCGAGTCCGAGTCCGTAGCCGTCGCGGCGGCCGTGACGTTCGGGCGCCAGTCTCTGGAAGGGGTGGAAGAGGCGCTGGATCTGGTCGCCGGGGATGACGGGCCCGCTGTTGGTGACCCCAAGGGTCACCTGCGCGCCGGAGGTCTGGGTGGTGACCTTCACGTGCCCGTCCGCGTGGTTGTGGCGGATGGCGTTGTCGACGAGGTTGGCGACGAGGCTTTCGATCAGTCTCGGGTCCCCTGTCGTCACCGCGGGCGTCAGGTGTCCGGCCAGGTCGATGCCCGTCTCCGCTGCTTGGCCGCGGCGGGAGTGGAGCACTCCTTCGACGACGTGGGCGAGGTCGAGGGTGTCCCAGCGGGTGACACCGCGCTCGCTGGTGGCCAGGGCGAGCAGTGCCTGGACGAGCCGCTCCTGGTGTTCGCCCAGAGCGAGGGCCTCCTGGCAGGCCGAGCGCAGGGTGTCGGTGCCGGCCTCGGGATCGGCGAGGGCGACTTCGAGGAGGGTGCGCAGGCCGGCGAGAGGGGTGCGCAGCTCGTGGGAGGCGTTGGCGACGAAGTGGCGCTGGGCGTCGAAGGAGGCGTGCAGGCGGGCGAACAGGTCGTCGAGGGTGTGGCCGAGCTCGGTCAGCTCGTCCGTGGGCTCGCCGAGATCGAGGCGCCGATGGAGGTTTCCGGCGGAGATGATCTGGGCGGTGGCGGTGATGGCGCGCAGCGGGCGCAGGAACCGGCCTGCGACGAACCAGCCCAGAGCCAGGGCGACGGGAACCAGCAGGACCAGGGCGACGGCGGATCCCGCCAGGAGCTGGGGCAGGCCGATCCCGGGCCCGGTTTCAGCGATCGCGCCGGATGAGGGGCGGCCTTTGGGGGTGGCCGCGTCGATGCTGGCGAGCGGGAGGGCTACGAGTACGAGCACCAGGACCCCGGCGGCGTAGACGCCCGCCGCGTAGGCGAGCGCGAGCCGCGTCCGCAAGGACCTTCTGGCGGGCTTCCGGGAGGTCATGACGATCCGATGCGGTAGCCGCCTTCGCGGACGGTCTCGATCACGGGCGGGTCGCCGAGCTTGGCCCGCAGCCGGTGCACGGTGTGCTTGACGGCACTGCTGAAGGGGTCGGCGGCCTCGTCCCAGACACGTTCGAGCAGTTCCTCGGCGGAGATGACCAGGCCGGGTACGGCGAGCAGGCATTCGAGCAGGGCGAACTCTCTGGGGCTCAGCTCGAGGCGCCGGCCGGCCCGGAACACGACACGGCGGGCCGGATCGAGGGTGATGTCCCCGCATGCCAGGATGGGCGGCAGCGGCGGGGTGGCGCGGCGGGCCAGGGCACGGACGCGGGCGACCAGTTCGGCGAACGCGAACGGCTTGGGCAGGTAGTCGTCGGCGCCGAGGCCGAGCCCGTCGATGCGGTCCTCGATCGTGCCGGAGGCGGTGAGCATCAGTACGCGGGTCTCGCAGCGGCCATGGGCGAGCCGCCGGCAGATCTCGTCCCCGTGGACGCCGGGCAGGTCGCGGTCGAGGATCACCACGTCGTAGCGGGTGGCGGCCAGGCGGCCGAGGGCGGCGGTTCCGTCCAGGACGACGTCGACGGCCATGCCCTCGCGACGCAGCCCGGTTCCGACGGAGCGGGCGAGGACCTCGAAGTCCTCGACGACGAGGACCCTCACCGCCGCTCATCGCCGGTCGTCGTGCGGGCGGAGCGGCCGAACCGGTCGCCGGGTCGAGGTGTCATGCTCCAACGATGCCAGGCCCCCGGTTCCAGCCGGGTCGCGGCGGCCGCGACCCGGCTGGAACCGGGCGCCGCGTACAACCGTCGGCATGAGTTCATTCACGCCGCACCGATCCGGCCCGCGGGCCGGGCGGGACGGCTTTCCCCGCTTGCTGCGCGCGCAGTGGGCCACGTTCCGCTCCGCGCGGGGCCGGGTGCTCACCCTGGCGGCCTCCGTGCTGGTCACCGTGTCACTCGGGCTGCTGATCGCCGGAGGCGCCCGCAGCACCTGTGTGACGTCGAAGGGCGAGGGCCCCTGCCCCGCGCCTTTGGTGGGACCCGACGGCACGGCGGTGAAGGACAGGTACTACTTCGTGCACCAGCCGCTCAGGGGGAACGGCAGTATCACCGCCCGGGTGTCGGGCATGACCGGGCAGATGCGGCTGCCGGACGCCGTTCCCGGGGTGCGCAACGTCAAGGAGGGGGTGGTGCCGTGGGCGAAGGCCGGGCTCCTGGTGAGGCAGAGCCTCACGCAGGGCACGCCGTACGCCGCCGTCATGATCACCGGTGGCCACGGCGTGCGAATGCAGCACAACTTCACCCACGACGTGGCCGGCGGCCCTGTGCGGGGGCCCCGGTGGCTGCGGCTGACCAGGTCGGGCGACACCCTCACCGGCTATGAGTCAGGCGACGGCAGGAGGTGGACCGAGGTCGGCACGGTCACGCTGCCCGGGCTGCCGGAGACGGTCGAGATCGGGCTGTTCGCCACCTCGCCGGGCGCGTTGTGGGAGATGGCGAAAGCCTTCGCCCAGGCCACCGCCGCCTTCGACCAGATCAGGCTGCGGGGCGCGAACGGTTCGTGGCGGCGTGACGACGTCGGCGTCTCCTTGGGGCCCGACGGCAGGACCCCGCATCATCCGGGCGGTGTCGTCGAGTCCGGCGACAAGCTCCTCGTGACCGGCAGCGGTGACATCGGGCCCGCCACCGTGGAGGGCGGTCTGCGCGCCGACCTCATGCTGATCGGCGGAGGCGTAGGACTGATCCCGGTGCTCGTGGTGGCGGTCTCGTTTTTCACGGCGGAACATCGGCGGAGGCCGAGCGGGACCGGCCTGCCGGCCGAGCCGCGTCCAGCGCGGCTGCTGGCGGCCAAGGCCGTGGTGGTCGGCGCGGTCGCGTCCGTGACGGGGCTGGTGAGCTCGGGGATCGCGGTCCCCGCCGGCCTGGCGATGTTGCGGGCCAACCGGAACCCGATCCAGCCGATCACCCCGGGTACCGAGCTGCGGGTGATCGTCGGCTACGCGGCGCTGACCGGGGCCGCCGCCGTGCTGGCTCTGGGCCTCTCCGCGCTGGTCAAGCGGGGCGTCGTCGCCGTCGGGCTGGCCGTCGCGCTGGTCGTCGTGCCCCACCTGCTGGCGACCGCGGGCCTGGTGCCCTGGCTGTTGACGATCACCCCTGCCGCCGGGTTCGCGATCACGCAGAGCGTCCCCACGTTCGCGCACGTGGACGTGGACCGGTCACTGCTCGGCGGCTATTACCCGCTCCCGCCATGGGCAGGTTTGACCGTGACCTGCGGGTATGCCGCCCTTGCCTTCGGGACGGCGATGGCTGTGTACCGCGGGAAGGTGCCACGTTAGGTTCCGCTCACCCGAAGGTGCGGAACCAGCGGTTCGCAGGGTGTCGTCGGCCGACGTGGTCTCCGGGGAGGCGGCCGTGGCCGGTGGCGTCACCGGCCGGCGCCCGTCGCGATGACGGCGAACCCGCGAGGCGGCCTCGCTCGTCCCCTGCCCGGCCGGCTCCGCCGGCCGACGAGGCGGTACCGGGCGGGTGCCGGCTCGCTGTCGCCACCGGCCGATCGGTTGCCGTTCAAGGGCCGAGGCCGCCGGGTCCGGGGTTCTCAGGCGGACCTGTCGCGGCGCTCGGGTCCGCGATCGGGGTGGCGGCGCGGCACCAGCGTCGGGTTGACGTTGCCGAGCACGGTGTCGCGGTCGATCACGACGCGGGCCACGTCCTCGCGGCCCGGTACCTCGTACATCACGTTGAGCAGGATCTCCTCGAGGATCGCGCGGCTCGCGCGGGCGCCGGTGCGCCGCAGCAGCGCCTGGTCGGCGATCGCGCCGACGGCCTCCTCGGTGAACTCCAGCTCGACGCCGTCCATCTCGAACAGCCTGCGGTACTGCTTGATCAGGGCGTCGCGCGGTTCGGTGAGGATCCGCACCAGCGCCGTACGGTCCAGCGGCTGGAAGGTCGCCACCACCGGAAGCCGGCCGACCAGCTCGGGGATCAGCCCGAACCTCAGCAGGTCCTCGGGCATGACCTCGGCGAGGGCGTCCCGCTCCCGCCCGGCCCGGATCGGGGCGCCGAATCCGGCGCCGCCGCGGCCGGTCCTGGACTCGATGATCTGCTCCAGGCCGGAGAACGCGCCGCCGACGATGAACAGCACGTCGGTGGTGTCGATCTGGATGAACTCCTGCTGCGGGTGCTTGCGGCCGCCCTGCGGCGGCACGCTCGCGGTCGTGCCCT
The DNA here is from genome assembly GCF_051918885.1 of Streptosporangium sp. OZ121. Classification (NCBI taxonomy): domain Bacteria; kingdom Bacillati; phylum Actinomycetota; class Actinomycetes; order Streptosporangiales; family Streptosporangiaceae; genus Streptosporangium; species Streptosporangium sp. OZ121. Next base: position 143,563 of record NZ_JBPXMC010000005.1, read on the forward strand.
CCAGGATCTTCAGCAGGGCCTGCTGCACGCCCTCGCCGGAGACGTCGCGGGTGATCGACGGGTTCTCGCCCCTACGGGCGATCTTGTCGATCTCGTCGATGTAGACGATGCCGGTCTCGGCCCTCCTGACGTCGTGGTCGGCGGCCTGGATCAGCCTGAGCAGGATGTTCTCGACGTCCTCGCCCACGTAGCCCGCCTCCGTCAGGGCGGTGGCGTCGGCGATGGCGAACGGGACGTCGAGCATCCGGGCGAGCGTCTGGACGAGGTGGGTCTTGCCGCATCCGGTCGGGCCGACCAGCAGGATGTTGGACTTGCCCAGCTCGACCGGCTCCCCGCCCGCGGCCTGCCGCGCCTGCGCGCGCACGCGCTTGTAGTGGTTGTAGACCGCCACCGCGAGGGATCTCTTGGCGCTCTCCTGCCCGACGACGTACTGCCCGAGGAAGTCGTGGATCTCCCGCGGCTTCGGCGGCTTCCCGAGCCCGCTTCCCGGAGAGCCGGGGGCTTCCCCGAACTCCTCCTCGATGAGCTCGTTGCACAGCTCGACGCACTCGTCACAGATGTAGACGCCGCCGGGGCCCGCGATGAGCCGTACGACCTGCTTCTGGCTCTTCCCGCAGAACGTGCATCTCAGCAGGTCGCCGCGTTCACCGGTGCGTGCCATGGGAAAACGTCTCCTCGACGGTCGTGCGGGCGGGTGGGGCCGGGGCGTTCAGAGGGTCACCAGCAGCGACGCCAGGCGCCAGGTGCCCGGGTCGGGCGCGCGTCCCGCGTTCTCCGGGGCCAGGGCCAGTCCGGGAAAACGGCGCAGCAGCGCCGTGAGCGCGACCTCGGTCTGCACGCGGGCCAGCGAGGCCCCGAGGCAGAAATGCGGCCCGTGGGCGAATCCGAGGTGTCCCGCCGTGCCGGTGGCCCGGCCCAGGTCGAGCAGGTCGGGGTCGGCGAACGCGCGCGGGTCGCGGTTGGCGGCGGCGATCGCGGCGGTGACGGGCTCGCCCTCGCGCACCAGCGTGCCGTGGAGCTCGACGTCCTCGCGCGCGTAGCGGGGGATCGACAGCAGCGTCGGGCCGCACCAGCGCGTCAGCTCCTCGACGGCGCGCGGCATGAGCCCGGCGTCCTGACGCAGCGCGGCGAGGTGGCCGGGGTGGGTGAGCAGGACCTCCACGGCGTTGGCGATGAGGTTCGTGGGCGTCTGCCCCGCCATGACCAGGTGCCAGACCATGGTGACCAGCTCGGTGTCGCTGAGCCGGTCGCCGTCGTCGGCCTGGGCGCGGATGAGGTCCGACAGCAGGTCGTCGCCGGGTTCGGCGCGCCGGCGCGCGACCGCCGCCTTGGCGCCCTCCATGATGCCCGGGATGGCCTCGGCGAACCTCTGGCCGCCGCCTCCCACGACGGTGGCGCCGTACTCGCGCCAGCGCGGGCGGTCGGCGCCGGGGATGCCGACCAGCTCGCAGATGACGTCCATCGGCAGCGGCCGGGCGAAGTGCCCGAGCAGGTCCACCACGCCGTGCTCGGCCTGCTCGGCCACGCCGGGCAGGGTGTCGAGCAGGGCGTCGACGATGGGCTCGATCCGCGGCCGGAACTCGGCGGCGCGGCGCGCGCTGAACGCCGGCGAGACCAGCCGGCGCAGCCGCAGGTGCTCGGGCCCGTCCATCTCGCTCATGGTCCGCATGTAGGGCAGGCAGTCCTCGGGCACGTCGGGCCGCATGAAGCTGGCGGCGTTGATCTCGAAGCGGGGATCGCTCAGCATCGTCCTGACGTCCTCGTGCCGGGTGAGGGCCAGCATCGGGCCGAAGCCCGGGGCCACCAGCCGCGCCAGCGGCGAGATCTCCCTGGCGCGCCCGTACGCGGCGAAGGGGTCGCGCAGCACCTCGGCGTCGGTGAGGTGGATCTCGGGAACCTCCGGGACCTCGGGGATGTCGCTCACGTCCTGGCCGGCAGTGGTCATGGGTCCTCCCGAATTTCAGATGATGCAAACAGATGATCCTGTCATCTGAGTGGTCACGGTATCTTGGATCGGAATCGACGGCAACGCGGTGACGAGGAGGACGATGAGCCGGCTCAGCAGGACGCAGTTGCAGGAGCGCAACCGCGCCAGGGTGCTGGCCGCGGCCTCGGAGGAGTTCGCCGAGCGCGGCTTCCGCGACGCGAAGATCGACGCCATCGCCGAGCGCGCCGAGCTCACCCGCGGCGCGGTCTACTCCAACTTCCCCGGCAAGCGGGCCCTGTACTTCACGGTCCTGGCCGACCTCGCCGAGCGTGCCCCCGAGCCGCCGAACCCGGAGCCGAGCCTCACCCCCCGCGAGGCGCTCGGCGCGCTCGCCCGTGCCTGGCTGGCCCGGCTCCCCCTGACCACCGACGAGCGGCACGGCCTGGCCAGGATCGGCGTGGACCTGATGCCCGAGATCCTCGCCGACGAGCGGACCCGGCGGCCGTTCGCGCAGCTGACGAAGCTGAACGCGATCCTGCTCGGGCTCGCCCTGGAGCGCCTGCGCCCGCCCGCCACTCCCGACGGCCGCCTGATGCGCGTGGCCGAGGCCACGCTCACGACCCTGCACGGCGCGAGCCAGCTGGCCGCCGCCGCCCCCGGCTTCACCGATCCCTTCACCATCGTCGGCGCCTGCGAGCGGCTCGCCGGCCTCGGCCTCGACGACAGGTGGCCGTCCACCCCGTGGATCCCGCGGGCCCGTCCCGCCGACGAGGCGTGGTCCCCGCCACCGGCGGTGGACGCGGTACGCGGCGAGCCCGCGCGGTTCACCGGCGGCGACGGCGACGGCGTGGTGGCGATCCTCGGGCTGCACCGGCTCGAGGCCGCCGAGGAGGCGGTGCGGGCCGCACCGGCGGGTGCCGCGGTCACCGCCGTCCTGGTCACCGGCGACCCCGGCGAGCTGGCACCGCTGGCACGGCTGGCCGTCACCGACTTCTGCGGCTGCCTGCGCCAGGCGTTCCCGCCCTCGGCGTGGCCGCGCCTGCAGGTGGTGTTCGACGACTCGGGCGCCCTGGCCGCGGCGGCCGGTGTCCTGGCCGTCAGCGACGCGACCGAGGCCGCCGTCCGCGTCGAGGCGGGCCGGATCGTCGTGCGCGCCGACGGCCGCGGCGCGTGCCACACGGCCGCCTCGACGCCGGGCGAGGCCGTGGCGGGCGACGGCGGGCGATCCGCGCGGTCCTCGGCACCGGCCCCGGGACGATGAGACCGCCTGCCCCGGCGCGCTGAAGCCGCCGGCGCGCCCGCCGGGAATCTTCGGGCCCCCGGCCAGGGGATTCGCCGGCTGACGCATCATGTACGGTCATCTGTGACCTTTTCTCCCACTTCCTCCCTCCGGCGAGGCTGATGCCCTCCCTCGACGTCGTCCAGTGGGTCATCCTGCTGGCCGCCCTGTTCCTGGTGGGCTTCTCCAAGACCGGCGTCTCCGGTACCGGGACGGTGGCGATCGCCCTGTTCGCGCTCGTGCTGCCGACGAAGGAGTCCACCGGCACGCTGCTGCCGCTCCTGCTCGTCGGCGACCTGGTCGCCGTGGCCTCCTACCGGCGCCACGCCGACTGGCCGAGGCTGATCAGGCTGTTCCCGTGGGTCGCCCTGGGCGTGGTCGCCGGGGCCGTGGTGGTGCGCTGGGTCGACGACGCGCAGATGAGACGGCTCATCGGGGCGATCCTGCTGGTGATCATCGCCGTTCACCTGTGGAACCGGCGCCGGGCGCCGGAGGACTCGCTCGCCCACCGCCGCCCGGTGGCCGCCCTGGCGGGCGTCTTCGCCGGCTTCGCCACCATGACGGCGAACGCGGCCGGCCCCATCATGGCCGTCTACCTCCTGGCGGCGGGCCTGCCGATGCTGGGTTTCCTGGGCACCAGCGCCTGGTTCTTCCTGACGATCAACGCCTTCAAGGTGCCGTTCAGCGTCGCGCTGGGCCTCATCACCCCCACCTCCCTCGTCTTCGCCGCGCTGGGCGCCCCTGCGGTCCTCGCCGGAGCCGCGACCGGGCGCGCCGTCATCGGCCGCATCGACCGCACGCTCTTCGAACGGATCACGCTGGGCCTCACGCTGCTCGCCGCGGTACGCCTGCTGCTGTGACGTCCCGCCCCGGTCACTCCTTCGGGATCGCGGGCCGGCACCGTCCGGCCGCCGCCGGCGGGACGGGCGGTGCCGGTGATCGGCGGCTCAGGACGGCCGCCCGGATGTCTGGCGCGCGATGGAGGCGGTGTCGCGTTCGAGCCGGGTGAGGAAGTGGCCGAAGCCGTCCGGTGCCCGGAAGTCGCGCCGCGCCGAGGTCACCACGCTCACGCCGGTGGTGCGCAGGACCCGCCTGCCGGCCGATTCCAGGGCCCGGACCAGGGCGCCGTCCTCGCCGGTCGGCAGCGCCCGGAACCCGCCGGCCGCCAGGTAGGCGGCGGCGGTGACGCCGAGGTTGGCGCCGTGCACGTGCGGATGCCATCGCGCGCCGCCGTTTCCCCCCGTGCCGGCCGCGGTTCCGCCGGTCGCCCCGGTGTCGTTCGCCCCCGTTCCGTGGACGTACCCCTCGGTGTAGACGGTCCGGCACCGCGGCGGGTAGCCGGACCAGTCGGTGACCGTCACGGTGCCGACGACGGCCTCCCATCCCTGGGCGGCGTGCCTGAGCTGGCGGCTGAGCCAGCAGGGCGGGACCAGGGTGTCGGCGTCGGTGGTGGCGACCCAGACGGTGGCGGGATCCAGGCCTCGGGTCCGGCGCAGGAGCGCCCGCGTACCCGCCAGCCGCGCCTGCCCGACGTTGGTCATGGTGCCCTCGACGACGGTCGCCCCTGCCTGCGCGGCGAGGGACGCCGTACGGTCACCGCACGTGTCGGCGACGACGATCAGGTGGACCCTCACGCCGGGGACCAGACGCCCGGCCAGGTCCAGCGAGGCCAGGCAGGCGGGCAGCAGTTCCTCCTCGTCGCGGGCGGGCACCACGACTCCGACGGCCTGGATCACACGAGTCCTTCCGTCTCGGCCACGGAGGGAGCCGCGCGACCGCGCAGGTAGACCTCGGCGAGGAAGTCCGGTTCGCGGTGATCGACGAGGCGGGTCAGCTCGTCACGCCCGGCCAGGGCGCGATGCACGTCCTCGCCGCCGAGCGGGTACTCCGCGACGGGATGCCTCCAGTGCACCGCGAGCAGGGTGCCCCCGGGGCTCAGCCCGGCGACCGCCAGGTCGAGCATCCGTTCCAGGTCCGTGTCGCCGAAGTAGTAGAGGACCTCCGACAGCACGATGAGGTCGAACCCTCCCTCCTGCTCGGGCCACTCGCCGGGCAGGACGCGCCGCTGCACCCGCGTCCCCGGGTATCCGGCGGTGCGTTCCGAGGCCGCCGCGACCGCGACGGAGGACAGGTCGCAGGCCAGCAGCCGGTCGCAGCGCGGGGCGAGCAGGGCGGTGAACACCCCGATGGAGCAGCCGGCCTCGAAGGCCTCGCGGTAGCGGCGCGCGGGCAGCAGCGCGGCACTGACGGCGTACTTGCGTTCCTCGTACCAGCGGGAGGCGAATCCCCACGGGTCGGAGGAGGCCGCGTACATGTCCTCGAAGTACTCCGCTCCGAGAGTCGCCGGATGAGTCGTCATCTGAATCCCTTCGGCGTGGAGACCCCCGCCTTCGGGCGTGGGAAGGAGATCAACGGAAGAGCACCTCGTGGTCGCGGGTGAAGTGGGCGACGATGCCGGGAGGGAGCACCGCCTCCAGGCCGGCGCCGCGAGGTTGCAACTGGCTGGCGAAACAGCCGATGGCCGCCCGCTTGCGGGCCTGGACCGCCGGTGGCAGCGGGATCCGCAGCGCCCGGTCCCAGGGCAGCCGCGCGTCGCCCGGCCTGGCCCAGTGCCAGGCCCAGATCGGATAGAAGTAGGGGCGCAGCCCCGCCGAGGCCGCGGCCCGGCCGGCGGCCTCGTGGTCGGAGTGCACGTCCGCCTCCCACGGGGCCAGGCACACCTCGAACCCGGAGGCCGCCCGTTCCAACGCCCGGGCGAGCTCGCCCTCGCGCTCGGCCAGCCCGGTGTCGGGCATGCCCAGCCGCACGATCTCGACGCCGCCGGCCCCCAGGGCCGCCAGCGCGGACTCGGTCTCCCCCACCCGCCGCGCCACCAGCGCCGACACGTCGGCGATCCCCGGATGGGAGGCCTCGCCGTCGGTGACGGCGACCAGGCGCAGCCGTACGCCCGAGGCCGCCAGCAGCGACAGCAGCCCGCCGAGCCCCAGTACCTCGTCGTCGGGGTGGGCGGCGATCACCACCGCGCTGCGCCAGCCGCCGTGGGCGAGTGCCGGGAGGGCGCCGAGCCCCGGCCAGGCGCGCCACTCGGCCTCCGAGGTCCCCGGGGCGTCGATGGGGTTGGGGGCGGAATCGTCCCAGCCGTCCCAGCCGATGCTGCCGGCGCGTTCGGTGCGTTCGGCGCTCACCAGCCGGCTCCCTGCTCGGCGACGATGGCCCCCAGCGCGGCGAGGTCGCGTTCGGCGTGATGCTGGCGCAGGTAGACCGTCAGGTCGGCGACCCGGCGCCCGTGCGCGGCGTCGTGACCGAGCGGCCCGGCGCCCAGCGCCCTGCCCACCCGGCCCATGACGTCGGTGGCCACGGCCTCCACCAGCGCTTTGAGGCGCAGGGACCGTGCCCTTCCCGCGTTCTTGAGGTCGTGGGGGTCGGCGTCGATCTCGTCGGCCGCCTCCTCCAGGGCGGCCCTGGCGGTCCGCAGCGCCACGTCGATCGCGCCCAGGTGGGCCAGGGCGTGCGGGCCGACGTCGCGCTCGGCCGCGGCGGCCAGCAATGTCTCGGCCACGCCTCTGGCTCCCCCGTACCAGCACGCGGCGACGCCCGCGCCGCCCTGGTGGAAACCGGGCCTCCTCACGTATCCGTCCACCGGTCCCACCGGCTCGCCGAAAACCTCGTCGAAGCGGACGTCCAGGGTGTCACTGGCCGCCATCCCCGTCGCCGGCCAGCTGCCGGCCACCGGCCGCAGGCCGCGGACAGGAACGGCGAACAGCCGGGGGCCGTCCGGCGCCTCCGCGGTCACCAGGGCGTGGGTGCACACCCGCGCTCCCGAGCAGTACTGCTTGGTCCCGCTCATCAGCCACCCTCCCGCCTCGGGGCGCGCCGAGAGGGACGGGCCGGGAGGTTGCGCCGCCCACACGCCCCACCGGCTGCCGGCCGCCGGAGCGGGACCGGCGAGCTCGGCGAGGATCGCGAGGGCGTCGGTGTGCCCCTCGCACAGACGCGCCAGCGACAGATCCCGCCGGGCCAGCGAGCTCAACGCCTCCCACCGCCGCCTGGTCTGTCCCGCGCCGGGCAGCGGAAGGTCCAGCCGCCCCGATTCCACCTCGGCGACGAACCCTCTTTCGACCTCACCACGCCAGGCGGTGCCGTCCTGGTCAATCTGCCGTTCCCCGTCCATGGACGGGGCCTACCCCGCCGGAGGCATCCATATCATTTCCGACAAAAGGGCTGGTTCTACTCCAATAAGATCTTCTCTCGCGTTTGCAGAAAACGAAATCCGTGCACCATGTGATGTTTTCGTTTACCTCCTTCGGCAAGTATTCGCGGCGATGAAAGGAGAACCGATGTTACGAGGACTTACCACCGTCAGATTTCACGCCGCCGACCTGGCCGCGGCCAAGAAGTGGTACACCGAATTGCTCGGTGTCGAGCCGTACTTCGACAAGCCCGGGTATATCGAGTTCAGGTTCGGCGACTACCAGCACGAGCTGGGCCTGCTCGACAGCGATTACGCGCGGGACCTCGCCGACGACGCGGAGACCGGCCCGGCCGGTGTCGTCACCTACTGGCACGTCGACGACGTGCCCGCCTCCCTCGACCGGCTGCTGTCCATGGGCGCCAAGGAGCACGAGCCGCCCCGGGAGTTCGGCGAGGGATTCGTCGGCGCCTCGGTGATCGACCCCTTCGGGAACATCCTCGGCATCATGTACAACCGCCACTATCTGGATGTTCTCCACTCGATCGAGAAGACCTGACCTCCAGCCGGTCCCCCTCGGACGGAGGGTTCAGCGGTGGGCGCCCAGGGCGGTGATCACCCAGTCGAAGGCGGGGATGACCGAGGGGGACGCTCGCGCCCCCGCCCACGCCGATCCCGGCGGCCCCTGCCACGCCGGGCGCGGGTCACGCCGGGCGGCGGGGTCAGCGCGGGCCGGTCGTCCGGCGCGAGAGCAGGTCCCGAAGGGCCTGGGCGACCTCGGCGGGGGCCTCTTCCGCCATGAAGTGGCCGAAGGTGACGGGGATGTGCCGCAGGTCGGGGGCCCAGGCGCTCCACAGCGCCGCCGCGTCGAAGCCGAGGGCGGCCCCCCAGTCCTGCTGGAGCACGGTGACCGGCATCCGCAGCCGGTTGCCCGCGTCCCGGTCGGCCCGGTCGTGGTCGACGTCAACACCGGCGGAGGCGCGGTAGTCGGCCACGATCGAGGGCACCGCCGCGCGGCAGGCCTCCAGGTAGGCGGCGCGGACGTCGGCGGGGATCGCCCGCGGGTCCTTGGCCCAGATGTCCAGGAAATACCCGAAGAAGGCGTCGGAACTGGCGGCGATCATCTGTTCGGGCAGGCCCGGAGGCTGGGCCATCAGGTACAGGTGGAAGCCGACGGCGGCGGTGGTGCCGTGCATCACCTCCCACATGTCCAGCGTGGGCAGCACGTCGAGGCCGGCCAGGTGGGTGATCGTCCCGGGATGGTCGAGACCGGCGCGGATGGCGACCAGTGCGCCCCGGTCGTGCCCGGCCAGCGCGAAGCGCTCATGCCCCAGCGCGCGGGCCAGGGCGACGATGTCGGCGGCCATGGTCCGCTTGGCGTAGGCGGTGCCGTCGGTCTCGGCCGGTTTGTCGCTGGCTCCGTAGCCGCGCAGGTCGGGGCAGATCACGGTGTGGTCGGCCGCCAGGTCGGCGGCGACGTGCCGCCACATCAGGTGGGTCTGGGGGAAACCGTGCAGCAGCACGATCGGAGTGCCCGTCCCCCCGACGGCCGCGTTCAGGGACACGCCGTCGGCGACGGGGACGCGCCGGTAGTCGAATCCGGTGATGACAGGCGCCATGGCCGCGCTCATTTCCATAGGTGGTTGGACGCCTTCAGCCTGCCGGGCGTGAATGAGCATCCGGTCAGCGCGCTACCGTGGCCAGGGGGGATGCCCCGGGAAGGGACGGGTCAAGGGGTGCGGGTCACGTTCGGGGTGCTGGGGCCGGTGACGGCCTGGGACGGTACCGCAGGCGTGATCGCCCTCAAGGGGCCCCGGCACCGCGAGGTGCTGGCCCGGCTGATCATCGCCCGCCGTCGCGTCGTCCCGATCACCGGCCTGGTCGAGGACCTGTGGGACGATCCGCCGCCCGGCGCGGTGGGCGCGGTGCGCACCTTCGTGGCCGCACTGCGCCGCGCGCTGGAACCCGGGCGCCCGCCCCGGACCCCGGCCCGGCTGCTGGTCACCGAGGGGCCGGGGTACGCGCTGCGCGCCGAGCCGGGCGCGGTGGACGCCTGGCGCTTCGAACGCGCGGTGTCGGCCGCCGCGACGCTGCCGCCCCAGGACGGGCTCGCCCGGCTGGCCGAGGCGCTGGGATGGTGGCGCGGGCCCGCCTACGCCGAGTTCGCCGACCGGACCTGGGCCCGCACGGAACGCGCCCGCCTGGTCGAGGTGCGGCTGCAGGCCGTCGAGCGCCAGGCCGAGATCCGGCTGGCCCTCGGCCTGGCCGCCGAGGCGGTGCCGGACCTTGACGCGCACGTGACCGAGCACCCCTGGCGCGAGGACGCCTGGCGGCTGCTGGCGCTCGCGCTGTACCGCGCCGGCCGCCAGGGCGACGCGCTCGCCGTGCTGCGCCGGGCACGAACGACGCTGGTCCAGCAGCTGGGGGTGGATCCGGGCCCGCCCCTGCGCCGCCTGGAGACCGACATCCTCCACCACGCCGGCCACCTCGATCTCGCGTCCGGCCCTGGCGGGGCGGCGGCCCGGGTGTGGGCGCAGACCGCCGCCGTCTACGACCGCACCGTGACCTCCGGTCCCCGGTCCCGGCTGGAGTCGGCGGTGGGCCTGCTGCGCAGCCTCGCGGTGACCGGAGGCGCCGGCCTGGAGGCGGCTCGCCGACACCGCCTGGCGGCCATCGCCGCCGCCGAGGAACTGGACGACGTGGAACTGACCGCCCGGGTGATCGGCGCCTACGACGTCCCGGCGATCTGGACCCGTTCTGACGACCCCGAACAGGCGGCGCGTGTCGTGGCGGCGGCCGAACGCGCCCTGGCCGGCATCCCGCCCGGCGCGCACGAGGCGGCACGGGCCGGCCTGCTGGCCACGATCGCCGTGGAGTCGCGCGGCACCCGCTCGGCGCGCGGGCCCCAGGCCGCCCGCGAGGCCGAGGAGATCGCCCGCCGCCTGGACGAACCCGCGCTGCTGGCGTTCGCCCTCAACGGCGTGTTCATGCAGACCTTCCACCGCGCGGGCCTGGCTCCGCGCAGGGACGAGATCGGCGCCGAGCTGATCGCCCTGTCCACCCGGCACGACCTGGTGGCCTTCCAGATCCTCGGGCATCTCATCCGCGTCCAGGCCCGTGGCGCGCTCGCCGACTTCACCGAGGCCGACCGGCACGCGGCCGCCGCGGACCGGCTGGCCGAGCGCCACGAGCGGCCGCTGGTGGGCGTGTTCACCCAGTGGTACCGGGCACTGCGGCTCGCCGCGGCCGAGCGGGCACCCGAGGCCGAGATCGAGGCGGCCTACCGGGACGCCGCCGCGCGGCTGGACGGCGCCGGCATGCCCGGCCTGGAGGGTGGCCTGCTGCCGCTCGCGCTGCTGTGCCTGCGCCTGCGGCACGCGTCGCCCGCCCCCGCCGACGAGCACACCGACGAGATCACCGACTGGGGCCCCTACGAGTCATGGGCCCGTCCCCTGGTGCTGTTGTCCAGGGACCGTCCCGCCGAGGCCGCCGAGGCGCTGCGCGGCGTCCCCGACCCGCCCCGCGACCTGATGTCCGAGGCCCTGTGGTGCCTCGTCGCGCGGGCCGCGATCGCCGTCGGCGACCGGGAGACGATGGAACGCGCGCGCGAGGAGCTCACCCCTGCCGCGGCGGAGCTGGCCGGGGCGGGCAGCGGCCTGCTCACCCTGGGGCCGGTCTCCCGGCACCTCGGCGACCTCGCCGGCGCCCTCGCCCGCCACGACACCACGGCCCGCTCCCGGCGGGCGCGGTGACCCGGACCGGCCTTGTGGAACCGCGGCACCCGCGGCGCGGTGGCCGGCCGGGCGACGCTCGGCGAGTTTGGCCTAGGCTGGGCCCGTGACACCCAATGTCGAGCGGGGGACGGCGTTGCGCGCGGACGCCGCGCGCAACCGCGCACGGGTGTTGCAGGTCGCCAGGGAGCAACTGGCCGCGGGTGACGACTCGCTCATGCTGAACACCATCGCCCGGCTCGCGGGAGTGGGCGTCGGGACCGTGTACCGGCATTTCCCCAACAGGCACGCGTTGCTGGAAGCACTGCTGGCGGAGAGCTTTCAGCAGCTGGTCCGTGAGGCGCAGGCCGCGGCGGCCGACGAGGATCCGCTCGCGGGCCTGCACCGCCTCCTGCGCTTCGCTCTCGGACGCGCGCTGGACGACGCCGGGTTCGCGGCGGTGCTCGGATCCGCCAGCGACGCCGACGCGCGGACCTCGGCGATGAAGGCCGAGCTCGACCGCGCCGTCGCCGAACTGCTCGACCGCGCTCGCCTCGCGGGGGCCGTTCGCCATGGCATCGAGGCGGACGACATCCGCCGCCTGCTCTGCGGCGTCGAGCACGCGGTCCGCTCCGGTGACGACGACGCCGGGCACGCGGAGCTCTACCTCGGCGTTCTCCTCGAAGGTCTGCGCCCTCCGCGTTGACGACGGTCTGAGATTTCCGGCTCGTAGGTTCGCTGCCGCATTCCGCCCTTCTAATCGGATACCCATCCGCTTATGCTACGGTACGAGCCAGAAAGCGGATAGCCATCCGTTAACGGATGGCCGGCGAAGGGCGAGAACATGGACGAACGGGCTGTGGTGACGGCGGGGACCGGGGGAATCGGCCTGGAGACCGCGATGGGGCTGGCGGCGATCGGTCACGCGGTGACCGTGGTGGGCCGCAACGCAGAGCGGGGTGCCCGCGCGGTCGAGCGAATCGACGCGGTCACGACCGGCCCGGGGGCGAGGTTCATCGCCGCGGACCTCGCGTCGCTCGATGCCGTACGGGCGCTCGCGACCCGCCTCGCCGGGGAAGGACCGTTGAACGTCCTGGTCAACAACGTCGGGGCGATGTTCGCGGACCGGCAGCAGACGGAGGACGGGATCGAGGCGTCGTTCGCCGTGAACCACCTTTCCCCGTACCTGCTGACCGAACTGCTGCTGGAACCGCTCCAGGCCGCAGGACGAGGCCGGATCGTGAGCGTCACCTCGGGTTCGATCCGGGTCGCCAAACGCTCCTTCGACGCCGTCGAGCCGCCGGGCGGCTACTACGGCTTCCACTGGTACGGCCGGGCGAAGCTCGCCAACCTCGCCTACACGCTGGATCTCGCGGAGCGGCTGCGAGGCACGGGCGTCTCGGTCTTCGCGGCCGATCCTGGCGGGGCGGCCACCGACATGACCAACGGCACCATGCTGTCGTCCAGAATCGTCTCGCCGGGACTGCGACTGCTCTGGCCGCTGCTCCGGCGAACCTTCGAATACGCCACGTCCGGCTCCGCGGCGGTGGCGGCACGGTCGTCGATCCTCGCCGCGGCCGACGTCTCGCTCGACGGGCGGACCGGCCTGGTCATCGGGCCCAGGGCCCGTCCCGTCCGCCCCTTCGCCCCGGCCGCCGACCCGCGAACGGCCAAGGCCGTCCTGAGGCTCAGCCGGCAGCTGGCCCCGACTGCCATCACGATCACCTGAGGCGAACCGCCACCACCCAGGGCGTCGGTCGCGGTCAGCGCGCGCCTGCCGCCCGCACCTCCTTCTTGCGCGCCCGGTAGGCCGCCGCCTTGATCTTGTTGCCGCAGGACTCCATGCCGCACCACTCCCTGCGCCCGCCGCGCGACCGATCGATGAAGATCTTGGTGCACTCGGGGTTGGCGCACTCCTTCATCAGCGGCATCTCCGGCCCGCTGAGCAGCTCGATGGCGTGCCGGGCCACGGTGGACAGCGCCTGCGCCGGGGTCGCCTCGACCCACCGCCCCTCGGCCGTGAGCTGGGGCGTCGCCGGGGGTTTGCGAGCCGTCTCGTTCACCAGGGCGAGCGCCTGGTCGTCGTATCCGTCACCGGCCAGCCGGGAGGTGACCAGCCCGTAGACGGCCTCCCGCAGCGCCACCGCCCGGACCAGATCCGCTTCCGTGCAGGAGGAGACGACGTCGACGACGCCGGACTCCACGTACCAGGCGTCGAGCCGGTCGGGAGCGTCGAGCGTCTCCACGTGCGCGGTGCGGCGCGCGCGGACCGTGCAGGCGAAGTCGAGCGCGGGGTTGCCGCACAGAAAGACATGATTCACATCACCAGTTTGACAGGTGACTTCCAGTCGTGCAATGGTCGTCACCATTTGAACCGGTGACGAGTCAGGGGGCGTGGTGGAGTACGACTACGTGGTGGTGGGGGCGGGCACCGCGGGCAGTGTGCTGGCGGCCCGGCTGTCCGAGGACGCCGGCGCGCGCGTGGTGCTGCTGGAGGCGGGCGGCACCGGCCCGTCCGAGTTCGTCTCCGACCCGCCCGCGTGGCCGCGCCTGCTCGGGACGTCACGCGACTGGGGGGAGCGCACCACCGACCAGGCGTCGACCGGGACGTCGATCCCGCTGGCCAGGGGCCGCGGGCTCGGGGGATCGTCGGCCATCAACGCCATGGTCTTCACCCGAGGGCACCGCTCCGGCTATGACGCCTGGGAGGCGAAGGGGTGGAGCTTCGACGACCTCCTCCCCTACCTCAAGCGGAGCGAACGGGCGCCGGGGCGCGGCACCAGGTGGCGAGGCCGGCGCGGCCCGCTGACCGTCGCCCCCGCCGCGGAGCCGAACCCCGTGCTCGAAGCCTGCGTGGAGGCGGCCGTGGAGGCCGGGCACCGCAGGGCCGCCGACATCTCCTCGGGCGTGGAGGAGGGCTTCGGATGGCCCGATCTGAACATCGTCGACGGCAGGCGGCAGAGCGCCGCCGACGCGTACCTGGCTCCGGCCTCCGGGCGCGGCAACCTGCGCGTCATGACGGACGCCCCGGTCCGCCGCGTCCTGGTCGAACGCGGCCGGTGCGTGGGCGTGGTCTGCACCGTCGGCGGCGAGCAGGTCACCGTACGGGCCACCAGGGAGGTGGTGCTCGCGGCCGGTGCCATCGGGACACCGCACCTGCTGATGCTGTCCGGCGTCGGGCCGCACCGGCACCTTCGGGAGGCGGGCGTCGAGGTCGTGCACGACCTGCCGGGGGTCGGGTCGAACCTGCAGGACCACGTCATGGCCGGCCTGGTGTACGCGCCCGCCCGCCCCATCCCCACGCCCAGGAACAACCACGGGGAGGCGCTCGGCCTGTTGCGCGGCCCGGACGCGCGGACCGGTCCCGACCTGCAGATCATCTTCGTGGACGTCCCGAGCCACTCCCCCGCGCTCGGCGGCCCGCAGCGGGGCTACACCATCCGCGTGTCCCTGATGCGCCCGCACAGCCGCGGCACCGTACGCCTGGCGTCCGCCTCCCCCGCGTCCCCGCCCGTCATCGACCCCGGCTACTACTCCGACGCGCGCGACCTGGCCACGATGGTCGCGGGCCTGGGGGCCGCCAGGGAGATCGGCCGGGCGCGGGCGCTGGACGGCTGGCGCGGCGGCGAGGTGCTGCCGGGCGCGGACGTGCGGGACACCAGGGCCCTGCGGGCCTACCTGCGCGCGGGCCTGGCCTCGTACTTCCATCCGGCCGGCACCTGCGCGATCGGCCGGGACGAGGGCGCGGTGGTGGACGAGGAACTGCGGGTACACGGCATCGAGGGCCTGCGCGTGGCCGACGCGTCGGTGATGCCGTCGATCGTGTCGGGGAACACCAACGCGACCGTGTACGGCATCGCGGAGCGGGCCGCGGAACTCATCGCGCCTGCCTGACGCGGCGGGCGGTCCTGAGGACGCCGGACGCCGTGAGGCGGGACGCGAGGGCCGCGGCCGATCCGGCTCGGCGGCCCTCGCGTTCCCCGTTCGCGCCGCCGGGTTCAGAACACCTGGGCGAAGCAGGCGATGGCGACGGCCAACGCGAGCAGGACCACCGACAGGGCCCTTGCGAGATTCAGAATGTGCGACACGGTACTCCTTCGCTACTCCTTCGCTGCGGAGCGCCCGGCGCCGCCGACGCGGCGGGACGTCAGGCGGCGGCGGTCGCCCGGATGGTGACCGGGATGTTGCCCCGGGTCGCCTTGGAGTAGGGGCAGAGCTGGTGGGCGGCCGCGCCGAGCTCGTCGGCGGTCCCGGCGTCCACGCCGCCGAGTTCGAGGGTGAGGACGGCGCCGAGGCCGAACTCGTCGTCCTGGCTGTGGTTCAGGGTCACCTCGGCCGTGACGCTCGTGCTGGTCAGCCTCACCTTGCGCTGGGCCGCCGCCCTCCTGACCGCGCCGAGGAAGCAGGCGGCCCAGCCGGCGGCGAACAGCTGCTCGGGGTTGGTGGCTCCCCCGGCCCCGCCCAGCTCCTTGGGGACGGCGAGGGTGGTGTCGAGCAGGCCGTCGTCGGCCGTGACGCGGCCCCCGTTGCGGCCCTCTCCCGTCACGGTGACGACCGCGGTGTAGCTGGCAGCCATGGTGTTCTTCCTTCCTGAGGTGATCGGTCGTCCGGGCGGGCACGCCCACCGGCGTCACCTGTTCGGCTGGTGACGATGCTGGCAGCACCGCCCGTCACCTGTCAAACCGGTAACGCATGGGGAGGGCCGGCGTGCCGCGCGACGGTGGCCCGCCACGGGAGATGATCGGGCCGCTGACACCGTCCCGCCCGCAAGAACGCCGGCATCCGAGCAAGCCTGACGGAAGTCTTACGGCTCCCCGTCGCCGTTGGCTCATCACCGTCGTGGCTGCTCGAATGGCGGGGTGACCGATTCACGAGACGAAGCAGAAAGCGGCCCTCCCATCGCACGGCGGGTGATGTTCTCGATGCTCGCCGCCGGCGCCGCCGGCCTTGTGGCCGCGCCCTACCTGCAGGGCGGCTGGGAGAAGGCCCTCGGAGCCGTCTCCCAGAACGACCCCAGCGGACTGACCGGACTCCTGCCCAATCCGAGTGGCTTCCGCTACTTCAGCGTCGCGGGCTCGGTACCGCCGAAGGACCGGACGAACTACCGGCTGACGATCGACGGCCTCGTCGACCGCCCCGCGACGTACACGCTGGACGCCCTGCGCGCGTTGCCGCAGACCCGGGTCGTCGGTGACGTGGAGTGCACCGACGGCTGGCGGGTCCCGAACACGCCCTTCGAAGGGGTGCTGCTCTCGCACCTCCTCGACGCGGCCGGTGTGCGACCGGAGGCCAAAGCGGTCCGCTTCACCTGCTTCGACGGCGTGTACAGCGAAAGCCTCACGCTCGCGCAGGCGCGCCGTTCCGACATGCTGGTGGCCCTGAAGATGCAGGACAAGCCGCTCTCGCACCCCCAAGGCGGGCCCGTCCGGCTGTACGCGGCGCCGATGTACTTCTACAAATCAGCCAAATGGCTCTCCGGTATCTCCGTGACCGACAAGGTCATTCCTGGCTACTGGGAGGAGTACGGCTATGACGTCGACGGTTGGCTCGACGGAGCCGACCGCTCCGTCTGAACGCTCCGGGCGCATACTGCGCTTCACCCGCGCCGAGCGGCTGGTCCACCGTGCCACGGCCGGGCTCATGTTGCTGTGCGCGGCGGCGGCGGCCTGCCTGTACTTCTCGCCGCTTGCCCAACTGGTCGGCCGCCGCCACCTGGTGGTCGTCATCCACGAGTGGTCGGGGATCCTGCTGCCGGCGCCGTTCCTGCTCGGCCTCGCCTCGTCGGCGTTCCGCGCCGACCTCCGCAGGCTGAACCGGCTGGCGCGGTACGACAAGGAGTGGCTGCGCGCGGTCCGCAAGGGCTGGACCTCGCCTGATCGGCGGCCCGCCGGCAAGTTCAACGCCGGGCAGAAGATCTACGCGGGGTGGATGGCCGGAACCGTGCCGATCATGATGTTCACCGGTCTGCTGATGTGGTTCGGCGGACTCCTGCCGGTGATCTCCCGGACGAGCGCCATCTTCGTGCACGACGTGACGGCCCTGGCCATCACCCTCGTGGTGCTCGGGCACATCCGGATGGCGTACCTGGATCCGCAAGCACGGCGGGGGATGCGCACCGGGTACGTGGAACCGGCTTGGGCGAGGAGACAGCACTCCAGGTGGGTGGAGAGGGACCGGTGACCACGGACCCACCGCGGCGGGTCACGGGCCGGAACCCGAAGATCGCCAGAACGGTGGGGCCAGGACCGGCGCCTCCACAGGACCCGGGCCAGACCAACTTGTCAAGCTTGGTGAGACACGGTCGCTTCAGTTGTTCTGTGCCTGCGTCTCCCGTTTGCCGGGGTCGTCGATCCCCGCCATGGCGGGGATCGCGGGCGGGGGCCACTGCGCTGGGGACCACGGTGTTGCTCGTGACATTGACGGGAGCGCCAAGCGCCCGCGCCGGCCCGGTGCCGCCGGACGCCCTGGTGATGACCGGCTTCGAGGCCGGATCGCCTGCTCTGCCATGATCGGCTACCGCTCATGCACGTGACACCTGGTCCGATATCACGCACATGAGCGGCCGGCCGCGGTGCCGTCGTGGAACCGGTGATGAAGGCCCCGACGGAGCGGGCCACACCGACCCGCTCCGCGCACCGTGGCCGCCCTGGGCGACTCCCTGCCGCCGGAGCCGCCGCCGGACGAGGCGTGTCGCGCACGGACGCTCGAGGAACGCGCGCCGCGGCCATGTCCCCGCTGTCCCCGCTGTCCCCGCTAGTCCCCGCTAGTCCCCGGCCATCACGGTGAAGGTGAACCCGGTGCTCGTCGGACGGCGCAACGAAGTGTCGCACTTGATCCGGCGCCGCACCTCGTTCCTGCTGAAGCCGAGCCCGCGTGCGATGAGCCAGTCCGGGCGCACCGGGACCGGATCCTCGAAGACGACCTCGACCTGGACCGGCCACGCATCGTCGAGCCATACCGGCGGGGTGTCCAGCCGCCAGGCCCCCTTCCAGTCCAGGGTGAAGCGGTTGCGCCGGGCGAGCAGCGGATCCAGCAGCCTGGACGCCACCCGCTCCGGATCGTTGGCGTGATAGCCGTCGAGCTCGGCCGGATCGAAGGATCTGACCGGTGCTCGCTCGTGCACGGTGAGCTTGCTCGTCCGATCGCAGGACACGCAGCGGACCAGCAGCCACACGTCCAGCAGGTTGCCGTTGGCGTTGACGCGGAACCTGCCCTCGCCGGTGGTGGCCGACTCCGACCGGCAGTCCACGCACCGCAACGACAGCAGAGGCAGCCTGGTCCGGCGAACGACCCAGGGCAGCACGATATGAGGTTGTGAAGACATGATCTCTCTAGACCTGACACGAGGCCGATTGCGCGCGGCCTCAAACGCTGTATGACCGGGCGCGCACGGGCAGCCCGGCAGAGCCGACGGAAGGGCCGGCTTGAAGGTGAGCGAAAGAAGGTGTCAGGTCTAAAGAGCAGGCGGGGTCACGCGGTTTTTCCTCTGTCCTCACTGCGACGCGGTCGCAGGCAACTTATGGGAACGCGGGCGGAAGGCTCAAACGGTTTTCCGGCGAGTGGTCCCTGCCATGGTGGGGAAGCCCCTTCTCCTTCCCCTTCCTCGCACCGGCCGTCGCCGGTGTCCAGGGTGAGGGCCGGCAAGGCTCCGCGTCAGCGCGGGGTGAGGACGCAGAACTCGTTGCCCTCCGGGTCGGCCAGGACCGTCCACGGGACGTCGCCCTGACCCGCGTCGACGGGCGTCGCGCCGAGAGCCTTGAGGCGCGCGACCAACTCCGCCTGATGGGCCACGGAGGTGGTGGCGAGGTCGACGTGCACCCGGTTCTTCACCGTCTTGGGCTCCGGGACGGAAAGGACGTCGACGCAGACGGCGACGGGGTCGGGATGGACGAAGCCCTCAGGCTCGACGTTGGTCACGCCGCGTTCCTCGCTGGAGACACTCCAGCCGAGCGCCTCCGCCCAGAACCGGCCGACCGCGGAGTCGTCTCCGGCATTCATCGCAATCTGAACAAGCCGCAATGCCATACCGCCGGTCTTATTCCCGCGCGGACCAGGGAACCGTCCGCCTTCGCCTGCCGCAGGCCGGCCCGTCCCGCGACGGCCGGAACCTCGCTCCAGGCATCCCCGCGTCAACCGGGGCCGTCAATCGAACGGCT
This sequence comes from Streptosporangium sp. OZ121, assembly GCF_051918885.1. Lineage (NCBI taxonomy): Bacteria > Bacillati > Actinomycetota > Actinomycetes > Streptosporangiales > Streptosporangiaceae > Streptosporangium > Streptosporangium sp. OZ121. The sequence goes on from NZ_JBPXMC010000005.1 coordinate 162,824, forward strand.
CCGGCACGAACGCGGCGGTGACAGTGCGTGGCGGAGAGATCGCTGCCAGGTCTCGGGACCCGTGTGACGGATCCGGCTCGGGAGGTGGGTGACACTCCGGCCAGACGACTCGGAAGCTCGTCTCGGAAGGGGGTCGGCGAGATTCGGGACCGAGCCCGGGACGCCTGACGCCGCGTGCGTCAGGTCGCGCGTCGGGGGCCGGGCAGGATGCGTTCGACCACGTCGGTGACCAGGGTGTGGATCTGGTCCTCGGGAAAGATGTCGGGCAGCGTGAGCCGTTCCAGGATCAGCCAGTTCAGCGCCAGGTAGAGCAGGACCACGGTGGTCGCGTCCCCGGGCAGGCCGGCCTGGGTGTGGTGGCTGATGTTGGCCTCGACGTCGGCACGGATGCGTTCGGTGAGCAGGCGGCGCAGTTCCGGGCGGCGGGTGGCCTCCAGGCGTAGCTCCAGCAGTGCCAGGTATCCGGAGCGGAAGTGGCTGACGCGGTCCACCAGGTCGTGCATGAGCTCGGTGACCCGGTCGCGGTCACGCGGACCCTCCAGGACGGCGGCCATCACCCCCGGGTCGGGCTCCAGCCGCTCGTAGAAGCGGTGGCCGACCTGGGTGAGCAGATCGTCGCGGTTGTCGAAGTAGTTGGAAGCCGTGCCGTTGGGCACCCGCGCCTCGACGTCGACGGCGCGGAAGGTCAGTCCGCGCGCGCCCTCGCGGGCCAGGACCTCGATGGCCGCGTCGAGGAGCGCCGCCCGTCGTGCCGGGTTCTGCCGCATTGCGATCTCTCCTGGAATCGATGTTGACACCACTTCAATCATAGTACTACGGTTCAACCACTACAGGCAGAGTACTACGCCGAAAGCGCCAACTGGGAGGAACGCAGAGATGCGAGTTCAGCTCAACGCCCTGACCGGCTTCACCGCGCCGTCCGCCGCCGCTCCGTCATGGACCGCCGGCCCGGCCTCACGCCCTTTCCCCCAGGCCAAGCCGGGTCGCCGGCAGCCGAATCCCCAACCGCGCTCGGTGCCGCGGCCCAAACCCCTACCCAAGCCCGGCGGCAACCGGTAGTCCGGCGCGGCCGGCTCCAGGACGCCGCCGCTTTACGCCATCCCGCTTGAAACCAAATAAAGACCGCGAACAGGACTAGATATGCGAAAGCTCGTTTACTACATCGGCATGACCATCGACGGCCGCATCGCCGCCCCCGACGGGAGCGCCGACTTCTTCCCGGTGACGCAGGACGTCATCGACTTCATCGTCGAGGACTATCCCGACACCCTGCCGACGCACCTGCGCGAGCAGCTCGGCGTGCACGGCCCCAACCGGAACTTCGACGCCGGAGTGCAGGGGCGCGTCACCTACGAGCCCGCCCTGGAGATCGGGGTCACCAGCCCGTACGCCCACCTGCGCCAGTACGTGGTCTCGGAAAGCATGAAAGAGACCCTGGACCCCGCGGTTGAGATCATCTCCACCGACGTGGTCGGCAGGATCCGCCGGCTGAAGGCAGAGGACGGCAAGGACGTCTACCTGACGGGCGGCGCCCGGCTGGCGGGCACCCTGCTCCCGGAGATCGACAAGCTCGTCATCAAGCTCTACCCGGTGGTCGCCGGAGCCGGGATCCCCCTGTTCACCACCGACTTCTCCCCCACCCACTTCGAGCTCGCGGGCACCCGCACCCTCGAGAACGGCACGGTCATCCTCACCTACGACAAGAAGTGACCGCTGTGGCGGGGCAATCCACCGGCGATCACCCCATCGTCCTGGACCGCCCGCACGCGGACGCCTCGGCCGCCGACCGCATCGCGGTCGCGGCCGAGCCGCTCGCCGCGAGCCTGCGCGCCTTCCGTGAGCACGGCGCGCGGTGGCTCCCGCTCCACAACCCGACGCTGCCCGCCGGCAGACCTAGCCCGAACAAAGCTGGGCGCGAAGGGTCTGGCCGGCCCACTGCTCCCAGCGCTCACGTGACCAGCCCCGCTCGCGGGTGAACAGCAGGTACAGCTCGGGGCTGAGCAGGCCGAACAGCAGATCGGCCGCTTCCTCCGCCGGCAGTCGTTCCCGTGCGCCCGGTTTGGCGACCAGCGCTTCGGCGGCCTCTCGATGGACGACGTAGCGCGGATCGACCTCGTGCGGCCACAGGGCGGCGACCTCGGGGTCGCTCGCGACCGCTCCTTCCAGGACTTTGCCGATGGGCGCGGCTCGTTCCAGGATGGAGGTCGTGCCGGCGACGTAGGCGCGGACCATGTCGTGGGCGGTGTCCGCGGCCAGCGCGTCGGTGTACCACCGCCGGTCCATCGTGGCCACGGGCTCCTCGTCGCCCGCGATCGTGACGTCGACCAGTTCCTTCAGCAGGGCGCGTTTGTTGCCGAAGACGAAGTAGATCGTCTGCACCGCGACCCCGGCCCGGTCGGCGACGTCCTGAAGATTCGTCGCGCCGTATCCGTCCCGCACGAACAACTCCAGTGCCGCCGCCAGGATGCGCTGTCGCGTCTCCTGCGCCTTCCGCGCCCGCTTGCTCGCCGGTTTGACATCACTCATGGCTAGAGTCTATCTCTAGATGCAGTTACTAGAAGTGAACTCTAGAGAAGAGGTCTAGTCATGTCGATCGTCAGCGTCACGCGCTTCCAGGCCGATCCCGCCGACACCGACCAGGTCAGGGCCAGGCACGCCGCCCTGGTCACCGCGATCAGGGCCGCCCAGCCCGGTCTCACCGAGGCACGCCTCGGCCGGCTCGACGACGAGACGTGGGTCGGCGTCTGGCGCTGGGACAGCGCCGCCAGCCTGCGGGCTGCCCGCCAGGCGGCGCCCGGCACCGCGGCGGCCGTCGCGGCGTTCGAGGTGGCCCGCGAGGTCACGGCGGAGGACATCGAAATGTTCGACGAGCTCTGACCGCCCGCCCCGGCCCCGCGACCCGGGGCCGGGGTTCCCCCACCGAGGAGATGACATGATCGATATCGAAGCGCTGACCAAGGTGTACGGCACGGCCCAGGCGCGGGCCGTCGACGAGGTGTCGCTGCGCGTTCCCGCCGGATCGGTGTTCGGCTTCCTGGGACCCAACGGCGCGGGCAAGACCACCACCATCAAGATGCTCGCCGGATTGCTGACCCCCACCTCCGGCCGGGTCCGGCTGGGCGGCTTCGACGTGACCCGGCAGCGTTCGGCCGCGATGGCGCAGTTCGGAGCCGTGCTGGAGGGCTCGCGCAACGTCTACTGGAGCCTGTCGGCCTGGCAGAACCTGATGTACTTCGGCCGGCTCAAAGGCCTGCGCAAGGCCCAGGTCGCCGACCGTGCCAGGGACCTGCTGACCGGGTTGGGGCTGTGGGAACGGCGCGGCGACAAGGTCGGCGGCTTCTCCCGCGGCATGCAGCAGAAGGTAGCGATCGCCGTCGCCCTGATCGCCGGCCCGCCGATCGTGCTGCTGGACGAGCCGACGCTCGGCCTGGACGTCGAGGCCACCCGTGTCGTCAAGGACTGGATCGCCGAGCTGGCCCGTGAACTGGGCACCACCGTTCTGATCACCACCCACCAGCTGGACGTGGCCCAGGAGCTGTGCGACCGGGTGGCCGTCATGCGCCGGGGACGGCTCGTGGCCGACCTGCCCACGCACGAGCTGCTGGCCGGCTTCCGCGAACGCGACCGCTACGAGATCCGCGTCGAAGGAACCGCGCCGGCCGGCTTCGACGCCGTCACCCGCGAGGGCGTCACCACGATCGACGTGCGGGTGAACGAACCCGGCGAGGTGTACGACGTGGTCGAACGCCTGCGCGCGCACGGGGCCGTCCTGGAGTCGCTGACCCAGGTCCAGCCCGACCTGGAGGACGTGTTCCTCGCCCTGGTGAACGAGCCGTCCCATGCTTGACGTCCTGGGCGCCGAGATCGGCAAGGGGCTGCGCGTGCAGCTGGCCCACCCGATCGGCCACGTCATCACGCTGCTGATCAGCACCATGATGTACCTCGGCCTGCAGTTCGTGCTGGGCCAGGGGCAGCTGCGCCAGGATCTGCTGCCGCAGACCCTCGTCGCGATCGGCGGCTACTGGTTCCTGCAGTACGCCGCGCTGGTGATGGTGGCCGACCTCATCGAGGAGAAACGCGCCGGCACCTTCGCCCAGACCCAGATGAGTACGGCGCCACCGTGGCTGCCGATGCTCGGCCGGCTGGTCACCGCCTCGGTGTTCGGCCTGGCGGTCGCCGCCGTCGCCACGCTCGTCCCCATGCTGGTGGCCGGGGTCACGATCCCGGCGCGCTGGGCGGCGCTCCTGCCCGCCGTACTTTTGGGGGTGAACGTGCTGGCCTTCACCTTCCTGCTGGCGGCCCTCGCCCTGGCCTCCCCGATGATCGGCGCCCTGCAGTCGCTGTTCACCTCACTGGTGTTGCTGCTCAACGGCTCGTTCCTGCCGCTGGTCTTCTATCCGGACTGGCTGGCCGTTCTCGCCAGGGTCCTGCCCACCACGCTGGGCATCGAGGCGATCACCCAGACGCTGTTCGGGGGCCGGAGCCTGTCCGAGGTCTGGAGCGGCGGCACCCTGCCCTGGCTGCTCCTGCACACTTTCGCCCTGGTCGCGGTCAGCGGCCTGCTGTTCGTCCGAAACCACCGCCGAGCCCTGCGGGAGTCCTCATGAGCTTCGCTCGCGGATTCGCCGCCGAAGTCGGCAAGGGCCTGCTCAACCTGGCCGCCGGCTGGCGTGAAGGCATCCTGGAAATGGTCACGTTTCCGCTGTTCTACCTGCTCATCGTGCTGTTCATGGGACGCGGGCAGCTGCTCCCCGACCTGCTGCTGCCGGTGCTGCTCGGCATGGTGGCGCTGACCTTCATCCACGAGCAGGTCAACCGGGTGTTCTGGAGCTACCTGGGCGACATCCAGTCCGGGGTGCTGGAACAGACCTACCTGACCTCGCTGCCCTCGGCCGCGAGCATCCTCGGCCGCCAGGTGGCCGCCGTGATCTCGGCCCTGCCCGCCGCGCTGGCCGTCCTGGCCACCGGCGCCGTCGCCATCACCCTCCAGGGCGGGCGGCTGCCCCTCGACGCGCAGGTGATCGTGCCGCTGGCCGCCATCGCGCTGGGCACCTGCGGGCTGGCTCTGATCCTGTGCGGGCTGACCCTGGTGTTCAAACGCATCGAGATCATCACCCAGCTGTCGGTGGCCGTCTACGCCATCGCCGGCGGCACCCTGGTCCCCCTGGCCGCCATGCCCGATCCGATCGCCGCCCTCAGCCGGCTGCTGGTTCCCGTCGCGCCCGGCATCGAGGCCATGCGCGACATCCTGCTCGGCGGCCACTCCCTGGCCGCCCTGCCGACCGGCTGGGGCCTGGGATGGCTGCTGGTCCAGCCGTTGCTCCTCACCACCGCCGGGGTGGTGCTGTTCAATCGACTCGAACACCTCGCCAAACGCCGCGGCACCCTCGGCCGCCACTAGAAGGTGGAGATCACCATGACAACGGACACCGTGACCGTGCGACCCGTCGGCCAGGTGGTGGGCGGGCGCGGCGAGATGGTCGAAGACGACTGGCACGACGTTCGAGCCGTGATCCGGCTGGACGGCGAGTCCTTCACCACCTCGGCGGTCCAGGGCCTGGAGGACTTCTCCCACCTGGAGGTCGTCTTTCTCTTCGATCGCATCGATCCGGCCGAGGTGCGCACCGATCCCCGTCCCCCGCGGGGGAATCCGGACGCGGCCCCGGTGGGGATCTTCGCCCACCGCGGGCCGTACCGGCCCAACCGTCTCGGCGTCTCCCGCTGCCGGCTCCTCGCCGTGGACGGCCTGAACCTGCACGTCGCCGACCTGGACGCGCTGTCAGGCACACCCGTCCTGGACATCAAGCCGTACCTGATCGAGTTCGCTCCCCGCCATCCGGTCGTCCAGCCGGCTTGGGCCACCGAGCTCATGAGCCCCTACTACTGAGGTTCCCTGCGGCTTGCCGCCCCCCGCCAAGTGATCGACCCGGTCCGCAGGGCCATGGCCTCTCGTGGATGACACGCCCCGCGGTCTACGAGACGAGGTGCCCCGGCACGGCCGCGCGGGTCACGGCGGCGGCGGTGGTGGTGCGAAAGCGTGCCCGGTAGGTGGTCGGGGCGACGCCCAGGGTGTGCTGGAAGACGCGGCGCATGGTCTCCGCGGACCCGAAGCCGGACTCCTCGGCCACCCTCTCCACCGGGTTGTTCCCCGCTTCGAGGAGAGCCTGGGCGGCCTCCAGCCGTATCGACTCGAGGTAGTGCCCCAAGGTCGTCCCCGTCTCGCGGCGGAAGAGCCTGCTGAGGTGGCGGGCGCTGACACCGGCGTCACGGGCCAGGGACTCCAGGCTGTGCGGGGCGGCCGGGTCGGCCACGACAGCGTCCATCACGAGCCGCAGCACCGGGTGCGCCGCCTCACGCGGGGCCAGGCGGGCGCTGAACTGGGACTGCCCTCCGGGGCGGGCCATGAAGACGACCAGCTCGCGGGCGACGTCGCGCGCGAGACCGGCCCCGTGGTCGGCCTCGACCAGGGACAGTGCCAGGTCGATGCCGGCGGTGACGCCGGCGGAGGTGACGACGTGGCCGTCCCTGACGAACACCGGGTCCGGCTCGACTCTCACCCGGGGATAGGCGGCCGCCAGCTGCGCGGCGAGCCGCCAGTGGGTGGTGGCACGCCGTCCGTCGAGCACGCCCGTCTGCGCCAGCACGAAGGCCCCGGCACACACCGAGGTGACCCGTGCCGAGCGGCGGGCGAGCTCCGTGACCAGGGCGAGCAGATCCTGGTCGGCCACGGCCCGCCGCCAGTCGTGGCGGCCGGGGACGACGACCGTGCCCAGCCGCGCGGGCAGGCTCTCCAGGGCTCCGTCCACCCCGATCCGCACCCCTGAGGAGGTGCGCACGTCCGCGCCGGACGGGGAGACGACCCGTACCGCGTAACGGGCGCCGAAGCCGTTCGCCGTGGTGAGGACCTCGGCGGGACCGGTGACGTCCAGCAGCTGCACGCCGTCGAAGGCCACCACCGCGACCACGTGGTCCGCCCGCCGGCGCGAGGCTACTCGGCCCACGGGGAGTCCAGGATGGTGCGCACGAAGTCCCCGCGCACGAAACCGGGAACGTGGTGGGCGAGCACGTCGGCCTTCACGTTGCCGAACGTGGTCTGCGGCTTGTGCCGGATCCCCTCGGTGAAGGCGTCGAGGATGCGCCGCTTGAAGTCGGGGCGCGGGTGCAGGGCCACGATCGCCGCCCGGTCGGCCTCGCTGATGTCGTGGTAGCCGATGCCCAGCACGTCGTACTCGACCCCCGCCGTCACCAGTGCCACCTCCGGCTCCATGAACTCGGGGATGCCCGGGGTGGTGTGCAGGGCGATCGCGGTCCACACCCGGCGGACGCCGTCCTCGGGCACCTGGCGCTCCCGCAGGAAACGGCGGGCCTCGTCGGCGCTGTCGACCTCGAAACGCCGCCCGCTGCCGTGGAAGGGCTCGCCCAGGCCCAGGTCGTGGAACATGGCCGCGACGTAGAGCAGCTCGGGGTCGAAGCCCAGATCCCGGTTGCGCCCCCGCAGGGCGCCGAAGAAGTACACCCGGCGCGAGTGGTCGTAGATCAGCTCGCTCGCGCTGTCGCGTACCAGCTCGGTCGCCTCCCTCGCCAGCGTCGAGTCCGGCACCCGTATCCCGGCCGGTGCGGAAAAGTCCCCGATCATCGCCATCACCCCTGCTCACGTCGCCTGCCGGCCCCTCCGGCGGCACCTCCAACCTACGAACCGCCCAACCGCGGCGCCATGGCCGCAGGGCCCTACAACCCACAGATACGGACATCGGCCGGAATGGTCTTCAGGAAAGGATCGACCCGGATCCCGGCGCCAGAGACGATCTTGAAAACGGTTCGGTGACGGCGGCCTCTCACCCCGGTCGGGGGCTGTGGCGTGCCTGCTCGCGCCTGCCGGGCGGCGGCGTTCAGCGCGTGATCGCCCAGTCCGGCGCCCAGGTCCCGGCGGCGCCGTGGCCGGCCGCCGCGGCGGCGAGGTGGGCGCGGAGGGTGGTCAGCCCCGGGTGGGGGTTGTCGCGGTGCCACAGGAGCGAGTGCGGGTAGACGGGCGTGGGGCCGGTCACCGGGATGCGGCGCAGGCCGTGGCCGGCGGGCCAGACCAGGCGGGTCTGCTCGCCCATGAAGGTGGCCAGGGCCGGGGTGTCGGCGACGGTGTCGAGGAGCGCGTCGGAGCCGAAGTTGGGGCCGGTCGCCTCGATGGTGAGGCCGAACTCGGCGACGAGATCGTCGTAGTAGGCGGCCCACTCGGTACCGGGGACGATGCCGGGCATCCAGATCCGGTGCCCGGCGAGCTGGGCGACCGTCACCGACCGGGCGCCCGCCAGCGCGTGGGCGGGCCCGGTGAGGAGCTGGAGCGCCTCGTCGAGCACCCGGACGGACTCGATGCCCTCGGGAAGGGGCCGGCCGGGCGCGGCGACGGCGCGAAAGGACGCGTCGATCGCACCGGACCGGATGGCGGCGAGGGCCTTCTCGATCTCGAACAGCATCACCACGTCGAGCTCGATCTCGGGGTGCGCGCGGTGGAAGCCGCGCATCAGGCCCGACTGCGCGCTGCGCGAGGTGATCACGTCGACGCGCAGCGGGCGGCTGCCGGCGCGCACGGACGCGACCGCGCGCTCGGCGGCCCGGAGCAGCTCGCGGGCATGGGGCAGGAACGCCTGCCCGTCGATGGTGAGCTCGGCGCCGCGCGGGGTGCGGGTGAACAATCGCACGCCGAGGTCGCGCTCCAGCGCGGCGATGCGCTTGGAGACGGCCTGCTGGGTGACCGCAAGCTCGGCGGCGGCCTCCTGGAACTGCCCCGCGTCGGCGGCGGCGACGAAGGTCCGTACGGTCTCGAGGTCCATGCGTACACCCTATGAGTACAACCACCGGTTGTGGCTGGGTGGCATGTAGTTGTTTGATCCCCGGCCATGGGGCTCGCTTTGATGCTCTTCGATCGCGGATCGGTTGTGCTGATGAGTGACGAGGGGCGTCGAACATGAGGAACGGGCACCGGTTGGGGCGGCGGTTCGGGTGGCTCTGGGGGGCGTACGGGACCAGCGCGCTCGGTACGTGGCTCGCCTTCGGCGCGTTCCCGCTGATCGCGATCCAGGTGCTGCACGCCGGCCCGGCGCAGGTCGCGGCGTTGTCCAGCGTGGGGGCTCTGGCGGGCGCGGCCGTGGCGGTGCCGCTCGGCCCGTGGGTGGAGTTCCGCCGCAAGCGGCCGGTGCTGATCGGGATGGACCTGGTGCGGTTCGCGGCGTTGCTGACGATCCCCGCCGCGTTCGCGCTCGGCGTGCTCTCCTTCGTCCAGCTCCTGCTGGTCTCGGTCGTCGTCGCGGCGGCCGACATCACCTTCCGCGCCGCCTCCGGCGCGTACCTGAAGACGCTGCTGCCGGCCGAGGACCTGCTCGTCGCCAACGCCCGGTTCGAGTCCACGACCTGGACGACCACGATCGTCGGGCCGCCTCTGGGCGGCGCCGCGATCGGGCTCCTCGGCCCGGTGGCGACGGTGGTGGCCGACGCGGTCAGCTACCTGCTCTCGGCCCTGGGCATCGGCGCGATGGGCGGCCGGGAGCCGCGGCCCGAACGCCGACAGGCCGCGCGCGTGCGGGCCGGGGACCTGCTCGACGGCTGGCGGTACATCCTCGCCGACGCGACGCTGCGCCGGCTGTTGGTCGACACCGCCTTGTTCAACGGCCTGGTGATGGCCACCGGGCCGCCGCTGGCCGTCCTGATGCTCGGCCGCCTCGGGTTCGCACCCTGGCAGTACGGCCTCGCCTTCGCCGCCCCCGCGATCGGCGGGCTGCTCGGTTCGCGGCTGGCCCGGCCGCTCGTCACCCGGTTCGGACAGCACCGGGTCCTGGTCGTGGCGGGGACGCTGCGCGCGTTCTGGCCCGTCGGCCTGGTCTTCCTGGGGCCGGGCACCGGGGGGCTGCTGCTGGTGATGGGCGTCGAGCTCGGGCTCATCTTCTGCTGCGGGGTCTTCAACCCCGTCTGCGCCACCTACCGCCTCGAGCGCACCGCGACCGGCCGGGTCGCCCGCACGCTGTCCGCCTGGGCGGTGACGACCAAGGTCTCGACCGCGCTCCTGACCGCCGTCTGGGGCGTGCTGGGCGGCGTGCTCGGCCCGCGCACGGCCATCGGCCTGGCCGGCGTGCTCCTGCTGGCGACCCCGCTGCTGCTCCCCCGGCGCGCCGCGGCGCCCCTCCCGTAGTACGGCCGGGCCATCCTCGATCGGCGACACCCGTGACCCGCCGCCGGGTTCCACGGCGGGCCCACGTGACTCGCCCGCCGGCAAACCCCTTGCAGACCGGCCGGGTGCCCGCCTCGTCTTCGCCGTGTCATGGTCGTGTCACGGCCTTGCCGACGGCCGCCGTCATCGAGAAACGGTGACATGCGGCGGACGGCGCGCGCACATCCGGTGCCGATCGTGGTTCGTCATGAACGAGCCACGCACGATCCCGCTTCGGCCCCGTGACCGGCTGTATGCCGCGGTCACGCTGGTGCTCGCCGTGTTCCTGCTGCCCGCGGCGTTCGCCCGCCATCCCGGCCGTGCCCGTGAACTGGCCTGCCGCTGGGCGTTGCGGGTGCGATTCCCCGCCGAGGACCTCACCGGGCTCACCGACGGCGCCCTGGCGGCGTTCACCGCGGCGCGCGCCCGGGCGCTCTGGCGTCACGGCCAGCTCATCGGCCTCACCTCGGGATACCGCGATCCCCACGTCCAGCAACGGATGTTCGACGAGGAGGTGCGCCGCTCCGGCTCCCCGGCGTCGGCGCGCATGCTCGTGCTGCCACCGGCGGAATCCTCCCACGTCAAGGGGGTCGCGTTGGACGTGCGCCCCCATGAGGGCGCGCGCTGGCTGGAGGAACACGGCGCCCGCTACGACCTGTACCGCATCTACGACAACGAGTGGTGGCACTTCGAGTACCGCCCGGACAGGGGCGGCAGGCCACCCCGGCGACGGCCCCACCCCGGCGTGGGCCAGGCCGGCGAGCACCCGGACCGGCTGTAACCCACGGAGCCCACGGGCGGCCCCGAGGACGGCTCGGCCGTGACACAACCATGACACGGCGCTGACGAGGCGGGGACACGGTCGGCCGACAGTGGACGGGGCCGGCCGGCGCCTGTTTCCCAGCGGCGGGTCCGGCCGTCTCCGTGCCACCGAGGAAGGCTGATCGATCGTGACCGAACGCGTACGCGTGGCTGTGCTGGCGGGCGGGCCGTCCGCCGAGCACGAGGTGTCGCTGCAGTCGGCGCAGGCCGTGCTCAACGCCCTGCCGAGGGATCTGTACGAGCCCGTCGCCGTCATCATCGACCGGCAGGGCAGGTGGCCGGTGGAGTTGCGACGCGATCTCGTGGACGTGGTCTTCCCCGTGCTGCACGGGCCGTTCGGCGAGGACGGCGTCGTCCAGGGTCACCTGGAGACGCTGGGCATCCCGTACGTGGGCTGCGGCGTCATGGCCTCCGCCGTGGCCATGAACAAGGTCGCGATGCGGCGCGCGTTCCTGGCAGAGGACATTCCGCTCACCCCACATGTGTGGTTCACCGAGTACGAATGGGGCACCACCACCGACCACTGGGGCCTGGTGAAATCGCTCGACTGGCCGATGTACGTCAAACCGGCCGGCATGGGCTCCTCCATCGGCATCTCACGTGTCACCTCCATGGAGGAGCTGCGCGCGGGCGTGGATCTGGCGCTGACCTACGACCGGGTGGTCGTCGTCGAGCAGGGCGTGACCGCGCGCGAGGTCATCTGCGGCGTGCTCGGCGGCTACGACACTCCGGACGCCTCGGTGCCCGGCGAGCTCATCGTGCCCGGCGACTGGCTCGACTACGAGGCCAAGTACCTCAGCCGGGCCGAGATCGCCGCCATCCCCGCCGAGCTGCCGGAACGGGTGGCCGAGGACGTGCGCGAGCTGGCCCTGCGCGCCTTCCGGGCGATCGGCGGCTACGGCCTGTCCCGTGTCGACTTCCTCTACGAGGAGGACACGGGACGCCTGTACGTGCTGGAGATCAACACCATGCCCGGCTTCACCTCCCGTTCCGTCTACGCCAGGTCGTGGGCCGCGAGCGGCGTCCCGTACCCGGACCTGCTGCGCCGCCTCGTCGACCTCGCGTTCGCCAGGAGCGGCTCATGATCCCCATGACGCTGAACGAGATCGCGCGGGTCGTCGGCGCGAGCCCGCATGACGTGAGCGACCCGCGGGCACAGGTGACGGCGCCCTCGGCGGTCGACTCCCGCGAGGTGGTGCCCGGCGGCCTGTTCGTCGCGACGGCCGGCGCCCGCGTCGACGGCCACGACCACGCGGCCGGTGCCGTCGCGGGCGGCGCCGTCGCCGTGCTGGCCTCGAGGCCCGTCGGCGTGCCCGCCCTCGTGGTCGAGGACGTCCAGCTCGCGATCGGCCTGCTGGCCAGGCACCTGCTCGAACACATCAGCCCGACCGTGATCGGCCTGACCGGCTCCGTGGGCAAGACCACGACCAAGGACCTGCTGGCCCAGGTGCTCGAACGGCACGCCGCGACGGTCGCCACCGACAGGTCGTTCAACAACGAGCTCGGGCTGCCGCTCACCGTGCTGCGCGCCGATGCCGCCACCCGGTACCTGGTGCTGGAAATGGGTGCGGGCCGCAAGGGCGACCTGACGTACCTGACCGGGATCGCACCGCCCCAGGTCGGGCTGGTGCTCAATGTCGGCACCGCGCACGTGGAGCGGATGGGAACCGGGCCGGCCGACGTGGCCGAGGCCAAGGGCGAGCTGGTCGAGGCACTTGCGGCGGACGGGTTCGCCCTGCTCAACGCCGACGACCCGTACGTCATGGGCATGGCCGGCCGCACCAGGGCCCGGATCCTGTCGTACGGCAGGTCGGCGAAGGCTCAGGTGCGGGCCGAAGACGTGCGGATGGCCGACCGCGCGCGCACCGCGTTCGAGCTGGTGACGCCCTCCGGCCGCGCCCCGGTCGCGCTCGACCTCCTGGGCGAGCACCAGGTGGGCAACGCCCTGGCCGCCGCCGCCGTCGCCACCGCGCTCGGCCTGGGCGCCGCCGAGATCGCCGACGGGCTGAACGCCGCCCGGCGGCGCTCCGCGGGCCGGCTGGAGATCGCCGAACGACCTGACGGCGTCACCGTCGTCGACGACGCCTACAACGCCAGCCCCGAATCCATGCGGGCCGGGCTGCGGGCGGTGAAGGCCCTGGCCGGCACCCGTCGTACCGTCGCCGTGCTCGGCGCGATGGGACAGCAGGCGGACGCCTCCCGCGCCCGGCACGCGGAGACGGGCCGGCTCGTCGCCGACCTCCGCTTCGACGTGCTGATCGCGGTCGGGGCAGGGGATCCGCTCGCGATGGCGGAGGCGGCGGAGTCCTCGAACCAGGGCGTGGCCGTCCACACCGCCGAGGACGTGGCCGAGGCCATCAAGCTGGCCACCGCGCTCGTCGAACCGGGAGACGTGGTGTTCGTCAAGGCCTCCAGCGAGATCGGGCTCGGTGCCTGCGCCCGCGCGCTGGCCGGCACCTGACCGCCGGCGCGTCGCCGAGGAGCCGAGCGGACCGGGCGAGTCGGCCGAGTCGGCGCCGACGCGCCGCCTGGCCGGACTCGGCCAGGCCGGCGGCGGCACCGTGACCGGCACCGGCCGGCCTGCCGGCACAGGCCATCGGCCTATCGAAACATCGAAACATCGAAACGGAGTTCCATGCGCACCATCGGTCTCATCGGCGGGTTGAGCTGGGAATCGACGATGATCTACTACCGGATCGTCAACCAGCGGGTACGCGAGCGACTCGGCGGCAGCCATTCCGCCAACAGCCTCATCTGGTCGGTCGACTACACGACCGTCGAGGACCTCATCTTCGCCGACCGCTGGGACGAGGTGGGTACGCTGCTGGCCGACGCCGGCGGGAAACTGGAGGATCTCGGCGCCGAGGTCCTGCTCGTCTGCAGCAACACCTTCAGCCGGGTGAGCGACGACGTGGCGCGGGCCACGGGCGTGCCCGTGCTGCACATCGCCGACGCCGTGGGCGCGGAGGTCCGCGCCAGGGGGATGCACAAGGTCGGCCTGCTGGGCACTCGCTTCACCATGGAGCAGCCCTTCTACCGGGATCGGCTGGCCGCCCACGGCTTCGACGTGGTCGTCCCGCGGCGCGAGCAACGGGAACTGGCCCATCGCGTGATCTTCGACGAGCTGGTGCGCGGGGTGCTCCGGGAATCCTCCAGGGACGCGTACGCCCAGATCATCGCCGATCTCGCAGCCGGCGGAGCCGAAGGCGTCATCCTCGGCTGCACGGAGATCGAACTCCTGATCACCGAGAAGGACACCGCCGTCCCGCTGCTGCCGAGCGCTCGGCTGCACGCGGAGGCGGCGGCAGGCTTCGCGCTGGCCGGCTGACGCGCGCTCGGCCGCCTTCTCCCCCGGCGCGCCGGCGCTACGCCGGGCAGTCGCGGGGGCCGACGCTCTGCCCGGCACCGACGACGGTGACCTGGGCAGGGCTTCCCGGCGCCGTGGCGGCGGCCGTGCACACGATCTGCTCGACGGCCGGTGCGGACAGGGTCACCACCAGGTGACCGGCCGGCCTGGCGGTCACCGAGAACGGACCGGCTTCGGGCGGGACCTCGGTGGTGAATCCGTTCGCCCGCTCCCCCGCGGTGGGTCCGTCCGCCAGCAGCGCGAGCGTGTCCGCCGGGAACATCGGACGATCACGGGGCCGCGTCACCGCGCTGATCCGGCCGCTCTTCACCAGATAGAGGGTGATCGTCGTGGTCGGTGCGACGCGTCCGCTCGGCGGGTCGCCGGCGGGGATGACGTCGCTGGGTTGCACGCCGCAGCCGGCCACGGCGGCGAGCGACACGAGGCCCGCGGCGAGCGTGCGGCGGGCGGGTCCGGTCCTCATTCGGGGCCTCCGTCCGGATCGGGTGCCCGGCGTGGCAGGCGCAGCGTGAACACGGCGCCGCCGTCCGGGGCGTTGGCGACGGTGAGGTCGCCTCGGTGCAGGCGCGCGTTCTCCCGCGCGATGGCCAGGCCCAGGCCGCTGCCCTCGGACCTGGCCCTGGCCGCGCTGGCCTTGTAGAACCGGTCGAACACGTGCGGCAGCACCGCCTCGTCCAGCCCCGATCCGTGGTCGCGGACCTCGATGGTGATCCAGTGCGGGCCGGCGCGAAGCCGTACCGACACCGGCGGCTCGCCGTGCCGCAGGGCGTTTCCGACCAGGTTCGCGAGGATGACGTCCACCCGGCGCGGGTCCAGCCGCGCCGTCACCCCGGCCGGCACCTCGGCCTCCACCCGCTCCGACCAGCCCCGGACGCGCAAGGTCGCGCGCACCAGCTCGGCCACGTCGACCTCGTTCGGCGCGAGGGCCGCGACGCCGGAGTCGAACCTGCTGATCTCGATGAGGTCGTTCACCAGAGCGGTGAGGTTGAGCGTCTCCTGGCTGACCAGCCTGGCGGCCCTGCCTGCGGGCTCGGGCAGCCGGGCGGCCTCCTCCTCCAGGACGTCGGCGACCGCGGCGAGCGCGGCCAGCGGGGTGCGCAGCTCGTGGGACACGTCGGCCACGAACCGGCGGGCGTCGGCCTCCATCTCGCGCAGCTGCCCGACGAGCCGTTCCAGCTCCGCGGCGGTGTTGTTGAACGTGCGCGACACGTCGGCCAGCTCGTCGGAGCCGCGCACCGCGATCCTGGTCCGCATCTCGCCCTCGCCCAGCAGGCGTGCCGCCCGGCCGAGCTCGCGCACCGGGCCCAGCACGCCACGGGTGGCCAGCAACGCCAGGACGACCGCGAACGCCAGGGCGGCCCCGCCGATGAGCCAGGCGCGTGCGGCGAGTTCGTCGACGCTGCGCTCCTCGGGAAGCAGGCTGCGCGCGCTGTAGACCTCGATGCCGGACACCCGCGTCGTCCGGTCCTGCTCGATGATCAGCAACGGCATGCCGATGATCAGGATGGGCGCGTTCTGCCAGACCACGCGTTGCCACGCGGTACGGCCGCCGGCCACCACCTGCCGCAACTCCGGTGAGATCACCCCGAGGTCCGAGAGCCTGGCGTTCCCGTCCGGACTCCAGGGCCCCGACCCCGGCGCCGGGGGCGAGGACGGGGGCAGCGGCGAGTGCGTCTCGCCGTGGACGGCGACCGCGAAGCTGTTCTGGTCGGCCGCGGCCTCGGCGATCTCGCCGAGCTCGTCCGGGCCCGGCGCCGCGCTCCGCAACGGGTAGAGCGCCTCCAGGCGGCCGGCCATCGCCTGCACCGCGGCGTCCTGGGTCCTCTGCAGGATGGCGTTGCGGGCCTGGACGTAGATCCCGCCGGCCACCGCCGCCGCGGTGACCACGCACAGCAGCGCGAAGGCGGACAGCAGCCGGGCACGCAGCCCCAGGCTCGGCCGGGGTGTCACCGGCGGCTCACACCGGCCCGAACCGGTACCCGAACCCACGCACCGTCTGCACGTAGACGGGCGCGGCCGAGTCGTCCTCGATCTTCGCGCGCAACCGCTGCACGCACGCGTCCACCAGGCGCGAGTCGCCGAAATACCCGTGCTCCCACACCGACTCCAGCAGCTGCTGGCGGCTGTGCACCCGGCCCGGCGTGCCGGAGAGCTCGAGCAGCAGGCGCAGCTCGGTCGGGGCGAGGTCCACCGGCACTCCGCGTTTGGCGACCACGATCCCGGCCCGGTCGATGGTCAGGTCCCCGTGCCGCTCCAGTTCCGCCTGGTCCCGGCCGATCCGCCGGAGCACGGCGCCGATGCGCGCCTCGAGCACCCTGGGCTGCACCGGCTTGACCACGTAGTCGTCGGCGCCCGCCTCCAGCCCGGCCACCACGTCCATGTCGTCGCCGCGCGCGGTCAGCATGATGATCGGCAGCTGGCCGGCGGCCCGGATGCGGCGGCAGACCTCGAAGCCGTCCATGCCGGGCAACATCAGATCGAGCACGACGACGTCGGGAAGGTCCGTACGCAGCCGCTCCAGCCCCTGCTCTCCGGACTCCACCGCGCGCACCCGGTACCCGTGCAAGGTCAGGGCCAGCTCAAGGCCCTCCCGCACGGCCGGGTCGTCCTCGATCAACAGCACTCGCGACACGCCCCCGAGTTTCACAGCACGCCCCCGTAACTCGCCCGCAGCTCGTCCGCCGGTCGATCCCATCCACTGTCGGCCGGCCGTGTGCCCGCCTCGTCTTCGCCGTGTCATGGTTGTGTCACGGCCTTGCCGACGGTCGCGCCGACGGTGGCCTCCGCCGACGAACGGTGACATGCGGCGGACAACGCGCGCGCATTCGGCACCAATCGTAGTTCGTCGTGAACGAGCCGCGCACGACCCCTCCCCGGCCCCATGACCGGCTGTTCACCCTGCTCCTGCCGCCATCCGGGCGAATCGATGACCGCACGTTCAGAACGTCAGGTCTCCTCGGGGTCGCTCCCGTCGAGGCCGCCCGCCGCATCGCGGCGGGCGGCCGGATGTCAGGGCTGGGCGTGCCGTCCCGCGTGGGCCAGCAGCCGGACGAACAAGGGGGCCGCAGGCAGGACGGGGACCGCCTCGGCGAACTGGCCGGCGCGGCGCTGGTCGTCGCCGACGCCGGTCTCGGCGTACTGCCAGACCGCGTGCACGACGTCGTCGTCGGCGATGTGGGGAGGTGGGCGCCGGTGGCGATGTCCCAGCCGTGAATCAGCGATTCCTGCAAGCTGATCGAGGCCGGCACGGCACCGGGCACGGTGGCGCCCATGAAGGCGTATCGGCGCTCCAGCGGGCCGGGCGCGGCGAAGGCCGCCACCGATCGTTCGGCGATCGCGCGGAAGGCGGCGGCGGGGTCGGCGCCGAGGTGGTCGGTGTCGGCCTGGCGCTGTCCATCGAGCTCGCCGATCAGTGCGTCGGGGTACGACACAAACGACGAGTTCGCCCTCCACGCCGGATCTGAGTCGCGCTGCCGCTGGTGACACGTTTCCTGGTGCGCCCCCGATCAGTCGAGAACCTTGATCTTCTTCATGGTCGGCTGGGAGATCACCCGGGCCACGCCGGGAATACCGATGATCTTCCCGGTCTGGAACGCCTCGTAGGCGGCGTAGTCGGCGACGAGAACGCGCAGGTGGTAGTCGGGGGTGGCGAACAGGCGGCGGAACTCGACGACCTCGTCGTAGGCGGCGATGGTCCTCTCCAGTTGCTCCAGGGTCTTCAGATCGCTCACGGCGACCTCGATGGAGACGATGACCTCCAGCCCGCCGCCGAGGATCCCGTGATCGACCGTCGCCCGGTAACCGGTGATGACGCCCGCCTCCTCCAGGCGCTTCACCCGGCGCAGGCACGGGGGCGGGGTGAGCCCCACGCGCCTGGCGAGCTCGACGTTGGTCAACCGGCCGTCCCGCCGCAGGTGGAACAAAATTTCGCGGTCAATGGCATCAAGTATGTTTTCATTGCTCATATTGCGATTCTAGAGTCAGAATCGGAAACCATATGAGGTTCATTTCAACCTAGAATTGCGTCAATTGCTTTTCCGGTGGCTGAACGCCCCGCTTTCCGTCGTGCACGCCCATATGGGCTCCGGGGGCGAGCCGCACCGTGACACCGTCCGACGAGAGGTGAGAACCCATGGCGAACCACGCCGCGCAGGTCGGAGCCTGGCTGGACGAACGGGCCGAGGAGATGGCTCTGCTTCTCGAACGTCTCGTGGCCGTCGACTCCGAGAACCCGCCCGGCCGCGCGCTGGGCCGCTGCGCGCGGGTGCTGCGCGAGGCGATGGACCGTCTCGGCCTGTCCCCGGAGATCATCGACCTCGTCGACCCGTCCGGTGAGCTCGAAGAGCCCTGCGTCGTGCGCGGCACCGCCGGCGACGGTGACAGGCTCGTCTACTTCCACGGCCACTTCGACGTGGTGCCCGCCCAGAGCCGCGGGCAGTTCACGGCCGTACGCCGCGACGGGAGGATCATCGGCCGGGGCGCGGCGGACATGAAGGGCGGCATCGTCAGCATGCTCTACGGCGCCGCGGCGGCCAGGGATCTGGGGCTGCTCGGCGACGGGCGGGTCGTCGTGCACCTGGTGTGCGACGAGGAGACCGGCAGCGTCGTGGGCGCCGGGCACCTGCGCGCCGCCGATCTGATCGAGCCGGCCGCGCTGGCCATGGTCACCGCCGAACCCAGCGGCGGCGCCATCTGGAACGCCGCCCGCGGCGCCGTCTCCGTCCGCGTCGACATCCGGGGCCGCGAGGCCCATGTCGGGCAGGCGAACCTCGGGGTCAACGCCTTCCAGCAGATGCTGCACATCGCCCGCCCCGTCGAGCGGTACGCCGCCGAGATGGCCGGGCGGCACACCGGCTTCCCGATGAGCGACGGCGACGCTCGCGGCAGCATGCTCGTCGTCGGCGGCCTGTCCGGCGGCGGCTCCAACTTCAACGTCGTGCCCGGCTCGGCCTTCTTCACCGTCGACGGCCGCTACAACCCCGAAGAGGATCTGGAGGGCGAGCTCAAGCGCCTGACCGGCCTCATCGAGGACGCCGCCCGCGAGATCGGCGCCGACGTGTCGATCCGCACGACCCAGCTGCAGCCCTCCGCCGGCACCGGGCGCGACCATCCCGCGGCGGTCGCGCTCGCCCGCGTCGTCGGCGACGTCCAGGGCGCGCCGGCCCGGTTCGAGATGTGCGCGGGCATCCTGGAGACCCGCTGGTACGCGCAGCTCGGCATCCCCGCCTTCGGCTACGGCGCGGGCCGCCTGGACGTCTCACACGGTCCCGACGAGTACATCGACGAGATCGCCATGCGCCGCTGCGCCGCCGTGTACGCCCGCTACGCGAGTGACATGCTGTCCTGACGAACCGGGTGCGGCCCCGTCCCGGTGGTGTCCCGGCGGGCCGCACCCGGAGGCGTCAGGGGGTCAGCCGGTGGAGGTCACGGGGGAACAGGGTGGCACGGCGGATGTTGTCGGCCCCCGTCAGCCGGGTGGTCCACCGTTCCAGGCCGAGGGCGAAGCCACCGTGCGGGGGCATCCCGTGCCGGAAGGCGGCGAGATAGCCGGCGTACGGCTCCGGCGACTCCCCGCGGGCCGCCAGGGCCGCGAGATAGTCCTCGTGGCGGTGCAGGCGCTGGCCGCCGGTGACGAGCTCCAAGCCGCGAAAGAGCAGGTCGAAGCTGTTGGAGTACTGCGGCCTGCCGGGCTCGGGGTGGGTGTAGAAGGGGCGTTTGGCCATCGGGTAGCCGGTGACGAACAGGAACTCGCTGCCGTGCTCGCGCAGCGCCCACCGCGACAGCCAGCGTTCGTGGGCCGGGGCGAGGTCCGGCTCACCCCGGGGGTCCTCATCGGTGTGGGCGGCCAGGAGTTCCTGGGCCCGGGCGAAGTGGATCTCCGGGATCCGTTCCGGGACGTCGGGCAGCTCGACGCCCAGCAGCGCGCACGCCTCGCCGGCGTGCTGTTCGACGGCGGCCGTCATGCCCGCGATCACCTCGCGCAGCACGGCCATCACCTCCCGGTGGTCGCCGACGAAGCCGAGCTCGGCGTCCAGCGAGGTGTACTGGGCCAGGTGCCGCGCGGTGTCGTGGGGTTCGGCCCGGAAGACCGGCCCGGTCTCGTAGACGCGCTCGAAGACCCCGACCATCGCCTGCTTGAAGAACTGCGGCGACTGGGCCAGGTAGGCGCGGGTGCCGAACCAGTCGATCTCGAACACACCGGCACCGGACTCGGTCGCCGAGGCCACCACCTTGGGCGTGTGGATCTCGGTGAAGCCGAGCGCGTCCAGCGTCGCGCGGAAACCCGCCACCGAGACCGCGGAGATGGCATGGGGCGCCCGCAGCAGCGGATGGCGCAGGGCGACCGGGGCATGGTCGAGGATGGTCGGCAGGGTGGCCGGTACCGCGGGACGGTAGAGGTCGAACGGCGGGGCGGCGGCCGGTCCCGACAGGGCGGTCACCGCCGGGGACGTCACCTCGGCTCCGCCGGGAGCCTGGGGGTTGGCGGTCACGGTTCCGGTGATCTGCAGGACGGTCTCTTCCGGGTGGCCGCCGGCCGCGGCCATGGCCTCGGGTTCGGTGACCACGGCCTGGACCAGGCCGGAGCGGTCTCGCAGGATGAGGAAGACCACGGATTTCAGGGTTCGCCTGCGGTGCAGCCAGCCCTGGACGGTCACCTGCCGGCCGATTCGCCGCGGGAGCTCCGCGGCCAGGGTTCTGGGGGTGGACGGGACAGTCGCGGATGAGGAGATCATCACAAACCTCTGGTCAGTGAGTGGTGATCCCTTGGGAGTGCGGGCGAGAAGGGAACTCGCGGTGCCACCGC
The DNA here is from genome assembly GCF_051918885.1 of Streptosporangium sp. OZ121. Taxonomy (NCBI): domain Bacteria; kingdom Bacillati; phylum Actinomycetota; class Actinomycetes; order Streptosporangiales; family Streptosporangiaceae; genus Streptosporangium; species Streptosporangium sp. OZ121. Next base: position 184,013 of record NZ_JBPXMC010000005.1, read on the forward strand.
ACTTTCACCGCCGTGACGACGGCGGCCTCGATGGGCCCGGTGACGGGGGCCGGCCGGCGGGGCATTGGGCGCGCGGACGCCGTTTCTCCCCGCACTCGGGAGGGTCTTCGTCACCGGGGGCGGGGCCGCCTTCGCAGCTGCCGGCGGCTCTCTCCTGCCCGCCCTGATCCCGTGACTACTCGTCTCCGTCAATGCGTTGCCGGAAGAGTACGCGTGCGCTGTCGCGCATCGCAACCACAATCGCCGCGCGTCGCGGAGTACGCCGAGAAAGCCCACCGGCCCGTAGGGCCAGTGGGTTCCGGGGCCGGGCCGGGCCGGGCCGGCCGGTCGCCGGTCCGGCGGCGCCCGCCGGGGAGGATCGGGCAGGTGTCCTCGCGGCCCGTGGCCTCGGCAGGGGCGAGCGCGGGAGGCGGGCGCAGAGGGGTGAGCGGGGTCAGACGGGCCGGCGGGTGGGCGTGATCGTGATCCGCTGGAGGGTCGCGCGCGGCGGCAGCGTGGCGATGAAGCCGACGGTTTCCGCGATGTCCTGCGGCGTGAGCCACTCCATCGTCTTCCTGGAACATCTCAGCCACCGGAACGCACCGTTGCCGGTGACGTGGCGCCGTGGCCCGGTTTCGGCGACGCCCTGTTCGAGCCTCGACACCCGCACGTTCTTGGTGCCCAGCTCGACACGCAGGTGATGCGAGAGGCGGGTGACGTATGCCTTGGTACCGGAGTAGACGGAGAAGTCGGGGAAGCCGTTCCGCGCCGCCATCGACGAGGCGTTGATCAGATCGGCCACGCCACGCTCACCGGCGGCCCTGACCAGCTGCGGGGTGAACGCGCCGAGGACGTTCGTCAGCCCGGTGATGTTGAGGTCGATCTGACGCTTGCACGGATCGGCGACCGGCTCCTCGATCGGGACGGGCAGCATGACGCCCGTGTTGTTGATCAGCAGATCGGCGTCTCCCAGCTCGGCCGCCACCCGGCCGGCGGCCGAGCGCACCGCCGCGGCGTCGGTCACGTCAACGGTGATCGCCAGGGCGGTGCCGCCGTTCTTCCCGATCCGGGAGACCAGCCTGTCCAGCCGGTCCGCACTCCGGTCCAGGACGGCGACACGCGCGCCCAGCCCCGCCAGGTGTTCGGCCGAGGCCTCGCCGACGTCGCCGAAGGCGCCGGTGATGACCGCCACGCGGCCGGTCAGGGGCTTGACAGGGATCTCCCCGAACATGGGGCACACCTCCCAACGAGAAACGGATCAAGGGATGGGCCGTGGCCGGCAACCGTCCCATACATCCAGCACACCACCCCCGAGCCGCTTTTACGGGGCTTGAACAGGCCCTGAGCAGGCAGGTACCGGCAGGGCCACCCGGCGAAGGCGCCCCGCACCCGGCGGGTTCACACTGGAGACATGGACCGTGGTAGCGAGATCGCCGACTTTCTGCGCTCCCGCCGGGCCCGGATCACCCCCGGTCGGGCGGGGCTGGCGGATGACGGCCGCATCCGGCGGGTGCCGGGACTGCGCCGCGACGAGGTCGCCCGCCTCGCCGGAGTGAGCACCGAGTACTACACCCGCCTTGAACAGGGCCGCGCCAGAAACCCGTCCCCTGAGGTCGTCGCGACCCTCGCACGCGCGCTCCAGCTCGATCTCGTGGAGCGCGAGCATCTCACCGACCTGCTGGCGCGGCCCGTACCGGCCCCCCGTACCCCCGCCGGCCCGCAGCGGGTCCGCCCGGGCATGTACCTCACGCTCCAGGCCCTGGAGGGCGTCCCCGCCTTCATCCTCGGCCGGCGCACCGACGTGCTGGCCGCCAACCACCTGATCTGCGCGGTCCTGACGGACTTCGAGGCCATCCCCGCCCCCCGGCGCAACCTCGCCCGCTACTACCTCCTGGACCCGGACGCCCATGACCGCGTCGAGAACTGGGCGGAGGTGGCCGCCGAGACCGTCGCCATGCTCCGCTTCGAAACGGGCCGCCACCCGCACGACCGGCTGCTCGCCGACCTCGTGGCCGAGCTCAACCTGCGTTTGCCCCAGTTCACCACCTGGTGGAACGACCACCACGTCCTGCGCCGCACTCACGGCGCCAAGCACTACCGCCACCCCGTGGTCGGCGATCTTCATTTCTCCTACGAGACCTTCCAGCCTCCCGACGACCCCGACCAGACCCTGTGCGTCTACAACGCCGAACCCGGCTCCGCCACCGCCGAGGCCCTGCGGCTGCTGAGCGGCCGGACTCCATGAGGGACAAGTGCGGGGGTTTTTAAGGCACGCGAGCCGGGCCTTCAGATCAAATTCCCAGCGGGTACGCGAACGACCACCGGCCCCTTCAAGATCATTCCCTGGCGTACGGTTTCCCTGACCACGATCACCGGCAGCGGCGTGGCCCGCAGGAGCCCGCAGGCCATGACCTCCGCGCGAGACCGGCAGCGCGGCAGGCCGGTGCGGGAGGTCCGCGAACAGGGAGCAGCTCCGGCCTCCTCGCCCACGGTTATGGGCGAGGCGCTCGGCGGCCCCGGCGCTCTTCGAGTTCTTCCGCGCTCACCGGGATGAGCATCGGCTGTCCGGCCACACCGAACATCGTGACGACGAATTGGGTTTCGGCGTCCGGGAGGTTGTTGCCGTCCTGGTAGTGGATGAGGTCCCCGCCGGGCTCCCAGAACATCTCTCCCGCCTTGACGATCCGTTGCGGCTCGCCTTCCAGCTCGAAGATCATCTCGCCTCTGATCATGTATCCGTACGCGGGTCCCGTGTGGCGGTGCGGCGGGTTGCCCTCGCTGCCCGGCGGCAGTGTGACCAGGATTGCCATCGCCTCGGCGTTGTCCGGCATCGGCGGCGGCGATGGCACCGACGAGATGAGTTCGATCTTCGGCGGCGGAGTGGTCGCGTCGGGATTCTCGAGATGGTGTGTATGTGCGGTGCTCATGTGTTCCTTCGTCCTCTCCGGTCGTTTCCGTTGTCGGCCGAGACGAGCCCCGGCCCACCGGCGGGGATCGGCACATGACCAGGCGCGGCTCGCCGGTGAAGACGTCATACGGTCGTCTCGCGCAGGGGACGACGGCGAAGATCTGTCACTCCGCGAGCACGCGGTGGGCGCCCGGCGGCGCGACCCGGCTCTCGCCCTTGCAGGTAACGCACCGGCTCGCCACCGAGCCGGTTGCGCACAGTGCCCTCGATCACGAGGGCACTGCCGTGCCGAGGCGGCTCACCCCGGGGCGGGCCCCGGCCAGTCGGATTGGAATTATCCAAATTACATTTTCCAGGAACCTCGAAGGCTAACCGAGGAGGAATTCAAGTTTTGGCGATGATTTGCCCAACGTCGAATCCATGCGTTCAAGGGAACGGCGAACACCCCACCTTGCCGTGCCGCCCGCCTACGATGCCCGGCCCGCCGCCCATCGGCAGCGCCGGCGCGGTGCTCCCCAGCCGCCAGACGCACCAGCCGCCCACCGGCCCGCGTGAAGGTCTATGACAAGGGCCGGTGCGTCAAGTGCTCCGGCATGATCCGGGATGACGGACAGATCGGACTCAGCATGGCACTCCTGGCGACCGCTTGGCCCGGCACCACCTGGTTCCAGGGAGCAGCCCACGTACGCCGGCCGTCACCGGTCCAGCCTGCCCGCCCTGTCCCGCAGGTAGCGCTGTTCGGGAAGGCTCGTGGTACGCCGGGCCGCCAGCCGGTAGTTCTCTCGCGCGGCGGCGTGCTCGCCGGCAAGTTCCTGCAGGTGGGCGCGCACGGCGTGGAGGCGGTGGTGACGGGTGATCCGATGGTCGCCGTCCAGGCTTTCCAGCAGTTCGAGCCCGGCCCGGGGCCCGCGGGTCATCGCGACCGCGACGGCGTGGTTGAGCGTGGCCATCGGGTTCGGCGCGATCCGGGTGAGGATCGCGTACAGGATGCGGATCTGTTCCCAGTCGGTGTCCCCGGCTCGCGGCGCCTGGACGTGCAGCGCGGCGATCGCCGCCTGGAGCTGGTAGGGACCGAGGGCCGAGGCGGACATGGCGCCGGTGACCAGCGCGGTGCCCTCCTTGATCATGGCGGCGTCCCACCGGCTCCGGTCCTGCTCGGCCAGCGGCACGAGGGCGCCGTCCGGGCCGGTGCGGGCGACTCGGCGGGCGTCGGTCAGCAGCATCAGCGACAAGAGCCCGGCGACCTCGCCGTCGTCCGGCAGGGACCGGTGCACCGTCCGGGTGAGCCGGATCGCCTCCGCGGTGAGCTCGCCGCGGTGCAGGTCGGGTCCGGAGCCGGCGGTGTAGCCCTCGTTGAAGATCAGATAGAGCACGTGCAGGACGGCGTCCAGCCGTCCGGCCCGCTCCTGGGCGCCCGGCGTCTCGAACGAGGCGCCGACGGCCTTGATCCGTTGCTTGGCGCGGCTGATCCGCGGCGCCATGGTGGCCTCCGGCATGAGGAACGCCCGCGCCACCTCGGCGGTGGTGAGGCCGCCGACGGCGCGCAGCGTGAGCGCCACCTGGGAGGCGGGCGTCAGCACCGGGTGGCAGCACAGGAACAGCAGCGTGAGGGTGTCGTCGTGGTCGCGAGGGCTTTCGTCGCCGGGGGCCGGCGCGAGGCCGGCGTCCGGCGCCTCCCGCACCGCCGCGGCGGCCTCCCGGCGGCGGGCCTGCTCGCTGCGTACCTGGTCGATCAGGCGGCGGGAGGCGACGGTCACCAGCCAGGACCGCGGGCTTTCCGGGACGCCCTCGGCGGGCCACCGCGTCGCGGCCGCGAGCAACGCCTCCTGCACCGCGTCCTCGCACTCCTCGAACCCGCCGTAGCGGTGCAGGAGCACGCCGAGGACCCGCGGCGCCAGCTCGCGCAGCAGGTCCCCGAGGCGTTCGGACGCGTTCACATCTCCATCCCGGCCGCGTCCATCAGCGGCCGCACCTCCACGCCGCCGGCCTGACCGCTCGATATCAGGGTGGCCAGTTCCACGGCGCGCTCCCGGCCCTCGCAGTCCACCACGTAGTGGCCGGCGACCTGGTCCGAGGTCCGCGGGTACGGGCCCTCGGTCACCGTCACCACGCCGCCCCTCACCCTCACGACGGCGCCGATGGAGGGATCGGCGAGCGCGTGGGCACCGATCAGTTCCCCCGCCCGCCCGGCCACGGCCAGGAACTCCTCATGGTCGAACCCCTCCCCCGGCGGGTCCGCCGCGTCCAGGTAGAGACTCAGCAGGAACCTCACCGCGTGCTCAGCCGTCCGCCGTGGCCGCGTGGACCACCGGCCGCACCTCGACGCCCAGGCCCTCGACGCCGGCGTCCGGAATGAGCGCGGCCAGATCCAGGGCACGTTCCCTGTTCTCGCACTCCACCAGGTAGTAGCCGCCCAGGTACTCCTTGGCCTCGAGGTAGGGCCCGTCCGTCACCGCCGGGACGCCGCCCCGGACCTGGACCACGGCGCTTTGCGACGGGTCGGCCAGCGCGACGGTGCTGATCATCTCCCCGGACCTCCTGACGGTCTCCATGAACGCGCCGTGGCCCCTCATCACCTCGTCGCGCTCCTCCTCGGTCAGCGCGTCCCAGATCCTCGGGTTGTTGTGCATGATCAACAAGAATTTCACGTCGTCTCCTTCGACGGCCGGGCGGCGCCCCTGAGACGCCGTTCACCATGGAGTCGGCGCCGATGCCGCATTCTTGCGGTACCGGACCGCAAGAATCTTCCCGCTGCTTCGACTACCTCCAGAAAGGGGCGCCTGACCTGGGCGTTCCACCAGAAGGTATTTGCCGGCAGGTACTTGCCGGCTCCCGAAGGAGGACGCATGTCGCAGCTGTTGAGGGTGCAATGCTTCAATGTGTCGCAGGACGGGTTCGGCACCGGTGAGGGGCAGAGCCTGGAGCGGCCCTTCGGCCACGCGGACCCCACCCCCCTGTGGTCCTGGGCGAGCGCCACCGCCGGCTGGGTGAACCGCACCGACCCCGGAGGCACCCGCGGCCTGGACGACTACCTGACCCGCGCCCACACCAGCGGCATAGGGGCGGAGATCATGGGTCGCAACAAATTCGGCCCCAGCGCGGCCCCTGGGAGAACCACGAGTGGCAGGGGTGGTGGGGAGACACCCCGCCGTTCCGCACGCCGGTCTTCGTGCTCACCCACCACGAACGCCCGTCCTTCACCCTGGCCGACACCACCTTCCACTTCCTCGACGCGACACCGGCCGAGGCGCTGGCACGCGCGAAGCAGGCCGCCGGCGGCCGGGACGTACGCCTCGGCGGCGGGGTCACCACCATCCGCGAGTTCATCCGGGCCGACCTGGTCGACGTGATGCACATCGCCGTCGCGCCCGTCGACCTCGGCCGGGGCGAACGGCTGTGGGACAGCCACACCGACCTGCTCGACCGCTTCCACCTCGAGACGGTACCGAGCCCCAGCGGAGTCACCCACCTCCTGTTCTGGAGACGGTGACCAACGGTGACCACTGCCCCCGCACGATCGCACGCACCTGCCGCGATGAGCGCGTACCTGCCCGTCGCCCCCGGCACGGGCAGGTCGTCAGCCGTCGCAACGGTTCCGGGACCGCGGGCGCCTCAGCGGTCGGCCGGGACCGGGGCGAGGCCGTCGGCGACGAGACCGGCGAGGACCGCCTCCCCCAGGACCTGAACCGCGGACTGCGGGCGGACCATCACCGTGAGCTCCTTGATCAGGCCGGCCCGGTCGAACTGGAGGAGGTCCATGCCGTGGATCTGCTTGCCGCGCACGGTGGCCCGGAACAGCAGGACGGCCGACGGGGCCTCGGTTCCGTCGGCGCTGGTCTGCGCGGTGCCGTCGAAGTGCCCGATGTAGCGGAAGTCGTCCTCGAAGACGCGCAGCAGGACACCGAGGAGCCCCAGGACCATGGGCCTGCCCTCGAAGGGGGTGAACTTCACCGGGCTGTACACGCGGACGTCGTCGGTGAGCAGGGCGCCCAGCGCGGTGAGGTCGCGGCTCTCGACGGCGGCCCGGAAGCGGTCTGCGGTGGTCATGACTGCACCTCGATACTCAAAAAAGTGACTAATCAATTAATTGAGTATCATGGCGGATAGGCAACGGAAAAGAGGTAGAACGGGGGGCGAATCGGTGGCGTTGCGGCACGCCGTGCTGGCGGCACTGCTGGACGAGGAGCTCAGCGGATACCAGCTGGCCAAGGCGTTCGACATGGGCGTGGCGAACTTCTGGCACGCCCTGCCCCAGCAGCTGTACGCCGAGCTGGCCAAGCTGGAGAGGGAAGGACTGGTCGCCGGCCGGGAGGTGGTGCAGGACACCCGGCCCAACAAGCGCCTGTTCAAGGTCACCGAGACCGGCCTGGCCGAGCTGGAACGGTTCGCGGCGACCGCCGGCAAGCCCTCCTCCATCCGTGACGACCTCCTCGTCAAGGTCCAGGCCGCCGACCACCTCGACACCGACGAGGTGATCGCCCAGCTCATGGAGCGAGCCGCCTTCGCCGACGCCAAGATCGAACTGTTCTGCGGGCTGCTGCGGCAGATGCGCGGCGACAGGAGCGAGGAGGATTTCCTGCGCCACGGTGAACGCGTCGGCCCCTACCTGACCTGCCTGCGCGGCCTCGCCTTCGAGCGGGGCAACCGGGACTGGTGCCACCGGAGCGCGGCGATCCTGCGGGAGAGGCGGATCGCTCATGCCCGGCGGTGAGCACCCGCGCCACGTCGCCCTCCAGGCACTTCCCGATCCCGCGGGCGACCGCGGGATCGGGAAAGGCGCGGTCGCGCACCTCCTGCGGCTGCCCGGTCAGGCGCCGACGTAGGCCGCGAGGTGCTCGCCGGTGGTGGTGGAGCGGGCGGCGACGAGGTCGGCGGGGGTGCCCTCGAAGACGATCCGGCCGCCGTCGTGGCCGGCGCCGGGACCGAGGTCGATGATCCAGTCGGCGTGCGCCATGACCGCCTGGTGGTGCTCGATGACGATCACCGACTTGCCGGAGTCGACGAGCCGGTCGAGCAGGCCGAGCAGCTGCTCGACGTCGGCGAGGTGCAGACCGCTGGTCGGCTCGTCGAGGACGTAGACGCCGCCCTTCTCGGCCATGTGGGTGGCCAGCTTGAGCCGCTGCCGCTCGCCGCCGGACAGCGTGGTGAGCGGCTGGCCGAGGCTGAGGTAGCCGAGCCCGACGTCGGCGAGCCGGCCGAGGATGGCGTGCGCGGCCGGTATGCGCGCCTCGCCGGCGCCGAAGAACTCCTCGGCCTCGGTCACCGACATCGCGAGCACCTCGCTGATGTCGCGGCCGCCGAGGTGGTGGTCCAGCACCGATGCCTGGAACCGCCTGCCCTCGCACTCCTCGCAGGTGGTGGCGACGCCGGCCATCATCCCCAGGTCGGTGTAGATGACGCCGGCGCCGTTGCAGTTGGGGCAGGCGCCCTCGGAGTTGGCGCTGAACAGCGCCGGCTTCACGCCGTTGGCCTTCGCGAACGCCTTGCGGATCGGCTCGAGCAGTCCGGTGTACGTCGCCGGGTTGCTCCGTCGCGAGCCGCGGATCGCCCCCTGGTCGACCGACACCACCCCCGCGCCCGCGGGGACCGACCCGTGCACGAGCGAGCTCTTGCCGGAGCCGGCGACGCCGGTGACGACGACGAGCACCCCGAGCGGGATGTCGACGTCGACGTCGCGCAGGTTGTGCGCCGTCGCGCCGCGGATCTCCAGCGCGCCGGTGGGCTTTCGCACCGTCTCCTTGAGGGTGGCCCGGTCGTCGAAATGGCGGCCGGTGATGGTGCCGCTGGCCCGCAGCTCCTCGACGGTTCCCTCGAAACAGACGGTGCCGCCCGCCGTACCGGCGCCGGGGCCGAGGTCGACGACGTGGTCGGCGATCACGATCGTCTCCGGCTTGTGCTCCACGACGAGCACCGTGTTGCCCTTGTCCCGCAGCCGCAGCAGCAGGTTGTTCATCCGCTGGATGTCGTGGGGGTGCAGGCCGACGGTGGGCTCGTCGAAGACGTAGGTGACGTCGGTGAGCGAGGAGCCGAGATGGCGGATCATCTTGACGCGCTGCGCCTCGCCGCCCGACAGCGTGCCCGAGGAACGGTCGAGCGAGAGGTAGCCCAGCCCGATCTCCACGAACGAGTCGAGGGTGTGCCGCAGCGCGGCGAGCAGCGGCGCCACCGACGGCTCGGCGAGGTCTCCGACCCATCCGGCCAGGTCGCTGATCTGCATCGCGCACGCGTCGGCGATGTTGATCCCGCCGATCCGCGACGACCGGGCCTCCTCGCTGAGCCGGGTGCCCTCACACTCGGGGCAGGTGGTGAAGGTGACGGCCCGGTCCACGAACGCCCGGATGTGCGGCTGCATCGCCTCCCGGTCCTTGGACAGGAACGACTTCTGGATCTTCGGGATCAGCCCCTCGTAGGTGAGGTTGACGCCGTCGACCTTCACCTTGACCGGCTCCTTGTAGAGGAAGTCGTGGAGCTCCTTCTCGGTGTACTTGCGGATCGGCTTGTCCGGGTCGACGAAACCCGACTCGGCGTAGACCCGCACGGTCCAGAAGCTGTCCGACTTCCAGCCGGGGATGGTGAACGCGCCCTCGGCGAGCGACTTGGAGTCGTCGTAGAGCTGGGTGAGGTCGATGTCGGAGACCGCGCCCTGGCCCTCGCAGCGCGTGCACATGCCGCCGACGCGGGTGAAGGTCGCCTTCTCGGTCTTGCGGGCGCCGCGTTCGACCGTGATCGCACCGCTCGCCCGGACCGTGGGGACGTTGAAGGAGAACGCGTTGGGCGAGCCGATGTGCGGCTGCCCGAGCCGGCTGAAGAGGATGCGCAGCATCGCGTTGGCGTCGGTGGCGGTGCCGACCGTGGAGCGGATGTTGGCACCCATCCGCTGCTGGTCGACGATGATCGCGGTCGTCAGCCCTTCGAGCACGTCGACCTCGGGCCGCGCCAGCGTCGGCATGAAGCCCTGCACGAAGGTGCTGTAGGTCTCGTTGATCAGCCGCTGCGACTCCGCGGCGATCGTGCCGAACACCAGCGAGCTCTTGCCCGAGCCGGAGACGCCGGTGAACACCGTGAGCCGGCGCTTCGGGATCTCGACGCTGACGTCCTTGAGGTTGTTCCCGCGCGCGCCGTGCACGCGGATCAGGTCGTGGCTGTCGGCATCGTGCGGCGCGGGCGACGGCGTATCCGTCCTGGCAGCCATGTTCATCGTGTCTCCATATATGTATAGGGGGGCCGCCTTCGCGGACTCCGCCGGCGTCGCCTGGCTCGATCTAACCAGCTTCGAGCGGTACGTCTGGTTTTTCCTTGTCGGTCCGGTGGAGGCGGGGCCGGCGGTGCGGCGTGGCCATCGGCGGCACCTCGCCGTCTCGGCCGAAGGGCGGCGGAACCGCGGCACGGCGCACCACCTGCCGAGGCGCCGGCCACCCGGAGGCCTCGGCCGTGGTCGCCGGAGGGGTCAGCGGAGCTCGTTGATGCGGAGCAGGTTGCCCGCGGGGTCGCGGACGGCGCAGTCGCGAACGCCGTACGGCTGCTCGGTCGGCTCCTGGACGATCTCGGCGCCGCCGGCCCGCAGCCGCGCGAAGGTGCCGTCGAGGTCGGCGGTGGCCAGGGTGATGCCGGCGTAGGTGCCCTTGGCCATCATCTCGGCGATGGTGCGGCGCTCGTCGTCGGTGACGCCGGGGTCGGCGGCCGGTGGCTCCAGGACGATGGACGTGCCGGGCTGTCCGGCGGGGCCGACCGTGATCCAGCGCATCCCCTCGTACCCCACGTCGTCGCGGACCTCGAAGCCGAGAACGTCACGGTAGAAGGCCAGCGAGGTGTCCGGATCGTCGTGCGGTAGGAAGGTGGCGTGAATGGTGATGTCCATGGCGATCACGTTAGGCGCGGCGCGGGGGCCGGCGCTTCTCGATTCCTGACGGGTCTGGTCACCCGTTTCGCCACGCACGGCGGCATCCCCGCCGTCGCGCGCGCCGCCTGGCGCCGGTAGGTGCTGGGCGGCATGCCGACCAGTTCGGTGAAGCGGGTGCTGAAGGTGCCCAGCGACGAGCAGCCGACCGCGAAACAGACCTCGGTGACGCTGAGGTCGCCACGGCGCAGCAGCGCCATCGCGCGCTCGATGCGCCGCGTCATGAGGTAGCCGTACGGCGACTCTCCGTAGGCTAGCCGGAACTCGCGGCTGAGGTGCCCGGCCGACATGTGCGCGCCGCGGGCGAGCGCCTCGACGTCCAGCGGCTGCGCGTACTCCCGGTCGATCCGATCGCGGACGCGGCGCAGCCGTGCGAGGTCACGAAGGCGCTGCGCCGGGACGGGTCTGCTGGTCACCCGCACAATCGTATGTCCCCCGCAATCGCCCGGTAACCTCGCGATCGGTTTCTCCGAGCGACGACGTCGCCTCGGGTCCCGATGCGTCGTGCGCGAAGCCGGAGGTGATCACGGCGCCGCCGCGACCGTCACCGGGCGCGCCGTGAGCCGCGCGCCTGTCGCGGCGAAGAGTGAAAGCGGGCAAGGTCCCGGACGCCGGCGGGTGCCCGATGATGACCGCGACGAGGTCCCTCACGCTCTCGGCGCCGCTTGAACTCGGCAGGCTCGGTCTCGCGGTCGGCGCACACGTCTCACGGCCGTACACTGGCGAACATTAGTCATAAATATTGACTATCCTAAATTTTTACTAGTTGCGGCCAGGGGAAGACATGACCGAGACGCTCGACCACGAATCGATCTTCGAGCAGGCGTGGCAGGCGCCGGGCACCACGTCGGTGGAGCTGCCACCGATACGGGTGAACGACGTGCTGCGCGACCGCTACGACACGCGGCCACCGTTCGCCTACACCGGCGCGCAGCTGTGGGACATGGAGGTCCGCAAGGCCGCGGCACCGGACAAGTACATCCCGACGGCCGTGAGAGCAGGCAGCGCCGAGAAGTTCCCGAGCGTGCGCCACGGCCGGTTCGAGGACTTCACCAGGGTGTCGGTACAGCGGCTGTGGGCCCACCCTGACCGGTACACGACGGTCATCGAGCACGTCCGTCTCGATCACCGGGACCGGCGCGCGTTCTTCATCGGCGCCGAGCGCTTCGAGGCGCCCGACGGCCGCGTCCTCACCGCCGGGACCGGGCAGCCGGTCTTCCATGTCGAACACTCCGTGACCGGTCCGGAGGACGACCCGCTCAACCTCTGGCGCATCGTCCACCTGACCGACGGGCCTGACCCGTCCCTGGCCGCCGCCTTCGACGACCTGGCAGGCGATCGATACCTGCGGGTGTTCATCGAGGTGCACCTCCGTGAGGATCTCGGACGCGAGCTCGTCCGTCGCTGAGGACGCGACCCCGGCCGGCCGGCGGCGGAGTGGCGAGCCGCTCCGCCGCGAGCGCGATCTCCTGCCCGGCATTTCAGTCCTTCGGGGTGACGAGTCGTTCCCGCAGGCGGCGGTTCTCCTCGCGCAGGTCTTCGACCTCCTTCTGGAGCAGTTCCAGCGCGGGCTTCAGCTCGGCCTGCGTCCAGCGCGGGGTGATGTGCTGGGGGCAGTTCCAGTCGTAGCCGATCACCCGCACGGTGATGACCCGCTCGACGTTCGCGCGGTAACCGGGCAGGGCGACCTGTTCCAGGAGCCGGGCGGCCCCTTCCTCGCGGGCGTCGACGGTACGGGCCTCGCCCAGGATCTTCAGCCGTTGCCGGTGGGCGTAGTCCATGAGGAACAGCGAGACACGATTCGACGCCTTGAGGTTGCCCGCAGAGACGTACTGCCGGTTGCCGCGGAAGTCGGCCCAGCCGAGCACGCTCGCGCCGTTCTCGGTGCCGAGCACCCTCAGGAAACCGGGTGGACCCCCGCGATACTGGACGTAGGGCCACCCGGTCTCGCCGACGGTACCGAGGTAGAACCCGTCACGCTCGCCGATGAACTCGGCTTCCTCCTCGCCGAGCACGCCGTCGGCGTGCCGGCCTGCCATCATGCGCCGCATGGCGCTGTGGCTGCCGTACTCCTTCTGAGCGGCCTCGACCGACGGCGTGGTCAGCTCGGCCAGATAGCGGTGCGGCATGTCACGCCCTCCCCGGACGGCGGGCGACCAGCCGCAGGGAGTGGCCGGCGATGACCGCGACGAAGGCGGTGAGAACGGCCACGAGGACACCGGTGATCACCTGCCACCCGGGGGGCCGGGCGAGCTGGAGCCACTCCCCGGCCAGCGCCACCGCGGCGGCCGACGGGAACGTGAACGACCAGAAGCCGAGGGAGAAGCGGAGCCTCCGGTAGCGCGGCAGCATGGCGGCCTGCACCAGCAGGAGCAGCACGCCGAGGCCGGCGATCGCCTGGGCGACGGGGTCCGCGGCATGCCCGTTCAGGGAGAACCAGGCCAGGCCCGCGACCGCCGGCGGGGCCGGCAGGATCGCGACGCTGGGCAGCAGCGCGTCCGGGAGGGCGGCGCGGAACATCAGGCGCAGGACGACGATCGCCGTCATGACGACGGCGAAGAAGGTCCCGACGCCGAACAGCGCCCACGCGAGGCCGCCATGGCCGAGTGTGTGAGCCACGTCGGCACCGACCAGCCCCGGCGCGACGGTCGGCAGCAGGTAGCCGGGATGCACGGCGTCGAGATCGAGGCGCCCCTCGAACCACGAGCCGAACAACCAGGCCGCGAGGAGCGCCGAGACGATCAGAGCGAGCAGGAACAGCGCCCGCCCGGCGCCGGGCGAGAAGGTGAAGAGGTCGGCGGCGAGCAGCATCGCGGTGACCGGGGCCAGCGCCGCGAGGGGCCCCTGCGCCGGATGCCGGAGCTGACTGCTCAGGCGTTGCCCGCTTCGGGCGCCCCGGACGAGGTGCGCGGCGAGCAGCCAGACCCAGGCGATCGCCGCCACAGCCCAGAACACCTGCGGAACCGCGCGTGGCAGGGCGAGCGCCGGGCCGGCCTTGCTCCACGCCTCGGCGAGACCGGCGAGGCCGAAGCCGATGGCGAGCGTGGTCAGCGGAAGCCTCTCCGGCGCCGGTCGGGGGGCGGGCGCTTCGGCCGGTGCGTGGCGATGGATGAGGGTGCTGGTCATGATGTCCTCCGGGGGCGGCGGCCGCGGGTGACGCGGACCGGGCCGACGGCACCGCCGGTGGCGGCGGTGCCGTGTCGGGTGAGGTGGTGGTCTCCGGGTGGCGCTCAGACGTTGGCGGCCCGCAGGACGAGGCCGGCGACCTCGTCCGGGTGGGAGGCGAACACCGCGTGGGAGGCGCCCGCGATGCTGACGACCTCGCCGCCGGCGCGCTCGGCCATGAAGTGGTGCGCGGCGGCCGGGATGTTCCTGTCCGCCTCGGCGATCAGGAAGAAGCCGGGCAGCTCCGTCCACGCCTGCGGGCCCTCGGCGGCTTCGTTCAGCGCGGCGGCGGTGATCGGCCGCTGGGTCGCGGCCATCACCCGCGTCGTCTCCTCGGGCACGTCGGCCGCGAACTGGTTTCGGTAGAGCTCCTGCGCGACGTACATGTCCTGGTTGCCGTCCGGCAGCGGCACCGGCCGCAGCGTCTCGGCAAGGGTGCTGCCGGGGAACTTCCCGGCCAGGCTCGCCCCGCTCTCGCCCGCCTCCGGAGCGAACGCCGCGATGTAGACCAGGGCGGAGACGTTCTCGGCCCCGGCGGCGGCCTTGCTGATCACCATCCCGCCGTAGGAGTGCCCGACCAGGACGACCGGGCCCTCGATGGTGTCCACCAGCGCACGCACCTGCGCCGCGTCGTGAGCCACCGAGCGCAGCGGGTTGGGCGCCGCGATGACCTGGTGCCCGGCGGCCCGCAGCCGCTCGGCGACCGGGCCCCAGCCGCCCGACTCCGCGAACGCCCCGTGCACCAGGACGATGGTCGGCTTCTTGTTCGTGGTCATGGCTTCCTCCGAAAGGTCTCTCGTTCGTGCTGACGGAAACCATGGTCGGCAGGACGCCCGTGGACAGCACCTGTCAGATGACCGTCGTCCAGACGGTCACCGCCGGCCAGTCATCCCCGCGACGGCGGCAGCTCCGCGATGATCTCGGCGACGCGGCCGGGAACGGACAGGAAAGCCGAGTGCGAGGCGGCGAGTTCGACGACGCCGGTGGGGTTCGCCGGGAACGCCGCGTCGGCCTGCGCGACGAAGAGCCGCTGCAACGGCGCCGGAATGGTGCGGTCCTCGGTGCACACGACGTACGTCCGGGGAAGCGAACCCCAGCCCGCCTCGGTGAGCGCGGTGCTCTCCACCACCATGGCCAACGGCGCGTCGCAGCTCAGCAGAGCCGTCGCGGCCGCCGCCTTCGCCTCGTCGACGTCACCGTGGAACGCCTCACGGATGGCCGCCCGGATCGCGGGATCGGGGCTGCGGGGGTCGATCCGCAGCGCGCCGGTGCTTCCCGGATCGCCGACCAGCAACCGCATGAACCGGTTGTCACTTCCCTCCGGCAACGACGGGTAGGCGAGGCACGGCGTGTCCGAGGCCGGCATGTACGCCGCCAGGTACACCATGTGCGCCACGAGCGCGGGTGCCCGTTCCGCCGCCCTGCTCAGCACCGCGCCGCCCATGCTGTGCGCGACCACGGAAACCGGTTTCCCGCCGCCCACCCGCTTCAGCTGGGCGATCAGCAGGTCGGCGGCGGCGTCGAGTCCCACCTTCGCCACCGGGGACGGTTCGGCGGCGAAGAGGACCGGGTCGAACGGGCGACGGCCCGCCGCGGCCGGCGGCACGGCGTGGAGCCCGTGCGCCGCCATGTCGACCGCGACCGCCGCACGCCCGCGCGCGGCCAGCTCGGCGATCACCTCGGTCCACGCCCATGCTCCGTGGTAGAAGCCGTGCAGCAGGACGACCGGCGTGTCCACCATGGCCCTCACCTCCGAAAACGCGCGATCCGCGAATACGCCACCGGACGATACCGGCAGCCGGTGACCGTCACGGTCACAGTCATCTGACAGGCGTTGCCCGGCGGCCTCGTCGCGACGATGGTTCTCGTCACCATGAACGCGACGCACAGCAAGGAGCAAGGCCATGACCCCAGAACTCGTCGGCCGGACATTCGCCGCCGACCTCGGCCGGCTGAAGGTGAAGCTGCCCTACGACACGGATTCGAAGATGACCTTCGTGGTCGCGTCGGGCGCCGCGATGGTGGCCGACGGTCACACCGAGACCGTCGAGGTGGAGATCGTCGAGATCCGCCCGCGGGTCTACCTGGTCTCCTGGCAGGAGGCCACCGGTGCGACCGTGGTCCACGTGGAGGACCTGGAGCACTCCGTCGTGCATTCGACCGTGACCCTCGACGGGCGGCTCTACCGCCTGGCCGGCACTTTCACGGAGGTCTGACGATGTCGAACAAGGAGATCCTCCGCACCGCCATGCGCGAGCTGTTCGAGGACAAGGACGTGACGGCGCTGGATCGCTACTGGGCCGAGCCGTACGTGCAGCACAGCCCGAACCTGCCCAACGGCCTCGACGGGCTGCGCGCGGCGGTGCCGTCGCTCGAAGGCTTCAGCTGGAACCCGGAACGCATCTTCGAGGACGGCGACCACGTGATCGCGCACAGCCGGGTGAGCGGCTGGATCCCGGAGGGGGACGCGGCGATCGTGGACATCTTCCGCTTCGAGAACGGCCGCATCGTCGAGCACTGGGACGTGGTGCAACCGTACGTCCCCGCGGACAGGACGGTCAGCGGCAACGCGATGGTGTGAGGCATGACGCGCGAATGAGGGGCTCGGACATCCGTTCGGGCCCCTCAAGGCGTGAGCGCGGTCGACGGCGCGAGGTGCCCGCACAGGTCACCGTGGTGCCGGTCACCTGGTGGCACGCCGAAAGCCGGCGACCGGGCCACCCGGTCACCGGCACACGGCGCGACGAACTCAGCCGAGCCGCTCCCCCCCGACCGGCGCCAGGGCGTCCACCCAGCTGCGCGCCAGCTCGGCCCGTCCGGCCGCCCGCAACAACGCCGCCGGTCCGCGGGACGCCTCCTCGAAGATCGCCAGCGTGCCGCCGTCCGGCTCCTCCAGCAGGAGCCACGACTGGTAGAAGCTCAGTTCGTCGCTCACCGCGGCCCAGCCGAAGCGGGTCGGGCGGACCAGCTCGCCGACGATCCCGTCCAGCATGTGCGGTGGTGCCACGACCACGAAGCGGCCGCCGACGGCGAGCTCGCCGGAGACCTCCGTGCGCTCGACCTCCCGCTGCCAGCTCGGCCACCTCTCGACGGCGACCAGGTGGGCGAAGACGGCGGCGGCCGGGGCCGCCACGCGGCGTTCGTGGCTGACGAAGCTGTCACAGCGGTCCGGGCCCCAGCCTGGGGGCCAGTGGACGCCGGGGTTCGGTTCTGCGCTCATGCCTTCCAGGGTCGCGCGCGCCGCCGCGCCCAGCACCCGTCACATGACTGTCTTGTCCGACCGGTCATGGGCGTTGAGCGCGTCCCGGAGCGCGGCCCGCGACGTGATGCCCAGCTTGGGAAAAATCTTGTACAGGTGGTCGCTGACCGTCCGGTGCGAGATGAAGAGCTTCTGCCCGATCTGCTTGTTGGTCAGTCCGGCGCCCGCCAGCTCGGCGATCTCACGCTCCTGCGGCGTCAACGGCGACCGGGCGTCCGGGCCCGAACGCCGGGTCAGCCCTGTCGCCCGCAGCTCGTTGGCGGCACGGTCCCGCCACGGAACGGCGCCCAGCGCCGCCAGGGCCTCGTGCGCCAGGGCGAGCTGCTCACGGGCCGCGCCGGTGTCGCGCAGCCGGCGCAGGCGTTCGCCGTAGGCCAGGCGTACCCGGGCCACGTCGAAGGGCCACTGCTCCGGATCCCGTACGGACAGCGCCGCCTCGAACAGGTCACGTACCGTCTCGTCGTCCGCCGTCAAGGCGGCCGCCGCGGTGCTCAGCAGGCACAGACGCGGCGACAACGCGCCCAGGCCCGCCTCGCTCAGCGCGACCGCGTGCGCCGCCGCCTCGGCCCGGCGCCCGGTGTGCAGGCCGGCTTCGACGAGGTCCAGGCCGGCCCACAGCGCGGTCGGCCGGTAGGGCGCGAGCCGGCCCGGCGGGCTGACCCGCGCCGCGTTCTGGTAGGCCGCCTCGTGCTCGCCCGCGCCGATCTCGGCGAGCGCCCGGGCCTGCGCCGCGAAGTACGTGACCCCGGTGGCCTGGTGGGCGATGGCCCACCGGTTCATCTCGTCGGTCAGCCGCCGGGCCGCCTCGACCTCTCCGGACCCCGCCGCCACGAGCGCGTGAACGTAGTGGAAGTACCAGTGGAAGAAGCGGAACCCGTGTTCGGCGCAGACGGCGAGGCCCTCGTCGGCCATCTTCCGCGCCTCGTCCCAGCGGCCCGCGGCGAAGCCGTCGAGGCCCAGGTGCATGAGTGCGCCGAGGTGGCGGCGGGCCGGCCCCTTGCCGTCCCGGCGCGTCCGGGCGAGATGCCGTTCCGGGCCGCGCAGCCGGGGAAGGCGGTCGGCGAAGACCGCGGCGGTGCCGATGCGGATGAGGCGGGTGGGGTCCTCGCCGGTGCCGACGGTGTCGATCAGCGCGTCGAGGGCGGCGACGTCGTCAGCGGTGGCCCGCGCGGGGTCGGAGAACACGGCCGCGTTCACCCGCAGCAGCGGCGGCGGTTCCGGCGTCAACCGGCCGACCAGGTCGTGGAAGGTGTGCCAGGCCTGTTCGGTGCCCACGTACCAGCTGATCAGCAGCAGGTTGAGCAGGGCCTCGACGAGGTCGGCGTCAGCCGCGGCGAAGCCGTGGTCGCCGGCCTCGATCGCGCCGGCCAGCAGCCGATGCGCGGTGGTCACGTCTCCGTCGGAGTTGATCAGCAGGTGCGCGGTCGCGGCCGCCGCGGGCAGCGAGTGGGTCTCCAGGGATCCGCCCCGCCGCGCGTCGCCCAGCAGCCGGCTCGCGGTCACCAGTTCCCCGCCGGCGTCCGCGCCGATGTAGGCCGCAGCGGCGAGCCGTCGGCTCCGGCCGGCCGGTTCGGGGCTGAGCTCCGCGGCCCGGGTCAGCGTGGTGACCGCGGCGAGCGCGTCGCCCTGCCGAAGCAGGACCTGCGCCGTGGCCTCGAGCTGGGCGGCGATCTCCTCGTCGGGCCCCACCGCCGACTCGGCGAGGTGCCGGACGCGACGCTCCGGTGCGTCGACGACCTCCGCGAGCGCGCCGTGCGCCCAGCGCCGTTCCCGTTCCGTGGACGCCTCGACCACCGCCGCCCCGACCAGCGGGTGCCGGAACGTCAGCCGGTGCGCGTTCAGCCGCACCAGCCGGTCCTCCTCCGCCGGGGCCAGGTCGTCGAGGTCGCAGGCGGCGCCGCCGGCCGTCCGCAGGCGGGCCAGGCCGGTGGTGCCGCCGAGCGCGCCGAGCAGCATCATCAGCCGGCACCGCTCCGGCAGGCCGCGCACCCGGGCGGTGTACATCGCCTGCAGCCGCTCGGACAGCGGCAGGACGTCGGGCAACGTGGTGAAGTCCGCTCGCTGGTCGCCGTCCAGCGCGGACGGCAGTTCCAGCAGCGCCAGCGGGTTACCCGCGGCCTCGGTGAGCAGCCGCCGCCGCACCGCCGGCGCGAGCTCCGGGAAGCGTCGGTCCACCAGGGTTCGCGCCGCCGGAGCCGGCAGCGGCGAGAGGACCAGTTCGGTCAGCCCGCTGTCGCGGAAGAAGCCGCGCTCACCCGACCGGCAGGCCACCAGGAAGACGATCGGGCTGCCGACCAGACGGCGGGCGACGAAGCCGAGCACCTCCGCGCTGGCCCGGTCCACCCAGTGCAGGTCGTCGACGAGGACCAGGATCGGCGTCTCGGCCGCGACGGCTCGCAGCCACAGCAGCGCCGCGTTAGCCACGACGAGCCGGTCCGGTACCGGCCCGACCTCGAAGCCGAGCGCGCAGCGCAGCGCGGTGCGGTGGTCGGGACCGAGCGAAGCCATCTCGTCGCCGAGCGGGAACAGCAGCTGGTTGAGCGTGGAGTAGTTGATCTCCGCCTCGAACTGCACGCCGGCGGCCCGCAGGACGCGGACGCCGCGTTTCGCTTCGCCGGCCGCGAACTCGTCGAGTAACGCGGTCTTGCCGACTCCGGCCTCACCGACGACGAGCAGCGCGCCGCCGCGCACCCCGGCGCCGTCGAAGAAAGCCCGGATCGAGCTGACGTCCTCTTCGCGGCCGATCAATTCCACTGCCTGATCCTCCAGAAAAGCGGCGGGCTCGGTACGTACCGTCCGAGCAGGTCGATAAGGTCTTGAAGGCAAGGTCGGCCAGGACAGGAGTGCGGCGGATGGTCACCCGGGCGGAGCGCAACGCGACGGACCCCGACCTCGGCGTGCTGTCCGGACGGCTCCTGTTCGCGGTGCAACACGAACTCTTCGTCACGCTCGCCGGGCAGGGGTTCGACGACCTCAGGCACCGGCACGGCGCCGTGCTCGCGTACCTGGACCCGGACGGCGTCCGGGCCACCGAACTGTCGCGGCTGTCGGGCCAGTCCAAGCAGATCGTCGGGGTGCTGATCGACGAGCTGGAGGCTCTGGGTTACGTCGAGCGACGGCCCGATCCAAGCGACCGCCGGGCGAAGCTGATCTGTCCCACCGAACGCGGCCTGTCCCAGATGCGCGCCGCCGACGCCATCATGACCGCCATCCAGCAGCGGCACGCGCGACGCCTCGGGCAAGAGAGCTACGACGAGTTCAAGCGCATGCTCACCGACATCACCGAGCACCAGCGCCGCCACCTCCGCTCCGTCGGCGAGGACTGATCAGCGGTCCGTGACAAAGTCCGAGGTCGGCATCGGCGAGACCTGACCACAGGTCCGTGACGACATGCTCGTGATCGTCTCAGTCATATAGTCAAAAAAATTACTATCACTAAAGTGGATTAAATTGCAAAGTGGCCACCCGCCTCGCCCAGGGCGCCTTCCCGGCAGGCGGCCGACCACGAGCCCGCGACCTGGTCCACTGATCGTCTTGGGCGGACACCGCGCGGATACGCCGAGAGTCCGGTTCCGACTCGCGCCGGTCGGCGCCGATCGGTTCCGGACTCCTCGCAGATCCCACGACCCCGTGAGGGCGGGAACCCTCCTCGTGCGGTGTGGTGACTCGCGTCGTCCACGCTCGGAGGCGGGCCTCCAGGCCCGCGTTCCGTGAGGCTCAGGCCCTGCTACCCCTCTTCTTGGCCTGCATGTTGGAAACGACGCTCACGCAGATGACGGCCATGACGATCTGCACCACGAAGGTCAGCCACGCCCTGTCCGCGAAACCCAGCAGGTGGGCGATGGCGGTGCCGGCGAGGGCGGCCACGATGCCCGCGAGGATGGTGGGAACCCACCCGATGTCCTGGCGGCCCGGGATCAGCAACCGGCCGATGCCGCCGGTGATCGCACCGACGATGATGGCGCCGATAATGAACGTGATCATGGTGATCTCCCTGTTCGGGCAGGTCTCAACTGTCGACGGCGAGCCTAGGATGTCCCTGTTGACATGATCTTGACATCACGTATACGCCGATGACCTGCCTTTATCGGGTGATCGAACCGATCGCGGGGTGCGCTCCCCCGGAAACGGCCCAACACGGCGCAGGCGTCCGCGGGGCGGAGTTCACCGCCTGTCCAGCACCTTTCCGGAAAATGGATCATCCGAACACGTCCTGACAAGGTATGTCGATGACAGGGCCACCGCGCGATGTGCGATCGCACCGGCCCGGCCCCCGGATGATCTCGCTCAAGCGGGCTCCGGCGACGTGTGGAGCCGCCGGTCCCGGCGGACGGACGCCGCCACCGCCGGTACGCGGCGATCACCCGGGCGACCCGGTGGCCGGCCCTCACCCACCCCCGCCGGGTCGCCGCCGATGCTCTCCCGGCCCGGACGGCACTAACCTGGGGACACTTTTCGCGTTGGGTTTAGTGTCGGATGAGGAGCCATGTGATGTCCCCGGTTCTGGAGAGTACGGCTCGCGCGCTGCTGCGCAGGATCGCGGTGGAGCAGGCCCAGGGACGCCTGCCCTCGCTGACCGCCGCCGTGGTGCGCGACGGAGAGCTCGCCTGGTTCGGCGCGCGGGGCCGGGTGGAGGGGATCGCCCCCACACCCGTCACCCAGTACCGCATCGGCTCGATCACCAAGAGCCTGGTCGCCGCCGTGGTGATGCGCCTGCGCGACGAGGGCAAGGTGGACCTGCTCGACCCGGTCGGCAAGCACATTCCCGACCTCCGGGTCGGCGAGGTGACCGTCGCCCAGTTGCTGTCGCACACCTCGGGGCTGAGCGCCGAGTCCCCGGGGCCGTGGTGGGAGCGGACTCCGGGCATGCCGGTTACCGATCTCGTCGCCGGGCTCGGCCCCGAGGCGGCCAAGCACCGGCCGGGACGCCGCTTCCACTACTCCAACGTGGGCTTCGCCCTGCTGGGCGAGCTGGTGGCCCGCCACCGCGGTGTGAGCTGGGTCGAGGCCGTGCAGGAGGAGATCCTGCTGCCCCTGGGCATGCGCGACACCACCTCGCGGCCGCGCGCGCCGCACGCCACCGGCTACGCCGTGCACCCCTGGGCGGACGTGCTGCTGCCCGAACCCGAGCACGACGCGGTCGCCATGGCCCCGGCCGGGCAGCTGTGGTCCACCTCCGCCGACCTCGCCCGCTGGGCGGCGTTCGTGGCCGGGGACACCGGGGGCGTGCTCGCCCCGGACACCGTGGCGGAGATGCGCGAGCCCGCCACGGTCGACGACGGTGACGCCTGGACCGGCGGGTACGGCTTGGGCCTGCAGCTGGCCCGCGCGGGCGGTCGCCGGCTGGCCGGTCACACAGGCTCCATGCCGGGCTTCCTGGCCACGGTGTGGGCCGACCCGTCCGACAAGGTCGGCGTGCTGTTCACCGCCAACTCCACCGCGGGCGTCAGCCGGAGCCTGCTGACCGACCTGCTGGCGATCCTCGACGAGCACGAGCCGCGCCTGCCCGCCGAGTGGGAGCCCGTCGCCGACACCGCGGGCCTGCTGGAACTGACCGGCCCGTGGTACTGGGGACCCAGCGCGTACGCGCTGCGGCTGCTGCCCGAGGGCGGTGTCTCCCTCAACCCGATCGGCGGCACGGGACGGGCCTCGCGGTTCACCGCCCAGGCCGACGGGACCTGGCTGGGGCTGGACGGCTACTACGCGGGCGAGACCCTCCGGGTGGTCCGCAGGCCCGACGGCACGCCCAGCCACCTGGACCTCAACACCTTCATCTTCACCCGCACCCCCTACGACCCGGAGGCGGAGGTGCCCGGCGGGGTGGACGAGGGCGGCTGGCGCAGCTGAGCGGCGAGTGCGGCGGCCGGGCCGGTGGCCTCGGCGTACAGGACCTCCACCCGGTGCACCACGCGCGGCGAGCTCAACGGCACCCACCGCACCTCGGCGCCCGTCTCGGCAACCACCGAGGCGGGCAGCAGGACCAGCCCGTGCCCGGCGGCGGCCAGGTTCAGCACCGTGCGCACGTCCTCGCCGTCGTAGCGGAACGCGGCGCGGAACCCGCCCCCGCCGGCCAGCTCGCGCAGCCGCTCCACCGGTACGGCGACCGGCGCCCGCAGCCACAGGGCGTCGGTCAGATCGGTCAGCTCCAGGCCGCGCCGGTGCGAGAGCGGGTGGCCGTCGGACAGGACCACCACCAGTTCCTCCTCGGCGATCCCGAAGCCCGACAGCGGTCCCACGTCGGGTAGCCGCAGCGGGTCGCTGGGGGCGGCGATCCCGTCGACCAGGCCGAGACCGGCCGCGCCCGAGGCGACCTCCCCGGCGACGCGCTCGCGGGTGACGGCGCGCAGCCCGCATCCCGGCGGCAGGCTCCGCACGATCGCCGGGGTGCAGGCCAGCGGGGAGGCGGCCACCACCGGCCGCCCCGCCGGTCCCGCCGCGGCGCGCAGCACGTCCGCGCGGGCGGCCCGGTGGCGCAGCAGCAGCGGTCCGGCGTGTTCCAGCAGGCGCTCCCCCGCCCGGGTGGGCTCCACCGGGCGACGGTGCAGCAGCGCCAGCCCCAGGTCGGCCTCCAGCGCGGCGATCTGCTGCGAGACCGCCGACTGGGTGTAGCCGAGTTCGGTGGCGGCGGCGGAGAAGGACCGCCGGTCGGCGACGGTGACGAACGTGCGCAGCAGGTGCGGATCCACGGTGCATCAGTATCGCTTATCGAGTCACCAGGAATCATCGTTGGCGCTTACCCGGTGGCCGGCACCAGGATCGGGGCATGAGCACCGCGAGGATCGCCCTGGTGGGCGACAAGTCACCGTCCGTCCGATCCCATGCCCGCATCCCCGTACTGCTGGAGGCGCTGCGCGAGCGCGACGGGCTGGCGCTGGACGCCTACTGGGTCCCCACCACCGAGGCCACCGGCCTTGAGGGGTTCGACGGCGTCTGGATGGTGCCCGGCAGCCCGTACCGCAGCGAGGCCGGCGCGGTGAACGCCGCCCGCACCGCCCGCGAGCACGGCATCCCGTTCCTGGGCACCTGCGGGGGCTTCCAGCACACCCTGCTGGAGTACGCCCGCAACGTCCTGGGCCTGCCCGTCGCGCACGCCGAGAACGACCCCGGCGCCGAGGACCTGCTGTTGCTGCCACTGGCGTGCTCTCTGGCGGGTCACGAGGACGCCGTCCGGCTGACGCCGGGATCGCTGGCCGAGAAGATCGTCGGCGCCGAGAGGACCGTGGAGAGATACTCCTGCGCCTTCGGGCTCAACGCCGACTACGTGCCCGTACTGGAGGCGGGCGGGCTGCGCTTCACCGGCCACGACGAGGCGGGGCTGGTACGGGTCCTGGAGCTGCCGGGCCATCCGTTCTTCCTGGCCACTCTCTTCCAGCCGGAACTGGCCGGAGACGGCAGCCGCCCGCACCCGGTCATCGCCGCCTTCGCCTCGGCCTGCGTCACCCGCGCCGCCTCGTCCGCGCGAGCGTGACCCCCGCGAAACGCCGAGCGGAACGCCACCGGCCGCGGCTCGCACGGACGGCTCGCACGGACGCTTCGGCGGGTGCCGAAGCGTCCGGTGCCTAGCCTTTCGAACATCGCCGAGCCACGGGGGGCCACACCGCGCGCCCCCGGCGGAGAGCGTGGCGGTCCCACGCCTCCCCCTTCGGCCGAAGGGGGAGATCTCCACCCGAGGGAGAACCGATGACATCCGATCCGCTGGTCCTGAGCCGCCCCGCCGAGATACGGGCCGTGCTGGCCGACCCCCGCTTCACCGTCGAACCCGTGCCGCGCCCGCCGTTCGCGCTGACCGTGGCATGGCTGCGCGGAGCGGTCGGCCGCTTCGCCGAGGGAGCCCTGCACGCCGAGCGCAGGGCCGCGGGAGAGGCGGTGCTGGCCGGGCTGGACCCGGACGCGCTGCGCGCCGAGGCGTTCCGGCTCGCCTCGCGGGACACCGGCGGTCACCCCTGTCCCCCGGAGCCGGTTCCGGTGCTGGTGCTGGCCGTCGCCCTGGGAGTGCGGGCCGAGGACGGGCCGGAGGCCGTGGAGGCCGTCGCGGCGATCGCCCCGGCCTACCTGCCAGGATCTGGGGCCGGACCCGATGAGACGGATGTCGCCGCGGCCGACGCGGGGCTGGTGCGGCTCTCGCGCCTGCTGGGCGACCCGGCTCCGGAGCGGCTGGCCGTGGTGGCGGGACTGCTCGCCCAGGCGTACGGTCCGATGACCGGTCTGGTCCGCGGTGCCCTGGCCGCCGCACCGGCACGGTCCGCGGCCGGAGCCGGGACCGGAGCTGAAGCCGGCTCCGGGGCCGGGGGCGGGCAGCCGCGCACGGCCGGGGTGTGGACGGCGCGGGAACTGCTGGACCAGACCCTGCGCCACGATCCTCCGGTCCGGACACTGCGCCGCAGGGCGCCCGGCGACGGAAGGACCGTGGTGCTCGACGTCGCGGCGGCCGGCCGGGATCCCGAGACGCCCCGCGGCCCGGACCTGGCGCGCGCGGGAGACGAACCGGAGTTCCTGACGTTCGGAGCGGGACCGCGCGCCTGCCCGGGCAGGCAGGTCGCGCTGGCCCTGGCGGTCGGGACGATCGAGGCGGTGACCCGATGACGTTCGCGCGGTTCAGGGCGCTGCACCACGCGGACGAGCCGCTGCTGCTTCCCTGCGCGTGGGATCACGCCTCCGCGGCGGCCCTGGCGGAGGCGGGATTCGCCGCGATCGGGACGACGAGCCTGGGGGTGGCCGCCGCGGCGGGCAAGCCGGACGCCGGACGGGCGACGCGGGAGGAGACGCTGACGCTGGCCCGGACGACAACGAGGCTGGGGATCCCGGTGACAGTGGACATCGAGGCGGGGTTCGCCGAGGAGCCAGGACAGGTCGCCGATCTGGTGGCGGAGCTGGCGGGACTGGGAGTGGCGGGGATCAACCTGGAAGACGGGCGTGGTGACCGCCTGGCCGATGTCCCGGCACAGGCGGAACTGGTCGCGGTGGTCAAGCGGCGGGTTCCGGAGGTGTTCCTCAACGCGCGTACCGACGCGTTCTGGCTGGGCCTGCCCGACGCCCGGGCGCTGGCGCTGGAAAGGGCCAGGGCTTACGCGGGGGCGGGGGCCGACGGGGTCTTCGTGCCGGGCGCGAGCGCCGAACGGGACATCGAGGCGCTGGTGGGCGGGGCCGGGGTGCCGCTGAACGTGCTCGTCCAGCCCGGCGTGCCGGTGCGACGGCTGGCCGAGCTGGGCGTGGCCCGCCTCAGTTACGGGTCGCTGCTGTTTCGCGCGGCGTTGCGCGCGGCCGTCACCACGGCGCTGGCGGTGGCCCAGGGCGAACCGCTCACCGGCGATGTGCCCTCCTACGAGCAGGTCGAGGCGCTGCACCGGTACGGCTCGCGCACCGGCGACGGCAGACCTGGAACGAGTCGCCGCTGACGCCCGGTCCTGAGCCGTCATCCGTGACGATCTCGCGCGCCGGCGGTGACGCCGGCGGTGAGGCCGCCCGTCTCGGCGGAAGGTCAGTGCGGATGAGCCTCTTCGAGGGAAGACCCCGCCAGGAGCGCCGCGACCCCGCCGGTGAAGCTGGGGCACTCGAAGACGTCCTCGTGCGGGCAGGCCAGGCCATGGGCGATGGCGGTACGTGCCACCTGGGTCCGGGCGATCCGTTCGTCCAGCTCGGTGAGCTTGCGTCGGCACAGCTCCCGCCAGCCGTCGCCGGTCGGCGAACGAGACGCGACGAACGCTTTGACCTCTCGCAACGTGAAACCGACATCTCGCAGCAACACCACCACACCGACCAGCTCGACCGCCGACGGCGGATAACGCCGTTGGCCTGAGACCCGGGCCGGTGCCGGGAGCAGGCCGAGCTCCTCCCAGTAACGCAGGGCGGAGGTGGCGACACCCGTGCGGCTCGTCAGCTCACCGATCGTCAACTGCTCATCCATTTGACTTCAAGCGTACTTGAAGCCGTTGACTGCGATCATGCAGACAGCAGGCACCTCTCTCAGGCAACGCGCGCTCAGAAGCCTGGTTCGCCAGGCCCACCACCCCCGGGGCGTCATCGGGTGGGCGGTCGGCTGGATGTTCGCTCATCGTTCCTCCAACCGGCAGCGCAACATCTGGGCGGTGTCGTTGCTGGACGTGCGGCCCACCGACCGGGTGCTCGAGATCGGCTTCGGTCCCGGCGTCGCCATCGCCGAGTTCGCCCGCCGCGCCACCCGGGGCCGTGTCTTCGGCGTCGACCACTCGCAGTCCATGGTCCGCCAGGCCACCCGTCGCAACGCCGCCGCCGTCCGCGCCCACCGCGTGCACCTCATGCACGCCTCCGTGGAGCGGTTGCCGAGTTTCGGCGATCCGCTCGACGCCATCCTCGCCGTCAACTCCGTAGGGTTCTGGCCCGACCCGGTGGATCGGCTTCGCGAGCTGCGCCGCCTGCTCCGCCCGGCGGGACGCATCGCGCTCGTCAGCCAGCCCCGCTGCCCCGGTGCCACCCGCGACACCACGGCCTGGGCCGCCCAGGAGCTTCAGGACATGCTCACCCAGGCCGGCTTCACCCGTCTCCGGGTCGAGACCCTTGAGCTCGACCCGCCCGTGGCCTGTGTGCTTGCCGACAATCCGGCCGGCATGCCGTCATGACCGCAGCCAACACACCGGCCGGCTTCTCCGCCGGTATCCGGCTCATCGGGGGGCAGACCAAGTAAGCCGGATCCGGGACCCGGGCGCACCGCCAACCGGTCCGTTCGGCATCCGCCCGGAGCCGACGCCGGAGCTCACCTCACAGGACACCGCCCAGGAGCCCCTGCCGCCGATCGAGCAGCACAACCGATCACGTACTGGGCTCCAGTGCGGGCTGACCAGCCCTATCAGCCCTTTCCGGCGTACTCGGTCCGCCCCCTCACCGACTCTTTCCGCGCCAGAAGAACCGAAGCTTTCATTCGCTGCGTATCGCTTGTGCGGTGGATCTTGCAAAGGAGTACAGCCCGGCCCCGAGCCAACAGGAAAGATCCCGCCGTCAGTCCTTGCCTAGATGATGGGAGAGACTTGTGCGATTGTTACCCCGCAAGACAACGATGTTGAGCATCCTGGTCGCGCTGATGGGCGGCACACTGGTCGCCGCCCCGGCCCAGGCCGCCACTCCGCCCGAGATCCGGATGCCCGCCAGCGCTCTGGCCGACGAGGTGTTCACCACCAAGATCACCGGACTTGCGCCCAACGCGACTGTCACGCTCAAAGCAGAGATGTCCGACGACCTCCCACCCACACTTGGAGGCCCACGCCTGTGGAGGTCGTCAGCGACCTTCACCGCAGACACCAACGGCGAAGTCAACCTCGCCCACGATGCTCCGCTGACCGGCGGAAGCTACACAGGCGCCCAGAAGATGGGCCTGTTCTACTCCATGCGCATCGTGGGAGAAGAGACGCAGTCCACCTTCGGGTTCAACAAGTTCGGCGCCACTCCTACCACCTTCACCTTCAGCGCGTCCGTGGGCGGCTCCACGGTGGCGACCAAGACCTTCGTGCAGCACTTCAGCGCTCCCGGCGTGAGCCGTGAAGTGATCGACGAAGACGGCGTCAAGGGAGTGCTGTACCGGGCGGATGGAACAGAAGACCATCCAGCTGTCATCTACGTCACCGGATCTGACGGCGGCGTGGGGCTGATGAGTGAGAACCGGGCCGCCCTCCTGGCCTCGCACGGCTACACGACGCTGGCGCTCGCTTACTTCAACTACCCAGGACTGCCCTCGACGCTGACCGAAATCCCGCTGGAATACATCGGCAACGCCGTCGACTGGCTCAAAGACCAAGACGGCGTCAGTGACTTCGTCGCCTTCAGCGGAGCCTCACGCGGAGGTGAACTCGCCCTGTTGGCCGGTGCCACGTTCGACAGCATCGACGCGGTCATCGCCATCTCTCCCAGCGGCGTCGTCTGGCCCTCCGTGCCGAGCAACCTCTCGGTCGTGGAGCCTTCCTGGACGCTGGGAGGCCTGCCCCTGACCTACGTCGACGAGTCCCTGTCGAGGGACGACCTCATCGATCTCATGGAAGACAACGAGGGCACCGGCGCGATCGTCCCGCTTCGCCCCTACTTCGAAGACGCCTTGGCCGCCGACCCGAACAGCGCCAACGCCGAGATACCCGTCGAACAAACGAACGGCCCCATTCTCCTGATCTCGGGCGAGGACGACCAGCTCTGGCCCTCCACCGCCCTGGCCAACATCTCGAATGGGCGCCTGCAGGCGAGCACGACCTACAGCTTCCCCTATCGTCATCGCAGCTACGAAGGCGCTGGGCACATCATCCTGGTGCCGAATCAGCCGACCACCTACAACCACTATCTCGGGCCCGCGCCCTACAACAACTATCTGGGACTGGGC
The DNA here is from genome assembly GCF_051918885.1 of Streptosporangium sp. OZ121. Taxonomy (NCBI): domain Bacteria; kingdom Bacillati; phylum Actinomycetota; class Actinomycetes; order Streptosporangiales; family Streptosporangiaceae; genus Streptosporangium; species Streptosporangium sp. OZ121. Next base: position 213,555 of record NZ_JBPXMC010000005.1, read on the forward strand.
GGAACGCCCGAAGCCGACCACAACGCCAACCGTAAGGCGTGGAAGCGAACCCTCGAATTCCTCGCCGCCGCTGTAGCGGCCCACTAGGTCGCCGGTGTTTTTAGCGCGGAGCAACCTTGGTACCTCCACCAAGGCGTCAAGAACGGTGAGGATCGCGAGCGCACACTCCGCTTGGAGGCCGAATCTTCCTCCGCAATGAACGTTTCATAGGTATGACGCTCCACCGTGATCGCTGAGTGGCCGTTCAACACCAGCCATCTAGGAGCTGTTCGGAGTTCGGATCGTGTGGTTGAGGTGAGGAGCTTCAGCCACACGATCGAACCTTGGAGGTAGGGGGCGGCCTCGTAGCATTCCGGTGCTTCGTCGTAGCGGGTGACCCTGCTGGCCCGCTCGGGTTCGTGCGGCCAGTTCGAGGTCGGCGGGCGTGGCGGATGCCCGGTGGTGATCGCGGGGTCATGCCGGTCGGCGTCCAGGTCCTCGCGGACGCGCCCGGTCGTGACGGTCGCCGTGCCGGCGCGCTCCGGCCCGGCTGTGTCTAAGGTGATCTCGTGCCTGCCCCGCTGAACGTCACCAAGACCCGCGCCGCGCTGCGCACCTCGGCGCGGATCTCCCTGCAAATGCTGCTCGTCGTGCTGATGACCGCGATCACCCTGTGGATCCTGGGCCAGATGTGGTCGATCATCTGGCCCCTGGTCATCGCCCTGCTGCTCACCACCTTGACCTGGCCCATCACCCGCTTCCTGCGCCAACACGGCTGGCACCCCACCCTGGCCGCCTCCACCGTGACCGCCCTGTTCCTGCTCCTCGCCGCCGGCACCCTGGTCCTCATCGCCGTCCCGGTCGCCTCCCAAGCCGGCGAACTGGCCACCGGCGTCGGCAACGGCATCCAACGCCTACGCGACTGGGCCGCCGGACCACCCCTCAACATCGGCGCCGACCAACTCAGCACCGCCCTCGACACCGCCGCCACCCGCATCCAATCAAGCGTCGGCAGCATCGTCACCGCCACCGTCACCGGCGTCGGCACCATCCTCAACGGCCTGGTCACCACCGTCCTGGCCCTGTTCCTGATGTTCTTCTTCCTCAAAGACGGCCCACGATTCCTGCCCTGGCTCACCCGCCAGCTCCCCGGCCGCCTGGCCACCGACCTGCCCACCGTGGCCGCCCACAGCTGGGACACCCTGGGCTCCTTCGTCCGCTCCCAAGCCTTCGTCGGCCTGCTCGACGCCATCTTCATCGGCCTGGGCCTATGGATCGTCGGCGTCCCCCTCGTCCTGCCCCTGGCCGTCCTGACCTTCGTCGCGGCCTTCATCCCCATCATCGGCGCCCTGTTCGCCGGCTTCGTCGCCGTCCTGATCACCCTGGTCTCCAACGGCCCCACCGACGCCCTCATCGTGCTCGCCATCATCATCGCCGTCCAGCAACTCGAGGGAAACGTCTTCCAGCCCATGGTGCAAAGCCGCGGCCTGGGCCTGCACGCCGCCGTGATCCTCCTCGCCGTCACCCTCGGCGGCAACCTCGCCGGCATCGTGGGCAGCCTGCTCGCCGTACCCGTCGCCGCCCTGATCGCCGTCATCTGGAACTACCTACGCGACCAGCTCAGCGACCCACCCCCACACCCCGAAACCAGCCCACCCCCCACCCCCACCCCGAACCCCGAACCCGCAACACAGGACGCGCCACAGGCCTGACCACCCACCGGAACACCCGCCACGACACGATCACCGCCGCAGGCGTCGTACGACCTCCTCGGCCCCCAGGACCTTCGCGGCCCGCTGCGCGGCGACGTTGGCCGCGAGCTCGTCGCGGGTGGCGAAGCACGGATACGCCTTGTTCCGGCGCGGGAGTTCCCGCATCATGGCCACGTACACGCTGCCGATGTGGGCGAGGCCGGTGGGCCGTCCCCCGCGGGTCATCCGGTGCGGCGGGAGCGGGCCAGCACCAGCCCGCCGAGGGCCATGCCGATCAACCCCACCACCACGGCCACGACTCCTCCGACTATCCCGTAACCGGTGCCGGGGCCACCCTCGGCGGCGGCCACGATCATCCCGCCGATGACCGCGCTGATCAGCCCCGCCGCCAGGGCCACGAAGGCCCCCCTTCTCCCGGAGCCGGAGCCGATCCGGCCGGTGGAGCGGGCCAGCGCCAGCCCGCCGGCGACCACGCCGACCAGCCCCACCCCCGCGCCCACCAGGGACCAGAGCCGCCCGGCGGTCATGGTGTAGGCACCGACGGGCTCCAGCTGGACCGAGGCGTGCGCGACCGCCGGTACGGCGAGCTGGAAACCTCCGATCAGGGCGGCTCCGGCCACGGCAAGCACACGTCGGACTGACATGAGGTGCTCCTTTTCTCCTACGACTGGCTGCTACGACTCGATATCGCCTGATCATGTCCGCCGGACCCGCCGCCGGTCGTCCGGCGGACGCGGACACTTCGCGCTGCCGCCGGTGCCGCAGCCGGCTGCCGCGGACGCCGCAGGAGCCGCGAGGCTACCGCGGGCGCGGTAGCCTGCCGATCGTCCGTGGGCGGGAGTCGCCCGCGCGGGCATCCGGCTAGGGTTCGCGCATGAGTACAGGACGGTCCGGTGTCCGGGCCGATGTCCAGGATTGGGCGATCGCCGTCGGCGTGGCGGCGACGCTGCTGGTCACCGGGCTGTCCGGGCGGCACTCCGCCACGGACCTCGCCCTGCTCGGCTACGCGCTGCTGGCGGCCGGCGGCCTGGTGCTGGCCGCGCGCCGCCGGGCCCCGATTCCCGTCCTGGCCGTCACCGGGCTGTGCGCGGTGGGTTACCAGGCCGCCGGTTTCGACGTGCCCGCCGTCGCGTACCTGTTCGCGGTGTACGCCGCCGTACGGGCGGGACACCGCACCGTCACGGTGGTGGCGAGCGTGATCGTGCTGGCCGCGCTCCCCTTCGCGGCCCTGGTCTCGGGCTCGCACGACCTGGGCGAGGCGCTCGCGCAGGCCCGAGGCGCCCTTGAGCTGGCCTGGCTGGTCGCGGCCGGCGCCGCGGGTGAGGCGCTGCGGCAGGCCGAGCGGCGGGCGGACGAGGCCGAGCGCACCCGGGAGGAGACCGCGCGGCACCGCGCCGACGAGGAGCGGCTGCACATCGCGCGGGAGCTGCACGATTCGCTCACCCACCAGATCTCGATCATCAAGGTGCAGGCCGAGGTCGCCGTCCACGTGGCCCGCAGGCGCGGCGAGCAGGTGCCGGAGGCCCTGCTCGCGATCCAGGAGGCCGGACGTGAGGCGACCCGGGAACTGCGCGCGACCCTGCAGGCGCTGCGCGACGACGACACGACCCCGCCGCGTGGGCTCGACCACATCCCGGAGCTGCTGGAAAGGGCCCGCACCATCGGCCTGGACGCGACGCTGACCATCGAAGGGCAACGGCACGACGTGCCGGCCGCGGTGAGCCGGACCGTCTACCGGATCGTCCAGGAGTCGCTCACCAACGTCTCCCGGCATGCCGCCGCCGCCACCGCGTCGGTCCGGATCGACTACCGTCCCGACACCCTCGCGATCCGCATCGACGACGACGGCAAGGCCACGCCGGACACCGCCCCGGTGCCCGGCGTCGGGCTGCTCGGGATGCGCGAGCGCGTCGCCGCCCTCGGCGGTCGCCTGCGGGCGGCACCGCGCGGCGAGGGCGGCTTCACCGTCCAGGCCGAACTTCCCGTGGACCGAACGTCATGATCCGTGTCCTGCTGGTCGACGACCAGCCGCTCATCCGCAGCGGATTCCGCGCGCTCCTCGACCTCGAGGACGACATCGAGGTGGTGGCCGAGGCCGGCGACGGGCTGGAGGGCCTGGCCCTGGCCAGGGAACACCTGCCCGACATCGCTCTCATCGACATCCAGATGCCGGTCGTCGACGGCATCGAGGCGACCCGGCGCATCGCCGCCGACCCGGCCCTGGCCGGGGTGCACGTCGTCATCCTGACCAACTACGGCCTCGACGAACACGTCTTCGACGCGCTGCGCGCCGGCGCGGCCGGATTCCTCGTCAAGGACATCGTGCCCGAGGACTTCCTGCACGCCGTACGCGTCGCCGCGCGCGGCGACGCCCTGCTCGCCCCGTCGATCACCCGCAGGCTCATCAACAGGTACGTCAACCAGCCGCTCGACAGCGGCACCGGCACGGGGCTGAAAGAACTGACCAACCGCGAGCGCGAGGCCGTCGCCCTGGTCGCGCAGGGCCTGTCCAACGACCAGATCGCGGACCGCATGGTGATCAGTCCGCTGACCGCGAAAACCCACATCAACCGGGCCATGGCCAAGCTCCACGCCCGCGACCGCGCCCAGCTCGTGGTCCTCGCCTACGAATCCGGCCTGGTGGTCCCGCGCGGCTCCTGACGTCCTCTGACACCGGGACCGGGCATCCCGGCGTGCGAACGACGCCGGGACCGGGCACCCCGGCGTGCGGGCGCGCGCGAACGCCGGGCCGGGGCCGTCAGGCGGCGTCCGGGCGCCTGCGCTCCCACCAGAGCGCGGCCCCGGTGACCACCGCGCCGACCCCCTCCCAGATGCCGACGCCGATGAACCGGGCGGGGGCGGCGCCGGTCACCACCAGGAGGGTGAAGACCGTGAACGTCAGCAGGCGGAACGGCACCGTCCACAGGAAGAAGGGCCGGTAGTCGGCCGCGGCGGCCAGGAGGTAGTAGACGCCCATGTTCACCGCGGCCATCGAGGAGGCGGCGAGGTACACCTTCGTGTAGTCGCCGGGGTCACGCGTCTGCGGCACCTCGAAGCCGAGGAGGGCGAGCATGGTGTCCGGCGACACCAGGCCGACGACGCCGAGTGCCACGGCGAGAAGGCCGAAGACGGCCATCGTCCAGCCGGAGAGGGAACGAGGGAGTCGCATGGCGGATCCTCCGGATACCAGGTCATCGATCGTGGGGGGGTGGCCTCCCAGCGATCTTAGGATCACCACGTGTGCCGGCCGAAGCCGGTGATCGGATGAGAGGTATCCGGCCTCGCGGCCGGCACGGCGATGGACGCGCGGACCCGCTCTCGGCGGCGGCGGGCCCGCTCTCAGCGGCGGCGGGTCCGCGGCGGGCTCGGCCGCTCGGGGGGCAGGACCTCGACGGAGGTCTTGCGGATGTGGTCGTAGACCAGCGAGGTGCGTACGTCGGCGATGTTGCGGTGCCTGGAGACGTGGTCGAGGACGAAGTCGCGCAGGTGGCCGGTGTCGCGTACGGCCACCTGGATGATGAAGTCGTCGCCGCCGGACACCACGAAGACCGCGAGGGTCTCGGGAAGCGCGGCGACATGGTCGCGGAAGCCCTCGACCGCCTCCCTGATCTTCGGGTGCAGCCGGACGTTGATGAGCGCCTGGACCGGGCGGCCGATGGCGGCGAGGTTGACCTCGGCGTGGAAGCCCTCGATCACCTCCCTGCTCCGCAGGGACCGCACCCGCTCCAGGCAGGTCGAGGGCGCGATGCCGAGCCGCTCGGCCAGCTCGCGGTTGGTCTGGCGGCCGTCGCGCTGGAGCTCGGCGAGGATGGCCGTGTCAAGTTCGTCCACGCACACATCTTCCCAGAGATTTCCGAATTTTCTTCGGAAGCGATGAGATCGAGTTGTGATTCCTGCATTTCAGATGCGAACGTCCTCTCAGAAATTCGGAGAGAGGGAGACGGATGACCATATCGGCCGACTGGATCGGCACCCTGGACCGCCGGACCGACCTGCCCACCCGGCGGCTTCCGGCGAAATGGGTGATCGTGATCGACCATGATCTGCCCCGTGGCCTGCAGGCCAACGCCGCCGCCTGCCTGGCCGCGTCCGTGGGCAACGCGGTGCCCGCGATCCTGGGGTCGGCGGGCACCGACGCCTCGGGCCACACCCACGCCGGGCTGCCCTGGACCGGGTGCACGGTGCTGGCCGCGCCCGCCGACGTCGTCCGCCGGATCAGGAACGAGGCGGCGGAGGAGGCGGAGCTGGTCGTCGCCGACATGGCGGCCATCGCGCAGCGGACCAACGTCTACGACGAGTATCTGGCCGGGCTGGCCCGCGCCGGCGGCGAGGATCTCTCGTACTACGCGGTGAGCCTGCTGGGCCCGCGCCAGGCCGTGGAGCGCCTCACGGGCAAGCTCCCGCTGCTGCGCTGACGGCACGCAGAGGCGCGGCGCGGATCCGGAAGACGCGGATCCGGAAAGGACCGCCCCAAGAGGACCGCTCCCGGAAGCGCCGGTTCACAGGGGCAGGACGCCGCCGGGCTTGAGGGCCTTCATGGCGATCTGTGAGGTGAGCTTGTCCAGACCGGGCAGGCGGCCGAGCCTCTCCAGGCAGAGCTGGCTGTAGGCGTCCATGTCGGGCACCGCCACCCGCAGCACGTAGTCGGGGCGGCCGAACATGCGCAGGCACTCCACCACGTCGTCGATCTCCATGACGGCGGCCTCGAAGGCGGTGACCGTCTCGGCGTCCTGGCCCTCCAGCTCGACGTAGGCGACGACCTGGAAGCCCCGTCCCACGGCCGTCGGGTCGATCACGGCACGGTAGCCGGTGATCACTCCGGTCTCCTCCAGGTTGCGGACCCGGCGCAGGCACGGCGAGGGGGTCAGCCGCACCCGCTCGGCCAGCTCCAGGTTGCTCAGCCGCCCCTCCACCTGCAGGAGACCGAGAATTGCGCGATCCGTCACATCCATGACATCGGATGCTAACGAGAGGGGCCAACCTTGGAAAGTTTGACATCGAGTTTTGTTCTACCTGGCATAACCTTGCGGCAACGCAGGAGCGCCGACGACGGGACCAAACATGACGATCTTCGCAGACGCCCGGGAGATCTCCCCCGACGACCGCTACCTGCTCGACGAGGGCCAGGTCTTCATGACCGGAACCCAGGCCCTGGTCAGGGTGATCATCGACCAGATGCGCGCCGACGGGGCGGCGGGTCTCCGTACCGGCACGATGGTGTCCGGCTACCCCGGCTCCCCGCTCGGCGGCTTCGACCAGGAGCTGGCCCGCTCCCGCCGCCACACCGAGCCGCTCGGCGTGGTGCACCGCCCCGGGCAGAACGAGGAGCTCGGCGCCACCGCGGTCTGGGGCAGCCAGCTCGTGCCCGCGCTCCCCCGCCCGCGCACCTCCGGCGTGCTGGGCGTCTGGTACGGCAAGGCACCCGGCGTCGACCGCGCGGCCGACGCGTTCCGGCACGGCAACTTCGTCGGCGCCCACCCCGAGGGCGGCCTGATCGCGCTCTGCGGCGACGACCCGACCTGCAAGTCCTCCACCCTCCCCTCGGCGACCGAGGGCACGCTCGCCACGCTGGGCATGCCGGTCGTCCATCCCGGCAGCGTCCAGGAGCTGCTCGACCTGGGACGCCACGCGATCGCGGCGTCCCGGGCCAGCGGCCTGTGGGTCGCGGTGAAGGCCGTCTCCAACGTCGTGGACGGCACCGGCACCGTGGACGTCGGGCATGACCGGGTCGTCCCGGTCATGCCCGTCGTCGAGTACCAGGGCAGGCCGTACCGGCACGTGCCCGACGCCATCCTGCTCACCCCGTGGTCGCTGGAGATGGAGCGCACGCTCGTCGGCCCACGTCTGGACCTGGCCCGCGCCTACGCCCGCGAGAACGGGCTCAACCGCGTCACCGCCGACCCCCGTGACGCCTGGCTGGGCGTCGTCGCCTCGGGGACCGCCTACTACGACGTCCGCGAGGGCTTCCGCAAGCTCGGCGTCACGCCGGAGCAGGCCGGTGTCCGCCTCCTGAAGATCGGCATGCTCTGGCCGCTGGACCCGGAGATCGTCCGGACCTTCGCCCAGGGGCTGTCGGAGATCCTCGTCGTGGAGGAGAAGGCCCCGCTGCTGGAGACCTCGGTCAAGGACATCCTGTACGGGACCGCCGACGCCCCCCGCGTGCTGGGCAAGCTCGACGAGAACGGCGCGCAGCTCATCCCCCGGCACGGCGCCGTCGACGCCGACCTGGCCGCCAAAGCCATCGCCTTCCGGCTGCGCCGCCGGGGCCTGGCCGACCTCGGCGAGCGGGTGGAGAAGGGGCTCTCCGTCATCTCGCGCCCGGCGCCGCTGACGCTGCTCACCCCCAAGCGCACCCCGTTCTTCTGCTCGGGCTGCCCGCACAACCGTTCCACCGCCGTCCCCGACGGCGCGCCCGTCGGCGCCGGGATCGGCTGCCACACCATGGTGGTGCTCAACCGCGAGGGCAAGGGCACGCTCACCGGCCTGACCCAGATGGGCGGCGAGGGCGCGCAGTGGATCGGCCAGGCGCCGTTCACCGACACCCCGCACATCTTCCAGAACCTGGGCGACGGCACCTTCCACCACAGCGGCTCGCTCGCGGTCAGGGCCGCGGTCGGCGCGGGCGTCAACATCACCTACAAGCTGCTCTACAACAGCGCGGTCGCGATGACGGGCGGGCAGACGATCACCCCGGCCCTGTCGGTGCCCGACCTGACCCGCTGGCTGGAGACCGAGGGGGTGCGCAGGATCGTCGTCACCACCGACGAGCCCGAGCGCTACCGGGGTGTCAGGCTGGCGGGCATCGCCGAGGTGCGCGACCGGACGGCGCTGGAGGACGCCCAGCGCGAGCTGGCCGCGGTCCCCGGCGTGACGGTGCTCATCCACGACCAGCAGTGCGCGGCCGAGAAGCGGCGGCTGCGCAAGAAGGGCGACCTGCCCGACCCCGCCAGGCGGGTGGCGATCAACCAGCGGGTCTGCGAGGGCTGCGGCGACTGCGGCCAGCAGTCCGAATGCCTGTCCGTGCTGCCGGTGGAGACCGAGTTCGGCCGCAAGACCGAGATCCACCAGTCGTCCTGCAACAAGGACTACTCGTGCGTGGAGGGCGACTGCCCGTCCTTCCTGACCGTCCTGCCCGCGAAGGGGAAGGCCGCCGCGAAGAAGCGCGCCGCGGTGCCCGCGCCGCCGGAGATGCCCCTCCCCGAGGCACGCACCGGGGAGACCTCGATCAGGCTGGTCGGCATCGGCGGCACCGGCGTGGTGTCGGTCGCGCAGATCCTCGGCACCGCCGCGATGCTCGACGGCAGGCGGTCGCGGGGACTCGACCAGACCGGCCTGGCGCAGAAGGGCGGCACGGTCGTCTCCGACATCCTCATCTTCGACGGTGACGGCGACCGCTCGGCGCGGGGCGGCGCGGCCAGCGTGGACGCCTACCTGGCGCTGGACCTGATCGGCGCCACCGATCCCGCCCACCTGGCCGCCGCCGACCGCGACCGTACCGTGGCGGTGGTCTCCACCAGCCTGGTGCCGACCGGTTCGATGGTGCTCGACCCGTCCACCCACCTGACCGACGTGGGCTCGCCGATCGGCGCGCTGGAGTCGCGGACCCGGCGCGAGCTGAACGTCTACCTCGACGCCGAGGAGATGGCCCAGGCGCTGTTCGGCGACCACATGCCGGCCAACACGATCATCGTGGGGGCCGCCTGGCAGCGCGGGCTCATCCCGCTCGGCCTGGAGTCGATCGAGCGGGCCATCCGCGCGGGCGGCGGCCGGGCCGCCGAGCGAACCGTCGCCGCCTTCCACTGGGGCCGCGCGGTGGTCGCCGCCCCCGAGGCCGTGGCGGCGGCGACCCGCCCCGCCGCCCCGGTCGCGCCGCCGCCCGACCAGGAGACGGTGCGGCTGGTCGACGCGGTCGCCGAGCCCGGCACCGAGCTGCACCGGATCCTCGCGGTCCGGGTGCCCGACCTCGTCGCGTACCAGAACGCGCGCTACGCCGCCCGGTACGCCGACGCGGTCCGCGCGGTCCTCGCCAGAGAGCGGGAGGTCACCCCCGGGAACACCGCCGTCACCGAGGCCTACGCGCGGCAGCTGCACCGGCTGATGGCCTACAAGGACGAGTACGAGGTGGCGCGCCTGCACCTCGACCCGGCCGAGCGGGCGCGGATCGCCGCCGAGTTCGGCCCCGGCGCGCGGGTCTCCTACAACCTGCACCCGCCGTTCCTGCGCGCCCTGGGCATGAGGCGCAAGCTCCGCCTCGGCGCCTGGTTCGACCCGGCCTTCCGCCTGCTGTACGGCATGCGCGCGCTGCGCGGCACCCGCCTGGACCCGTTCGGCCTGGGCGGGGTGCGCGGGACCGAGCGGGAACTCGCCGCCGAGTACACCCGCGACGTGCACCGCGCGCTGGACCACCTGCGCCCGGAGACCGGGGAGCGGGTCCGCGAGCTGGCAGAGCTGCCCGAGGTGGTCCGCGGCTACGAGCACGTGAAGCTGCGCAACGTGGCCGCCTACCGCGCCTCCGCCAGGGCAGTCCTCGACGAGCTGACCGGCGAGTAGGGTCCGCGCCCCCGGTGCCGGAACGGCGAGGCCCCGCCGGGGGCACGAAAGCGCGCACGGCGGCGCGCCCGGAGCCGGGCCCGGGCGAACGCGCGGAACCCCGGAGGCGGACGCCGTCACGCGGCAGCCGGGCGGGTGGGGTCGGCGCGCCCGCGCGAGGGCTACGGGAGGCGGACGGGTTCCCCAGGTCTCCCCGCGTGGCCAGGTCCTTCCGCGCGGCCGGGTTCTCCCGCCTCTCCGGCGCGAAGGAGGAGGTCCGGCTCGCCGATGGGGTTCTCGTGGGTGCCCGCCGACGTGCAGGCGTGGGCTCCGGCGACGGCGCCGAGGGGGATGGAGTCGTCGAGGGAACGCCCGGAGAGCAGCCCGTACAGGACCCCCGAGACGAACGCGTCCCCCGCGCCGTTGCTGTCGACCACCGGTCCCGGCAGGGGGGCGGCGGGGAAGCGGCGGAAGCCGTCCGCGTCCAGGACGCGGCAGCCCTCGGCGCCCTCCGTGCAGACCACGGCCCTCGCCCGGCCGCGCGCCAGGATGTCGCGCATGACCTCGTCGCGGCGCGGGCCGAGGGCGGTGGCCGACAGGAAGACCAGGTCGGAGGAGTAGGCGAAGTCCCTGTGGTGGTCGTTCTCGCCGTCCCAGTCGTGCAGGTCGGTGGAGACGGACCCTCCGCCCAGGACGGTCCCCGCGGCCGGTTCGGGCCCGGCGGCCGATGCGGGCCCGGTGTCCTGCTCGGGTCCGGTGCGCGGGCCGGACCCGGTACGCAGGTCGGGGTAGACGTGCCGGGAGAAGTCGGTGATCGACACGTGGACGTGCCGGGCCGCGCGGACCGCGTCCAGATAGAGCTCCCTGGGCAGCCGCTCACCCGTCGCGGCGCGCGGGTCGAACAGCGAGGTGCGCCGCCCGTCCGGGCCGACGAGCAGGATGCTGCGCCGGGTCCCCTGCGGTGCGAGCGCCCAGCCGGTGTCCACCCCCTTCTCCGCGAAGTGCGCCCGGATGAACCGGCCCTGCGGGTCGTCGCCGATCAGGTCGACCAGCTTGACCCTCAGCCCGAGCGCATGGCAGCCGAGGGCGACACCGCTGCCGGTGTTGCCGATCCGGTCGATCACCGGCGGGACCGCGTAGGTGTCGGCGTACGGCAGGGGAAGCGCGGGCACGTAGGCGGTGGTGTCGACGCCGGTGCCGCCGATGACGACGACGTCGTGGCCAGTGTTCATCGGGCCATGTTCCCATCGGTTCCCACCGGTTCCCACCCGGCCGGACGCGTGCCCCTAGCGGCTGACCAGGGGACCGGAGCCGGTCGAGCGGCGGACGACGAGCTCGGGCTGGAACATCAGCTCGACATGTTTGGCGCGGACCCCGTTGATCTCCTCCAGGAGGGTCGCCACCGCCGCCGAGGCCATCGCGCCGATGGGCTTGCGCACGGTGGTCAGCGGCGGGTCGGTGAACGCGATCAGCGGCGAGTCGTCGAACCCCACCACCGACACCTGCCCCGGTACGGAGAGCCCGCGGTCGCGGCAGGCCCGGATCGCGCCCAGCGCCATCAGGTCCGAGGCGCACACGATCCCCGTGCAGCCGCGCTCCAGCAGCTGCGCCGCGGCGGCCTGGCCGCCCTCCACCGAGAACAGCGAGTGCGAGATCAGCCCGTCGACGTCCGTGACGCCGAGCAGCTGGGACATGGCCTGCCGGTAACCCTCGATCTTCCTGATCACCGGCACGAACCGGCGCGGCCCCACCGCCAGGCCGATGCGCTCGTGCCCGAGGTCGGCCAGGTGCTGCACGGCCAGCCGCGCCGCGGCCCGGTCGTCCGGGGAGACGAAGGGCGCCTCGACGCGCTCGCTGTAGCCGTCGAGCAGGACGATCGGCAGCCCGCGCTCGATCAGGCGCGTGTAACGGTCCATCTTGGCCGTGGTGTCGGCGTGCAGCCCGGAGACAAAGACGATGCCGCTCACCCCGCGGTCCATCAGGAGTTCGGTGAACTCGTCCTCCGGGGCGCCCCCGGGCAGCTGGGTGCAGAGCACCGGGGTGTAGCCGTGCTGGGTCAGCGCCTTCTCGATGGCCTGGGCGAAGGCCGGGAAGATCGGGTTGTCCAGCTCCGGGGTGACCAGGCCGACCAGCCCGTTGCTGCGCTGGCGCAGCCGCTGCGGGCGCTCGTAGCCCATCAGGTCCAGCGCCGTCAGCACCGCCTGCCGGGTCGACTGCGACACGCTGGGCTTGCCGTTGAGCACCCGGCTGACCGTGGCCTCGCTCACCCCGGCCTGGGCGGCGATGTCGGCCAGCCGGATCGTCGTCCCGTCGGAGCGGAAGCGTGAGGGCTGCGCGAGCTCACCGTCCATCAAGCAGTCACCCCACCATGCGGCTGAACCGGGTGCGAACCGATCGGCATCCGGCGCCCTCTATGAAATTCGTTTCTGCAACTTTTCGCAAATTGTAACATTTCAACCTTCGTACTGGTGCTCCGGTAAAGGCTTGATGTCACGACCGGCCGTCACGCCCGGGAACGGAGAAGTAACCATTAGATGAGCGATTTCTAACGACATCTATGGACACACGGGCAAGTGTCGCGATGTACTACCTCATCAATCACATGGCTGGGATCCGGGCGGGGGCGTCCGGGAGGAACGAGCGCGCATGAGTACCGTCGTCCTCGACAACGTGAGCAAGGTATACCCGGGTGGATACCTCGCGGTCGACCGCATGAGTCTGCGCGCGGAAAACGGGGAGTTCCTCGTTCTGTTAGGCCCTTCCGGCTGCGGCAAATCCACCCTGCTCCGGATGATCGCGGGGCTGGAGGAGGTCACCGAAGGGGACCTGTGGCTGGGCGGCACGCTCGCCAACGAGCTCGCTCCCCGCGACCGCGACGTGGCCATGGTGTTCCAGAACGGCGCGCTCTACCCGCACCGGACGGTACGCGGCAACATCGCCTTCCCCCTGGAGATCGCGAAGGCCGACCCCGCGATGGTCAGGGAGCGCGTGACGGAGCTGTCCAAGGCGTTGCACATCGACGAGACCCTGGAACGGCGCCCTGGAACGCTCTCCGGCGGCCAGCGCCAGCGCGTGGCGATGGGCCGCGCGATCGTCCGCCAGCCCTCGCTCTTCCTGATGGACGAGCCGCTCTCCAACCTGGACGCGGGCATGCGCACCGAGCTGCGGATGGAGATCTCGTCGCTGGTCCGCTCCCTCGGGGTGACCACGATCTACGTGACGCACGACCAGGTCGAGGCCCTCACGCTGGCCGACCGGATCGCCATCATGAACCGCGGCGTCCTGCAGGACGTCGGCACTCCCGGCCAGGTCTACAACGACCCCGCGACCGCCTTCACCGCGGCCTTCCTCAGCTCCCAGCAGATCAACCTGCTCGCGGCCACCGTACGGACCCCGCAGAACCAGTTCATCCTGCTGGACTTCGGCCCGCACCAGATCATGATCCCCTGGACCGATCCCAGGGCGTACGTCATCTCCCAGCACGTGGGCCACCAGATCATCGTCGGCCTGCGCCCGGACTGCCTGGCCCCGGTCCCCGACAGCTTCGAGGGCCCGACCTTCCTCGGCCGCGTCCGCGCCCTGGAGTACCACGGCCACGAGTGGCTCGCCTACGTCGAGAGCGGGCTGACCTCCGTGGCCGTGCCCGAGCCCCCCGACCCCCGGCACAAGGCCAACGGCCTGGGCGTCCCCCTCGTCGGCGGGCGGATCCGCTCGGTCCTGCGGCGGCTGATGCCCGGTGGCGTGTTCGACGAGGACGCCGAGCCGCAGCAGCAGCAGGAGCACGTCAGCGGCCATCACCGCCGGGCCGACCTCATCGTCCGCCTGGGCTCCCGCCCGGTCTGGCGGTCCGGAGAGCCCGCCAGGGTCGGTGTCGACGTCACCCGCCTGATGCTCTTCACCATGGACGGCGCCCGCATCGACCCGCCGCAGCGCTGACGCGGCGCCGCCCCGGAGCCATCCGCGGCGTCGGGGCGGTGCGGCGCCGGCCGTACGGGGCCGCCTCGCCTGCCGCAAGAGGCGAGACGGTCAGGTCGGCCTGATCGTCTCGCCGATCCGGTCGAACAGCTCCTGCTTGCCCCCGGTGTCGGTGCTGAGCGTGACGATGCAGGTCCTGTCCTCGACCGGCACGTAGTACTGGGTGCCCCGGACGTTGACGCCGTTGGTCTCGAACGAGTAGACGAGCCGCGCCACCTCCCTGGAGCCGATCCGCACCTTCCCCGTCTCGATGACCTTGGCGTTGAGCTGTTCCAGCTGGGATCTGGTCTCTTTGAGCAGCTGTTCCGTCGAGATCTGCCGACCGGCCTGGCAGAAGGCGTTGAGGTTGGTGGGGAAGCCGTTCCTGGAGGTCTTCGCCGAGTCGGTGTCCGACGCCCAGATGCCGTTGTTGTCGACCAGGGTCTGCAGGCTCCGCTTCGCCTGTTCCAGCGTGGGACCCGACAGGCCGCTGCTCTTCAGCCCCTTGTCGAGATCGTCCTTGGTCAGGTCGAGCGCCACCCATTCCTTCGGGACCGCGACGGTGACGCCGTTGGCGGGTCCCCCGATCTGCTTGAACCCCTCCGGCACGGGTGCGGCGCTCCCCGGGGAGCCGGCGGTGGGGGTGGCGCTCTGCCGGGGGCCGGGACTTCGCTCGAGGTCGGAGCCTCGCACCGGGGCCGCGAAAGCGGCGTCCGTGACGGCCGGGCTCCCCCCGCAGGCCGTACCGGCTCCCAGACACAGCCCCAGCAGGATCATCGTCACGTGGTGGCGCTTAGGCATCAGGCTGCCCTCCTCGCGGACCCGCGGGGGCCCGGTACCGATACGACCAGCGGCGTCTATCGGGGGGAGATCTGATGCGGGTGTGCGCGACGGCCACCGTCCCGCCGGGCGGACCCGGCCGCCCGCGGTGGGCGGGACCGGGCACAACGGACAAGAGGCGCGGTCACCGAAGGTGGCGCCGAGCCACTCCTAGCCTTCCTACCCCATAACCGACATATCGGAAACGCGGGCACTTAGGAGGATCGGCTCATGATGGAGACGATCTCCAGGACGCGGATGGCACGGTCCAGCTCCGCGCGGTGGAAGGGCGGGCCGTCGTCCCTGACCAGGACCAGGTGCCGGCTCGTGTCCGGCACCGGGAGGCTCATCAGCTGGTGCCGCCCGGAACCGAGGACGGCGGGGCGCAGCGTGGCGAGGTCGGCCGCTTTGACCCCGACGAGGCCACCCGTCTCGTCGAGGGCCATCGGAGCCTGCCAGCTGCGATGGAGGAGATCTCCGCTCTCCGGCGACAGGATCACCGCCCACTCGGCGCTCACCAGGTCGGGCATGGCGTCCACGAGGGTGGCGAAGGCCCTGCCGGGATCGGCTGCGACGTGCTTCAGCAGGTCGTAGTCGGGCGCCGTGCCGGGTACCTCGCGGGTGGGCCAGACGCCCTCGACGCGCATCCCGGGAACGCCGGAGAGGCGGTCCTTGACCGTCTCCGCGTCCACGGTGCCGGGCCAGGAGACGGTGAAGTCGTCCACCGCCCGGCCGAGCTCGCGTTCCAGGACCGTCACCTGGAGGATGTCCGCACCCAGCGTGCCGAGCACCCGGGCCGCCTGGCCCAGTGCGCCCGGCCTGTCCGGGAAGGAAACACGTAGCCGCAACATCATGCCGATCACCTCGCTCTGCGCACCAGACTGTCCTAGCCAGGTTTCACGAAGGTTCCGGGGAGATGTCCAGAATAAGACCCAAAACGGGTAAAAGTCAGGACTGATAGGCCCCGGCGGCGGGGGTCGCGGACAGCTTGGCACCGGAGAGGTCACGGGCCAGGCCCGCCCCGCCGTACCAGGTGGGGCCGAGTTTGACGCCGCGGCCGAGCGCCGGGGAGCCGGGGCGCAGGCGCAGGTCCGTCCGGCTCCTGAAGCGGGGGTCGGCCATGATCGACCGGGGGCCGAGCTTGAACTTGCGGGAGCGGCCCTTGTAGACGCCGGCGTCCTCGTCGGCCCCCTTGCCGTCCTCGAAGCCCACCTCGCCGCCGACCACGATGATGTTGTTGCGCAGCTTCAGGATCGCCGGGGAGCAGCCGTCGTGGCAGGCCCAGCCGAGGGTCTTACGGGCGGGCAGGTAGACCGAGTTGTGCACCGCGACGGTGCCCTTCACCGGCCCGACCACGTGGCCGGCGCCCCGGGTGACGAGGAAGGAGCCCCTGCGCGAGGAGGTGACCACGTTGTGGGCGAAGATGTTGCCCCCGGCGGTCTTGCCCTTCTGCGCGCCGAGTTCGACGAAGGTCTCGTTGTTCCTGGCGACGTTGTGGGTGATCCGGTTGCGGTCACCGTTGAACACCTCCACGGCGGCGCCGTCGGTGCCGTAGTCCTTGCTGCTCGCGTAGCTGCCGGTGATCACGTTTCCGGTGACGAGGTTGTCGTCGCCGTTGAGCAGCACGCCGAACGCGCCGGAGTCGTCGTCGCCGCCCTCGTCGTTGACGCTCATGCGGTTGTTGTCGCTCAGGACGCTGTTCTTGACGACGTTGCGCGCGCCCATGAAGTGGACCCCGGCGATGTTGCGGTCGGCGATGACGCGGTCGAGCTCGTTGCGGCTGCCGCCGACCTCGAAGCCGGCCCACCGGCAGTTGCTCGCCCGCACCCCCACGACCCGCACGTAGGAGCCCGAGATCACCACGCAGGCCGCGTCCCTGCCGCTGATCCTCGGGGCGGCGCCCTTGCCGTACGGCTCGACCGAGATGGGGCTGGCGGCGGTGCCCCGGCCGGACAGCGTCAGCGCGCCCGGCCAGCTGCCGCCGCGCTTGAGGCGCACGGTGTCGCCGGGGCCCAGGGTGGCGGCGTTGACGTTGTCCAGGCTGCGCCAGGCCGTCGCGGCCGAGGTCCCGGCGGCGGAGTCGTCTCCGGACCTGGAGTCGACGTAGTAGACGGTGCCGGCCGCGGCGGCTCCGGGCACGGCGACGAGCATGTTTCCCGCCACGAGAACCCCCGCCACGGGAGCGGCCCACAGCCTCGTCGATTTCATTCTGGTACGCTCCATCGCCGTCACCGCCAGTACGTCAGCGCAGATCTTCGCACACCCGGGGTTCACTCAGCGATCCGAGCGAAGGACGCACAGCCGGTCGTTACCTCAGCTTCACCCGGCGGGCCGGGGGTGGCCGCTCCACCCCGGCGGGCCGGGCGGGTCCGGTCGCCGTCCGTGCGGCTCACGCCCTGGTGGCGATGATCAGAAGGTGGGCCGGGGAGCGCGTCAGGACATACTCCTGCGGTCCGTGACAACCGGCTTCGGCGAGCCACCGGGTGATCGTCTCCGGGGAGTACAGCCGCCCGCCCTGGGTGTGGTGCAGGTTGAGCTCGAAGAGCGGGGTGAAGGCCCGCGCCGCCGTGTCGCCCGGATGGCCGGGATCCCGGTCGAGGACCAGCACGACCCCGCCGGGGCGCAGCGTGCGCGCCGCGGCCCGCAGCAGGGCCGAGGCCTGCTCCTCGCCGAAGCCGTGCAGCAGGTTGAACAGCAGCACGGCGTCCTGGTCCCGGTACGGAAGATCGTCCAGGATGTCCCCGGCGAGGAGGGTGACGCGGTCGGCCATCCCCGCCGAGGCCACCGCCGGGCGGCCCGCCTCGATCCCCGAGGGCAGGTCGACGACGGTGGCGCGCAGGTCCGGCCGGTCGCGGCAGTAGGCGATGCTGTAGCGGGCGTGCCCGCCGCCCAGGTCGAGCAGCCGGGAGGCGCCGCCCGGCAGGGGGGCGACGGCGGCGATCTCCTCCGCCAGCCACCCCGCCTGGTCCTGGAGCAACCGCTGGAAGCGGGCCAGCACCTCGGGGCGCCCGGCCAGCCAGGCGTAGAAGTCGGCGCCGCGCCTGCCGGAGCGCACCGACTCCTCCAGCCCGCCCCAGAGCCCGGCCAGGACCTCCTGCCAGAACAGCAGCATGTTGCCGTACCCGCCGAGCAGCGGGCGGGACACGGCGGTGAGCGCGTACCCGCCGGGCTCGCAGGTCACGTAGCCGGTCGCGGCGAGCGCGCCGAGCAGGACGCGCAGGCCCTCCCGGTCGGCGCCGAGCCCGGCGGCCAGGTCGGGCAGGTCTCTGGGCCCGTCCGCCAGGGCCTCGAACAGGCCGAGCCGGAGCCCTGCCGCGGCGGCGTGCGCCGACATGGCGCCGATCACGTCGAGATGCGGACCGGGCGCCTCTCCGCTCTCCAGGTAGCGGCGGGCTTCCTCGGGTGTCAGGTGCAGCGGCATCGGACCTCGTTCGTCAGGGTCGCGGTTCGTATGGGCGGGGTACGTGAGGGTCGCGGTTCCGAAGGTTTCTCGCGGGGGCGCGGTTCCGGGGGCGGGGGTCAGGAGACCGGGGCGGGTGCGGTGTCCGCTCTGGGCGCGTCGGGGATCTCGCGCTCCAGGCGGCGGAGCCGGGGAAGGACGAAGGTCGTGACCGCGAGGACGACGAGCAGCAGCCCGTCGACCAGGAAGATCAGGGCGGTGCCCCTGCCGGGGCCCGTCCCGATCAGCTCCCCGACGCTCCCGGCGAGCGCGCCGCCCGGCATCAGCAGAGGGCCGGTCAGGTGCTCGGCGGCGGGCGCGGCGCTCAGGTAGGCGATGGGCATCGCGCACTGGGACAGGGTGCGCGCCGTGGCGAGCACCCTGCCGAGCGCCCCCGCCTCCGTCTTGAGCTGCAGGACCGTCATCACGCAGCCGTTGACCACCGGCAGGACGAACAGGAACGCGGGGGCGACCACCGCGATGAGCACCACCGAGGGCGACAGCCCGTGCGCGGCCAGGGCGAGCCCGCCCGCCGCCATGAAGAGGCTCATCCCGGTGATCCTGCGGCGCGGCCCTCCCCACAGGCCCATGACCAGGCTTCCCGCGAACAGTCCCGCCCCGCCGGCGAACACCAGCACCCCGAGCGTGGCGGGCCCGGTGAACGACAGGATGAGCGGGCGGATCAGCACCCCCGCGACGGCGAACACGAGGTTGAACGCGGCGAAGACCGCCACCAGGGGGAACAGCCCGTGGGAACGCAGGTGCCGCAGCCCGAAGAGCAGGTCGGTGCCCAGCGACGGCGGGCTCGCGACGGTCTCGGGCCGGGTGACCGACCTGGGCAGCCTGGTCGCCAGGACCACGACCGTCGCGACGGCGAACGACAGGAGGTCCAGCAGGAGCACCCCGCGCACTCCCACGACCTCCAGCAGCGTCCCCGCCGCCACCGGGGCCGCGATCTGCAGCCCCCAGGTGGCCTGCATCAGCCCGTTGGCCCGGCCCAGGTGGCGTTCGGGGACCAGCAGCGGCGTCATCGCCTGGTAGACGGTGAGGTGGAAGGTCCCGCAGATCGCGCCGACCGCGGTGGCGACGTAGACGTGCCACACGGCCAGGCTCTGCGCCTGGACGATCACCAGCAGCGCGGCCGTCGACAGCGCCGCCCCGCAGTCGCTCAGCACGAGCACCCACTTCCTGTCGAAGCGGTCGACGATCACCCCGGTGAAGGGGGTGATGAGGATGCCGGGCAGCGTGGCGCAGAGCAGGGTGAGGGCGAACTGGGTCTCGGATCCGGACTCCTGGTAGACCCAGACGCTGAGCACGAAGCCGGTGAGGCTGGAACCGATCACCGACACCAGCTCGGCGGACCAGATGCCGGCGAACCTGAGCGCGTCGGCTCTCAACGCAGCCCTCCTTCCGCGGACGTCCCGGTGGACGTCCCGGTCTCGGCGGACGTCCCGATGGACGCCCCGGTGGGTTTCCCGGTGGCCTTCCGGGCGGGTCTCTCGGCGAAGGCCCCGCTGGAGGCCTCGGAGGAGGCCTCGGAGGAGGCCTCGGTGGGCGTCCGGGGAGACGTCCCGGAAAGGGGTCCGGGACACGTTTCGAGGAACGCGAGATAGCGGCCGATCAGGGCGGCGCCGGGCGGCGGGCAGGCGAACGAGGTGTCGAACCTCGGCCCGCGCGGTCCCGGCGGCTCCTCGCCCAGATCGGCGGCGAACGGCCCCATGGCGACCGGCTCGCCCGTGGCGGAGCGCCGCAGGATCTCCGCCCGCCAGCGCTCCCAGGGGACGAGCTCGACGTCGTACCCGTGATCGAGCAGGGCCGCCGCCATCTGCCGGTAGGTGATCCCCTCGGCGTCGAAGTAGTGGAAGTCGCGCCCCGCCGACGCCGGGTCCAGCAGCCTCGCGGCGATGGCGGCGGCGAGGTGGTCGACGGGGATGACGTCCTCGGCGACCGGGATGTCGGGCACCATGCGGAGCTGGACGAACGTGGCGAGCAGCCGGTTGAGGTAGTCCGCGGGGTCGCCCCTGCCGGTGAGGCTGTGGCCGCCGACCCGCGCGGGCCGGTGGACCGTCACGGGCAGGCCGTGCTCGCGGGCCCGCCGCGCCACCGCGTCGGCGACCCACCTGCTCTGGTAGTACGGGGAGTCCAGCCCTGCGGGGTCGTCCGGGGCCTCGTCCTCGGTGATCGGGCGGTCCCGGCCCGCCCGGCCCAGGTACACGCCGAGGGTGGAGACGGTGTGCAGCGGGGTCGGCCGCAGGTGCGCGGCCAGCCGGACCATCTCCACGGTCCCGCCGACGTTCACGGGGCCGAGCATCCGGTACGGCTGGACGAAGTTGACGATCCGCCCGGTGTGGCAGATCAGGTCGCTCCCCTCCGCCACGGCGTCGTGGACGCCGGGCTCCAGCCCCAGCCGGGGCGCCGTCAGGTCCCCGGCCAGACCGGTGACCCTCTCCCGGTAACCGGGCCTCCAGAGGCCGTGCCGGGTCAGGACGTCACGGACCCGGCCGGCGGCGGCGTGCTCGTCCCCCGCCCTGACCAGGCACACCACCTCGGGAACGCCCCGGTCGAGCAACTCGGCCAGCAGGTGCGCCCCGAGGAGGCCCGTCGCCCCCGTCAGCAGCACCCGTCCGGGCCACCCCGCCGCCGCCCCGCCCGGCGCGGAGCCGGCCGGGCGGAGGACGCCGCGCGCGTTCCCCGGTGCGCCGGACACGGAAGCGGGCGCCTCTCCCCCGGCCTCCGGTGCGCCGGACACGGAAGCGGAGGTCTCGCCCCCGGCCCCCGGCACGCCGCGCGCCGGGGCGAGGGCGTCGCGCACATCGCCGGGCAGCACGGCCAGCGCCCTCAGGTCGTCGTCGCCGAGGACCGGCTCCGGCGTGGCCGCGGAGGCCGCGAACTCCGCCAGGTCGGCCGTCTCGAAGAGGCCGCCGAGAGAGAGCTCGACCCCGGTCTCCCCGCGGATCTCGCCGAGCACCCTGGCGGCCAGCAGCGAGGATCCGCCGAGGGCGAAGAAGTTGTCGTGGCGTCCCACCCGGGGAAGGTCGAGCACCCGGGCCCACACCCCGGCCAGCGCCGTCTCCAGCGGGCCGCGCGGCGGGACGTACCCGGGCGCGTCCCGCGAGGCGTCCGGGAGCCGCCCGGTGTCGATCTTCCCGTGCGGTGTGCGCGGGATCTCGTCGAGGGGTACGAGCACGGCGGGCACCATGTGCCGGGGCAGCCGCTCGCGCAGGAAGCCCCGAAGCTCCTCGGTGTCGGTGGTGCGCGGCGCCACGTAGCCGACGAGCCGGTCCCCCTCGGGGGAGGCCACGACGGCCGCGTCCCGCACCCCCGGGTGCGCCACGACGGCGGACTCGATCTCGGCGGGCTCGATCCGGTAGCCGTTGACCTTCAGTTGCCGGTCGACCCGCCCGAGGAACTCCAGCGTCCCGTCGGGCAGGTATCTGGCCAGGTCCCCGGTCCGGTACATGCGGGCCCCCTCGCGGCCGGCGTGGGGGTCGTGGACGAACCGCGCCTCGGTCTCCTCCGGCCGGGCGACGTAGCCGCGGGCCAGGCAGTCACCTCCCAGGTGGAGCTCGCCCGGCGTGCCGGTGGGCGCCAGGCCGCCCCTGCGGTCGAGGACGTACGCGCGGACGTGCGGCAGGGGGCGCCCGATCGGCAGGTGTTCCCGCCCGGCCGCCTCGGCTCCGTCGCGGGTGCGGTGCACCGTGGCGCACACGGTCGCCTCGGTCGGGCCGTAGTGGTTGAACAGCTCGACCCGGCCGCCGGTGGCGGCGGCCCAGGCGCGGACCGCCCAGAGCGGCACCCGCTCTCCCCCGACCATCATCGTGGTGACCGGCCAGCCGTCGGGCACCGCTCCGGGCGCCAGTCCGGCCGCCCACCCGCGCCACAGGGAGGCCGCGGTGTCGACCGCGGTCACGCCGTGCCGCGCGCAGAAGCGCACCAGTTCCGGTCCGTCGAGCAGGGCGGGGTCGGGGTGCAGCACGACGGCGGCCCCCGAGCACAGGGCGGGGAACACGTCCCCCACCGAGGCGTCGAAGGTCAGCGGCGGCAGCATCAGCACCCGCCCGCCGGGCCCGAACCCGTGGATGTCGCGGAACGACCCGGTCAGCCGGGCGAGGGTCCCGTGGGTCACCATCACCCCCTTGGGCCGCCCGGTGGACCCCGACGTGTAGATCACGTACGCGAGGTCCTCCGGTCCCGCGGGCGGCACCTCACCGAGATCCCCGGGGTTCCCGGCCTCCTCCGCGGCCCCGGCGGTGAGAACCGCGCCGGGGTAGCCCGCGAGCGCGTCCCGGTGCTCGTCGGAGGTGACGGCGGCGACCGCCCCGGCCTCCAGGAGTATCCCGGCGATCCGGTCCGGCGGGTCGGCCGGGTTGAGCGGCAGGTAGGCGGCTCCGGCCCTCAGCGCGGCGAGCAGGGCGACGACGGCGTCCTCGCCGTTCGGCAGGACGACGGCGACGACGGACTCGCGCCGGGCCCCCGCCTCCCTCAGCCTCGCCGCCAGCCGCGCCGAGCGGCGTTCCAGCTCGCCGTAGCCGATCGTCCCCGCCTCCGAGACCAGCGCGGGAGCGGCGGGGGCCTCTGCCGCCCGCCGGGCGATGAGCTCGTGGACCGCCGTGAACTCCCCGGCGGGCGGGAGGTCGCAGGGCTCCGGACCGCCGTCGGGCGTGCCCCCGCCCAGGGACCGCGCACCCCCTGGGAAACCGCCGTACGAGGCGTCCGGCGTACCGGCGTGGACCTCGTCGTGGAGCGGGATCTGCCAGACCCGCAGGTCCGGCGTGGCGGTGAAGGCGGACAGGAAGACGACGACGTGGCGCAGGAACCGGTCGACGGTGACCTCGTCGTAGAGGTCGGCGGAGTAGTCGGCGTGCAACTCGATCCCTCTCTCGCTCACGCTCACGACGAGGGTGAGGTCGAAGCGGGCGCCGGGCGAGGACTCGTCGAGTTCCCAGGTCTCCGTGGTGAGGTTCGCCGCCCGCTCGGTGGACCGGCCTCCCTCCCCCATGACGAGCAGCGTCTGGAAGACGGGGTTCCTGCGCAGGTCCCGGGGGGCTCCGGCCAGGTCGGCGATCTCCTCGAACGGCGTCGCCTGGTGGCCGAGCCCCCTGATGACCGAGCCGCGCACGGCGCGCAGGAGCTCGGCCAGGGTGGGGTCGGCCCGCAGGTCCGTCCGCACCGGGATGAGGTTGATGTAGCAGCCGACCGAGCCCTCCAGCTCGATCAGGTGCCGGTTGACCAGGGCGGTCCCGACGACCACGTCCTCCTCGTCGGAGTGCCTGGCCAGGGTTGCGGTCATCGCCGACATCGCGATGACGAACAGGGTGACGCGCCGCGCCTTGACGAGGGCGTACAGGTCAGCAACCAGGGTGTCGGGCAGGCGCAGGGAGCGGCGGGCCCCGCCCCGTACGGGTTCGCGAGGCCGGGCCCTGTCCTGCGGGAGGGTGGTGACGGCGGGCGCGCCGGACAGGTGCTCGCGCCAGTGGGCCAGCCCCGCCTCGTGCCCCGCCGCCCCCTGCCCGGCGAGCCAGGCGGCGTAGTCGGGGAACTGGGCGGAGACCGGCCCCGGCGGCTCCTCGCTGTCGACCAGGACCCGGTAGCAGGCCCAGAGGTCCTCCTCCAGGATCCCGAGCGAGGGCGCGTCGCACATGATGTGGTGCAGGCACCAGCCCAGGATGTGCTCCCCGGCCGCGAGCCTGATCAGTACGGCCCGGTGCAGCGGGGCTCCGTCGAGGGTGAACCTGCGCGAGAGCACGTCCCTGACGATGTCGCGCGCCCGCTCCTCGTCGGGCGCGTCCACCACCCGCAGTTCCGGCCCGCTCTCCCGTACCACCTGGGCGGGTCCCTCGGCTCCCTCGACGATGACCAGGCGCAGCGCCTCGTGCCGGCCCACGACGGCGGTGAAGGCCGCGCGCAGCGCGTCCGTGTCGAGCGGCCCGACGAGGCGCTGGAAGGTCCAGCAGACGTAGGACGCCCCGCCGGACCCGACCCGGTCGAGGAACCACAGGCGTGCCTGGGCGGGGGTGAGCGGGACGGGCGCGGCGGGGTCGCGGCGCGCGGGCGGTATCACTCGGTCCCCTCCATGACGGCCTCCATGACGATCTCTCGCAGATGGGCGGGCACCCTGCCGTCGAACCGGGTCAGGTACGCGCGCCGGTGGGCCGGGTCCCCCCACAGGAAGGGGAGGTCCGTGGCGACCATGTGGCGGATCGCGAGCAGCGGCACGGGACCGGCCAGGGGGCGCAGCGACGGGTTCCACAGCCCGGGTTTGTCGGGCGGCCCGTCGTGGAACTCCCCGATCATCAGGCCCTCCTCGACGAAGGCGTCCTTCAGCGCGTTCTGCGCGCCGTCGACGAACTCCAGGCGGTCGCCGAGGCGGGGAAGGAGCAGCAGGATCGTGGTGAACACGGCCTCGGGCCCGTCCAGCGGCGCGAGCCGGACGAACCAGGCACGGTAGGGCTCCACCGCGGCGACGATGTCTTCGACGGTCTCGGCGGTCTCGGCGGCGCGGGCTCCCGCCTCGGGCACCGCGAGGTAGAACCTGTTGCGGCTCAGCGAGCCCTGGGCGTACGGGCAGACCGGGCCGTTGCGGCCCAGGTCGGGGTGCGGGCGGCACAGGTAGGTCCCGGCCCAGTCGACGACGGCCCGCAGCGCGTCCCGGTGGGCGAGGACCTCCGGCGGCGGGGACGGGGCGTCGAGGTCGGCGACCTCGATCAGGCGGAGCGACGGGTCGTCGGGGTGCGTGATCACGGGGCCGTCCTCCGCGGCGAGGAGCCGATCCGTACGGCCGCGAGGGCGGCTCCCGCGGCCAGGCCGGCGGCCAGGCCGGCGCCCGACCAGCGCAGCACGCGGTCCTGCCGGTGGGCCCGGCGCAACGCCTCGCCGTAGGGCATGTCGGTGTGCGAGACCATGGTGTAGAGCGGCCGCCACAGGGTGGGGAAGGCGCGGTTCAGCGCGAGGTCGGCCTGCCTGCGGGCCAGTCGCAGCGGGGAGCGGGTGCCGTCGCGCAGGTCGGCGAAGTTCCGCTCCGACAGGTCGGCCAGGATGTCGGTGTGCGGTTTGCGCAGTCGCTGGTACTCCTCGAACGCGGCCGCGCGGTCGCCGGGGTGGCGGGCGAGGCAGCCGTCGAGCACCAGGCAGTCCTCCAGGGCCGAGTTCATGCCCTGGCCGTAGAACGGGTAGACCGCGTGGGCGGCGTCGCCCGCCAGGACCACCCGGTCCGCGTGCCGCCAGCGCGAGGTGCGGATGGTCACCAGGTTCCCGACCGGGTTGGCGGCGTACTGCGCGGCCAGGTCGGGCACGAGGTCCACCACGCCGGGGAACGTCCGCCGGAAGAAGCGGGTGACGTCCCGCTCCCCGGAGAGCTCGGCGAAGCCGGGGGCGCCGAAGTGGGGCAGGAAGAGCGTCGCGGTGAGCGAGCCGTCCACGTTGGGGTGGGCGACGATCAGGGCGTTCTCACCGGGCCAGACGTGCAGCGCCTCCAGCGGGACGCGGGAGCCGCCGCCGGGGGCGGCGGGGATCGTGAGTTCCTTGTACCCCCATTCGAGGAACTCCTGACGGTAGTCGGCGGCGAGCCCTCGCTGCATGGCGGCGCGTACGGCGGAGAACGCTCCATCCGCGCCGACCACGAAGTCCGCGCGGGCCTCGCGCGTCTCCCCGGTGATCGCGTCGGCCAGGGTCAGTTCCCCGCTCTCGCGGTCGACTCCCGCGCAGCGGACGCCGAAGAGGTGCCTCACCCCCTCGTGCGCGGCGGCGCTCTCGACGAGGAGGGTGGTCAGCTCGTCCCTGCGGACCGAGTAGAGGATCTCCCCCGGGTCGGTGCCGTACGCCTGGAAGGCCGCGGGCCTGCCCGGACGGTGGATCATCCGTCCCCGCATGGGCACGAGCCTGTCCCCGAGAGCGTTCCACAAGCCGACGTGCCGCAGGGCGCGGATGCCGCGGGCCGACAGGCCCAGGTTGATCGAGCGTCCCTCGCCGTCGCCCTTGCCGTCGCGCGGGTCGGGGCGCATGTCGTAGACGTCGACCGGGTGGCCGCGGCGGGCGAGGAGGACGGCGAGCAGCGATCCCGCCGGGCCCGCCCCGACGACCGCGGCCCTGTCCTCTGAGGCGGGGTGGACGGCGGCGGGGTGGGCCTCGTGGCGGCGGGTGCCGCCGGGTAAGCCTGACAGGTCAGGTGTGCCAGGCGTACCGGGTAAGTGGGATGCGTCCGTCACGGCGTCTCCTCCGGTCCCATGGCGCGGCACGAGGGCGTGCCCGCGCGGTCGTGAATCGGAACGGTGAGCCGGGAAGGATCGGCGATCATGGCGAGCTGAGCGATCTGGGCGAGGTCGTGCACACTCAAAACCGGCCTCCTGGGGCGGGCGCGCGAGATCGACGGGTCGAAAGAGGGTGAGGTCCCGGACCGCGGGCGGCCCGGATCAAAACGTGCCGAGCGGAAGAACCGGCGGCTCTGGCGGCCTTCGCGATGTTCGAGGGGGCCGGCGGCTCTGGCGGCCTTCGCACTGCCCGGGAGGACCGGCGGCTACGGTCTTCGCGGTGTTCCGGAGGACCGGCGGCTGCGGCGGTCCTCTCGGTGTGAAGATCTCGGAGTATAGAGATCGGCGGGCACACCGGGGAAGCCCGCGACGGTGGCGGAAATGGATCGCCGTGAAACTTACACGGGCGGGGACGTTCAGCGAACGATCTTGGGCCCTGAGCCCGTCGAGCCCCGCACGATGAGTTCCGGCTGGAAGATGAGCTCGGAGTGCTGGCCGGGCGCCCCGGCGACGGCCTCCAGGAGGGTGTGCACGGCGGCGGTGACCATCGGCTGCACGGGCTGGCGCACGGTGGTCAGCGGCGGGTCGGTGAACGCGATCAGCGGCGAGTCGTCGAACCCCACCACCGACACGTCTCCCGGCACCGACAGTCCCCGGTCGCGGCAGGCCCGGATCGCGCCCAGCGCCATCAGGTCCGAGGCGCACACGATCCCCGTGCAGCCGCGCTCCAGCAGCTGCGCCGCGGCGGCCTGGCCGCCCTCCACCGAGAACAGCGAGTGCGAGATCAGCCCGTCGACGTCCGTGACGCCGAGCAGCTGGGACATGGCCTGCCGGTAACCCTCGATCTTCCTGATCACCGGCACGAACCGGCCGGGGCCGACGGCCAGGCCGATGCGCTCGTGTCCCAGGTCGGCCAGGTGCTGCACGGCCAGCCGCGCCGCGGCCCGGTCGTCCGGGGAGATGAACGGGGCGGGCACGTCGGCGGCGTGCCCGTTGAGCAGGACGATCGGCACGCCCTGCCCGATCAGCTGGGTGTAGCGGTCCGAGCGCGCGGTGATGTCCGCGTGCAGCCCGGAGACGAAGATGATGCCGCTCACCCCGCGCTCCACGAGGACCTCGGTGAACTCGTCCTCGACCGCCCCGCCGGGCAGCTGGGTGCAGAGCACCGGGGTGTAGCCGTGCTGGGTCAGCGTCTTCTCGAAGGCCTGGGCGAAGGCCGGGAAGATCGGGTTGTCCAGCTCCGGGGTGACCAGGCCGACCAGCCCGTTGCTGCGCTGGCGCAGCCGCTGCGGGCGCTCGTAGCCCATCAGGTCCAGCGCCGTCAGCACCGCCTGCCGGGTCACCGCGGACACGCCCGGCTTGCCGTTGAGCACCCGGCTGACCGTGGCCTCGCTCACCCCGGCCTGGGCGGCGATGTCGGTCAGCCGGGCGGTGCCGGTGCCGCCGGCACCGGCACCGAGCTGCCCGGTGCTATGCGGCATCGGGTTCCCACCAGACGGCGGAGTCGGGGGCGAGCCGCACCGTGCCGCCCGCGACGGCCGTCTCCGCGCTGGCCAGCAGGATCCGCCCGGGGGCGGGCAGTTCCACGGGCTCGCCGGTGAGGTTGACCGTGCAGGCGAACCCGTCGCCCCTGGCGAAGGCCAGGGTGCCCTGCGGGGAGTCGAGCCAGGTCAGCGGGGCGTCGTCGAAGGAGCGGCGCTCGCGCCTGATCCGCAGCGCCTCCCGGTAGAGGTTCAGCGTGGAGACCGGGTCGCCGAGCTGGGACGCGACGCTGAGCGGCCCCCAGGAGGGCGGCATGGGCAGCCAGGTCTCCTCGGCACCGGGCAGGCTGAAGCCGAAGTGCGGCTCGCCGTCGGCCCACGGGAGCGGCACCCGGCAGCCGTCGCGGCCGTGGTCGGGGTTGCGCAGGCGCTGCGGGTCGCGCTGGAACTCCTCCGGCAGGTCGAGGACCTCGGGCAGCCCGAGCTCCTCCCCCTGGTAGATGTAGGCCGAGCCGGGCAGGGAGAGCGTCAGCAGGGCGGCGGCGCGGGAGCGGCGCAGGCCGACCTCGCCGCCGCCGTACCGGGTGAGGTGGCGCTTGACGTCGTGGTTGGACAGCACCCAGGTGGAGGGCGCGCCGACCGTCCCGGCCGTCGTCAGCGACTCCTGGATGACCGCGCGGAACGTCGCGGCCTCCCAGGGGGCGACGAGGAAGTGGAAGTTGAACGCCTGGTGCATCTCGTCGGGGCGGACGTAGTTGGCCAGCCGCTGCGAGGAGGGCGCCCACGCCTCGGCGACGCCGATCCGCTCCCCGGGATAGGAGTCGAGCAGCTTGCGCCAGGCGCGGTGGATCTCGTGCACGCCGTCCTGGTCGAAGAACGGCACCACCTCGGTGCCGATCATCCCGACCTGGTCGGGGTGGCCGACGTCGGGCAGGCCGTCCGCCTTGACCATGCCGTGGGCGACGTCGACGCGGAAGCCGTCCACCCCCATGTCGAGCCAGAACCGCAGGATCGACTCGAACTCCGCGTGGACCTCGGGGTTCTCCCAGTTCAGGTCGGGCTGCTGGGGGGCGAACAGGTGCAGGTACCACTCGCCGTCGGGCAGCCGGGTCCACGCGGGCCCGCCGAAGACCGACTCCCAGTCGTTGGGCGGCAGCTCCCCCTCGGCTCCGCGGCCCCGGCGGAAGATGTAGCGCTCCCGCGCGGGGTCTCCGGAGGGCGCCGCCAGGGCCTCCAGGAACCAGGCGTGCCGGTCGGAGGTGTGGTTGGGCACCACGTCCACGATGACCCGCAGGCCGTGCCGGTGCGCCTCTTCGATCAGCGCCCCGGCGTCGGCCAGCGACCCGAAGATCGGGTCCACGTCACGGTAGTCGGCCACGTCGTAGCCGAAGTCGGCCATCGGCGAGGTGAAGAACGGGGTGAGCCAGACCGCGTCGACCCCGAGGTCCGCGAGGTACGGGAGCCTGCCGCGCACGCCGAGCAGGTCGCCCACGCCGTCGCCGTTGCCGTCGGCGAAGCTGCGCACGTAGACCTGGTAGATCACCGCGTCGCGCCACCATCGGGTGGCGGTCCCGGCACCCCGGTCCGCCCGGACAAGCTCGGTCATATTAAATCCCCCGATCAGACGACATATCAGGACGTACTAGCACAGTGGTGTTACGACTTCGTGGCACCGGCGGTGAGCCCGGTGACCAGATGCCGCTGGACGAGCAGGAAGACGACCGCCGCCGGAACCGCGATCAGCACCGCGGCGGCGGTGAGCAGGCCCCAGTCCGACCAGTGCTGGCCGACGAACTGCTGGAGCCCGATCCCGAGCGTGCGCTTCTCCTCCTGCGACATGAACACGGTGGCGTAGGCCACCTCGCCCCAGGCGGTCATGAACGAGTAGAACGCGGTGACCGCCAGGCTCGGCCTGGCCAGCGGCAGGATGACCCGCCAGAACGCGCCGAACGGCGTCAGGCCGTCGACCAGTCCCGCCTGGTCGATCTCGCGCGGGATGGAGTCGAAGTAGCTCTTCATCATCCACGCGCAGAACGGCACCGCCACCGTCATGTAGGCGATGACCAGCCCGGGAATCTGGTTGAGCAGCCCGAGGCCCGCCATCAGGTTGTAGAGGGGGACGATCAGGATCGCCACCGGGAACATCTGGGTGACGAGCAGCATCCACATCACCCCGCGGTAGCCGGGGAAGCGGAAGCGGCTGATGGCGTACCCGGTCGTGGAGGCGAGGAAGACGCCGATGACCGTGGTCAGCCCGGCGACGATCACCGAGTTGAGCAACCAGGTCGGGAACCGCGTCTCGGTCAGCACCCGGACGTAGTTGTCCAGCGAGGGCTGATTGAAGATCTCCAGCTCGCTGGAGAGCCAGCCGTCGCGCGGTTTGAGCGAGGTCAGGACCAGCCAGACGATCGGGAACAGCGAGGTGACGACCGCGGCGAGCAGGGTCGCGTGCAGCAGGATCGACTTGCCGACGCTGCGCTCCCCGCGCCCCCGGACGCGGCCGGTCCCGGACGTGGTGACGGTGGCGCTCACCAGACCTCCCCTTGCTTGCGCAGCGAGCGCCGGTAGACCACGGCCAGCACGACGAGGAGCAGGAGGATGATCACTCCCCATGCCGCGGAGTTGGAGTAGTTGCGGACGCCGGTGAAGGCCTCGCGGAAGGCGTAGGTGACCAGGATCTCGGTGGAGCTGCCCGGTCCTCCCCCGCTGATCAGGTAGATCACCGGGAACATGTTGAACGTCCAGATCGTGCCCAGCAGGACGACCGTGCTCGACACGGTACGCAAGCCGGGAATCGTAATGAAGCGGAAGCGCTGCCACGGCGTGGCGCCGTCGACCTCGGCCGCCTCGTACAGCTCACCGGGGATCGACTGGAGCCCGCCCAGCACGGCGACCATCATGAACGGCACGCCCATCCAGACGTTGACCGCGATGACCGCGATCTTCGCCGTGGTCGGGTCGTCGAGCCAGCCGACCGCGCCCAGGCCGGCGGCCCGCAGCATCGCGTTGATCACGCCGAAGTCGCTGTTGTAGAGGTAGCGCCAGATGAAGGCCGAGACGAAGCCCGGGATCGCCCACGGCAGGATGAGCAGCAGCCGGTAGGCGGAGCGGAACCTGACCTTGCGGTTGAGCAGCATGGCCAGGCCGAGGCCCAGGCCGTAGTGGAACGCCACGCAGGCGACGGTCCACACGACCGTCCAGGTCAGCTTCTCCCAGAACAGTCCGCTGGTCAGGATCGCGACGTAGTTGTCGAACCAGGTGAACTCGTACGTCGAGGGGATGACGTTGACGCCGATCGTCCGGCCGATGTTGGCCTCGGTGGCGTCGGTCAGCGACAGGTAGACGCCCCTGGCCAGCGGCCAGCCGACCAGCAGGCCGGTGACCAGGATCACCGGGGCGACCATGGCCCAGGCGTACCAGTGCCTGCCCAGCGCCCGCCGGAACGGGCCGCCCGGCGGGCGGCCCCGGCCGCGGGCGCCGTCGGCACCCGCGGCCCGGTCCCTGGCCGTGCTGTTCACACGCCCAGTCGAGAGCGCCACGGGTCAGCTCCAGTCCTTGAAGATGCCTCGGTACTGGCCGTCGACCTTCTTGAGCATGTCCTCGGGGGTCGCCGTGCCGCCGACGAGCGACTGGTAGCCCTCGAGCAGCGGCTGGAAGAGCTGGCCGCCCTCGGGGATCCACGGCCGCGCGGTCGCGGTCTCCATGATGGGCTTGAAGACGGAGACGTCCTTGTTGGCCTGCACGTCGGGGTTGTCGTACGCGGAGACGCGGGTCGGCAGGAGGCTGATCTCCTTGGCGACCTTGGCCTGGGACTCGGGGGTGCTCATGAAGCGGACGAACTCGTAGGAGGCGTCCAGGTTCTTGGAGCCGGCGTAGATGGCCAGGTTCCAGCCGCCGGTGGGGGCGCCGGCCTTGACCGAGCCCGCCGGGACGGGGGCGATGCCCAGGTTCTCCTTGTCCTTGAACTCCTTGCCCTGGTAGATCTCCGACAGCGCCCACGGGCCGTTGTAGATCATCGCGGCCTTGCCGTCCTTGAGGGCGGTCATCGCGTTGGCGTAGCTGTCCTGGATGGCGGGCTTGGGCGCGGCGCCGGAGGTGATCAGGTCGGCGACGGTGGCCATGGCCTTCACGTTCGCCGGGGAGTTGACGGTGATCTTCTTGTTCTGCACGTCGAGGAGGTCGCCCCCCTCGCCGTACATGAAGGGCAGCAGGAAGTAGGAGTCGACGTTGAGCGCGAGGCCGCTGGCGCCGGTCTTCTCCTTGACGTCGAGCGCGGTCTGCTTGAGCTCCTCGACCGTGGTGGGGGCCTTCTCGTGCCCGGCCTCCTTGAGCAGCCGCTTGTTGTAGATGAGCGCGAGGGTGTCGGTGACCTGCGGGACGGCGTACGTCTTGCCGTTGTACTTGGTGCTGCTCAGCGGCCCCGGCAGGAAGTCCGACTCGTTCTCCACGGCGCGCGTGCCCTCCAGCGGCTGGAGGTAGCCGAGCGAGGCGAACTGGGAGGTCCAGGCGACCTCGGAACGGATCACGTCCGGCGCCCCCGCGCCCGCCTGCGCCGCGGTCTGGAACTGGTTCTGCGCCTGGTCGGAGGGGACGTTGACGTACTTGACCTTGATGCCCGGGTACTTCGCCTGGAAGTCCTTGATGAGCGCCTGGAAGGTCGGGCCCTCGCTGTCGGGCCTGACGGTGTCCCACCAGGTGATCTCACCGGTGATCTTCGACGGGTCCGTCGCCGCGGGCTGGGTGGGGGCCGCCGTACCGGCGTCACCGCCACCACAGGCGGAGACCGCCAGGGCGAGGGCCGCGACAATCGTCGCGGCCGAGAAGGCTCGCCGCATGTTCTTCTCCTCGTGTTCAGGGGGCGGCCGGGACCGAAGAGCCGTCCGGCCGGGTCTGGAGTACGCCGGACGTTACGCCGACGTGAACCCCATTGGAAGAAGTTTCTGCAAGAGTCTGCAAAGTCGTTACAAAGCCCCCCAAAGCCGAGGGGTCTCACTGCCTCTCCCTCGACCTTCGAGCAGATATATCGCCCTCTTAGTGATGAAAATCACCTTTTGTACGTTTTGGGCAACCGATTGGGTCCCCTTCCGGACGACCGCGAATTGCCGGGATTCAGAAAATTGCCGCAAGGGATTGCACAGACCATTCCCAATGAGTAACTTCCGGGCAACACCCTCGAAACAACTCCCGTGGAGGCCCCCCGTGGTCTGGCCGCTCCCCCCACGGCGCGCGAGAACGACCTTCCTGACGGGGGTCGCGCTCGCGGCGACCCTGATCGCCACCCCCCTCGCCGCCACCCCGCTCCCCGCCGCCGCGTCCCCCTCCCCCGCACCCCTTTCAGCACCGGTACCGGCCTCCACGGCGCCCTCCGCGTCCGGCGCCGGCCCCGCGGCGTCCGGCCCCGCGGCGTCCGGTCCCGCGGCGTCCGGTCCCGCGGCGTCCGGTCCCGCGGTGTCGTCCGGTCCCGTGGTGTCCGCGCTCAGCCGCACCGCCGAGCCCTCCGACCGGGACCTCGCGCGCGACGCGCTCCGCGCCGACCTGAGCCGCGAGCGCTTCTACTTCGCGATGACCGACCGGTTCGCCAACGGCGACACCGGCAACGACCGGGGCGGCCTGTCCGGCGACCGGCTCGCCACCGGCTTCGACCCCACGCACAAGGGCTTCTACCAGGGCGGCGACCTCAAGGGCCTGCTCGGCAAGCTCGACTACGTCAAGAACCTGGGCAGCACCGCGATCTGGATCACCCCGGCCTTCGTGAACCGTCCCGTGCAGGGCACCGGCGCGAACGTCTCGGCCGGGTACCACGGCTACTGGATCACCGACTTCACCAGGATCGACCCGCACCTGGGGACCAACGCCCAGATGAAGGAGCTGGTGCGCGAGGCCCACCGGCGCGGGATGAAGGTCTTCTTCGACATCATCACCAACCACACGGCCGACGTGGTCGACTACGCGGAGAAGACCTACTCCTACCGCTCCAAGGGCGCCTACCCCTACGTCGACACCGACGGCGTGCCGTTCGACGACCGCGACCACGCGGGCAAGGACACCTTCCCGGAGGTGGACGCCGGCTCGTTCCCGTACACGCCGGTCGCGCCGAGGAACGCCAAGACCCCGTCCTGGCTGAACGACCCGACGATGTACCACAACCGGGGCGACTCCACCTTCAGCGGCGGCGAGAACGACGAGTACGGCGACTTCTTCGGCCTCGACGACCTGTGGACCGAGCGCCCCGAGGTCGTCAAGGGGATGACCGACATCTACAAGACGTGGGTGCGCGACACCGGCCTCGACGGCTTCCGCATCGACACCGCCAAGCACGTGAACATGGAGTTCTGGGAGAAATTCTCCCCGGCGCTGCGCGGCTACGCGGCCCAGCACGGCAACAAGCGGTTCTTCATGTTCGGCGAGGTCTACTCCGGCGAGCCCGCCTTCACCAGCCGCTACTCCACCCGGGGCGCCATGAACGCCACCCTGGACTTCCCGTTCCAGGAGGCCGCCCGCTCCTTCGCCGGCGGCACGGCGGACGCGTCCCGGCTGGCCCGGCTGTACGCGGGCGACGACTACCACATCGACGCCGACGGCAACGCCTCGTCGCTGCCGACCTTCCTCGGCAACCACGACATGGGCCGCATCGGCCGCTTCGTCGCCCAGGACAACCCCGGCGCCCCCGACTCCGAGCTGCTGCGCAGGGACCTGCTCGCCCACGAGCTGATGTATCTCACCCGGGGCCAGCCGGTCGTCTACTACGGCGACGAGCAGGGCTTCACCGGCAAGGGCGGCGACCAGGACGCCCGCGCGTCCATGTTCGCCTCCAGAACCGAGAGCTACCTGAGCGACGACCTGATCGGCACCGGCTCCACCCACGCCCAGGACAACTTCGTCCCCTCCCACCCGCTCTACCGGGGCATCTCCGCCCTGGCCGCGCTGCGCGACGCCCACCCGGCGCTGGCCGACGGCGCCCAGATCGAGCGGCTGGTCTCCGGCGGCGTCTACGCCTTCTCCAGGATCGACGCCACGCGGCAGGTCGAGTACCTGGTCGCGGTCAACAACGCCGAACAGCCGGCGACCGCGAGCGTGCCCACCTTCTCGGCGGGCGCGGCCTTCACGAAGGTGTACGGCGAGGGCGCCGCCACGCTCACCACCGGCGCGGACGCCAAGCTGGCGCTCACCGTCCCCGCCCTGTCGGCGGTGGTCTACAAGGCGCCCGCCAAGCTCGCCGCACCGGCCTCGGCCCCGGCCGTCTCGATCGCCCTGCCGGGGACCGAGATCAGGGGCACCGCCGAGGACGGCCGGATCCCGGTCGTCGCGACCGTGCCGGGCACCGGCTTCGACCAGGTCACCTTCGCCGCCAAGGTCGGCGAAGGCCCCTGGCGGGCGATCGGCACCGACGACGCCCCCAACGCCGCCCCCTCCGGCCCCGCCTCCAGGGCTTTCCGGGTCTTCCACGACCTGCGCGGCATCGCGGCGGGCACGAGGATCTCGTACAAGGCCGTGGTGAAGGACTCCGCGGGCCGGTTCGCCTCGGCGGGCGCGCAGGCGACCGTCGGCGCCGAGCCCGCCCCCGAGGAGCCCGGCGCGGTCAGGCGCGACTGGCTGGTCGTGCACTACCAGCGGGAGGACGCCGCCGACTACGACGGCTGGGGCCTGCACGTCTGGGGCGACGTGGAGAACCCGACCGAGTGGGCGACCCCGCTCCCGCTGACCGGCGAGGACTCCTACGGCCGCTTCGCCTGGATCAAGCTCAAGCCGGGCGCCACCAGCGTCGGGATCATCGCCCACAAGGGCGAGGAGAAGGACGGCGGCGACCGGATCGTGAACCCCGCCAGGAACGGCGAGGTCTGGCTGGCGAAGGGGAGACCGGAGACCCACCTGTCCCGCGCGGCGGCCCAGGGGTACGCGACCGTCCACTACGGCCGCCCCGGCAAGGACTACGACGGCTGGGGACTGCACCTGTGGGGCGACGGGCTCGCCGACGGGGTGCCCACCGACTGGGCCGCGCCACGCCCGCCGGACGGCGTCGACTCCTTCGGCGCGTTCTGGAGGGTGCCGCTGAAGGACGCCTCCCTTCCGGCGAACTTCATCATCCACAAGGGCGACACCAAGGACCCCGGGCCCGACCAGTCGTTCACCCCGGCGTCGCAGCCCGACGCCTACGTCGCCTCGGGCGTGGCGAAGGCCCACCCGACCCGGGCGGCGGCCGAGAACGTCGCGATCCTGCATTACCACCGGCCGGACGGGAATTACGACGGCTGGGGACTTCATCTGTGGGGCGACGTGGCGAATCCCACCGAGTGGGCCGCGCCGCTGCCGCCCGCGGGCGAGGACGGGTTCGGCGTTCACTTCCGCGTCCCCCTGACCGAGGGGGCCAAGACCGTGAACTACATCATCCACAAGGGCGACGCCAAGGACCTGCCGGACGACCAGTCGCTGGACCTGACCGCGACCGGCCACGAGGTGTGGCGGGTCGCGGCCACCGAGGGCCACCTGCTGCCCCAGCCCTCGGCGCGCGGGGCCGACGCCGACCTGTCGAAGTCGTCGGCGCACTGGATCGACCGCGCCACCGTCGCCTGGAAGGTCGCCCCCTCCACCACGAACCGCTACTCCCTGGCCTTCTCCGCCAAGGGCGGCATCACCTACGACAAGGGCGACCTGACCGGCGACCTCAAGCTCATCCGTCTCGCCCCCGGCGCGCTGACCGAGGCGCAGAAGGCGAAGTGGCCGCACCTGGCCGGGCACGCCGCGTTCACCGTCGACCCGCGCGACGCCGACCTGGTGCGCGAGGCCACCCGTGGCCAGGTCGTGGCCGTCGAGCGCGACGCCTCCGGCGCGCTGCTGGCCGCCACCGGCGTGCAACTGCCCGGCCTGCTCGACGACCTGTACCCCAGGGCGGCGACCGCCGAGCTCGGCCCCTCCTGGAGCGGCGGCACGCCCAGGCTGTCGGTCTGGGCGCCGACCGCGGGCAAGGTCGAGCTGGCGCTCTACCGTGACTCCTCCGGCGGCAAGCGCACCGTCCACCCCATGCGCCGCGACGACGACACCGGCGTCTGGTCGCTGCGGGGGCAGCGGGACTGGAAGGACCGCTACTACACCTTCCTGGTGACGGTCTACGCACCCGGCGAGGACACGGCAGGGAAGGTCGTCGTCAACGAGGTGACCGACCCGTACAGCCTGTCGCTGTCGGCGGGCTCGGGCCGCAGCCAGCTCGCCGACCTGTCCGACCGGGCGCTGCGCCCTGCCGGCTGGTCGTCGCTGGCCAAACCGAAGGCCGTCCCCCAGCAGAAGGCGTCCGTCTACGAGCTGCACGTGCGCGACTTCTCCGCCTCCGACACGACCGTCCCGGCCGCCGAGCGCGGCACGTACGCGGCGTTCACCGGCGACTCGGCGGGGATGAGAGAGCTGCGCGGGCTGGCGAAGGACGGGCTGACCCACGTGCACCTGCTGCCCGTCTTCGACATGGCGACCGTCCCCGAGAGGAAGGCCGACCGGACCGAACCCGACTGCGACCTCGCCTCGATGCCCCCCGACTCCGAGGAGCAGCAGGCCTGCGTCGCGCGGACCGCGGCCAAGGACTCCTTCAACTGGGGCTACGACCCGCTGCACTACACCGTGCCCGAGGGCTCCTACGCCTCCGAGCCGGACGGGTCGTCGCGGATCAGAGAGTTCCGCGGCATGGTCGGCGGGCTGAACAGGGCCGGGCTGCGGGTGGTGATGGACGTGGTCTACAACCACACCCACGCCGCCGGCCAGGACCCCGCCTCGGTGCTCGACCGCCTCGTGCCCGGCTACTACCACCGGCTGCTCGACGACGGCACGGTGGCCACCTCCACCTGCTGCGCCAACACCGCGCCCGAGCACGCCATGATGGGCAGGCTCGTCGTCGACTCCATCGTGACCTGGGCCCGCGAGTACAAGGTGGACGGCTTCAGGTTCGACCTGATGGGCCACCACCCGAAGGCGAACATGGTCGCGGTCCGTGCGGCCCTCGACAAGCTGACCGTCGCCCGCGACGGCGTCGACGGCAAGTCGATCATCCTGTACGGGGAGGGCTGGAACTTCGGCGAGGTGGCCGACGACGCCCGCTTCGAGCAGGCCACCCAGGCCAACATGGCGGGCACCGGGATCGGCACCTTCAGCGACCGGCTGCGCGACGCGGTGCGCGGCGGCGGCCCGTTCGACGCCGACCCCCGCGTGCAGGGCTTCGGCTCGGGGCTCGCCGGAGCGCCCAACGGCTCACCGGCCAACGGCGACGAGGCGCAGCAGAGGTCCCGGCTGCTGAACTACCACGACCTGATCAAGGTCGGGCTCGCCGGCAACCTCCGCGACTACACCTTCACCGCCTCCAGCGGCGAGCGGGTCAAGGGCTCGCAGGTGAGCTACAACGGCTCCCCCGCCGGGTACACCGCCGCACCGGGCGAAGTCGTGACCTACGTCGACGCCCACGACAACGAGACGCTGTTCGACGCGCTGGCGTACAAACTGCCCCCGGCGACCGCGATGGCCGACCGGGTGCGCATGCAGTCGCTCTCGCTGGCCACGGCCGTCCTCGGGCAGGGCACCTCGTTCGTGCACGCGGGCAGCGAGCGGCTGCGTTCCAAGTCCCTCGACCGCAACTCCTACGACTCGGGCGACTGGTTCAACCGGCTGCTGTGGGACTGCTCGGCGGGCAACGGCTTCGGCGCCGGGCTCCCCCCGAGGCCCGACAACGAGGACAAGTGGCAGTACGCCAGGCCGCTGCTCGCCGACCCGGCGCTGAAGCCGGACTGCGCGGCGATCGGCGCGGCCCGCGCCCGGTACGGGGAGCTGCTGAGGATCCGCTCATCCTCGCCGGTCTTCGGCCTCGCCACCCTGGCCGAGGTGCAGAAGCGCCTCACCTTCCCGACGAGCGGCACCTCGGAGACCCCGGGTGTCGTGACCATGCACCTGGACGCCACGGGGATCGACCCGCGCTGGAAGTCGGTCACCGTCGTCTTCAACGCGACCCCCGAGGCGCGGCCGCAGACCGTCGCCGCGCTGAAGGGCGCCCAGGTGACGCTCCACCCCGTCCAGACGGCCGGCGACGACGCCGTCGTGAAGCGGTCGACGTTCGACCCCGCCACGGGCACGCTGACGGTACCGGCCCGCACGGTCGCCGTCTTCGTCCAGCCCTGACCCCCGCACACCCCGGAAAGACGGCCGGGCCAGGTGTTGCAGCACCCGGCCCGGCCAGGGAACCCGTCCATCGATCCTGGAGGCCCCCTCGTGAAACCCTACAGAGTCGTCGTTGCCACGGCGTTAAGCGCTCTGGCGAGCGCCGCCGTGCTGGTGCCCGGCGCGCTCCCCGCCCAGGCGGCGCCGCCCACCCCCGGCCCGATCGTGAAGCTGTGGAACTGGAACTGGAACTCCGTCGCCAGGGAGTGCACAGACGTCCTCGGCCCGGCCGGGTACGCCGCCGTGCAGGTCTCCCCGCCGAGCGACTCGATGTCGCGGGGCGGCTCGGTCTGGTGGGACATCTACCAGCCCGCCCGTTACACCCTCACCAGCAAGTTCGGTGACGAGAACGCGTTCAGGAACATGGTGAACGCCTGCCACGCGGCCGGCGTCAAGGTCCACGCCGACGCCGTCGTCAACCACATGACCGGCCAGGGCAGCACCAGCTACGGCGGCTACGGCTTCGGCAAGTACAACTACCCCGGCCTCTACTCCGCCGCCGACTTCCACTCCCCCGCCTGCACGATCAACGGCTCCGACTACACAGGCGACGGCTGGCGGGTGCAGAACTGCGAGCTGGTCGGCCTGGCCGACCTCAACACCGGCTCCGAGTACGTCCGCGACCAGATCGCCGGCTACCTCAACAAGCTGACCTCCCTGGGCGTGGACGGCTTCCGCGTCGACGCCGCCAAGCACATCGACCCCGGAGACCTCGCCGCGATCAAGGGCAGGCTCACCGGCTCGCCGTACATCCACCAGGAGGTCATCCAGGGCGACGGCGAGGCGATCAGCCCGAGCCAGTACACCGGCGTCGGCGACGTCCACGAGTTCGTGTACGGGCGCAAGCTCAAGGAGCAGTTCAACGGCGGCCAGATCAGGAACCTGCGGTCCTTCGGGCAGAGCTGGGGCCTGTCGGTGCCCAGCGACAAGGCCGTGGTGTTCGTCGACAACCACGACACCGAGCGCAACGGCTCGACCATGAACTACAAGTACGGCGACGCCTACAAGCTGGCCAACGTCTTCATGCTCGCCTGGCCGTACGGCACGCCGAGGGTCTACTCCGGGTTCACCTGGAGCGACGGCGAGGCCGGTCCGCCGTCGGCCAATGGCGGCTTCGCCACCGACGCCGACTGCGGCAACGGCCGGTGGACCTGCTTCCACCGCCAGATGAACGGCATGGTCGGCTTCAACCGCGCCGTGCAGGGCACCTCGGTCGGCGACTGGTACGACAACGGCGACAACGTGATCGCCTTCAGCCGGGGCGCGAAGGGCTGGGTCGCGATCAACAACGAGGGCGGCGCCGTCACCCGCACCTTCTCCACCGGCCTGCCCGCCGGGACCTACGCCAACGTCGCGGGCGGCGGCTCGGTGACCGTCGGCGCGGACGGCTCGGCCTCGGTGACCGTCCCGGCCAGGGGCGCGGTCGCCGTCCACACCGGCGCCTCCGGCCCCGGCCCCAGCCCGACGCCGACGGTGAACCCCGGCCAGGTCGCCACCA
The DNA here is from genome assembly GCF_051918885.1 of Streptosporangium sp. OZ121. NCBI lineage: Bacteria > Bacillati > Actinomycetota > Actinomycetes > Streptosporangiales > Streptosporangiaceae > Streptosporangium > Streptosporangium sp. OZ121. The sequence continues at coordinate 254,399 of NZ_JBPXMC010000005.1, forward strand.
CGTTCAACGCCACCGTGACCACGAACTGGGGCCAGAACGTCTTCGTCGTCGGCGACGTCGCCGCGCTGGGCTCCTGGAACCCGGCGAACGCCGTCGCCCTGTCGTCGGCCGCGTACCCGGTCTGGAGGGCCACGGTGAACCTGCCGGCCGGCACGACGATCCGGTACAAGTACATCAAGAAGAACTCCGACGGCTCGGTTACCTGGGAGAGCGACCCCAACCGCTCCTTCACCACCCCCTCCGGCGGCACCGCGACGCGCACCGACTCCTGGCGCTGATCCCCGACCTGCCCTGACCTGCCCTGACTGACACGGCCCGGCCCTGGCCGGCGCGGCCCGGAAAGCCGTGCCGGTCGGGGCCGGGCTCCCGGCCCCGCGCGAGAACCCGGCTACGGTATGCCGGGTGCAGTCGGTTATCGCGGCATTCATCCCCATATGGTGTATCGGCGCCCTCGGCTGGCTGGCCGCCCGGTTCGGGTGGGCGAGCGACCACGCCCGGCGGGCGCTGACGCGGTTCGCGTTCACCGTCGCGATGCCCGCGGTGCTGTTCACGACGCTCAGCCGTACCCCGCTCGACCGGATCCAGCCCGGCCCGCTGCTCGCCTTCGCGGTCAGCACCTTCGCCGTCGGCCTGCTCGCGCTCGCGCTGTTCCGCGGCGAGCTGCCCGAACGGGTGATCGGCGCGATGTCGTCGGCCTACGTCAACGCCGGCAACCTCGGCATCCCCGTCGGCCTGTACGTCCTGGACGACGCGACGTTCGTGGTGTCGGTCCTGATCTTCCAGGTCCTGCTGGTCTCCCCGCTGATCTTCCTCGGCCTCGGGGCCGGGCGCGCGTCCTTCCTCGCCCCGCTGCGGACGCCGATCGTGATCGCCTCGTTCCTCGGCCTGGGCGTGTCGGCCCTCGGCCTGAGGCTGCCCGACCTCGCGCTGAGGCCCCTGGAGATCCTCGGCGGCGCCGCGGTGCCCCTGGCGCTCTTCTCGCTGGGCATGTCCCTGAACGGCTCGGCCGTCTCCTGGCGCGCGACGGCACCGGCGGTGACGCTCAAGCTGCTGCTCCAGCCGCTGGTGGCCTTCCTGGTCGGGCGCTTCCTCCTCCACCTCGACGGCCCGGCGCTCTTCGCGGCCGTCCTGTTCTCCGGGCTTCCCACCGCGCAGAACACGTTCGTGTACGCCGCCGAGTACGGCCGCCCCACCGACCTGCCCCGCGACGCCATCCTCGTCTCCAGCGTCCTGTCCCTGGGCACCCTGTCCGCCATCGCCCTGCTGGGCGCCGAGTGATCCACAGCCGCCTCAGGAGCGCGTCCGGGCCTGAGCACCGGCGACGGGCGGACGAGCGAGACGACTCTGGGCAGCCGGGGAATCGCCGCGATGTGCCGGGGGCCGGTCAGCCCAGGCGCCAGACGCGGACGGCGTCGTCGCCGCCTCCGGTGACCGCGACGGGGCGCCCGCCGAGTTCGGTCACCGCGGCGGCGAACACGTTGTGGTCGTGGGCCTTGAACGGCCGCCCCGCCGGCTTTCCCGTGTCGAGGTCGTGGACCCGCGCGGTGGAGTCGTTGCTGCCGGAGACGACGACGGTGAGCGACCCCACCCGGCCGACGGCCAGGGAGTAGACCCAGCCGCTGTGGCTCCGGATGGGCGGGCGCACCTCACCGGCGCCCGCGGCGTCGTCGATGTGGATGTCCTGCGCGCCTCCGGCGGACAGCACCACGAGCCTGCCGTCCAGCTCGGCCGTGGTGACGACCGTGACCTGGGACCGCTGGGTGAGGATCGTCTCGCCGGGCCCCGAGCGGAGCGGCCAGCGGCGCACCGTACCGTCGCCGCCACCGGTGAACACGACGGGCTCGCCGTCGAGCTCGGCGGTGGCCAGGCCGAACACGGCGCCGACGGAGGCACGGCGGGCCTTGCCGATCGCGGCGCCCGTCCTCAGGTCCCACAGGCGCAGGCTCCCGTCGCGGCCGCCGGCCACCACGACGGGCTCGCCGTCGAGGGTGGCCAGGGCGAGGGAGAAGACGGGCACGGCGGCGTCGAAGGGCCTGCCGACCGGCTTGCGGGTGGTGAGGTCCCAGCGGCGTACGGTGCCGTCGTCGCCGCCCGACACCGCGATCGTCCTGCCGTCCAGCTCGGTGACCGCGACGGAGCGCACCCAGTTGGTGTGCCCGGTGAGCGTGGCCAGCGGCCTGCGGGTGGCGAGGTCCCACAGGCGGACGGTGCGGTCGTTGGCACCGGAGACGATCACGGGCCTGCCGCCGACCTGGGCGATCGCCACCGTCTGGAGGTCGTCGCGATGGCCGCGCAACGGGCCGCCGACCGGCGCGCTCCTCCAGTCCCCGGTGACCGAGGTGGGGGTGGCCGCGGGGGACGCCGATCCACCGGGAGAGGGGGAACCGCTGGGAGACGGCGAGGTGCTGGGCGGCGCTGATTCGCCGGACGAGGGGGATCCGCCGGAGACCGACGGGGATCCGGTCAGCGCGACGGGGGTGGGGTCCGCGGGCTCCTCCCCCGTACCCGCCAGCAGCGGCGGGAGCACGAAGACTCCCGCGGAGACCGCGAGGGCGGAGGCCGCGACGGCGGCCCCGATCCGCCACGGGCGCGATCGTCCGGACCCGCCGGGCACGGTCGCGTCGGCGGATTCCTCCCGCGTGTCACCGGGAAAGGCCGGTCCCCCGGGATCCGCCGGGCGCCGCTGCCCCGGCGTGGCGCCCGGGCCGACCGGTGACCGCCCGGCGTACGACGGCTGCGCGGGCGCGGTGCCACGCCCGGGTGGCGGCAACGGCGGGGACGGCGACTCGGACAGCGACCGCGAGAGCGGCTGCCGGGAGCCGGCACTCCACCCGGGAGACGGCTGCCCGGACTCGCCGTCCCAACCGGGGGACGGCTGGGGCGACGGCGGCCGGTCCCGTACCGGGTCCCCGGCCCGCGGCGGTGACGGTGGCGCGACGGCACCCGCCGACGGCTGGCGGATCAGCCGGAACAGCAGGTCGGGGGCGGTCGGCCGGCCGGCGGGGGTCTTGGCCAGGCAGGCGCGCAGCAGCGGCCGCAGCCCCTCGGGCACCCCGGACAGGTCGGGCTCGGCGTTGAGGATGCGGTGGAGCACGGCCGGGATGGAGTCCTGGCCGAACGCGGGGCCGCCGGTGGCGGCGAACACCATCGTCACGGCCCAGCTGAACACGTCCGAGGGAGCGGCGACGAGCTGACCGTGCACCTGCTCGGGTGACATGTAGGCCGGGGTCCCGATGGCGCCGCTGGTCTGGGCGGGCCCGGCGTCGAGCGCCTTGGAGATGCCGAAGTCGATGACCCGCGGGCCGTCGAAGCCGAGGAGCACGTTGGCCGGTTTGAAGTCGCGGTGCGCGATCCCCGCCTGGTGGATGGCGACGAGCGCGGTGGCCGTGCTGATCGCGACGCGCTGCAGGGCGGCACCGTCGCGTGGCCCCTCGCGCTCGACGGCCTGCTGCAGCGACGGCCCGTCTATGAACTCGCTCACCACGTAGAGGTGGTCGCCGCTCTCCCCCGCGTCGAGCACCCGGGCGGTGCAGAACTCGGCGATCTGCCGGGCGACGGCGATCTCCCGTTGGAAGCGCGTCCTCGCGACCTGGTCGGCGGCGAACCTCGGGTGCAGCACCTTGACCGCGACGCGCTCACCGGCCGGGTCACGGCCGAGGTAGACCGTGCCCTGCCCGCCCTCACCCAGCCTGGCCTCGATCGTGTACGGCCCGAAGGCGGTGGGGTCGCCGGATCTGAGCTCCGTACCGGCCATCGTGCTCCTCCCCCGCCGCGAACCCGCCCGAGTGGGCCGGCGGCCGGCGCCCTGCCGCACGCGCCGGGTTCCGGGCAGCCGAGTCCCGGAAAGGAGCATGCCAGTATCAGCGAATTAGACCAAATGCCTGCTGACTGTCAGTCGAGGATGCTGGCGTGCAGGGCGCGCAGCACCGCGTTGGTCCGGTCGCGCGCCCCGAGTTTGAGCAGCACGGTCGAGACGTGGTTCTTCACCGTGCCTTCGGCCAGGAACAGAGCCTGGGCGATCTCGCGGTTGCTGTAACCCTCCGCGACGAGCCGCAGCACCTCCACCTCTCGTTCGGTGAGCCGCTGGATCGCGGGCAGGTCGTCGTCCGCCGGCCGGCGGCGGTGCACCGCGCGCAGCAGCCGATCGGTGATCGACGGCGAGATCAGCGTCCCTCCGTCGGCCAGGACGCGGATGGCCCGGGTCAGCCGTTCGAGCGTCACGTCCTTCAGCAGGTAGCCGCATGCCCCCGCCCGCATCGCGTCCAGCACCAGGGTGTCGTTGTCGAACGTGGTCAGCACGAGCACCGGCGGCGAGTCGTCCGCGCGCTCCCGCAACGCCTCGAGCACCCAGATGCCGTCGTGGCGGGGCATGCGCAGGTCGAGCAGGACGACGTCGGGGGCGTGCTCCTCGATCGCCGCCAGCGCGGACATGCCGTCGTCGGACTCCCCCACCACCTCGATGTCGTCGGTCAGGTCGAGCAGGCTGCGGATGCCCTGCCGGACCAGGGTCTGGTCGTCGACCACGATCACCCGGATCACCGCGCCGGCACCCTGGCGGTGACGCGGAAACCGTCGCTGCCGTCGAGCCGCACGTCGCCGCCGATCGCGTCGATCCGCTCGCTCAGGCCGCGCAGCCCGTTGCCCGGCCGCAGTTGGGGGCTGCCGCGCCCGTCGTCGACGGAGGTGAGCCTCACGACCCGGTCCGGGGTGCTCTCGATCCGGATGCGCAGCGAGGTCGCGTCCGCGTGCCGGATGGTGTTGGTGACGATCTCCTGGACGACGCGGATGAGCGTCATGGTCACCTCCTCGGTGGGACGTACGTCGTCGTCGATCCACACGCCGATGTCGAGGCCGGGAATGTCGCGTACCACGGCGGCCAGGGACTCGCGCAGATCGGGCGCGTCGGCGCGCAGCTGCCCGACGGTCGTGCGCACGTCGCGGAGCAGGTCCCGCGCCACCCGGTCGGCGCGCTCGATGTGCACGCGCGCGCCGGGGCCGTCGTGGTGCCGGGCGACCTCCAGCTCCAGGGTGAGCGCCGTGAGCTGGTGCCCCATCAGGTCGTGCAGTTCCCGGGCGATGCGCAGGCGTTCGTGGGCGCGTGCGGTGTCGGCCAGGATGACGCTCGCCGCCCGCAGCTCCAGATGCGCCTCGCTCAGCTCGCGGCGTATCCGCTGCTCCCGGATGGTCGCCAGCGAGCTCAGCAGCGTCGCGACCTGGATCAGCAGGTACAGCAGCGCGCTGAGGCCGATCTCGGTGAGGGTGGCGCCGGTGAGGCCCACGCTCGCGGCGATGACGACGGTGTTGAGCACGACCACCACCGGGCCCGCCCACGGCGGCGCGACGTACGCGCTCAAGGCCGCGGCGAAGACCAGCAGGATCGGCAGCCACCCGGCGCCGGGCGCCGTCAGGACCGTCAGCCATCCCAGCGCGACGGCCGCGCCGTAGCAGGCCCACGCCCGCCTCGGCCGGCGATCCTCCCAGAGCGCGGCGGTCAGCGAGGTGGCCAGCAGCGCCACGAACAGCACGCCCCACACCGGCAGGGGCACCCAGGTCCGGGCCGCGCCGAGCAGTATCGGGGTGCCCACCGCGAGGCACACCAGTAGCACCGCCAGCCCAGCCCACCCGTCCGGCTCGATTCGCCGCATACCATCACTCTACTGACGCTCGCATCCGCGCCGAGGTGCCGAAAGTCATGGGTACCGATGCTGACCATCGGCACAGGCGCCAGGGGCTCGCCCTTCCTAACGTCGACGGCATGCATGCGACAACGTCACCTCCCGCCGTCGAAGCGGACCGTCTGCACAAGCGCTACCGCTCCAAGGTCGCCGTCGAGGAGGTCAGCCTTTCTGTCGCCGCCGGCGAGATCTTCGGCATCCTGGGACGCAACGGAGCCGGCAAGACGACCACCGTCGAGCTGATCGCCGGGCTCAGGCGGCCCGACCGCGGCACCGTCCGCGTGCTCGGCCTGGACACCCGGCGCGACCGGGCCCGGCTGCGCCAGGTCCTCGGAGTCCAGTTGCAGGAGGCCACCTTGCACCCCGCGCTCACGGTCACCGAGCTGGTCCGCCTGTACGGGACCTTCTACCGCGACCCGCTGCCGGCCGCCGGCCTGATCGAGTCGGTCGGCCTGACCGCCTCCCACCGCACCCGCTTCGAGAATCTCTCCGGCGGCCAGCAGCAACGGCTGTCGATCGCGCTCGCCCTCGTCGGGCGGCCCCGGGTGGTGATCCTCGACGAGCTCACCACCGGGCTCGACCCCGAGGCGCGCCGCCAGATGTGGTCGGCCCTTGAGCGGCTGCGCGAGTCCGGCGTGACCGTCCTGCTCGTCAGCCACGCCATGGAGGAGGTCGAACGACTGTGCGACCGGGTCGCGCTGCTCGACGAGGGACGGGTCATCGCCCTCGACTCGCCCTCCGGGCTCGTGCGAAGGGCCGGGTTCGCCCAGCGGGTCACCTTCCGCACGGCCGCCCCCGTGCCGAGCGGGCTGCTCGAAGGACTCGGCGAGGTCGAGCGGGTACGCGCCGACGGCGACCACGTCCTCGTCGAAGGCCGCGGTGACCTGCTCCAGGCCGTCAGCGTCGCGCTCGTACGCGCCGGCGTCGTGGCGACCGAGACGCGCAGCGAACAGGCCGGCCTGGACGACGCCTTCGTCGCCCTGACCGGGCACCGGCTCGACACCGAGGAGGAGACGATCCGATGACGGACATCACCGTCCACCGCCCCGGCCCGCGCGCCTGGGCCGGACTGCTGATCTGCGAGCTCAAGATGGTCGCCCGCGACACCGCCGGGCTGATCGTGCCGATCGGCCTGCCCATGCTCATCCTGGTGATGAACGCCTCGTCCGCCGGCCGGGAGACGATCGCACACGGCCGCACGGCGTTCGACGTCCACGTGCTGCCGCTGACGTTCACGATGATCGTGGCCTTGACCGGCATCGTCAACATGCCGAGCTTCCTGGCCCACTACCGTCACAGCGGCATCCTGCGACGTCTCGGGGTGACGCCCGCCTCGCCCGTGCTGATCCTCGTCGCCCAGGCGGCCGCCGGCGTGCTGCAGATCGCCGTCGGCGTCACGGCCGCCTGGATCCTGGCCACGCTGGCGTTCGACGCCAACCCCCCGGTGCGCGTCGGCGCGGCGCTCGGTGTGCTGGCGCTGACGGTGGCCGCCATGTACGCCGTGGGCCTGGTCGTCGCCGCGCTGTCGCCCACCCCGAACTCCTCCGTGGCGATCGGCCTGAGCCTCTTCTTCGTCCTGGGCGCCACCGGCGGCATGTTCGGCGGGCGCGACAGTCTCCCGGAGGTGATCACGACGATCGGTCAGTGGCTGCCGTTCGGCGCCGGGAGCCAGGCCCTGTCGGCCGCCTGGATCGGCGCTCCCATCGAGGCCTCCAACCTGATCGGTCTCGCCGCCGGCGTCGTGTTCGGCAGCGTCGTCGCGGCCGTGTTCTTCCGCTGGGACTAGCCGGCCCTGCGCCCCCGCTCAGCCCTGCCCCCGTCCCCCGCCGCCCGATGACCGGCGTCCGGGGACGGCCGGACGGGACGGCCCGCGAGCCGGCCCCCGCCAGGCTCGCGGCTTTCCCGGCGGCCGGTGCGACACCCGCGAGGAGCGGCACCGGCGTCATCAACACGATGACGAGGACGGATCCAGCCCTTTTCCCACCCACCCCCCGTGGATCGGTCAGGACGGGTCTTTCCGAACGTTAGGCAGGGACGCGCCGGAAAGCATGAGTATCCCCTACTCATCCCACCGGATCCCCGTCCGGCGAAAACCCGCGAATCCCCACGTCATGGACATGCTTTCCCCCGCACCCGGCAGCGACGACTCCGAGGAGCGATCACCGGGGGCGCGCGACCGCGGTTCAGGGCATCGCCGTGTTGGCGTCCCTGCTCACCACGGCGAGCACCCCGTCGATCTCGGAGAGCGCCGTGGTGAGCTCCGTTATCGAGCCGGCGCCGTGCACGGTGAGCCAGAGCGAGACGGTCGCCGGGCTCTGACCCTCGGGGCGCTGGCCGACGGACAGCTCGTCCACGCCGAATCCCCGCCGCGTGCATTCGGCCAGTGCCCGCCGCAGCACGCCCTGCTCGCCGAGGTAGGTCAGGTGGAGCCGCGAGGGTGCGTACTTGGACCGGGGAAGCCGGTCGGCCAGCGGCGTGAGGACGAACACCGTCGCGAAGTACCCGGCGGTCACGATGATCGCCAGCAGCCACAGCCCGGCCCCCGCCGCCATGCCCACCCCGGCGGTGAGCCAGACGGCCGCGGCGGTGGTGAGGCCGCGGACCGCGTCACCGCGGACGAATATCAGTCCCGCGCCCAGGAAGCCGATGCCGGACACGATCTGGGAGGCCACCCGGGACGGATCGAGGTTGACGTTCTCCCCCAGGACATCGGCGAAGCCGTATTTCGACACCAGCATGATCAGGGCGGCGGCGAAGCCGACCAGGGTGTGGGTGCGCAGGCCCGCGCTCTTCTGGCGGACCTCCCGCTCAAGGCCGATCATGGCCGAGAGCGCGAAGGCCAGGAACAGTGCCCCCACCTGTGCCCAGCCCTGTCCGGCGAGTTCACCGAGAGGTGCCATCCCCATCACCCCCGGTCCCGCGCCCCGGTGAAGGCGACACACCCCGCCAATCCCCGGCCCCGCACGACCCGTAACGTCGTTTGGCCAGGACTTTGCCCGTCCGGCCGGCTCTCGAACCACCGGCCCGCGGACCGTCACACCGCGGCCCCCGGCTCGCGCACTGTCGTACCGCGGACCGCCGGGGGGACGAGCACCGGCCCGCCCCGCGGGGAAGGCGGGGAGGGCCGGTGGGGGTCAGGCCGCTACGGGGTGGCCTTGTCGGGGCGCTCGGAGACGCGGAGGCTGTTGAGCACGGTGTCGCCGGTCCGCTTGGCGAACCGCACGTTGAGCTGGCCCGACGATGCCCTCGCCGCGGACGCCGAGTTCGTCCCAGACGCGGGGGCGTTGACGCGGTCGATGTTCCACTCGATCGCGTTGATCCTCGCCACCTCCTTGCCGGGCAGCGGCTCGGGCACCTTGGTGACCCGGCTGGGCTCGATCCGGTCCACCTCGGGCCGCTCGGCGATCTTCTCGGCCAGCTTGGCGTTGCCGGTCACCTGGATGGCGTTGGCGATCCAGAAGGGGGTGAAGTCGGCGTTCTCGCACGAATCCACCCGGAAACTCGCCCGGCACGTGGAGCGCGGCACGGGGCGGATCCTGTCGGCCACCGTCCGATGCGAGGGGGGCCGGTGGTTCGTCGCGTTCACCTGCGAGCTCGACCGCCCCGACCGCGCCCCGGCCCGGCCGGGCGCCGTCGTCGGGGTGGATCTCGGGGTCAAGGACCTCGCGGTGCTGTCCACCGGGGAAGTCGTCGCCAACCCCAAACATCACCGCTCGGCGCTCAGGCGGCTGCGCAAGCTGAACAAGCAACTCGCCCGCCGCGTCGGCCCCCGCGCCCCGGACGGCGGCAGGCGCGAGGCCTCGGCCCGCTGGGCCAAGGCCAAGGCCGCGCTCGGCAAAGCACATGCACGGGTGGCCAACCAGCGGCGCGACGGCCTGCATAAGCTCACCAGCCGCCTGGCGGCCACCTGGGGCACGGTGGTTGGTCGAAGACCTCACCATTCTCCGGGATGGTCCGTAACCGTCGCCTGGCCCGCGCCGTCTCCGACGTCGCCATGGCCGAGGTGCGGCGGCAACTGTCCTACAAAACCGCATGGAGCGGCGGCAGGCTCATCGTCGCCGACCGGTGGTATCCCTCCAGTAAGACCTGTTCGGGTTGCGGCGCGGTGACAGCCAAGCTCGCCCTGTCCGAACGCACCTACACCTGCGCCGGGTGCGGCCTGGTCGCCGACCGTGACCTCAATGCCGCGCTGAATCTGGCCGCGCTCGCGGCCGACGTCGCCCAGAGTCGCGGAAAGACGCGAAACGCCCGTGGAGGAGCGGTAGGACCCGGCACCCGTGCCGGGCGCGCACCGGCGAAACGGGAACCCCGGAAACGGGGAACGCTCCGGCGCAAGCCGGAAGCTGCCTGAGAGCGCGCTTACCACAGCACGCTCACAAGCAACGGTGTTTGACACACGATCTCCTTCACTCACTCCGGACGGGAGTCTCCCGCCCGGCAGAGCGACGCGGGGTGCGCACGATCTTTACAACCCACGTGGAGAATCCTGAATAGATCTTGTGTAATTTTCAAGCTTTCGGGTTACTAAAGCGCCATATGTCACCAGAATTAACATGAATGGACTGGCCCAAACGGCGAGCCGTACCGGCCGCGAACTCCCGCCCCTCCGCCGGACACGCCGCCTCGCCGCCTCCTCCGCGGGCCCGGTACGGCATGTGGGCTTCACGCGATCAGCGGGACGCGGGAGGATTGGCGGCGTGAACCGCACCGCTGTACGCCTGGGAGTGTTCCTGCTGGCCGCCGTCGCGGTCGTGGCGGTGCTCCTCGCCCTGCTGCCCCCGTCCTCCACCGGCACGTACGGCAAGGAGGACGCCCGAGCCTCCGCCGTCGCGGTGAAGAAGCTGGGCGAGCGCGACCACGAGCTCACCGTCACCTCCGCCGCGCTCGGCCGCGAGGGCAGGGTCAGGGTCCTGCTGCCCGAGGGGTGGGAGCCGGGCTCGGGTCCGTGGCCGGTGCTGTATCTGCTGAACGGCTGCTGCCAGTCCGATTACGACACCTGGGTGACCAAGGGAGGCGCCGCGGAGCTCACCTCGGGCTACCCCGCGCTCGTGGTCATCCCCGAGAGCGGCGACGTCGGTTTCTACTCGGACTGGCGCGAGGGGCCCGGCTGGGAGACCTTCCACCTCACCGAGGTGCGGACCGTCCTGGAGCGCGACTACGGCGCCGGGGACCGGCGGGCGGTGGCGGGGCTGTCCATGGGCGGGTTCGGGGCGATGTCGTACGCGGCCCGCCACCCCGGCATGTTCCAGGCGGCGGCCTCCTACTCCGGGGTGCTGCACACCCGTGACGGCAACGGCGGCGTCGACTGGCTGCTCGAGCAGTACGGCGAGGAGTCCGTGAAGCTCTGGGGCTCCCCCCAGGACCCGGAGTGGGCCGCCCGCAATCCGGCCGACCTCACCGGCGCGCTGCGCGGGGTGCGGCTCTTCGTCTCCAGCGGCGACGGCGCCCCCGGCCCGCTGGACGACGCCTCCGAGGCGCGGGACGAGGGCGAGGCCTCCCTGCTCCTCCAGGCCGTGACCTTCGTCGAGCGGGCCAAGGCGAACGGCGCCGACGTGGCGGTCGACTTCTACGGCCCCGGCACCCACTCCTGGCCCTACTGGCGCCGCGGCCTCGAACGCTCGCTCCCCATGCTCATGGGCTCCATCGGCGCGTCCGTCTGAGGATCCGCGGGTCATCGGCGGGCCGGCGACCGGGAGGCCGCGGGGCACCGGCGGGCGGGCGTTCAGGGGACCGCGAGCGACCGGCGGGCCGGTGACTCAAGAGGTCACGGGGCACCGGCGAGCTGGTACTCCCGGTCGCGCGGAAAGTTAAGACGGGCGACTCTGGGCGTTCAGCTCAGACACCCCTTTCCGGTCACCCCCGTGGCTAGGTTCCTATGACACCCCAGCTCAGGGGCGTTCGCCGTATGTCATGAGGAGCCACCTTGCGAGTCCTGGCCGTTGTCCCCGCCCGTGGAGGTTCGGTGGGGGTCCCCCTGAAGAACCTGGCCGCGGTGGGCGGCAGTCCCCTGGTCGCCCGTGCGGTACGGGCCTGCGTGCGCGCCGAGCTGGTCGACGAGGTCGTGGTCAGCACCGACCACGAGGGAATCGCCGAGGCCGCCCGCGCCGCGGGTGCCACCGTGATCCACCGGCCGGAGGAGCTGAGCGGCGCGACCGCCTCCAGCGAGTCCGCCGTGCTGCACGCGCTGGACCATCTGTCCGAGGTCCCCGACGTGGTCATCCTGGTGCAGTGCACCAGCGCGTTCATCGACCCCGCCGACCTGGACAGCGCGATCGCCAAGGTCCTGGACGGCAGCGCCGACGTGGTCTTCTCCGGGCTGGAGACGCACGAGTTCCTGTGGAGCGCCAGCGGCGCGGGCGTCAACCACGACCCGTCCCACCGTCCCCGCCGCCAGGACCGCGAGCCGAACTTCCGCGAGACCGGCGCGTTCTACGTGATGCGCACCGAGGGCCTGCGCGAGCACGGTCACCGCTTCTTCGGCGCCGTCGCCGTGCAGCAGGTGCCCTCGCGCCACGCCATCGAGGTCGACACCCCCGAGGACCTGGAGATCGTACGGGCGCTCGCGCCCTTCGTCGACGAGCCCGAGCCGATCGACGTGGACGCGGTGATCACCGACTTCGACGGCGTGCACACCGACGACCGCGCCTACGTCGACCAGGACGGCCGCGAGATGGTCGCGGTCAGCCGCTCCGACGGCATGGGCATCTCGCTGCTGCGCCGCTCCGGCGTCAAGCTGATGATCATGTCCACCGAGCACAACCCGGTGGTCGCGGCCCGCGCCCGCAAGCTCGGCGTGCCCGTCCTGCAGGGCCTGACCGACAAGCGGACCGTGCTGCGCGACTGGCTCGCCATCGAGGGGATCGACCCGGCCCGCGTCGCGTACGTCGGCAACGACGTCAACGACCTGGGCCCGATGAGCGACGTCGGCTGGCCCGTCACGGTCCCCGACGCCCACCCCAAGGTCCGCGCCGCCGCCAGGACCGTGCTGACCCGGGCCGGAGGGGCCGGGGCCGTACGGGAGCTGTGCGACCGGGTCCTCGCGGCCCGACCGCTGGAGGAGGTCGTCACCACTCCCGCGCCCCGCGCCGAGCTGCGGCTCACCCCGGTCGCCAAGCCCGTCCAGATCGGCGACTCGCTGGTCGGCGCCGGCCAGCCGGTCTACATGATCGCCGAGATCGGCATCAACCACAACGGCGACCTGGACATCGCGCGCAGGCTGATCGACGTGGCGGCCGAGGCGGGCTGCCAGGCGGTCAAGTTCCAGAAGCGCACCCCGGAGATCTGCGTGCCGCTGGAGCAGCGCGACCAGATCCGGCAGACGCCCTGGGGCGAGATGACCTACATGGAGTACAAGATCAGGACCGAGTTCGGCCTGAAGGAGTACACCGAGATCGCCAAGCACTGCCAGGAGCGCGGCCTGGACTGGTTCGCCTCCCCGTGGGACGTGCCGTCGGTGGAGTTCCTCGAGTCGATGAACGTGGTCACCCACAAGATCGCCTCGGCGAGCGTGACCGACCTGGAGCTGCTGCGCGCGCTCGCCTCCACCGGCAAGCCGCTCATCCTGTCCACCGGCATGTCCACGCTGGAGGAGATCGACCAGGCGGTGGAGATCCTCGGCACCTCCAAGCTGGTGATGATGCACGCCACCTCCACCTACCCGCTTCCTCCCGAGGAGGCCAACCTCCGCGCGATCGTCACCCTCCAGGAGCGGTACGGCGTGCCGGTCGGCTACTCCGGCCACGAGCGCGGCCTGCAGATCTCGCTCGCGGCGGTGACCCTGGGCGCGGTGACCGTGGAGCGGCACATCACGCTCGACCGCACCATGTGGGGCTCCGACCACGCCGCCTCGCTGGAGCCGGCCGGGCTGGAGCACCTGGTCCGCGACATCCGGATCATCGAGACCGCCCTGGGCGACGGCGTCAAGCGGGTCTTCCCCGGCGAGGAGGCTCCCAAGTCGCGCCTGCGCCGCGTCACCGTGTGACCCTTCGATCGGGAAGTCGCGTCACCGTATGGCCCTCCGATCAGGAACGGGAAGAACAACTTGATCAAGCTGTCCGTCGTCGTCCCGGTGCGGGACGCGGAGGCCTACATCGGTGACGCGCTGACCTCGCTGGTCAGGAACGCGCGCCGGGACTTCGAGTTCATCGTGGTGGACGACGGATCCGCGGACGCGACCGGGCAGATCGTCGAGGACTTCCGCGGCGACCTGCCCGGTCTGGTCGTGCTGCACAACGACGCGCCGGTCGGGCTGGCCGACGCGCGCAACCTCGGGGTCACCCTGGCCTCCGGCCGCTACCTGACGTTCATGGACGGCGACGACTGGCTCGCGCCCGGCTACCTGGAGGACCTGGTCGGGGCGATCGAGCGGCTCGGCTGCGACTTCGTCCGGGTCGACCACGTCCAGGTGGAGGGCAGGAAGCGGGTGATCCACCGGGCGCCGCTCGCCACCCGGGAGGTCGTGCTGAAGCCGCGCGACCACATCCTGCCCGCCCGGTCGAAGACCATGGTCGACTACCCGTACGCGTGGGCGGGGATCTACCGCCGCGACCTCGGCGAGCTGCTGACCTTTCCCGGGCATCTGCACACCGCCGAGGACAGGCCGTGGATCTGGCGGCTGCACCGCGCCGCGAGCTCGTTCGCGGTGGTGTCGCTGGCCGGGCTGTTCTACCGGCGGATGGTGGCGGGCTCGCTGACGCGGATCGGCGACGCCAGGCAGCTGCACTTCTTCGACGCCTTCGACATGGTCTTCGACGGCCTGGAGGAGGAGTTCACGCCCAAGGCGGTGCGCATGTTCCGCGCGCTCCTGGCCCACCACCTGGAGACGGGCGAGCGGTTCTCCCCCGAGCTGCGCGCCCGCTTCGAGGAGCGCGGCGCCGCCACCCTGAGGCGGTTCCCCGCGGACCTGCTCGCCGAGACCCGCCTGGACCCGGAACGCGACCAGATCCTGCAGAGACTCCTGGAGGGCTGATGACGCAGCTGTTCTACGCCTCGACCCTGTTCGGCGCGATGACGCTGGCGGCGGCGATCGACGACGGCCGCTTCGGCCCCCGCGAGGGGCGCCGGATCCTGCTGGTGTCCAACAACGCGGCCATCCCGGAGATCACCCCGTCCCTGGACGAGACCCCCGGTTTCGCCGCGCTGCGCCCGCGCTTCGACGAGGTCCACTCGTGGAACGAGATCGTGGCCCCGCTGCACCCCTCGGACTGGAAGGCCCGCGTCATCGAGGTGCCGATGCTGAGCCGCCTGGTCGGTTCGCACCTGTCCCTGGGGAACGGGCCCGCCGAGCTGGTCCTGGAGTCCATCGCGGTCCCGCCGGCCAGGACCCTGGCGGGGCTGGTCAAGGACTGCCCGATCTCGGTCTACTCCGACGGCCTGATGAGCTACGGCCCGACCCGCGACCCGCTGCCGCTGGAGGTCTCCGGCCGGATCACCCGCCTGCTCCACCTCGACCTGGTCCCCGGCCTGACGCCGCTGCTGCTGTCGGAGTACGGGGTCCCCGCCGAGATCATCCCCGGCCGGGCCTTCCTCGACCTGATCGGGGGGACACCCGGGACACCCTCGGGCCGGGCGATGATCCTCGGGCAGTACCTGTCCGCCCTCGACCTCGTCACCCCCGAGGAGGAGGCGCGGCTGCACGCCGACATGCTGCGCGGCCTCACCGCCCGGGGGTTTCGCGGCGTGCTGTTCAAGCCCCACCCGGCCGCGGGGCGCGAGCACGCCCGGCGGCTGCGCGAGACGGCCGCCGAGCTGGGCGTCGAGCTGGAGGTGGTGGCGGAGACCGTGCCCGCCGAGTCGTGCTTCGCCGAGCTGCGGCCCGAGCTCGTGGTCGGCTGCTTCTCCACCGCCCTGATCACCGCGAGCCGGTACTTCGGGCTCCCGGTGGCGACGGTGGGCGGCGAGCTGGTCCTGGAGCGGCTCACCCCGTACGAGAACAGCAACCGGATCCCGGCCACCGTCACCGACGCCCTGCTGCCGCGTCTGTCGGCGGACGGCTCGCTGGAGGAACCGCCGCCGGTGGATCTTCCCGCCCTGGTGGGCGCGGTCGGCTACTGCATGCAGGCCGAGGTGTATCCGGGGCTGCGCGAGAACGCCGCCGCCTACCTGGAGGCGCACGGCCCCGCCCGCTACTTCAAGCGCCAGCGCCTCGGCGCCCTGGACCTGGTCGCCCCGCGGGCCGCCGCCGCCTCCCGGGAGCGGAGTCCTCTGGGCAGGCTCCGCGACCGCCTGTCGAAGGCGTTCCCCTAGACCCCCGGACCCGGACCCGCCACGGCGGGGCCGGTGAACGGCCGCCGTCGTGGCGGGGCCGGGCGGGACTCCGGCCCGGCGCGGAGCCGTTCACATCAGGTTTGCGGGCGGGGTCCTAGCTTCGCCTCATGCGAAAATCTCTTCCAGCGATCGCGGTCCTCGCGCTGACGGCGACCCTGGCGGCGTGCAGCGCCGATCCGGCCGGCCAGGCGGGCCCGCAGCCGCGACGGGCCGCGGACGCCGGCGCGCCGCGGTGCGACCACCGGCTGGACACGGCCTTCGGCGCGTGGGCGAGGGCCGGGTTCAGCGGATCGATCGCGATCATGAAGGGCGGCAGGGTCGAGTGTCTCGCCGCCTACGGCACGGCCGACGACGCCACCGCGAGGCCGAACACGCCGGAGACGGTGTTCAGCATCGGATCGGTCACCAAGGCCTTCACCGCGGCGGCCGTGTTCGCCCTGGTGGAGGAGGGGAAGCTGTCGCTCGACGACCGGGCGGGGCGGATCCTGCCCGAGCTGGGCGGCGCCGCGGCCAAGGCGACGGTCGGGCAGCTGCTGCTGCACACCGGCGGGCTCAACGGCTCGCACGCCGACGACGACTACGAGCCGCTCGACCGGGACGCCGCGGTGGCGGCGATCGGCGCGCTGGAGCCGGCCTTCAAGCCCGGCCGCGGCTACCTGTACTCCAACGCCGGCTACACGTTGCTGGCGCTCGTCGTCGAGAAGGCGTCCGGCCGGAGTTTCCGCTCCTACCTGGCGTCGAGGATCCTGCGGCTGCCCGGCGGACGGGTCGCGGGGGGATTCTGGGACGGTGAGCCGGCCGTGACCGGCCCCCGGGCCGTCGGCCGCCTCGACAACGGCACGACCGGCCACCCGGGTGGTTTCGCCGGACCGTACTGGGCCGTGGAGGGCAACGGGGGCCTCGCCATGACCATGCGGGACCTGGCGACCTGGACGCACGCGCTGTTCACCGGGCGGCTGCTCTCCCGCGAGTCGGCCGAGGCCGTCGCCAGGCCCGGACACGACCTGGGCGACGGCAGGTCCGAGACCCCGGGATGGGTGGCGTTCGAGAAGTCGGTGTTCGGCGAACCGTTCGTGACCGCGGCGGGGGGCGGCGGCGAGGTCGGCCACAACACCACCGTCGCGTGGATCCCCGGACAGGATCGGGTGGTCGCGATATCGGCCAACAGGCCGGAGGTGAGCGCCGAGGACCTGCTGCGGGCGGTGGGCCCGGCGCTGCTCACCGGCGGCCCGCTGCCCACCCCCACCACCGCGCCCCGCGACGGCGCCGACCTCGCCGCTATCGTCGGAACGTACGAGCTGGAGACGGGAGGTTCCTTCGACGTGAGCGCCGCCGCGGGCAAGGTGACGGTCTCCGCGACCGGCCCCGACGCCGTCACGGCGCTGTTCCCGCCGCGCGGGCCCGGCGCCGGCGACGCGCGCGGGCACGACGAGCGCGTGCTGGCGCTGCTGGCCGGCCAGACGCAGGAGGGCCGCAAGGAGCGGGCGTCCCTGACCTCCGCCTTCGGGCCCGTGAGCGGCGTCACCCTGGCCGGCACCGTGACCGGCGACGGCGAGGTGCGCACCTACGTCACCATCACCGCGGGAACCCGGCCGGTCCTCGGCTGGTACACCGTGAACGAGCAGGGGGGCGTCCAGGCGGCGGAGGTTCCCACCAAACCCCCGAGGCTGACCTTCGTCGCCTCCGGGGACGGCCTCTACCTCCCCGACGACCCGACCGGCACCGGGCCCCAGGTGAGCCTCTCCCTCCGGGACCGGAACCTGGTCGTCTCCCGGGCGGACGGGACCTCGACCGCCCGGCGAACCGGCTGACCCGCCGTGCGCATCCTGATCGTCGAGGACGACCCCGATCTGGCCGAGCTGGTCGCCCTCGGCCTGCGCAACGAGTCGTACGCGGTCGACCTGGCGGCGACCTACCGCGAGGCGGAGGAGGCGCTGCGGACCACGGCCTACGACGTGGCCTGCTTCGACCTGTCCCTGCCCGACGGTGACGGGCTCGACCTCGTGCACCGGCTCGCCCGCGATCCCGACCTGCACCGGCCCCGGCGCACGCTCGTGCTGACCGCCCGCGACGCCGTCGCCGACCGGGTGGCCGGGCTGGACGCCGGTGCCGACGACTACCTCGTCAAGCCGTTCCACTTCGCCGAGCTCGTCGCCCGGCTGCGGGCGCTGGGCCGTCGCGGCGACGACCACGGCTCGATCCTGCGGGTGGGCGAGCTGACGCTCGACCTGGCCGCCCACCGGGTGTGGCGATCCGGCGTCGAGCTCGATCTCACCTCGCGCGAGTACGCGCTGCTGCGCTACTTCATGCACCACCCCGGTGCGACGCTCTCGGCCGAGGACCTGCTGGAGCACGTGTGGGACGCGCACGCCAACCCCTTCACCGCCTCGGTACGGGTCATCCTCAGCCGGCTGCGCAGGAAGCTCGGCGATCCTCCCCTGATCCTCACGATCACCAATGTCGGCTACCGGCTGAAGGGACCCTCGTCATGACCCGTCCCTGGCGCTCGCTGCGCGCGCGCCTGGCCGTGCTCGGATTCCTCGCGAGCTACCTCCCGGCGCTGCTGCTGTTCGGCGTGATCCTCGTGACCGACACCGAGACGACCCTCCAGACGCTCGACGGCGCGCAGAGCGTCCGGAGCACCTCCACGCACAGGTCGGCGTGGGTCAGCTGGACCGTCCTCGCGCTCGCTCCGGCCGCCGCCGCGCTCGCCTGGTGGTGGGCGGGCCGGGCGACGGCCCCGATCGAGCGGGTCCGCGCGGCGGCCGACGACATCGGCGGAACGGACCTGAGCCGGCGCATCGCCCTGGACCGCGGGCCGGCCGAGATAGTGGCACTGGCCGCCGCCTTCGACGCCATGCTCGACCGGCTGGAACAGGCCGCCGCGACGCAGTGGCGGCTGATCGACGAGACCAGCCACGAGCTGCGCGTGCCGCTGTCGGTACTGATGACCAACGCCGAGGTGCTCCTCGACCACCCCGCGCCCACCGTCGAGATCTACCGGCGAGGGCTGCAACGCTCGCGAGCGGCGTCGGAACGGCTCCAGACGACGATCGACCACCTGCTGGTCGACGCCCGCGCGCGGGCCCGCGCCGTCGACCGGCGGCCGGCCGACCTGATGGCCCTGGTACGCGGCGTCGTCGAGCACGCCGGCGTGCTGGCGGCCGGGAAGGAGATCGGCCTGTCGGTCACCGGCCCGCCCACCGCCGTGTGCTCCGTCGACGAGCCCACCATGAGCCGCGCGATCTCCAACCTCGTCGACAACGCGATCAGGTACGCCCCGGCCGGGTCGAGGGTGGAGATCGACGTCGAGGTCACCGGCGCCGAGGCCGCGGTGACCGTGACCGACCACGGCCCCGGCATCCCCCCCGGCGAGCGCGAACACGTCTTCCAGCGCTTCTGGCGCGGCCGGCGTGACGTCCCCGGCACCGGGCTCGGCCTGCCGATCGCCAGGCAGATCGCGCTGGCCCACGGCGGCGACCTCACGCTGGACCCTTCCCGGCCCGACGGTGACGGCTGCGCCTTCCGGCTCACCCTGCACCGCTGACCGGTTTCGAGGACGATCCCGGTTCGCGGCTAGCCGAGCGCCTTGAGGTAGCGGCGCATCCGGCGCTTGGCGCGGTAGCCGACGCGCAGCACGTTCGGCGGGACCTCCACGCGCATGCGGGCGCGGCGGCGGGCCGCGGCGAACTCGGGGCCTTCGAGCAGGGAGCTCGCCGGGACCAGGCGCCCGGAGCGGGCCTGCCCGACCAGGGAGACCATCCGCGACACCCAGTCGCTCTCGCCACCGGGGTGGAAGTAGTTGACCTTGCACCAGGCGTCGTCCGGGTCCAGGAAGCGCCCGGCGGAGAGGTCGTCGAGGGTGCCGAGCAGGCCGCTGTCCTCGAAGACCAGGTTGATCATCTCGGCGCCCACCCCGAAGTCCGACAGCACCAGGAGCGGCACCTCCTGGGCGATCGCCTCCAGCGCGGCGGTCGAGCTGACGGTGACGAACCCCGCCGCGTGGGCCAGGTGCTCGTGCATGGGCCCCACCGCGAAGCGCACGGCCTCGGCGCGCACCCGTCCCTCCGCGGCGAGAGCCTGCCACAGGCGCTGGTAGTGGTGGCGCTCGTTGTGGGTCTGGCGCTCGGTGTCCAGGGCACGGAGCTTGACGACGACGTCAAGGTCCGGCCGCCTCCCGGCCAGCTCGGCCAGGGCCAGCAGGATGCGCTCCCGCTCCTCCCTGCGCCTGGGCACCTTGGCCTGGGTGGCGAACACCACCCGGTCGCGCGGCCCGGTGACGGGGGTCTCCGCGCCGTCGCGCAGGAACGGCAGCCGGGCCAGCCCGATCTGGCCGCCTCCGCCCAGCCTGCGGCCGATCTCGGAGAACTCCTCGACCTCCCGGCCGCTGTGCAGCACGAACAGGTCGCACCCGCTGCGGAACAGCCACGCCTTCTCGGTGGCCGGGACGGAGATGCCCGGCAGCCCCGAGACGAACACCGGCCGGGGCCGCAGCCCGGCCAGCACCTCGCCGGCCAGCACGTCCACCACGGGCCCCGTACAGGCGACGAGCACCACGTCGGGCCTGAAACGCTCCGCGGTCCGGCGGAGCGCGCGGGCCGACAGCACGGGCGGGTCGGCCGCCGAGCCGGTGACGGCGGCGTGGATCTGCGCCGGCGACGGGGTGATGGGGGTGCGGATGACCGCAAGCTCCGTCTCGCAGCCCGAGGGCAGGTCCCTCAGCAGGCAGGCCGCCCACTTCAGGTAGGAGTCAGAGTCGGCCACGGCCAGGACCTTCAAAGAGAACCTCCGACGGGGAATCCCCGGTTTCGCGCGATTTCGTGGGTGGAGAGGA
This sequence comes from Streptosporangium sp. OZ121, assembly GCF_051918885.1. Lineage (NCBI taxonomy): Bacteria > Bacillati > Actinomycetota > Actinomycetes > Streptosporangiales > Streptosporangiaceae > Streptosporangium > Streptosporangium sp. OZ121. Next base: position 275,174 of record NZ_JBPXMC010000005.1, read on the forward strand.
TTCGTTCGTGGAGAGGCGGCACGGCGCGCGTCCCGCGAGCGGCGGGCCCGCCGTGCGCCGGCCGTGAGGTCATGACCCGGTGACTCCCGAGTCGTGATGGGCGAACCTCGACAGGTGGGAGCGGAGCGAGGGAACCGCCTCGGCCGTCCACCACTCGTCGGGGACGTCCACCGTCTCCACGGCGACGCCCCGTGCCGAGAGCAGCACCCGCAGGGAGGTGACCGCGGTGGACGGCAGGCTCAGCACCCGCTGCTCGGCGGCGAGCCCGCGCAGGGTCATCTCGGCGGGGGTCCCGCCGTCGTAGACGGTGATCCCCGGCTGCTCCCCGACCCGGGCGAGGTCGTCGGGATCCTCGCGGCGGTGCGGGAAGTAGGCCACCGGACCGGCCGAGCCGAGCCCGGCCAGCCAGCTGAAGTAGCGGTCGCGGTGGATCAGGCCGTTGCGGACCAGCGAGGTGCCGAGGACGACGGTGCGCTCCTCGGGACGGGGCCCGCGCAGCGGCTGGGAGCGCAGCCAGGCGAAGTCGTGGGTGACCAGCTCGGCTCCCCCGGCGCGTACGGCCTTCGCCAGGTCGGGGGGCACGGGCAGCGCGGTGAAGATCGACAGCCGCCCCGAGCGGGCGGCGGCGCGCAGCCTGAGCCCGGCCGCCGCGCCGAGGACGGTCCTGAGCCTTCCGGCCTTCCCCCTGGCCCTCAGCAGGGGCGTTCCCATCCTGCCGGTGAGCAGTTCCAGGAGCCGGATGGTGGCGAGCCCGTCGTCGACGATCACGATCCGGCCCGGGAGCGCGGTGAGCCAGCGGAACTGGACCTTGCCGGAGAAGGCGTCGCCCACCACCCAGGTCTCGCCCCGGCGCGGCCGGGGCATGTCCAGCCTGGCCGCGGTGAGCTCCAGCCCGCTGGGCAGGGTGAGACGGTCCAGCTCGCGACCCGTCACGGCCAGCGGGCGGAGTTTCGCCCTGGGCACGAGATGGCTGCGGGCACCGAGCAGCCCGGCGTGGTGGGCCTCCACCGCGCAGAGCATCTGCAGCGGGGACTCCACCCAGGCAACGGCCGAACCCTGTTCCCGCGCGTGGTCTCGGCCGTCCTCCACGCCGGGCGATGACCCGTTCACGACTGCCACAACCTAACCCGGCGGCCTTAAGCGCCCGGGAACTGCGGGTGAACAGCCGACCACGCTCGACCGCCGGTGCGGCGGGTTCTCCGCCCACGGCCGTTCCAGGCCGACCGGCCCGCTGTTCGCCCTGACGCGCCCTTGTCCCGCGCGCCTTTACCTCCGCGGATGACAGGGCCGTCTGGAAAGCGACTTCCTTTACCTCTCGCCTTTACCTTCGCGGGCGTCGAACCCCTCCGAGCGCGCGTTTCTTTACCCTTCGGGCGGCCAGGCCGGCCGGCGGCCTGATCGCGTCGCTCTCCCATCGCTCTGAGCTGCGGAAACCCCGTCAGGCGCGGGTCGAGGACCGCCGGATCCCGAGCGCCCTCTCCTGGCCTTCCATGGGAGAACCCCTACCATCCGAATACTTTTTACTATCGAACACATATTCGAACAGATGAGGGCACACCATCTCGGACCAGGGGGTTCACCCGCGCACCTCAGCACTCCCCGGCCGGCGGCTCGCAGGCGGGTCCGGAAACCCGGGATCGCCGCGGGGGCAGGGGATCCCGGCCTCGGTGGGGCGTTCCCCCACCCGCCGGAAGGAGGCGCGGCCGGCGCGGCCTCACCCCACCTCCCGGGCCGGGCGGCACCCCGCGACACCGACCCGATTCGGACGTATTCCCAAGTCAAGGCAATATGTCCTACTTGTAATCGTCTGTCCGTCTGGCGTACCTTCGTCCTATTCATGGCAATTGCCTAGGTCTATCCAGGTCTGTGCATTGCCGTCACATTGCCCGACCGTGTCCCACCTGGCGGAGACCTTCCGCCGTCGGTGAGCACGGCCGCCGAATCCGCGAGGTCTGCGGAACCGGGGAACCACGTTCCTGGGGTGAATCAGCGCACTCGTGCGCCGTAGGGCACTTCCCAGCCCGAACCCGTCAGCTAACCCGGTAGGCGGAATGGAAGCGAAGCAAGGAGTCGAACCCCCGTATGGCTAAGCATCGCCTCATCTCCACCCCCCGCGCGGCATGCGCCGTCCTGGGCGCCTGTGTCGCCCTGGCCACCGGCACCACCGGCGTCGCCCTGGCCGACGGCCACGGCGTCGTGAACGCACCCCCCGTCGACACCAAGGCCCAGGATTCCAAGGCCGCCAAGACCCCGCTCCAGATCGTGGCCGAGAGGCTTCCCAAGGTCTCCGCGGCGAAGGTCCTGGACATCGCCTCCAAGCAGATCGGCATCCGCGAGAACTCCCGGGGCGGCGGGACCAAGTTCCACTCCTGGTACATGTCGAGCCCTCGCGCCAAGGAGACCCTCGCCCGCGACGGCGGCAACACCGTGTACGACTACGCCAACGCCCCCTGGTGCGCGATGTTCGTCTCCTGGGTCGGCGAGATGGCCGGCATCCGCCCCACGATGGGCTGGGACGCCTACACCGTAGCCCACGCCAAGTGGTTCAAGGACAACGGGCACTGGGGCACCATCCCCACCCCCGGCGCCGTCGTCTACTTCGACTGGGCAGGCGGCAAGAGCATCGACGGCATCGACCACGTCGGCTTCGTGAAGAAGGACAACGGAGACGGCACGATCACCACGATCGAGGGCAACACCGGCAACGGCGACGTCGAACAGCGCGTCCGGCCGGTCTCCCAGGTCGTCGGCTACGGATACCCCGTCTACTCCGACTGACCCCGCGCCCGCCGCCCGCGCCCGCCGCCCCCCGGCGGCGCGGGCGTCCCGGCCCCCGCCGGTGAGCGGCTGCCCGGTCCACCCGCTCCCGGGGGCGGCGCTCGTTCGAGCGCCGCCCCCGGGAGCGTTCCGTGTCCTCGCCCGTCCCACCCCGGCGACGCTCGTCACAGCGCCCGGCCCCGCCCCGGAGACACTCGTCACAGCGCGCCTCTCCCACTTCCGGCCCGGCGGTCGCCTTCTCGAACCCCTTCCCCACGCCCGCCCCGGTGGTGACGGCACCAGCTCCCGCGGCCCTCGCCCGCGCCTGCCCTGACACTCCCTTGACAACCTTGCGCCGCCGCCACCGGGGACGCCCGCGATGCCCCCCTCCCCGCACGCACACGAAATGCCCCGACTGTATGCCCGTGAGATGGGAGCGCTCCCAATCGCCCTGATGAGGTTTTTGTCCATGTTCGACGCCGATAGTCCTGCCTAAAACGACCGGATGTAACGGTTGAGTTTCGGCATATTGACGTCCCGGTTGCCCATCGTCCACTCTTCGTGGGAGCGCTCCCAAAGCACATTGAGGAACGACCTCGTCGCGAGGACCGCGTTTGTCGGGGACCGGCCCGCGATGTCGCCTCCCAATGATTCGGGCGACCACCTGAGAGGGGTCCGTAATGTTGAACAACAAGCGGCACGGCAAGCTGGCCGCCGTCGCGGTCATGGCGGCCACCGCCCTGGCCATCACTTCGTGCAGTTCCAGCGAGCCGCCCGCGCCCGCCGCGGGCACCGGTTCCGCCGCCGCTCCGGCCGAGCCGGTGACCATCACCGTGCACACCTTCGGCGGCGGCGAGAACTTCGGCTACGACAAGGCCGTGGAGACGTGGAACGCGGCGCACCCGAACATCCAGGTCAAGTACCAGAACCTGACCGACCGGTTCGAGGACGTCTACCTCCCGCAGCTGCTCCAGCGCCTGCAGGCGGGCAGCGGCGCGGCTGACATCATCGCCCTGGACGAGGGCGCGATGGGCCTCATGAAGGCCCGCCCGCAGTTCTTCACCGACCTGGCCGAGTACGGGCTGGACAGCCGCAAGGCCGACTTCCCCGCGGCGAAGTGGGACAACGGCATCAACGCCGACAACAAGCTCTTCGCCCTGGGCACCGACATCGGCGGCATGACCATGTGCTACCGCAAGGACCTGTTCGAGAAGGCGGGCCTGCCCACCGACCGCGAGGAGGTCGGCAAGCTCTGGCCGGACTGGAACGCCTTCAAGGCGATCGGTGAGAAGTTCAAGGCCGCCAACCCCGGCAAGACCGACCCCAAGTTCATTGACGGCCCGAACACGCTCTACAACGTGATCCTGTCGCAGGAGGCGCCGAAGAACGGCAACGTCGCCTACTTCGACAAGAACAACCAGCTCATCGTCGAGACCAACCCGGCCATCAAGACCTCCTTCGACACGGTGAAGAGCTTCAGCGAGGCGGGCCTGACCGCCAAGCTCGCCTCGTTCAGCCCGCCGTGGAACGCCGCGATCAAGAAGGGCGCCTTCGCGACCATGGGCTGCCCGGCCTGGATGCTCGGCGTGGTCTCCGGTGCGGCCGGTGAGGGCAACAAGGGCAAGTGGGACGTCGCATCCGTGCCCGGCGGCGCGGGCAACTGGGGCGGCTCCTACCTGGCGATCCCCAAGCAGAGCAAGCACCCCAAGGAGGCCGCCGAGGTCCTGAACTACCTCACCGGCAAGGAGGGCCACATCATGGCCTTCCAGGAGGCCGCGGCCTTCCCGAGCTCCCTCCCCGCGCAGCAGGACCCGGCGGTCGCCGACCTGAAGAACCCGTTCTTCAACGACGCGCCGACCGGCCAGATCTTCGGCGCCTCGGTCAAGGACCTGCTGCCCGTCTTCCTCGGTGAGAAGCACGCCCAGGTCAAGACCGCGGTGGAGAAGGTGCTCGAGGGCATGGACCAGGGCTCGGTCCCCTACGACCAGGCCTGGACCAAGTTCCTCGAGGCCGGCGTCAAGGCAGCGGGCTGATCCCCGTACCGACCCGCATCGGCCCGGCTGCGGTGATCCCGCGGCCGGGCCGGTCGCCTGCCCCCGCTGAAAGGCTCTGATCGATGACACTGCACGTCGACTCCCCGGCTGCCCCGCCGCGGCCCGGCCCTCGCCGGCCGGCCGGGCGCCGTGGACCGAAGCGGGGCAGTGGGTGGGCCCGGTTCGACCTCCGGGCGACCCCCTACTTCCTCGTCTCCCCGTACTTCCTGCTTTTCGCCGTCTTCGGCATCTTCCCGCTCGGCTACACCCTCTGGGTCTCGCTGCACGAGTGGGAGCTCGCCGGGGACAAGACCCTCGTCGGTCTCGACAACTACATCGAGCTGATCACCGACGCGGCCTTCTGGAACGCGGTGTTCAACACCCTCGGCATGTTCGTCCTGTCGACGATTCCGCAGCTGGTCCTGGCCCTCCTGCTGGCCAACGCGCTCAACAAGCGCATCCGGGGACGGCTCTTCTTCCGCCTCGGCGTGCTGCTGCCGCTGATCACCTCCGTCGTCGCCGTCGCGGTGGTCTTCACCCAGCTGTACGGGCGCGACTACGGCATGATCAACTGGTTCCTGAGCTTCTTCAACGTCGACGCGATCAACTGGCAGAACGAGAAGTGGTCCTCGTGGATCGCGATCTCCACCATGATCGACTGGCGCTGGACCGGCTACAACGCGATCATCCTGCTGGCCGCCATGCAGACCATTCCCAGGGATCTCTACGAGGCCGCCTCCATCGACGGCGCCACGCCCAGGCGGCAGTTCTGGCAGATCACCATCCCGATGCTGCGCCCGACGATCGTCTTCGTCGTGTTCATCTCCACCATCGGCGGCCTGACGCTGTTCACCGAGCCGGTCATGTTCGACGGCAACCCGACGATGAGCGGCGGTGCCACCGGCCAGTACCAGACCGTGGCGATGTTCATCGTCAAGGAGGCGTTCCGCGACTTCGACTTCGGCTACGCCGCCGCCGCCTCGTGGCTGCTGTTCGCGCTGATCCTGATCGGGACGCTCATCAACTACTCCTTCACCCGCCGTATCGGGGGTTCCAAGTGACGGTCACCCAGCTCCGGCGGCCCCCCGCGCAGCACTCCCGACGGCCCTCGGGCCCGTCGAGCGCGCGGAACCGCATCTGGGACGCCGGCCCCATGACGAAGGTCGTGCTGGCCCTCGCCCTCGTGCTGTCGGCGTTCCCCATCTACTACATGTTCATCATGGCCACCCGGACCAACGAGGAGGCCATCGACGTACCGCCGCCGCTGCTCCCCGGCGGCCACCTCGGTGAGAACATCGCGCGGCTGCTGTCCACCGAGGACGCCTACTTCATGACCGGCCTGATCAACTCGGCCATCGTCTCGGTCACCGTGACGGTCTCGGTCGTGCTGATCTCCACCCTGGCCGGCTTCGCCTTCGCCAAGCTGCGCTTCCGGGGCAGCAAGATCCTGCTGGGCCTGATCCTGGTGACGATGATGGTCCCGCTCCAGCAGATGGGCATCGTGCCGCTGTACGAGCTCATGGTCACGCTCGGCTGGACCGGCCAGCTGAAGGCGGTCATCCTGCCCTTCCTGGTCAACGGCTTCGGCGTCTTCATGATGACCCAGTACGCCACCCAGGCGGTGCCCGACGAGCTGGTCGAGGCGGCCCGTGTCGACGGCGCCTCCACCATGCGCATCTACGTGAACGTCATCCTCCCGGCGCTCCGCCCGGGAATGGCGGTGCTCACCCTCCTGGTCTTCATGCAGACCTGGAACGAGTTCATGTGGCCGTTGATCGTGCTGAACCCGGACAACCCGGTGGTTCAGACGTCGATCGCGGCGCTCAACCAGGCGCACGGAACCGACTACGTGATGCTGTTCACCGGCACCGCGGCGTCGGTCCTGCCGCTGTTCATCGTTTTCATCGCGTTCGGCCGCCAGATCGTCGGCGGACTCATGGAAGGTGCGGTCAAGGCGTGACGACGCAAGAGACGCGGATTCAGACCCCGGATCTGATGTTTCCGACGAACTTCGTCTGGGGCGCGGCCACCTCCGCCTACCAGATCGAGGGCGCGGTCTCGGAGGGTGGCCGAGGCCGCTCCATCTGGGACACCTTCGTCAAGCAGCCGGGACGGGTGGTGAACGGCGAGCACGCCGACATCGCCATCGACCACTACAACCGCTACCGGGATGACGTGCGGATGATGGCCGAACTCGGCCTCGGCGCGTACCGGTTCTCCATCTCCTGGCCCCGGATCCAGCCCGAAGGGCGTGGCGCCGTCAACCAGGGGGGCATCGACTTCTACAGCCGCCTGGTCGACGAGCTCCTCTCCCGGGGCGTCGACCCGTGGGTGACGCTCTACCACTGGGACCTGCCCCAGCCCCTGGAAGACGCGGGCGGCTGGCCGGCACGTGACACGTCGAAGCGCTTCGCCGACTACGCGGCGGCCGTGCACGACGCGCTGGGCGACCGGGTCCGCAACTGGAGCACGGTCAACGAGCCCTGGTGCTCGGCGTTCCTCGGGTACGCCTCTGGCGAGCACGCCCCCGGCCGTCGCGAGCCGGAAAAGGCCGTGTACGCCGCCCACCACCTCCTGCTCGCGCACGGACTGGCCGCCCAGGCGATCCGGGCCCAGCGGCCGGAGACCGTCATCGGCGGCTGCGTCAACCTGTACGCGATCTCGCCCCAGACCTCCTCGGAGGCCGACCAGGACGCCGCCCGCCGCATCGACGGGCTGCAGAACCGCTTCTTCCTGGACGCCCTGCTCAAGGGCGAGTACCCGGACGACGTCCTGGAGGACCTCGGCCGGCCGGAGGGGCTCGTCCACGACGGGGACATGGAGATCATCTCGACGCCGCTGGACAAGCTGCTGATCAACTACTACAGCCGCTTCACCGTCTCGGGCACCCCCGGCGGCGCCGCGTCGGCCGCGGCGGCGCCCACCGACACCGGGTCGCCCTGGGTCGGCAGCGAGCACGTGTCGTTCGTCGAGGGCGGGCGGCCCGTGACGGCGATGGGCTGGGAGATCGACCACTCGGGGCTGCTGGAGATCCTGCACCGGCTCGCCGCCGAGTACCCGCGCGTCCCGCTGGTCATCTCCGAGAACGGCGCGGCCTTCGACGACGTCGTGGGCCCCGACGGTGTCGTTCACGACCGCGACCGGGTGGACTACATCGACGCCCACCTGCGCACCTGCCACGCCGCGATCGAGGCCGGGATCCCGCTGGAGGGCTACTTCGCCTGGTCGCTGATGGACAATTTCGAGTGGGCGTGGGGGTACGGCAAGCGTTTCGGGCTGGTCCACGTCGACTACGAGACCCAGGTCAGAGTTCCCAAAGAGAGCGCTCTCTGGTATGCCGGGACCATCAGGCGTGGAGGCCTGAGCGGTCCGGCAGAATAGGGGCCGGGAAATTCACCACTGGGGGCGCACACACATGAACGGCGACCGTCGTCCGACGCTCGAGGCGGTCGCGGCCCTGGCCGGTGTCGGCCGGGGCACGGTGTCGCGGGTCATCAACGGCTCGCCGAAGGTGAGCGAGAAGGCTCGCGACGCCGTGCTGCGGGCGATCCAGGAGCTGGGCTACGTGCCCAACCGGGCGGCCCGCGCGCTGGTCACCCGGCGCACCGACACCGTGGCGCTGGTGGTCTCGGAGTCGGAGCTGAGGGTCTTCGACGAGCCGTACTTCGCCGGGACCATCCGCGGCATCGGCTCGGCGCTGTCCGAGACCGGCCTGCAGCTGATCCTCGCGATGGCGCAGTCGGCGCAGGACCACGAGCGGCTGGAGCACTACCTGACCGGGCAGCACGTCGACGGGGTGCTGCTGATCTCCCTGCACGGCGCCGACCCGCTGCCGGGGCGGCTGGAGGCGATGGGCGTGCCGACCGTCATCGGCGGCCGCCCGGTCGGCCTCACCCCCTACAGCTACGTCGACGTCGACAACCGGGCCGGGGCCAGGCAGGCGGTCAAATACCTGCTGGCCAAGGGCCGCCGCCGGATCGCCACCATCGCGGGCCCCCAGGACATGGGCGTGGGCGTCGACCGGCTCGCGGGCTACCGCGACGCGCTGCTCGCGACCGGCGTGAGCGAGATGGTGACGTACGGCGACTTCAGCGAGGAGAGCGGGATGGCGGGGATGCGCAGGCTCCTCGCCGAGCATCACGACCTGGACGCCGTCTTCACCGCCTCCGACCCGATGGCGCTGGGCGCGATGCGGGTGCTGCGCGAGGAGGGCAGGTCGATCCCCGGCGACGTCGCGGTGATCGGCTTCGACGACTCCCCCGCCGGGGCGCACTCCTCCCCCGCCCTCACCAGCGTGCACCAGCCCACCGAGTCGATGGGCCGGCAGATGGCCCACCTTCTCGTCGCCCGCATCAACGGTGAGCAGCTGGAACAGCCGGTGGTGATACTGGACACCCACCTGATCGAGCGCGGGTCCGCCTGACCCGGCTCACCTTCGTCTCCTCACCCGGCTTACCCTTGCCCGGCGCGCTCCGTCCCGGCCGCGCCGCCGTTCCCCCCAGCAGCACCGAGGCAGGAAATGGACAGCAGGACGAAACGCCCGCTCGCGCCCGCGGAACTCGACGCGCTGGCGCGGCGGGCCCTGGGCGTCGGCCTCTCCTCCGCCACCGAGCTGACCGACGGCTTCGCCAACGCCGTGTGGCGGCTGGCGCTGCTGGACGGGCGCGAGGTGGTCCTGAAGCTGTCGCCGCCGCCCGAGCTGGAGCAGCTGCGCTACGAGCGCGACCTGCTGCGCACCGAGGCCATGGTCTACGACCTGGCGGGCCCCGCCGGGGTGCCGGTTCCCGAGCTGCTGCGCGCCGGGTTCGACGACCCGGTGCTGGGCGGCGACTACCTGGTCCTGTCCGCCCTCGACGGGGTGCCGTGGAACCGGGCGAAGCCGGCGGAGGCGGACCGGCGGGCCCTGCGCCGCGAGCTCGGCGGCCACCTGGCCCGGCTGAACGCGATCACCGGCGACGTCTACGGCTACCCGCACGCGGGCCTGACCGGCGGCACCTGGCGGGAGGCGTTCCTGACGATGACCGGCGCGCTCCTGGCCGACGCCGGCCGCTACGCCACCCCGCTGCCGAGGCCGGTGCCCGAGATCGCGGCGGCGATCGAGTCGGGCGCGGGCGCGCTGGACGAGGTCGTGATCCCCCGCCTGGTCCATTTCGACGTGTGGCCGGGCAACGTCTTCCTGACCCGCGACGAGACGCCGCGCATCCAGGCGATCATCGACCACGAGCGGGCCTTCTGGGGCGACCCGCTGGCCGACTTCGTCACTCCCACGATCTTCGGCAGGCTGGACGAGTCCGACCCGATCATCGCCGGATACCGCGAAGCGGGCGGCGTCGTGGAGTTCACCGGCCCCGCCCGCACCCGGATGACCCTCTACCGCCTCTACCTCGCCCTGATCATCCTGGTCGAGAACGGCCCCCGCCAGTATCCGGAGAAGGAGTACGCCTCCCTTCGCGACCGCTCCGCCGCCGCCGTGCTCGACGCCCTCGACGTGCTCTCGGCGACGCCGTGACCTGAGCCGGTCGTCGTCACCGCCCGCCGGGGCGGGGAGGCGCGGCTCCCGGCTGCCGGGGCCCTCCGACGAGGCGCAGGACGACGGCCAGCCCCTCCGGCGTGCCGGGCCAGTGCCCGGCCAGCGCGCCGGGCCCGGCACGCCTGATGACCGAGCGCAGGACGAAGGCGACGATGATCGCGTCGTCGGCGTAGCCGAGCACGGGGATGAAGTCGGGGATCAGGTCGATGGGCAGCGCCAGGTAGCCCAGCAGCAGCCACAGCCGCGCCCGCACCCCCCGCGGCAGGCCGTCGTCGCGCGCGAGCCTGGCGACCAGGCGGAGCAGGTCGGGCAGCAGGCGCAACGCCTCGCCCAGCGCGCCGCCCCTGGGGCGCGCCATCACCAGGAAGGCGGCCAGGGCCAGCCAGAGCAGCAGCAGGCCGCCCGCGATCCCCGCCGCCACCTTCCAGACCTCGGACACCCTCCCGGCCCTCCTCGTTCTCGTCTCCCGGCGAACGCCCCGTGACAGCCTCGCCCGGCGAACGCCCCCGTGACAGCCGGGACCCGTGGGAGGCTCAGGCCGCCGAGGCCCGCAACGCCGTCAGGGCCGCGTCCAGCGCCGCGCGCAGCGGCTTGATCGACTGCGTCGTCTGGGTCAGCAGCAGTCCTCCCTGGAGCGCCGCGAAGATCGCCAGGGCCAGTTCCTCCGGGTCGGCGTCGGCGCGCAGCAGGCCGGTGGCGCGCATGCGCGTGAGCCCCGCCCGCAGGTATCCGCACCAGCGGTCCATGTGCCCGGCCACCTCGGCGGCGCGCTCGGGATCACTGCCGGCGAGCTCGCTCGCCATCGCCCCGATCGGACAGCCCCAGTGCGGCTGCGAGCCGTAGTGCGCGATGACGGCGTCACGCCAGCCCTCCCACGCCTCCCAGGTGTCGAGCGTGTCCAGGAACGGCCTCTGCGCCTGGAGCACCCGCTCGGCCTGGAACGACGCGATCGCCGCGACCAGGTCGCGCTTTCCGTCCGGGAAGTAGTGGAACAGCTGGCTCTTGCTGGTCGCGGTCCCGGCCCGGATGTCGTCCAGGGTCGTACCGCCGACCCCGCGGGCCAGGATCAGGTCGGCGGCGGCCTCGACGATGCGGGCGCGCGTGAGCGCCCCTTTCACGGTGAACTTCGCCGGGGTGGGCATGTCCACAGCATAACCCCCTGGACCGCACGGTCCAATAAATTCGGCGGCCCCGCCGGCCGGACGCCGTCTTCGCCCGCCGTCCACGGCTCGCAGACCCGCAGGCCTCCCCGAGGGGTCGCGTTCCGTCCTCGCACCCCGCGATTCGACACTGGATGAGGAGCGAATCGCCGGCGAACCTGTTTCCTTCCGCCGGCTCCTGTGCCAGAATTTCACTGGGTGATGAATTATGAGACGGAACACATGCGTGATCGCCGGGGGCGGCCCGGCGGGGGCGATGCTCGCACTGCTGCTGGCCAGGGCGGGCGTCGAGGTGACGCTCCTGGAGAAGCACAGCGACTTCCTGCGCGACTTCAGGGGTGACACCATCCATCCCTCGACCCTGCAGATCCTCGACGAGCTGGGCCTGGCCGAGGAGTTCCACCGGCTCCCGCACCGCAAGACGTACAGGATGGAGATCCACACCGACGACACCACGGTGCCGGTCGCCGATCTGCGGAAACTCAAGGGCAAGTACCGGTACATCGCCTTCGTCCCGCAGTGGGAGTTCCTCGACCTGCTGACCACCGCCGCCAGGCGGTATCCGAACTTCCGCCTCATCATGGAGGCCGAGGTGCACGGGGTGATCCGCGAGGGCGACGCGGTGCGCGGGGTGCGCTACCGGGACGCCTCGGGCGAGCACGAGCTGCGCGCGACGCTCACCGTGGCCGCCGACGGCCGCCACTCCGACGTACGCCGGGCCGCCGGGCTCGTCCCCGTGGAGCACAGCGCCCCCATGGACGTGCTCTGGTTCCGGCTGCCGCGCGAGCCCGCCGATCCCGAGATGACGTTCCTGCGGATATCCAACGGGCACCTGATGGTGGCGATCAATCGCGAGACCTACTGGCAGCTCGCCTACCTGATCCCCAAGGGCGGCTTCGAAACCCTGCGTTCCCAGGGGATCGAGGCGGTCCGCGAGCCGGTCGCCAGGCTCCTGCCCTTCCTCGGGGATCGGGTCGGGCAGCTGCGGGACTTCGAGGCGGTCAGCATGCTGTCGGTCGCGCTCAACCGGCTGCGCCGCTGGCACCGCCCCGGCCTGCTGGTCATCGGCGACGCCGCGCACGCCATGTCGCCGATCTTCGGCGTCGGCATCAACCTGGCCGTACAGGACGCGGTCGCCGCCGCGAACCTGCTGGCCGCGCCGCTCGCCGCCGGGGCCGAGATCCCCGAATCGCTGCTCGCGAGGGTCCAGCGGCGGCGCAACCCGCCCACCGCCGTCACCCAGTTCGCCCAGCGCGTCCTCCAGAGCCGGCTGATCCGGCCGGCGCTGAGCGAGCGCCCCCGGCCGGTGCGGCTGCCGCGCGACATCTCCCGCCTTCCCCTGATCGGCTTCCTGGCCAGGCGTTTCGTCGGCCTGGGCATCCTTCCCGAGCATGTTTCCAGCCCGGTGAAATCTCACCAGGTATAAAGACCTTCTCACTACGTGGACAATCAGGTCTGTTCGAACAGCCGCTTGCAATAGCCTGGTATGTCGTGAGCATCAACCTCGATTCCTGGCGGCGGCTGCCTGCGGCGCAGCAGCCCGAGTGGCCCGACCGCGGCGAGCTGGACAAGGTCGTCGGCGAGCTGAAGGGCCTCCCGCCCCTCGTCTTCGCGGGCGAGTGCGACAACCTCAAGGCGGACCTGGCGGCGGTGACGCGGGGCGAGGCCTTCGTCCTCCAGGGCGGAGACTGCGCCGAGACCTTCGGCGGCGCCACCGCCGACGACGTGCGCAACAAGCTCAAGACGCTGCTGCAGATGGCCATCGTGCTGACCTACGCGGCGAAGGTCCCCGTGGTGAAGATCGGCCGGATGGCCGGGCAGTTCGCCAAGCCGCGCTCGAAGAACTTCGAGACCCGCGACGACGTCAAGCTGCCCGCCTACCGGGGCGACATGGTCAACGGCTTCGACTTCACCCCCGAGTCCCGCGTTCCCGACCCCTGGCGGCTGCTGCGGGCCTACCACTCCTCGGCGGTGACGCTCAACCTGATCCGCGCCTTCACCAAGGGCGGCTACGCCGACCTGCGCCAGGTGCACGCCTGGAACCAGGACTTCGTGATCGAGTCCCCGGCCGGCAAGCGCTACGAGCAGCTCGCCCGCGAGATCGACCAGGCGCTGGCCTTCATGCGCGCCTGCGGCGTGGAGCCCGAGGAGTTCCACACCGTCGAGTTCTACTCCTCGCACGAGGCGCTGATCCTCGACTACGACCAGGCGCTCACCCGGATCGACTCGCGGACCGGCCGCCCGTACGACGTCTCGGCGCACATGGTCTGGATCGGCGAGCGCACCCGCCAGCTCGACGGTGCCCACGTGGAGTTCTTCGCCAGCATCCGCAACCCGATCGGCGTCAAGCTCGGCCCGACGACCAGCGCCGAGGACGCCCTCGCGCTGATCGAGAAGCTCAACCCGGACAACGAGGCCGGGCGCCTGACCTTCATCACCCGGATGGGCGCGTCGAAGATCCGCGAGCACCTCCCCGAGCTGGTGGAGAAGGTGACCGCGAGCGGTGCCCAGGTGGCGTGGATCTGCGACCCCATGCACGGCAACACCTTCGAGGCGCCCAGCGGCCACAAGACCCGCCGCCTGGACGACGTCCTGAACGAGGTGGCGGGCTTCTTCGAGGTGCACCGCGCGCTCGGCACCCATCCGGGCGGCGTCCACATCGAGTTCACCGGCGACGACGTCACCGAGTGCGTGGGCGGCGGCGCCGAGATCGTCGAGGACGACCTGGCCAGACGCTACGAGACGGCCTGCGACCCGCGTCTCAACCGTGGCCAGTCGCTCGACCTGGCCTTCCGGGTGGCCGAGCTCTACCGCTCGGTCTGACCTTCCGGGCCGGGCCGGCCCGGACCCCGGTCATGCGAAAGCCCCGCGCCGTCGGATTCCTTCCCTCCGGCGGCGCGGGGCTTCCGCGATCCGGGCATCAGCCCTTCTGGGCACCCAGCTCGTTGGCGAGCTCGGCGCGGATCGCCTCCATGTCGAGGGCGCGGACCTGGCCGATGAGGTCCTCGAGGGCGGGCTCGGGCAGCGCGCCCGGCTGGGCGAAGACGACGATGCCATCGCGGATGGCCATGATCGTCGGGATCGAGGTGATCTCGAATCCCTGCGCGAGCGCCTGCTCGGCCTCGGTGTCGATCTTGCCGAACTTGATGTCCGTGTGCTTCGCCGACGACTTCTCGAAAATCGGCCCGAAGGTGCGGCACGGTCCGCACCAGGCCGCCCAGAAGTCCAGCAGGACGATCCCCTCATCGGCGATGTCGTTGAAGTTCTTCTCGGTTACCTCGATGGTGGCCACCGGTGGCTCCTCCTGTCGTTCACGTCTGTACGGCTGGCATAACCACTTCCCTCCCCCGCGCATTCCATCCCCGCCGTCCCGCCGTCCCACCGGGGCGGCGGGAACCCGCCGGGCCGGTGGACGCTGCCGGGGGCGACGCGTCCGGGCCCCGTCCCCCGTTCTCGATCCGGTCACCGGGCGCCCCGAGCACGGCGCGCCGCTCCGAAACTTTCCGAGCAACGGACCTAGCGAGGGAAACACACCTTCTTTTCAGCTACTTTCCGAAAGTTTTACTGATGGCATAGAGATATTTCCAGCTCAGGAATGCAAGAAAAGATCGGCTTTCGAAATATTTCGGCACCCGTGTTGACGCCTTTCGGTCGCGTTCCCAGACTGATCGCCAACACCCCACCCGGAAAGGAGAGCCCCAGTGATCATCGGCTTGACCCGCTTCAAGATCCCCTCAAGGGTCGTCGCGCCGGCGGTGGCGGCGATGCTCTCGGTCACCGGGGCGGTGACGGTGACCTCCGCCGAGGCCACCGCCGCCCTCGCCGCCACCACCGTCACCACAGCCGCCGCTGCCGGAGTCGAGAACGAGGGTGCCGACTGCGCGGTGACCGGCCTGCCCGACGCGGGATCGCTGCCCACCGACTCCAGGCTCCCCGACCCCTTCAGGAAGCTGAACGGTACGCGCATCTCCACCACGTCCGAATGGCGGTGCCGGCGCGAGGAGATCAAGAAGCTGGCGGAGAAGTTCGTCTACGGCGAGAAGCCCGTCAAGCCGGCCACCGTCACGGGGACGGTCTCGAACAGCGGCATCACCGTGAACGTGAGCCACAACGGCAGGAGCTCCAGCTTCTCCGCGGGTGTCTCGCTGCCGAGCGGGTCCGGCCCCTTTCCCGCGGTCGTCGTCCTGGGGGGATTCGGAGCGGACACGGCCGCCATCAGAGCGGCCGGTGCCGCGGTCATCACCTACGACCCCTACGCGGTCGGCCGGGAGGGCACGCCACGCAACAACAAACAGGGCGCCTTCTACAGCGTCTACGGCTCCTCGAGCAGCACGGGCCTGCTCATGGCCTGGGCCTGGGGGGTAAGCCGGATCATCGACGTCATCGAGCAGTCCAACGGCAACGTCCTCAAGGCCGACGCCACCGGCGTCACGGGATGCTCGCGGTTCGGGAAGGGCGCCTTCGTGGTCGGCGCGTTCGACCAGCGCATCGCGCTGACCATGCCGATCGAGTCGGGAAGCGCCGGCGTGCCCATCTTCCGCGGGATTCCCGGGGAAGGCGCCCAGAGCCTGAGCAGCGCCTACGGGGAGCAGCCCTGGCTGGGCGACGCGTTCGGCTCCTTCACCGGCAGCCCGGCACGGCTACCGGTGGACACCCACCAGATGGTGGCCATGGTCGCGCCGCGCGGACTGTTCATCATGGACAACCCGCACATCGCCAACCTGGGCCCCCGATCCGCGAGCGTGGCGGCCCTGGGCGGGGCGGAGGTCTACAAGGCTCTCGGCGCGGGAGGCAACATCACCTACTGGTCCGACATCCAGGACGGCAGCCACTGCGCCAACCGGTCCGAGTGGAGGACCCCCCTGCAGCAGAACATCCAGAAGTTCCTGCTGAAGACGGGCAGCGCCCCCGGCGCGATGAGGATCTCGTCCAGGGCGTCCGGCAACCTGGCCGAGTGGAGGGACTGGCAGACTCCGACCCTCGGCGATTCGGGCGACAGCACTCCGCCGAGCACGCCGGGCACCCCGGCCGCGTCCGGCGTGACCGCCACCGGCGCCACGCTGACCTGGGCCGCGTCCACCGACCAGGGCGGTTCCGGCCTGGCCGGCTACAACATCTACCGCGAGGAGGGCGCCACCGACCCGCAACTCGGGCAGTCCACCACCAACTCGACCACCCTCACCGGGCTGACCGCGAACACCCGGTACCAGGTGTACGTGCGGGCGCGCGACGGCGCGGGCAACCTGTCCGGCGACTCGCAGCCGGTCACGTTCACCACGACCGCCGGCGGCGGTGACGACACCTCGCCGCCGACGGCCCCGGCCGGCTTGGCGGCCTCGGGAACCACGTCCACGGGCACGACCCTGAGCTGGACGGCCTCGACGGACGACACCGGCGTCTCCGGCTACGACATCCTGCGCGCGCCCGGCGCGAGCGGCGGCACGTTCACCCAGGCCGGCACCTCGGCCACGACCTCGTTCGCCGACACGGGCCTGACCCCGAGCACCACCTACCGCTACCAGGTCAGGGCACGGGACGCGGCGGGCAACACCTCGCCGGTCTCGAACACCGCGGAGGTCACCACCCGGCCCGGCACGTCCACCGGAGCCTGCGCGGCCGTGCCGACCGTGCAGACCCAGTGGAGCACCGGGTACGTCATCCAGCCGCTGACCATCACCAACACCGGCACCTCGGCGATCACCGGATGGACGGTCACCTTCACGCTGCCGGCCGGGCACACGCTGACCGGCTCGTGGAACGGCACCACCACCGTCAGCGGGCAGACCGTGACCATCAGGAACGTCGCCCACAACGGCGCCCTCGCCGCCGGAGCCGCCACCACCGGCGTCGGCTTCCAGGTGAGCCGCCCGAACGGCGACACCGCGCTCCCGTCCGGATACACCTGCGCGTGACGGGCCGGCCCCGGCTCCGCGCCCGACGGCCGGGCCCCTGCTCATCCACCCCTCGCCCGGGTGGGTGGGCCGGGGCCCGGCGCGTTCGAGGGGCCGCCCGCCCGCCACCGGGAGGGTCTCGGCGTTGACCTGCACGTTCGAGGCGAGGGCGGCGGCCGCTCCCGAAATTCCCTGCGCGAGAACGAGACGTCACGAGTTTCTCCGAAGTTTTCGTTATCCACTCGCGGCCTGCGGGTCTCCTGTGTAGCGGTGCTTGTGAGTGCCGCCAGAAGTCCCCTCCATGACTTCCCAACAGGACAAGGACTCCATTCACTATGAGCACAACCGCCTCGCGCGGCATCCGAGCCGGACGCGCGTCCGTCGTACGCCAGGTCCGCCGCCTGTCGCTGGCCGGTGTTCTCGTCGGCCTCCTGGGCACCTCCATGGTGAGCGTCACCTCCCCGGCCGCCGCGGCCGAGGTGCCCCTCTCGCAGGGCCGTACCGCCATCGCCTCCTCGGCGGAGCGCGGTGACCTGTCGGCCGCGGCCGCCTTCGACGGCAAGACCAGCACCCGCTGGGGCAGCAAGTTCAGCGACCCGCAGTGGCTCGCGGTCGACCTCGGCAAGTCCAGCGCCATCAAGAAGATCGTCATCAACTGGGAGCGCGCCCACGCCACGGCGTTCCAGATCCAGACCGCCGCCGGCGGCAACGGCCCCTGGAAGACGGTGTACAGCACCACGGCGGGCAAGGGCGGCGTCCAGACCATCAACCTGTCGGCCACCGGCAGGTTCGTGCGGCTGTACGCGACCAAGCGGTCCGGCCGGTACGGCGTCTCGCTGTGGGAGTTCCAGGTCTTCGGCACCGGCTCGGGCACCACGAACCCGACCCCGAAGCCGACCACGAGCACGACCCCGAAGCCGACCTCGACTCCGAAGCCGACCACGACCTCGACTCCGAAGCCGACGTCCAGCGCCACCCCGACCACCACCGCGCCCGCCGGTGGCTGGGTGCCGGTGAACCAGGCCGCGTGGAAGAAGACCCTGGACGCCTACAACAAGGTCGCGCCCCAGGCGGTCCCCGCGGGGATCGTGAGGGTCCCCGAGTTCCACACCAACTGTGAGGTGGCCAACGAGGCCAAGGACGACCCGGTCGTGCTGCCCGGCCTGGTCGGCGCCTCCCACATGCACACCTTCTTCGGCCCGAAGGTGACGGCGAACACCACGGTGGAAGACCTGTTCACGAGCGCCACGAACTGTGACGCGCCCGGGGACCACAGCGCCTACTGGGCGCCGACCCTGCTGAAGAACGGCAAGTCGGTCCCGATGAAGAACTTCCGCGTGTACTACGGCTCCCGGCTCAAGGACCCGTCGGAGGTCGTGCCGTTCCCGCCGGGTCTGGTCGTGGTGCAGGGCGACGCGAAGCGGCAGGTGGCGACGCCGAAGGGTGCCTCCGGCCAGTTCTGGTGCGCCGGCAGCGCGGAGACCGGCCGTAGCGCCGACGGCAACTGGCCCGTCTGCGCACCGGGCGGCAACCTGATCTACCAGCTGACGTTCCAGGACTGCTGGGACGGCAAGCACATCGACTCGCCCGACCACAAGTCGCACATGGGGCCCGCCAAGAACGGCACGTGCTCCGGCGACTACCCGGTCGCGGTCCCCAACCTCTCGTTCATGCTCGGCTACGACTCCCTCGGCGGTGACGGCCTGTCGCTGTCGTCGGGCCTGCCGTCCTCGATCCACGGGGACTTCATGAACGCGTGGAAGCCGGAGGCTCTCGGCGCGCTCGTGAAGGTCTGCCTCAACGCGAAGGCCAAGTGCGGCACCACGCCGGGCTGGGGCCGCTGACCGGCCCCCGCCACCTCGCATGCCGTGCCGGTGATCCCGCCTTTCGCGGGGCCACCGGCACGGCACGCGTAGCCGTGAACATGACGGCTCTCTTTCTCGTACTTCCTCATGCGGCACTACCTCCGCGGGGCCGGCGGCCCCGCGGAGGTACGCGTCATCGCCCGCCGGTCCGGGTCAGCGCCTCCCGCCGGACAGGGTCAGTCCGATGACCACGGGGTCGTGGTCGGAGGAGCGGAACGCGTCGGGCTCGTAGAGGCCCGGCGGGTTGAACTCGGTGTTGTAGTCGAGGATCCGGCTCTCGTCGGCGTTGATGTGCCAGATCGTCGCGCTGGTCACGCGCTTGAGCAGGTCCTTGCCGACCAGGGCGTGGTCCAGCTCGCCGACCAGGCCGTCGAAGAGGTAGCTGTAGCGCAGCGGCGCCGGGACGAACCTCTTGGTCACGCTGGTCAGGCCGGCGGCCTCCAGGGTGTCGATCGGGTCCTCCTCGCCGTAGGCGTTGAGGTCGCCGAGGACCAGCGGGTTGGTCAGGTCCAGGCTGTCGATCAGGCCCAGTGTCGCCTGTGCCTGGCGTACGCGCTCGCCGTTGTAGCAGCTCTGCCCGTCACCCTGGTCGGCGTCCGGGCCCACGGCCTGCGCGTCGCAGCCCTTGGACTTGAAGTGGTTGACCAGCACGGTGAAGGACTGGCCGCCCTGGACCCGGCGGAAGGTCTGGATCAGCGGGGGCCTGCGGAAGACCGGGTCGGTGGAGGAGCGGGCGGCTCCCACCGGCTGCACCCTGCCCGGCTTGTAGATCGCCGTCACGTGGATCAGGTCGGTGCCCGGGTGGGGGTGGGCGATCGCCGCGTAGGTGCCCGCGCCGACCTCGGCGTTGAGCGCGTCGACCAGGGCCTGCACCGCGGTCTGGCCGTTGTTCTGGACCTCCATCAGGCCGACGACGTCGGCGTTCATGCCCTTCAGCGCGGCGACCAGCTTGGCCAGCTGGCGCTGCTGCTCCGCGGCGTTGCTCGCGCCGCGCGAGCCGAGGGTGGTGAACCAGTTGAGCGTGTTGAAGCTGGCCACCTTGACGTTGCCGATGACCGGGAACGGCACGGGCAGGCGCGGGTTGGTCCGGAGAAAGTTGATCTTCTTGGTCGGCTGGAGCCGGTACTTGCCGAAGCCGTACCCCATCACGCCGGTGACGCCGAGCGCGGTGTCGCCCAGGCGGACGGTGCGCGGGTCGGTGTAGGGGATCGTCGCGGGGTTCTCCACCGTGGAGCCGTCGTCCACCAGCAGGGCGCGCCGCGCGTTCCTGGCTGCGTCCACGCCCGGCCGGTCGGTCGGCTGGAACAGGCGTCCCTCGGAGGCGACGGTGACCTCGCCGTAGCGGCCCAGGTTGTAGTGGTCGTTGAGGGTGAGCGGCTCGGGGAAGGTGACGAGCATGCTCTCGACGGGTTCGAAGGTCGTGCCCTCGGCGCGCGGCAGGTTCTGCTTGGCGGGCGCGACGGTGCCCTTTCCGCAGATGTCCACGGCGGTGACCGGCGACAGCTCGGTCCAGCCGTTGAACTCCACGGCCCTGCCGGTGACCAGGACGCGGTCGCCGACCTTGACGTCCTCGAAGGAGTCGCGGGCGAAGGCGAACAGGCCCTCGGAGGTGGCCGGGTCGGCGTCCGGGGTCGGGTCCTGCAGGAAGAAGCCGCCGAGCTGCGTGGTCGCCTGGAAGTCGGCGGTCACGACGCCCTCGACGCGGACGTTCTGGCCCGCCAGCGGGCTGACGTCACCGCTGCCCTGCACCTGGGCGATCTGGTGGGTGGCCGGGGTCTCGCACGGCTCCCCCGTCGGGGTGGGGCTCGGGGTGGGCTCCACCGTCGGGGTCGGGGTCGGGGTCGGTGTGGGGGTGGGCGTCGGCTCGACGGCGCCGCAGGGCGCGGCGGCGGTGGCCCGGTTGCGCGGCGCCGGGGCCGCGGCCTCCACGTCGGTGCCGTTGACGTCGGTGTCGGCGCAGCCGTGGTCCCTGCGCAGGCCGGCCAGGGTGGCCGAGAGCGCGGGGGCGGCGGTGCCCTCGAAGTAGTTGGCGGTGCCGTACCCGACCAGGTCGGCGATGAGTGCCGTCTGCTCCGGCGCGCAGAGGGCGGAGCCGCCGTTGCACGCCAGCCCCTCGGCCGAGCGGACCAGGGCCGCCTTGCCCGCGGAGCCGCTCAGGTTGATCGTCCCGGTGGTGTCCGCGGCGGGCAGCGGGGAGCCGTTGGCGCCTCCGGCCAGCTGGACCAGGTGGTACTGGCCGGGCGCGAGGGTGCCCGCCAGGGGGACGACCGGGTTGGCGCCGAAGTTTCCCGTACCGGTGGCGCTCGCGTACTGGACGGACCAGCCGTCCAGGGCGACGGGCGCGGCGCTGCGGTTGAACAGCTCGACGTAGTCGTTGGCGAGCGGCGCTCCGGCGTTGCCGCCGCCGCCGTAGACCTGGCTGATGACGACGGTGCCCGGTTCCGCCAGGGCCGGGGCTGAGGCGAGGGCCGCGACGCCGGTGGTGGCGAGGCCGGCGGCGACGAGGGCGGCGAACGCCCGGGATAAAGCACGCATGAACCGGAGCGTAAGGCTCTCTGCATCGCAGAACACTCACATATAAGTGGATAGACGGTGAAATCCAGAATGTTGACACTTCATGTCTATCCAGCCTGGCCAGATATGGCTTTCCTTGACCTAGAAGTCGCTTGCCCCGGCGTCCGCGGGTATCACTTGGACATGAGAACTCTGGACGTGGGTTGGGTGACCTGCGCCGCCTCCCCGGAGTGCGCCGGATCCGCGCGGCAGCCGTACGGCCGGTGCCTGGCCCATCTGGACGCCGCCGAGCTCGACGAGGTCGTCCGCGGGCTCTCCCCCGGCTCCGCCGTCGACCTGCGGGCCACCGTCGTCGGCAGGGATCTGCTGGAGCGGATCCTCGGCGCGACCCGGGGACGTCTGGGCCGGGCCAGGTTCGACTGGGCCACCTTTCCCGAGAGCGTTCGGTTCGGCGACATCGCCTTCGGCGGGGACGTCTCGTTCGACCACGCGCACTTCCGGCGCCTCGCCTCTTTCTTCGACGCCCGTTTCGCGCGCAACGTTTCCTTCCGGGAGGCCAGGTTCGACCGGGGGCTGTCCCTGCACGGTGTCGCCATCACCGGGCACGCGGCCTTCGACCGGGTCTCCATCGACGGTGACGCCCTGTTCGGGGGCGCGCTCTTCAACCGGACCGCGTCGTTTGAATGCGCTGATTTCCATGGTTTTGTCACTTTTGACGGCACCGGCTTCGCGGGCGACGCGACCCTGAGAGGGTGCAGGTTCCGCCGTACGGTGTCCTTCCGCAAGACGAGTTTCGGCGGGCTGGCCGGGTTCGACGGGGCGCGTTTCTCGGCGGGCGGCTACCTGGCCCCGATCTCGGTCGGCCGCCACCTCACCCTCGCCGGGGCGTGGGCGGGCAAGGGCCTCGACGTGACCACGGGCGGATGCTCGGTGGACCTGCGGCGCCTGGAGGTGGGCGGGCGGCTGAACGTCCGGCTCGACGACGCCGAGGCCGACCTGGAGGGGGCGACCCTGCACGGCCCCGCCATGGTGCGGGGCCGTGACGGCGCCCGGGTGACCTCGCTGCACGAGGTGGACGCCGAGGAGCTGGAGCTCGCCGACCTGGACCTCAGCACCTGCCTCTTCACCGGCATCCGCCACCCCGAGGGGCTCAGGATGAGCGGCTGCGCGCTCGCCGTCGTCCCGCGCGGTGCCCGGCTGGGGCTGCGCTGGTGGTCCCTGTGGCGCGCCCCCGACCACGGGTGAGACCTCCGCGCCGAACGGCGTGTCCCGAAGGGGTTCCGAGGCGGTTCCGAGGCGGTTCCGAGGCGGTTCCGAGGCGGTGGGACTAGGAGATCGCGCGGGTGCTCTCTCCCGGACCGATCCCGGCGAGGAAGGCCGTGACGTCGGCGGCGAACCGGCCGCTGCGGAACACCCCCAGGTGACCGAGGCCGGGATAGGTGATCAGGCGGCCGTCGCGGATCCCCTCGGCGGTCTCCCGGAAAAGCTCGACCGGGTAGTCGAGGTCCCTCTCACCGCCCAGGACCAGGGTGGGGGCGACGACGTCGGCCAGGCGTCCGCCCAGGTCGAACCCGTCCTCCGCGCGGGCGAAGGCGAGCATGTCACGGGGGTCGCCGGGACGTACCAGCGGGTCCAGCAGCCACAGCAGCACCCCGGCCAGAGCCCGCCCGGCGGGCGAGGCGGCGGCCGTGATCGCCTGGTGCTGCAGGCCGCGCCGCCCGGCGGCGACCGCCTCGGTGTAGCGGCGCTGCAGCCGCCTGACCTCCGGCGTGAGCCTGTGCGCCGCCCCGGCGACGACCAGCGCGCGCACCACGTCCGGATGGTCGGCCGCCAGCTGCAGCGCCACCGAACCCCCAGACGACAGGCCCAGCACGTCGACCGGCCCGTCGAACTCCGCGCGGAGCGCCTCGGCGTGCCGGGCGGCGATGTCGGCCATGGTGGTTCCCGAAGCCATGCCGGGAGCGCGGCCCACGGCGTACAGCCGGAAGTGGCGGGCCAGTGGGGCCAGCATCCGCAGTTCCACACCGCGCGCCAACCCGGCCGGGTTGGCGTGGGCGGGGGTGAACCAGCGCAGCACGACGAGCGGCGGGCCGTCGCCGAGGGCGTAGTACGGCAGGTCGTTGGCGAGCGTGCCCTCCCGCACCTTGAGGTCCCTGAATCTCACGACGAAGTCCTCCCTCCCGCCGGCGTCGCTGGATTCGAGCGTATGCGCAGGTGGGAACGGGTCGACTCGGGGTCTTCTCAGGGTCGTCCCCGATGCGCGGCTCCCGGCCGGGAGACCAGGATGGGAAACGCATACCCTGGACGGGAATCGGGCGACTGGAGAGTACATGGCAGGCACCGGGGTCATCGAGGACTACGTGACCGGGCTCAGCCGCACTCTCAGGGGTCCTCGGAGACCGAAGCTCGACCTGATCACCGAGGCGCGCGACAGCCTGCTCGACACCGCCGAGGCGCTGGAGGGCGACGGCCTGAGGCGCGACGAGGCCGAGCGGGCCGCGGTCGAGGAGTTCGGGCCGATCCGTGAGATCGCGCCCGGCTATCAGGAGGAACTGTCCAAATCGGCGGGCCGGAGGCTGGCCGTCCTGCTGTTCGTCGGCGTGCCGCTCACCGCGATCATGTGGAACGTGATCTGGAAGATCTTCCCCAGCGCCCCGACGGCGTACGAGCGCATGCCGGACTGGTTCATCCTGGTCGCCCGCGGCGTGGACGCGCTCCAGATGTTCATCGGCCTGGTCGGCGGGCTCGCGTTGCTCGCGCTGGGCCGGGGACTGCGCAGGATCAGGCGGCCCCGGCTCGTCACCCGGGCCCTGGGCCTGTTCGTCTGGGCCATGATGCCGGTCATGCTCGTGTCGTGCGGGGCGCTGATGTTCGGCTCGCAGGATTCCGCCGGGTTCGGCGACTTCCTCCCGGGGGCCGTCGCGTCGCTGTTGAGCTACGCGATCTGGTCCGTGCAGCTGTACTGCGCCTTCCGCTGCCTGAGCATCACCCGGCGCGAGCCCGCCCCCGTCAGCGCCTGAGCACTCTCGGCAGGCGCGAGCCCGTGCCCGGTTCCTTGCACCGCCTGCGCCCTCTCTGGCAGGCGTGGGCCCGTCCCCGCCCCTGGTCCACCGCCTGAGCGCTCCCACCTCACCCGGACCCGTCCCCGGCCCCGGCCCCGGTCGTCGCGTGGCCTCGGCGCCCGCCTCCTCGCGGCGGGGGCTCACCGCCCGGCCCGGTCGTCCGGTCTCCCGTCCGAGGTGTGCCGCAGGACGGCCGGAACGACGACGTCCCAGACCACCCGGGGCAGTTCGTGGCCCGTCCGCTCCAGCGGGAGCAGTTCGGC
Organism: Streptosporangium sp. OZ121; assembly: GCF_051918885.1. Taxonomy (NCBI): domain Bacteria; kingdom Bacillati; phylum Actinomycetota; class Actinomycetes; order Streptosporangiales; family Streptosporangiaceae; genus Streptosporangium; species Streptosporangium sp. OZ121. The sequence continues at coordinate 300,249 of NZ_JBPXMC010000005.1, forward strand.
CCCTGGAATCTCCTCGGCCAGGGCAAGCGCGTTCCCGTACGGGAAGAACGGGTCCTCGGTGCCGTGGATCACGAGTGTCGCCGCGCCGATCTGCGGGAGTCGTTCCCTCCAGCGGTCCCCGTGATCGATGAAGGCGATGCTCGTCAGGCTGGCCCTGACGTTGACGGTGCGGTCGAAGACACGGCCCGCGAGGTCGCGCCTGGCCACCTCGTCGAAGGGGTGTGAGCCCGCGTAGCGGCGCCCGCCCTCCACGAGATACCGGATCACAGCCGCCCGATCGGCCCAGTCGGGCTCGGCCGCCGCCATGAAGCCGGCCATGAACTCGGGCGAGTGTTCCGGCAGGTCGGGGTCGCTGGGGCCCGGCGCGGTGGGGCGTGTCGAGATCAGGGTGAGTGACGCGACCCGGCCGGGATGATCGAGCGCCAGGAGCTGGCCGATCCAGCCGCCCACGGAGAAGGTCACCAGGTGGGCGCGGGCCAAGCCGAGGGCGTCGAGCAGGCCGGCGGCATCGGCGACCAAGTCCCGGAGCGTGTAGCCGGGGGCACCCGGCTGGTAGCCGGTCGACCTGCCGGTGTCGCGGATGTCGTAACGGATGACGAACCGGCCACCGGCCGCCAGTCGCTCGCAGAACGCGTCCTCCCAGGTGAGCATCGAGGCGCCCACGAGGAGGACCGCCGGATCGGCGGGGTCGCCGAAGGTCTCCGTGCACAGGTCCACGCCGTTGACCTGGACGATCTTCTCGTTGCCCGTCGCGCCTGGCGGCCGGGACACCTGCGGAACGTTCATCATGCCGTCCTTCGGTTTTCGTCGTCGGATCTCCCTCCCCTCGCCCGTCGTCACGGGCAGCCGGGGAAGGTGGTTTCGTCCTACCGACGAACGAGCGGGCCGCGGACGGACACCGTCCCGGCATCATCCCGCCGGCACCACACACGCACACCGTCCCGGCACCATCCCGCCGCCCTCGGCCGGCGACTCGGGGGAGGTGTCAGCGGGTGGTGCGCGGTTCCAGGACGCTGCCGATGGCTCCGGCGAACTCCCGCCAGGCGGAGCGCTCACCGGCGAGGGCCGTGCGCCCCGAGGAGGTCAGCCGGTAGGTGCGCCGCCTGCGCCCGCTCACCGTGGCCCACTCGCTGGCCAGGTATCCCGCCTGCTCCAGCCGTCGCAGCGCCGGGTAGACGGTGCCCGTCGGCACGTTCAGCGCGCCCCCGCTGCGCGCCTGGAGCGCCTCGATGATCGCGTAGCCGTGCAGCGGCTCGTGCTCCAGCACGGAGAGCAGCAGGGCGTCCATGTGACCGCGGAGCGCGTCGGGGTTCACCCGGTCACCTCCGCCCGCCGGACGGATCCCGTGTCACCGCACCCGGCGGTTAGTTCGCTTCGCTCGCTCACGTCGTCAGCCTACCTCTCGTATAGACATACTACATGTAGGCGTTCTACATGTAGTATGTCTATAGGTAGACAAACATAACTATGGAGGTGAGACCGTGGACGTGCTCGACCTGGCCCGGACACAGTTCGCCGTGACAGGGAGCCTCCACTTCCTGTTCGTCGTGCTGACCCTGGGCCTGGCCCCCCTGATCGCGATCATGCACACCCGCTACGCCGTCACCGGCAAACCGGTCCACGAGCGGGCGACCCGCTTCTGGGGCCAGATCTACGTGATCAACTACGCGCTCGGGATTCTCACCGGGCTGGTGATGGAGTTCCAGTTCGGCATGAACTGGAGCGGCCTCTCGCACTACGCCGGGGACATCTTCGGCGCGCCGCTCGCGATCGAGACGCTCGGCGCGTTCTTCCTGGAGTCCACCTTCCTGGGCCTGTGGATCTTCGGCTGGCACCGGCTGCCGAAATGGCTCCACGTGGCGTGCATCTGGGTGGTGACGCTGACCGCCTACCTCTCCGCCTTCTGGATCATGGTGGCCAACTCGTTCCTGCAGAACCCGGCCGGAGCCGTGGAGCGCGACGGCCACCTGGTCCTGACCGACCTCGGCGCGCTGCTCACCAACCCGACGCTGACCATGGCGCTGCCTCACGTGCTCGGCGCGGGCCTGTGGACCGGCGGTTTCGTGGTGATGGGGGCCAGCGCGTACCAGCTGTTCCGGCGCACCGCCGAGCGGGAGTTCTTCACGAGCTCGCTCCGCACGGGAGTGATCACCTCGCTGGTCGGCTCGCTGCTCACGGTCGGCTTCGGCTACGCCCAGTTCGGCGCGATCGGCGCGGTCCAGCCGGGCAAGTTCGACGACGGGGGCCTGGCCGGGCTGGGGCTCGGTTTCATGATCATGATCGGCCAGCTGCTCCAGTTTCTCATCATGTTCGTGCTGGCGCCGACCGTGTACTGGCTGCCGCGCTGGCGCTGGACGCACCCCGTGCTGATGGCGATCACCCCGCTGCCGTTCGTGGCGGCGATCCTCGGCTGGCTGGCCAGGGAGTCCGGCAGGCAGCCCTGGCTGATCAACGGGAAGCTGACCGTCGCCGACGCCATGTCCCCCGGCCTCACCTCCGGGATGGTCACCGTCTCGCTCATCGCCTTCGGCGGCGTGCTCGCCCTGCTCGCGGTGATCGACTACGTACTGATCGCCCGTACCGTGCGGCGCGGGCCCGCCGCCGTCACCCTCGGCGCCGACGCGCCGGCCGACCCCACCGAGCGCGCGCACGCGCTCAGCCACTAGGGAGAGACCGTGGACATCCTCTGGCTCGGCGTGTTCGCCCTCCTGCTGATCGGCTACTTCGCCCTGGAGGGCTTCGACATCGGCGTGGGCATGCTCCTGCCCGTCCTCGGCAGGACACGGAAGGACCGGGACGAGATCGTCGCCGCCATGGCGCCGTTCATCCTGGCCAACGAGGTCTGGCTGGTGGCCGTGGCGGGCGTGCTGTTCGGCGTCTTCCCCTCGATCGAGGGGGACGTGCTGTTCGGCCTCTACCCGCTCGTGGTCTCCCTGCTGGTGTCGTGGATCGTCCGCGACGCCGGGCTCTGGTTCCGCCGCCGCGCCGACGGGAGCGCGTGGCGGTCGACCTGGGACTGGGCGATCGTCGTCGGCTCGTACGGCCTGGCGCTGAGCTGGGGCATGGCCCTGGTCGCGGTGGCCGGCCTGACCGGGCCCGCGATCGGCCTGACGGGACTGGCCGGCGGGCTGGTGGTGGCCGCGCTGCTCGCCTTCCACGGCCGGACGTTCCTCTCGTGGCGGCTGCCCGGGCGGGTGACCGGCGCGCGCCGCACCGGCCGGGCGCTCCTGCTCTCCGCGTGCGCCGCCGCCGCGCCCGTCGCGGTGCTGCTCGCCGTGCTCGCCCCCTGGCTGCTCGACCGTACGGCGCCCGCCGGGACGCTAAGTGTGCTCAGTGTCATGATTCTTCCCTTCGCACCGGTCATGGTGGGTGCGCAAGTATGGGTATGGCGGACGTTCGGTCCCGGACGCGCCGCCTCCGATCGGGTTCCCTCGTTCTTCTGAGCTCTCTAGGGTTGGCATGCACAAGGATCTTGTACGGCTGGCACTGGGCGAGCGGGCCGTCCGCCGCCACCTGGCCGTGTGCCTGGCCGCCGCCGTCCTGACCGGGCTGCTCGTCCTCGTCCAGGCGGAGCTGCTCGCCGGGGTGCTGTCCGGGCGGTTCGCGGCCCCGGCCCTGATCCTGCTGGCGCTGGTCGTCGGCGTCCGGGCGCTCCTCACCCTGGGGCAGGGGATCGCCGCCGGACGCATGACCACCGGGGTGAAGTCCGCCCTGCGGCATCGCCTGCTGGCGCGGGTGCGCGACCTGGGGCCCGTCAGGCCGGCCTCCCAGCGCTCGGGCGAGCTGGTGACGCTGACCGGCCGGGGTCTGGACGCCCTCGACCCCTACCTGACGGGCTACCTGCCCGCGGTGGCGGTCGCGGGCGTCGTGCCGATCGCGGTGCTCGTCCGGCTGTTCACCGCCGACCTGGCCAGCGCGGTGATCGTGCTGGTCACGCTGCCGCTCATCCCGATCTTCGGGGCGCTGGTCGGCATGCACACCAAGGCCGTGACGGAACGTCAGTGGAGAGCCCTTTCCCGCCTCGGCGGGCACTTCCTGGACGTGGTCAGGGGCCTTCCCACGCTGCGCGCCTTCGGCAGGGCCCGCTACCAGGCCGAGGTGATCCGGCGGGTAGCCGACGCCCACCGGGCGGCGACGATGCGCACGCTGCGGGTGGCGTTCCTGTCCTCGCTGGTGCTGGAGCTGGCCGCGTCGCTCTCGCTGGCCCTGGTGGCCGTCCCGGTGGGCCTGCGGCTGCTGTCCGGCTCCCTGGACCTGTCGGCCGCGCTGCTGGTCCTGCTCCTGGCGCCGGAGGCGTACCTGCCGCTGCGCAACATGGGCGGCAGGTTCCACGCGGCGATGGAGGGCGTCGCCGCCGCCGACGAGGCGTTCGGCGTACTCGACGGCCAGGCGGAGCCGACAAAGGCGGAGGCGAGGGCGGGGGCACCGCTTTCGCGCGAGGAGCACGCGGGCCCCCGTACGGCGACGGCAGGCACGCCGGGGCAGGAGAAGGGACCGAGCCCGGGAGGGGCACCGGAGATCCGGCTGGAGCACGTCACGGTGCGTTACCCGGACCGTGAGGAGGCCGCGCTGGAGGACGTGTCGCTGGTGATCGCGCCCGGTGAGCGGGTGGCGCTGGTCGGCGAGAGCGGGGCGGGCAAGAGCACCCTGCTCCACCTGCTGCTCGGCTTCGTCACTCCCTCGGAGGGCAGGGTCCTGGTCGACGGCGCCGAGATCGGCGACCACGACTCCTGGCGCGCGCGGCTGGCGTTCGTACCGCAGCGACCGCATCTCTTCGCCACCTCGGTGGCCGACAACATCGGGCTCGGCGCCCCCGGCGCGACGATCGGCGAGATCAGGGCCGCGGCGCGGGCCGCGCAGGCCGACGAGTTCGTCACGGCGCTGCCCGAGGGCTACGACACCGTGCTCGGCGAGCGGGGGACCAACCTGTCCGCCGGGCAGCGGCAGCGGGTCGCGCTGGCTCGCGCGTTCTGCCGTCCGGACGCCGGGCTGCTCCTGCTGGACGAGCCGACCGCGCGGCTCGACGGCCGCAGCGAGGGCGCGATCGTGAGCGCGACCCGGGACCTCGCCGAGGGCCGTACCGCCGTGATCGTCGCCCACCGGCCCGCGATGATCGACCTGGCCGACCGGGTGATCCGGATCGCCGACGGCCGGGTGGTGGCCGAGAACACAGGGGACACAGGGGCCGCAAGGGACACCGGGGCCGCAGAGGACAGAGCACCGGCGGGGACCCGAGAGGAGATCACCTCGTGACCGACGTCAGCGGGATCCCGGCAGCGGGCCGGACAGCCGAGCGACCGGCGAGCGAGGCGGACGGACGACCGGCGGATCGCACGGATGAGCGACCGGCGGGCCGGACCGGAGGGCGGCTGGTCCTCGCCGCGGCGGGGGCGGCGGCGGCCGAGCTGGCCGGGCTCGGGCTGATCGGGTCCGCCGCGTGGCTCATCACCAGGGCCGCGGAGCAGCCGCCGCTGGCGGCGCTGAGCGTGGCGATCGTCGGGGTGAGGGCGTTCGCGACGACCAAGGGCGTCTTCCGCTACGGGGAGCGCCTGGCCGGTCACGACGTGGCGCTGCGGGCCCAGGCGACGACCAGGGAACGGCTCTACCAGGCCCTCATTCCCACGGGATCGTCGAACAAGCGCGGAGCCGACCTGCTCAGCCGCATGGTCGACGACACCGACGCCGTACAGGACCTGCTGGTGCGCTGCCTGCTCCCGGCGGTCGCGGCGCTGGTCACCGGGGTGGCCGCGGTGGTGATCGGGCTGTTCCTGCTTCCGGCGGCGGCGCTGGCGCTCCTGGCCGGGCTGCTGGTGGCCGGGGTGCTGATCCCTGCGGGCACGGCCGCCGCCGCGCGGCGCTGGTCGGCGCGGATCGCGCCCGCGCGGGCGGACCTGGCGGCCCGGGTCGCCGACCTCGTGCACGGCGCGGCCGACCTGGCCGCCTACGGGGCGGACGAGCGGGCACTGGCCGCCGCCGCCGAGGCCGACGCCCGGCTGGCGGCGCTGGAGCACAGGCAGGCGCGGGCGAACGCGGTGGCCTCGGCTTTGGGCCTGCTCACCCAGGGACTCACCGTGGCGGCCGTCGTGCTGCTGGCGATGAACTCCGGGGCGGGGGCCGTGGCCACCGCGGTGCTCGCGCTGGTCTCGCTGGTGTCCTTCGAGCCGGTGCTGCCGATGGCCGCGGCCGGGGAGCGGCTGACCGGGGTGCTCGCCGCCCTGCGCCGCCTGCGGGAGGTGGGCGCGACCCCGCCGGCGGTGGCCGAGCCGGCCGTTCCCGTCGCGGTCCCCGCCGGGCCGCCCACCGTCGAGATCGAGGACCTGGTGGTACGGCACGGCGCCGGGCTTCCCCCGGCACTGGACGGCGTGAGCCTGACGCTCACCCCCGGCAGGCGCGTCGCCCTGGTCGGACCCAGCGGCGCGGGCAAGAGCACCCTGCTGTCGGCCCTGATGCGCCTCGTCGAGCCCGAGTCGGGGACGATCCGGGTCAGCGGGGTGGACGTCCGGGAGCTGGCGGCCGACGACACCCGGCGGGTGATGACCGGGCTGACGCAGGATCCGTACGTGTTCCAGACGTCGCTACGCGACAACCTGCGGCTCGCGGGCCCGGAGGCCGGCGACGAGGAGCTGGCCGAGGCGGTGCGGCGGGCGCGCCTGGACCGGTGGGTGGAGCGCACCGGCTGGGACGCGGTGCTCGGGGAGGACGGGCGCACGGTGTCCGGGGGCCAGTTGCAGCGGCTGGCGCTGGCGCGGGCGCTGCTGCACGACCCGCCGGTGCTGCTGCTGGACGAGCCCGCCGAGGCCCTGGACGAGACGACGGCGGACGCGCTCATGGCCGACCTCCTGGACGCCACCCACGGCCACACGACGCTGCTCGTCACCCACCGCCTGCGCGGGCTTGAGCCGATGGACGAGATCGTCGTACTGGAAAACGGCTCGGTGACGCAGCGGGGCACCCACGAGGAACTGGTGTCCTCCCCCGGCTACTACCGCGACCTGTGGCGCTCTGAGGCCCTGACCGCGGGCCGGTGAGCGCTTCCGGAGTACTCCCCGGCCGCGTCAAGGGAGCCGGAGACACCTCACGTAGTTCCGCGAGTACGACATGAGTCGAGGCTGGGATCTCCGGGAGACCGCCTGACGTGGAGAATCGGCGCCGACCGAGCAGGTGGCGTCTGTCGCTGCGTGTGATCTTGCATTGCCCTACGCTGGGTCTGGACAGACTAGACAGGAGATCCTCATGGGCGGATGGCAGGTTCAGGAGGCGAAGCAGCGCTTCAGTGAGGTCGTCCGGCGGGCGATGAGCGAGGGTCCCCAGGTGGTCACCCGGCACGGAGAGGAGGTGGCCGTGGTCATCGACATCACCGAGTATCGCCGTCTCAAAGGAGAGGACCCCGACTTCGGGCGATTCCTTCTCGCCGCCCCCGACTGGGACGATGACATCGAGTTTCCCCGGAACCGGGACTTACCTCGAGAGGTGGGTTTCGACTGATGGGCATCGGCTATCTGCTCGACACGAATGTGGTCTCCGAAGTGCGCAAGCGAAACGGGAGCCCGTACGTCAAGGACTGGATAGGCGGGGCTCACGGACCCACGCTCTACCTCAGCAGCCTGACGGTCGGTGAGATCCGCTGCGGAGTCGAGCGTCGCCGGCACAGCGACCCCGCGCAGGCGACGATCCTGGAGCGCTGGCTCCACGGACTGCACCGACAGTTCAGCGACCGCATCGTTCCCGTCACCTCCGAAGTCGCGGAGGAGTGGGGGCGACTGAACGCCATCCGCCCGCTCCCCACGGCGGACGGCTTGATCGCCGCGACGGCCAGGGTGAACGGATGGACCCTGGTCAGCAGGAACGTCAAGGATTTCGAGGGGACGGGCGTGTCCGTGGTCAACCCCTTCGAGCCGCCGCACTGACGAGAGAACGCGGTGGCCCGGCAAGCGATCACGTCCTGGTGTGGCGGTGTTCGGCACCGGACGGGAAGCGCCCGGGGCCGCCTGCCTCGCACGGAATGCCGTAACACCCGAAGGGCTCGCGAGGCGAATTCGGACGGCGACACCATGGCGGAAGCCGGTCACCGTCTCGGAAGGAGAACGTCTTAGATCGTGTCCGCCTTCACTGAGGTGATGAAGTCGGCCCATGCCTCGGGGGTGAACGCCAGGGTGGGGCCGTCGGGGTTCTTGCTGTCGCGGACGGCCACGATGCCGGGGAGGTTGGTGGCCGCCTCGACGCCGTCGCCGCCGTTGCCGCCGCTGCGGCTGCTCTTGAACCACCGGGCGTCCGTCAGGTCCATGATCCCATCGCTTTCTCCATCAAGGCCACCGAGGCGGACTGCGGCAGGGCGCAGGCCCGTAGCGCGTCAAGCTGGGTCAACAGAGTCTCGATCTCGGTGGGACCGTTGACGATCTGACCTTCGGCTGCGGTTTCCAAATAAGCTATATCGGGCGATCCTCTGAAGCTCGCGATCACGAAAGCCCCAGTTAGACCGGCATGCGCGCCCACCTCCAGCGGGATGACCTGGATGGTGATCCGGGGCCGCTTGACCAGTTCGAGAAGCTGCTCCAGCTGCTTGCGCACGACCTGCGGGCCACCAACGGGGCGGGTCAGCACGGCCTCATCGAGGGTGGCCCAGAACATGGGCGGGTCCGGCTTGGTGAGGATGCGTTGCCGTTCCATGCGCGCGGCGACCAGTTCCTCTACCTGCTCGTCGGTGTCGCCTGGTCGTCCCGCGCGCAGGACCGCCCGCGCGTAGTCCTCGGTCTGGAGCAGTCCCGGCACGAGGACGGGCTGGAAGCTTCGCAGGGTCCGGGCCTCTCGTTCCAACTCGACGAACGGCCGAAACCACACGGGTAGACGTCTCTGCCGATCAAGGGCCACAGACGGACGAGAGCACCACCGGCTTCCAGCGCCTCGTCACACTTCGCCGCGAACTCTCTCGTCGGGGCGCGCTTGGCCGTCTCGACGAGACCGACGAGGGAGGTGGAGTAGGAGGTCCTGTGCGCCAGTTCCTTCTGGCTCCATTGTTCTTGCTCGCGGTATTTGCGCAGTTCAGAACCCCAGTAAGCAAGGACGCTGGCGTTCGCGTCCAGTTCGCTCGGTGAGGGCATCTCCGCTCCCGTCCTTCATGGCTCTACACGGATCGTTGTGGGTCCTACATGAGACGCAACCGAATGTGCGGATTGAGCGTTGGAGGCGCATACCTACCGAACGTAGTCGCCTGGCGACAGGCTTGGAAGGGGAATCCGAGCACGCACGTCAACCGCGCCGAGAGGAGACGGACAACGATGATCGCTCCCGCTCTGCTGACCGGAACGCCTGCCGTACATGCCGCTGACCAGCTGAGTAACGCGCTGGAACAGCATGGGATAGCCGTGGACGTCCATGACGGCTACGACGTCGCCCTGGTGTCGGTCTGGGTCGATCTTCTGGCCTGGATCGACGGCTTCGTCTACCGCTGGTGGACGGGACAGTTCTCGGGGCGGAGCCGCCGACGGCTCTACACGGCCTACACCGTGGACAACCCGGCCGCCGCCCGCTGCGTCGCCCGTCGGTACGAGGAACTACAGCAGGGCCACCCGGTGTCGCCGCCGCTGCGTGGAGACCCGTTGCGATGCTGATTGAGGACTGTCTGAGTCCACACGTGGCCATGGCGCACCGCGATCACACGCGGCTGCGGTGGCGGCCTTCGGATCGGATCGCTGATCGCGTAAGGCCGGTGAGCTGGACCTGTGTATGCCGCGCCACGGTCTGCGAACTGTGCCAGGGCGGCGGGCAGACGTTCATCCGGCGAACCGTTCAACTCGACCGCGAGCACGAGATCCACGAGACGTGCCGATGGTCTTTCCCCGAAGCTCGGGTGATCTGGGCGGCACTGCTGTCCGGTAGAGCCCGGTAGAACGGGCGTGGCGGCGTGCGCTTCGGAGGGACGGCGTCGCCACGCCTGCCAGGGGCCACCATGCAGGCTCCTGGCCCGTTCCTCCCCCGCCTCCGACAGCTGCCAGATTGCGTGTCCCGGCCGAGGGGGCAACTCCGTCTTCGTGTATCCGTTCCCCACGACGTACACCGGTACCCCACACCCAACAGGTACAGACGGAGTTGACGCCGACCGAAGGGCACGAACACTCCGGCAGCGGGGGCGGGGAAATCACGGCCCGCAACCTGGCTCCTGAGCTGGCATTTACCAATGATCACGGCAAGCAGGCTGCATTGAAAGAGCTTTGATCGTTTGCGGGACACTCGTCGGAGTAGGCCAGACATAGGCGGGCGGCAGGCAAGAACGGCCTCAGGGCGCAGCATAACCCGCCAGACCCAAGCGGTAGGGCGGAACTCGGTCATTCATGCGGCAGCGCCAGCTTTATCCACTATCACTATTGGCGACCCACAGAGCGTACCGCTTTTATAATCATCTCCGTTTCCGACTTCTTCCACGATATAAAATGCAGCGTCCACGACTGGCCCCTGCGGCGGTCTTCAGCGATTTCTTCGAGTGCAGCGTGAAGGATTATTTCGATACTATCTGCCGCCTTCACCTCTCCACGCCCTGCCCCCAGCAAGGGGAAGCAAACCGATGTTAGCGAATCGCCGTTCTCCAGATTCTCTTGCCTTGCAATTTTAAACACGCCAGCAACCGCATCCGCAATTGCAATGCGATTAACCATGTACTTACTAGTACCCATAATTGGGCGCGTGACGGCAGCATGATAAATGCGGCGAACACCTCGGCTCAGCATGTCTCCGGACGATGTTGCAGCGACTGTTCCATCAGCCACCTCGCGGCCATCTACTTGGTAACTTCTCATCCACTCGATGAGCTCATTTTGTGCAGTATCTTCAACAATTCTACCCGAATGATCTTTACGCGCAGATGCGTGGCGGAGGCGCCCAGAGATAGTCGGCTTGAAAGTCTGAGACATTTGGAAGTAGGTATTCTCGGATGAGACAACAATGTCAATATTTCGAATTTTTTCGATTGGTCCATTGTGAACGAAGATCCCTATTTCAAATTCCTTGAATGGAACGAGAAGTGGCCCATGTGAAGTCAAATTTAAGACTTCAATACTGGAGGCCGTCCGGCTAGCTTGATCACTCGGATCGTCGGAGGGATTTCCGGTTTCCTGGGTGCGATACCAAAGAGCAAGCGATATTACTATGAGGACGAAAGTTGCGAATGAAAATATGAGCCCATGCGAATTTACCCACGCACGGGAATCCGTCCATGCCCATGAGACTAGTTGCAGCAGGCTCGCCGTAACTCCCAGCGCAACACTTGTCGCAAGTACCCACCTCCGCATGAAAATGAACCCTACAACATGTCTTGCATTTTGTCCGGGGTATACATCTAGAGGACAAACCGCGTGGCGGTGGTGGTCACCAAAGCTGGCCGTACGCCTTTTTTAGGACCTTCGAGTTATGGAACACTCGTCCTGCGACGGCAACAAGGCGTGGGCGGCGTCAGCCGCGACCGGCCGAAGAGCTGCAGCGCGGCCAGGGACCGCCGACACACGGCGAGATGGCGAAGGCGGATCGCCTTTAACCCTGTAGAGATAGCTATCGCGGTTCAAGATCGAAACCCGTTGGCCATCCGCTTATCGCGAAAGTCCTCTAGCTTGCAATCTGCGTTTCCCCAGGTTGGAGCTAGGGTCCCACTTCTGCCATACAGTCCTGGCGGTCTTTGCGCCAACTGCCAATCTCGAAAGAACGGTCGCCTCGAAGCGATGCTCTCCGGACACTCCGTCGCGACAGGGAGGACGGCTCAGAGAGTGGGCACGATCGGGCGGATCGTGCCGTCCGTGTTGAATTCCATCTGGTCGACGGCCACCTCCCTGTTGGTGCCGTTCCCCGCCGGTACGGCGAACCGGTGGTAGGCGACGTACCACGTGTCGGTGCCGGGTGCCCGGACGACCGAGTGGTGCCCGGTGCCCTTGATCCCTGCTTCCAGCCGCTTCTGCAGCACGACGCCGCGCCTGGTCCACGGCCCCAGCGGGCTCGTCCCCGTGGCGTACGCCACCCGGTAGTCCTCGCTTCGGGTGTCGTTCTCCGACCACATGAGGTAGTAGATCCCGTTTCGCTTGAACACGAACGGCGCCTCGTTGTAGCCCGACGGGGTGATCACACGCACCTGCGCGGGGTCGAAGGAGGTCATGTCGCCGTTCAGCGGCACGACGCGGGCGGCGCCCTGGCCCCAGTACAGGTAGGAGCGGCCGTCGTCGTCGGTGAAGACCATCGGGTCGATCGCCTGGCCGGAGTACTGGCCTGCGGCGACGAGCGGCCGGCCGAGCGCGTCGCGGAACGGGCCCGTGGGCGAGTCGGACACCGCGACCCCCAGCTGCTTGGCGGTGTTCCCCGAGGCCGCGCCGCCGCTGAAGTACATGTAGTACCGGCCGTTGGCGGCGGCGACCGCGGGCGCCCAGGCCGAGTCGTCGGCCCACGACACGTCCGGGCCGTGGTTCAGGACGACGCCGTGGTCGGTCCAGTTCACCATGTCGGCGGAGGAGAACGCCTTGTAGTACGTGCCGCCCCAGCCCGCGTAGCCGTCGGTCGTCGCGTACAGGTAGTAGCGGCCGCCCGCGGCGATGACGTGCGGGTCGGCGAACAGGCCGGGAATCACCGGGTTGCGGTTCGTCTTGGGCGCCCACGGCGCGGCTATCTTGAACGAGCTGTCCGCGCGGAACCCGGCGGTGTCCTGGTAGGTGTCCAGCCAGAGCCCGAAGTCGCGGTGCCTGATCCGCCGGCCCGGGTAGTTATAGGAGGTCAGGGACGTCGAGCCGGCGACCGACCCGTCCACGGCGCAGAACGTGGCGTCGGCGCGGAAGGTCGCGTCGCCGGTGTTGGCGTCGACACGCAGCCGCCAGTCGTAATGCCGCAGGAACAGGCCGTTCTTGGTCTGGAAGGAGTAACAGGACGGCGAGGCCAGACCGTTGACCACGGTGAACGTGGCGTCGAGCTTGGTCTGGGCCGGGCTCGCGGAGGTCACCGGGTCGAGGCGGCCGAGCGCGCCGGCGTGCCGGACGTAGTGGCCGGGGTAGTTGACCGCCTCCAGCGATCGGGCGCCGGTCGGCAGCGTCGCGGCGTACGCCGGAGAGGCCGTCGTCACCAGGGCGGAACTCGCGAGCACGAGCGCGGCCGTCCCTGCCGCCCATCTGCCGACCGTCATACGGACCTCTTTTCGAGCACTGAAATGTTATCGCTAACATTCATCGACGGAGAACCGCCGCACGAGGAGGCGGGAAACGCCGATGCGCGTGGCACACCATCCGCGACCGCTGCGGAGCGGCAGGTCAGGTCGGCGCCACATCAGTGTGTGCGCTCACAATCGATCGGTCAAGCCTGTCAGATCCGGCGAATCCGCGTTCCGGGACCCCGCGGATCTGTTGACATCCGCGATGGCGCCGTAAACACTCTGCGGAAACACAGCGGAAACATCGACGTGCCCCGGTCGCCCCGTCCCAGAGGGGGTCCGCCCGTTTCCACGGGCCAACCTGGACCGTCGATTGTTAGCGCTAACGCAATTGCACGCCATTCCGCCCCTCGCAGAAGGGTGCCTGTCGTGTCCCTGCGCCGGACGACTCCCCCGGGCGTCGCGTCACCGGCGACCGTGCCGAGCCACGTCGTCCCCCTCGCCGCCGAACGGCCCGCGCCGGTGGTGACGTACTCGGCGAACCCGACCGGCTTCACCGGCCACCGCCGGGTGCGTCCAGATCACCTACCGGGTCCGATCACCTCTCAGGAGGCGTAGATCACCATGAGAACAGGCTTACGCGGGGCGATCGGCAGAGCGACCGCCGCCGCCCTGCTCATCGCCGGTGCCCTCGTCGCCCAGCCGGCGGCGCCGGCCCGGGCCGCCGAGGTCACGATCACCAACGGGACGCAGTTCCGCGATACCGCCGGGAACCCGCTGCAGGCCCACGGCGGCGGGGTGCTGAAGGTGGGCACGTACTACTACTGGTTCGGCGAGAACCGCAACGCCGACAACACCTTCCGCGCCGTCTCGGTCTACCGGTCCACCGACCTGCGGAACTGGGAGTTCCGGCGCGACGTCCTCACCCGTACGTCGGCCGCCGAGCTGAACGTCTCCAACATCGAACGGCCGAAGGTCATCTACAACAGCTCCACCGGCCGCTACGTCATGTGGATGCACAAGGAGAACGGCGTCGACTACGGGCAGGCCCGCGCCGCCGTCGCCTCCTCCGCGACCGTGGACGGCGACTACACCTACCACGGCAGCTTCCGCCCCCTGGGCCAGCACATGTCCAGGGACATCACCCTCTACAACGACAACGGCACCGCGTACATGATCTCGGCCGCGAACGAGAACTACGACCTGCACATCTACCGCCTCACCTCCGACTACCTGAACGTCGGCGCCCTGGTCGGCAACTTCTGGCCCGGCGGCCACCGCGAGGCCCCGGCCATGTTCAAGCGCGGCGGCACGTACTTCCTGCTGACGTCCGGGGCCACCGGATGGAACCCGAACCAGGCCAGGTACGCGACGGCCTCCAGCGTCTCCGGCCCGTGGAGCGGGTGGACCAACGTCGGCGACGGCACGACGTTCGGCTCCCAGCCGGCGTACGTCCTGCCGGTGCAGGGCACCTCGACGACGAGCTACCTCTACATGGGCGACCGGTGGGCCGGCGCGTGGGGCGGCCCGGTGAACGACTCCCAGTACGTGTGGCTGCCGATCACGTTCCCGTCCGCCACGAGCATGAGCCTGAACTGGAGCCCGCAGGTCACCATCGACACCGCCACCGGCGTGATCTCCGGTTCCGTCGCACCGTCGTACCGGATCACGGCCCGGCACAGCGGCAAGGTGATGGACGTCGTCAGCGCCTCCACGGCCAACAACGCCGAGGTGAAGCAGTATCCGTGGAACGGCGGCGGCAACCAGAGGTGGCAGTTCCAGGACACCGGCGACGGCTACCTCCGCCTGGTCGGCCAGCACAGCGGCAAGTGCCTCGACGTGGCCGGCGCCTCGACCGCCGACGGCGCCAACGTCATCCAGTACACCTGCGGCACCGGCGCCAACCAGCAGTGGCAGTGGACCGCCACCGGTGGCTACCACCAGCTCAGGGCCCGCCACAGCGGCAAGTGTCTCGACGTCGCCAACGCCTCGACCGCCGACGGCGCCGACATCCAGCAGTACGCCTGCGGCACCGGCACCAACCAGCAGTGGATCCGCGCCCAGTCCTGATCACCCGCACGACCGGGGAGACCACGACATCGATCCCGCGGCGGACAGGGCTGATCGGCCTGATCGGCGTCGCGGGCATTGGGGCAGAGTGGGAACTCGACGAGATCGAAACCGGTTCGGAGGGATGGATCGGCACCGACGACGAGATAGCGATCAACGAAAAGGACAGCGAGAGATGTCTGACCAAATATGAACTCCGGGACGGGCCACCTCCTCCTCTCGACACCTGGGACAGGGCCTGGTCCGGAAGCTTGCGTTCGATCTCCGGAAAGGTGCGTGCCGTCAACGAATATTCCGGCGACGCGCTCTATGGCGCAGAATCCGACCTCGGCAGAGAGGGTCGCGTCCGGCAAGTCAGAATTCATCGCAACCCTCTTGACCACGAAGACTTCACGCCGGACCTGATTTGCGCGGCTCTCATCAACATGCGGTTCCGGCTGGACCATTGAGGTGGCCTGAGAGAGGACGGTCCGGTCGATCTGGCATTCTCGGGCACCGCGCCCGAGTCGAGTGGAGGAATCAAGACGTCAGGCTTGCCTACGATGTGACAGACGGGACGATCAGGCCCTGCCCCGGCCACCTACGGCTCAGGGGTTTCCTCTTCGCAGTCCTCCTGGAGCCGGTTCCCCTCCCCCGGAAGCCGCTTCTTCACTTCCAGGACGGATTGCGCAAGAGCGCCGATCATGAAACCCGCCCCCGCGATCGAGATCGGCACAGCGCCTCGATATCCGTTGTGGTCCGTGAGAACCGAGGCGACGCTGAGAAACAGCAGGAGCGTACCGAGCGAGAGAAAAAAATGGCGCGTGCCCATGCCGAGTGATCATAAGGGCATGGGATACGCGCGCCTACCACGAAGGCGCGTTTTTTCCGACGTACCTGACCCGCTCTCAAAAATCGTGTTCAAGGTGACAGGCCGACACCGCCGGGATTCCCTCGGACGGCGGGGCCCGGTACGCAGGGTCGTGGACACGAACGCGCCGCCGGGGTCGTGGCCCATGGGCCACGACCCCGGCGGCGCGCCCGCCGCTGAGCCTTACGCGCCGGGGCCTACTCGCCGGTCTTCTCGGCGAGGGTCACGGTGACGGTGCCGGACTGCCCGTCGCGGACGTAGGCGATGGTCACCTGCTGGCCGGGCTTGAAGCCGCGGACGGCTCCGACCACGGTGGCCGCCTCGTCCACGGTCGTGTTGTTGATCTTGGTGATCAGGTCGCCCTGCTCGATGCCCGCCTTGGCCGCGGGGCTTCCCTCGGTGACCTGACCGACCAGGGCGCCGCCCGCGTCCCCGGTGGCGTCGGTCACGCTCACGCCCAGGAAGGCGTGGGAGACCTTGCCGCTCTCGATGAGCTGCTGGGCGACCTGGTTGGCGGTGGTGATGGGGATGGCGAAGCCGACACCGATGCTGCCCTCGCCGCCGTTGGTGGCGATGGCGGTGTTGATGCCCACCACCTGTCCGGCCGCGTTGACCAGCGCCCCTCCCGAGTTGCCGGGGTTGATCGCCGCGTCGGTCTGGATGGCGCCGCCGATGGTGGTGGCCCCGCCACCCTGCTGCTGCCCGCCCCAGCCGGGCGGGAGCTGCTGCCGGCCCTGGTCGCCACCGACGGTCAGGGTACGGTTCAGCGCGCTGACGATCCCCGCGGTGACCGAGCCGGACAGGCCGAGCGGGCTGCCGATGGCGAGGACGGAGTCCCCCACCTTCAGCCGATCGCTGTCGCCGAGCGAGGCCTTGGTGAGACCGGAGACGCCCTCCGCCTTGATGACCGCGAGGTCGGTGGCCGGGTCGGTGCCGATGATCTTCGCGGTGGCGGACTTCCCGTCGCTGAACTTGACCGTCACCTGGCTGCCCGGGCCCCCCTGCCCCCCGGCCTCCACCACGTGGTTGTTGGTCAGGATCAGGCCGTCGGCCGACAGCACCACCCCGGATCCCTCGCCCCCGCCTGCGGCGGTCCTGATCTCGATCGACACCACGGAGGGCTGGACGGCCTGGGCGATGTCGGCGACCGTGGTCGCGTTGCCGACCGGGCTGACCACCGGGCCGGCCGACGAGACCTGGGCGACGGCGCCGCTGTTGAGACTCGTCGCGGCGAAGGCCCCCGCGACCCCGCCACCGACGGCCATGGCCGCCAGCGCGAGACCGGCACCTACCTTCTGCCCTGCGGTGAGCCGCCCCCGCGGCCCCCCGTATCCCCCGGGCCCCCCGGCCCCTCCGGATCCCCCGATCCCCCCGATTCCGCCGGCCCCCCCGGGCGCCTCGGCGGCGAGCTGCTCCGGCACCGGGTGGATCAGCGTCGGCTGCGGTCCGGTGTCGGCGGCGGCGCGGTAGGCGCCCGCGCGGGGCGGCACCTTGCCGAACTGGGTCCAGCCGTCGTTCCCGGGGGTCGCCTCGGCCGGTGTGTCCTGCTGCTCATTCCTGTTCGGGTCCATGTCTTCCCCCAAGTCCTACGTCCCCCCGATCGAACGGGCGGAGGCCGGTACTCCCCGGCTAGTGAAAACAATGCCCGACGACGTGTAAGCGCAGGTTAAGAGCCTGATCGCGGTGATCGGGATCCTCTGACAACGGCTTTATCCGCCGTGCTCAGCGAGGGTCACGATCACTCGAAATCACCCGACGGACACCTTGCGACTACTTCTCACCGCCCCCGAAGACCTCTTCGGTGTAGTGGATCAGCAAGTCGCGGCCCTTGATGTGCGCGACGGTGGGGCCGTCGAGGACGCCGTCCTGGCCGGGGACCTGCCCCGAGCCGCGCTCGGAGCCCAGAGGCACCACGATGACGGGCGGCATCGGCTCGTAGACCCCCAGCTCTCCCTCGCCGGCGATCAGGGCGCGAATGTTCGCGGCGACGAACTCGGCCTGCTCTCCCGCGTACACCGCCATCGGCGGGCCCACGGTGGTGATGTCGCCGATCGCGAAGACGTTGTCCTGCCCGATCACCCGGAGTTCGGGGGTCACCTCGACGAGATGCCTCGCCGTGCGGGCGGGGGCCAGGTCGTCGGCGAGGTAGCCGGTGACGGGCGTGACGCCGTAGCAGCGGTACCAGAGGTCGGCGGTGAGCTCCTCGCCCGCCTCGGTCTTCACGGTGAAGGTCCCGGCGGTGCCGGGCGCGGTCGGCGGCGCCTCGCGCAGCGAACTGCCCAGCAGCAGTTCGATGCCGAGCTCGTCCAGCTGGCGGCGGAGTTCGGCGCGCAGCTCGGGCTTGAACGGACCGGAAAGGATGTCGTCGCCGACGTCGGCGACGGTGATGCGCTTGTCGGGCCAGGTGTCCCTGATCTCTCCGGCGAGTTCCAGGCCCACCGGACCCGCGCCCAGCAGCAGCACCCTGTCGGCCGCCGCGAGGGCCTGATGCGAGGTCCGGTAATGCTCGTGCGTGGCGTCGATGTCGACGGCGTCACTCTTGCCGGGGAACGGGTAGGAGGAGCCGGTCGCGAGCACGATGTAGTCGGCGGCGATCTCCTCGCCGGAGGCGAGGACGACGTGCTTGGAGTCGACGCTGACAGCCCGGTCGCGAATTACCCTGCCCCGGGTGAGCAGGGTGTCGTAAGGGAAGTGGATGCGCGGCAGCCACGCCGGGTCCACCAGGGCCCGCAGCCCGGCGATGTTGTGCAGGTAGGCCTCCTTGGGCTCGACGAGCACGACATCGGCCACATCGTCGAGCGCTTTGGCGACGCGGATGCCTCCGTAGCCTCCGCCGACCACGACGACGGTGGGCTGCCACGCGGGTGCGATATCGCTCATCACAGGTTCCCGATCTCCTTCTGGGTCGAAATCACGTTGGTCCGGCGCGGGCGGAGCCCGGACGGCCGTCGGCTGGGTCCGGCCGCCTCGCGGCGGACATGTCGGCCGGGACGTCGAAAACGGGTCTGACCAGGCCGTACGTGCCGATGCTGCGCCCGGCACGTCGTTGACACTAACATATCGTTGAAGGGCATCAACTATTTAGATTCATCGATCGTTAGATCCGTGCTACGGTACGGGCATGGGAGTCGAGGACATCCGTGCGCCGAGGGCCGTGGATCGTCTCGGCATGCTCCTGGCCCGCCACGGCACCGTCACGAACGTCCGCATGCGTCACGCGCTCGGCGTGACCGGCCTGACTCCCAGGCATGCCGTCACGCTGATGAACCTCGAGGAGAGCGGCCCCATGGGCCAGCAGGCCCTCATCGAGGCGCTGGCGGTCGACCCCAGCGTGCTGGTGGCGATCCTCAACGATCTGGAACGTGACGGGCTCGCCGAGCGCCGCCGCGATCCCGCCGACCGGCGCCGCCACATCGTGGAGATGACCGCCGCGGGAGCCGACGCGCTCACCAAGGTGCAGGAGGCGCTCACGGCGATGGAGCGAGAGCTGTGCTCCGGCCTCGACGAGGAGGAGATCGCCCAGCTCTACGGGCTTCTCAGCCGCATCAACACCTCGGCCGAGGAAGAGGAACAGGCCTGCACCGAGGAATGACCGCCCGGGTTCCCGGCGGCCGCCGGCGGCCCCGGCTCCTCGCGGGCCGGCCGGTCACCGTACGCGAACCCCTCCCGTCGCGGCGATCCCGCCGATCAGGTGGACGCGGGCATCACCGCTGGACGGCTCAGGAGCCGGCGGGCCAGTACTCGTCGCGCAGCAGGCGCTTGTAGAGCTTTCCCGTGGGGTGCCTGGGCAGTTCCTCGCGGAAGTCGACCGACCGGGGACACTTGTAGAGCGCGAGCTGGGACCGGCAGTACTCGATCAGCTCGGCTTCCAGCCCGGGGCCCGCCAGGTCCATGGAGAGCGGCTGGACGACGGCCTTGACCTGCTCGCCCATCTCCTCGTCGGGGATGCCGAAGACGGCCACGTCCGCCACCTTCGGATGGACGGACAGGACGTTCTCCGCCTCCTGCGGGTAGACGTTGACCCCGCCAGAAATGATCATGTAGGAGCGGCGGTCGGTGAGGTAGAGGAAGCCCTCCTCGTCGAGATAGCCGATGTCGCCGAGGGTGGTCCAGCCCCGCCCCTGGGGGTCGCGCGAGGCCCGCGTCTTGTCCTCGTCGCCGTGGTAGACGAACTGGGGGCCGTCGGAGAAGTAGACGGTGCCGTGCTCGCGCGGCGGCAGCTCGTTGCCGTCCTCGTCGCAGATGTGGACGACGCCGAGCAGCGGGCGGCCGACCGTGCCCTTGTGGCCGAGCCAGTCCTGGGAGCCGGCGTACAGGAAGCCGTTGCCCTCGGTCCCCGCGTAGTACTCGTGGATGATCGGGCCCCACCAGTCGATCATCCGTTCCTTGACGGGAACGGGGCAGGGGGCGGCGGCGTGGATCGCGCAGGTCAGCGACGACAGGTCGTAGCGCGCGCGGGTCTCCTCGGGCAGCTTGAGCATCTTGATGAACATGGTCGGCACCCACTGCGAATGGGTGACGCGGTACTTCTCGATGAGCGCGAGCGCCTGCTCGGGGTCGAACCTCTCCATGACGACGAGCGTGGCGCCCAGGCGCTGGAAGGTCATGCAGTAGCGCAGCGGGGCGGCGTGGTAGAGCGGCGCCGGGGAGAGGTAGACGCTGTCGGCGGAGGGCGCGAACAGGAACTGGATGAGCTGCAGCAGCGGCCCCGGCGTGTCCAGCGAGGCCTGGGAGAGGGTGGGCTTGACACCCTTGGGCCGTCCGGTGGTGCCCGAGGAGTAGAGCATGTCCACGCCCTGGCACTCGTCCTCGACCGGGGTGGCGGGGTGGGCCGCGACGGCCTTCTCGTACGAGTCGAAGCCCGGGGCCACGCCGTCCAGCATGAGCCTGAGCCCGACGCCCGGGGTGCGGTCGGCGATGGAGACGGCCACGTCCGCGAGGGCGGCCGAGGAGATGAAGATCCGGGCCTCGCAGTTGTCGACGATGTAGGCGAGCTCGTCGGTCTTCAGCCGCGGGCTGATCGCGGTGTAGTACAGGCCGGAGCGGTGCGCGGCCCACGCGACCGCCAGGAACAGCGGGTGGTTCTCCAGCATGAAGGCGATGTGGTCACCCGGTCGCAGCCCGGCGGCGCGGAAGAGGTGGGCGAGGCGGTTGGACTCCTCGTCCAGCTCACGGTAGGTGACGACCCGTCCGGAGCCCGCCATGATCACAGCGGGTTTGTCGGGCGAGACTGCTGCGATCGCTCCCGGGTGCATGAAACCGAACATTACTCGGCGAGAAGTTCGGTGAGAAGTGCCCGCACGCGACTGGGCCGCGACCTCGGGTGAGGTCGCGGCCCAGGGGGTGCTCAGGCCTCGGGAGAGTCCTGGCCGGGTGGATCGGAGGTGGCCGTACCCGGGAGGGTCCCGGCCGGGTGGATCAGCGTGGTCGTACTCCTGGGAGCTCGGGCCGTGCGCAGCGTGGCCCGAGCTCCGGAGAGCCTCGGCCGTGCGGATCAGGCGTGGCTGTAGATGTGCTCCCAGCCACTCTGGTAACCCTTGGGGTGGCCGTGGTTGCCCCGGCTCACCTTGACGTAGATGTGCTCGGCGTCCGTGCCGGAGAAGGAGTAGAAGGCGGGCTTCTTGGAGCAGTTCTTGAAGCTCTTGAAGGTGGACGAGCCGTCGAAGCCCACGACCTTGAAGGTCTCCCACGCACAGAAGTGCTTGGGCTTGCTCCACCACTTGTGGTTGGTGAGCTTGCTACCGACGGTGTAGTGGTATTCGTGCTCCCACTTCCACGCGCGCTTCTTGAACCACTGCTTCACCCACTTGCACTTCTTTTCACCCTTGTGCCAGTAGCACTTCTTGACGATCTTGGAATACTTCTTCCAGTACCAGTGCTTCTGTGACTTCTTCTCCACGGCGACCTTGCCTTCGGCCTCCGCCTTCTCGTCACCGGAGTAGTACGGTCCCCAGGAGTCGGCGAAGTAGGGGGTCGCGGCGGTGGCGGTCTGGACGGGGGTCGCGGTCTCGGCGTTGGCCATCGCCGGGGCGCCCATGGCGAGAAGGGCAGCCATACCGGTGCCCAACAGGATTCGGCTGGCGAATCGCATTTCGAGGGGTTCCTCTCGGGAGTGAGGATTCTGACACACATGTTGTACGATGCGCCGATTGCCCCTGACTTTCACTTCACTTGAAACACCAGGCCACGCCAATGATCAAATCAGATTACTTACCGCATAAATCATGAAACAAAGCTAAATGATCAGCGTGACATATCCGGTCAGTTACGCGCGAGACGGCGGGCGACGGTATCCCCCAAGGTCTGCACGATCTGCACGACGGCGACCAGCACCACCACGGTGACGATCATGAGCGTGGTCTCGAAGCGCTGGTAGCCGTAGCGGATCGCCAGGTCCCCGAGCCCTCCCCCGCCGATCGCCCCGGCCATCGCCGAGTACGAGATCAGCGCGACCACGGTCACCGTGAGCCCCGCGACCAGGCCGGGCATCGCCTCGGGCAGCAGGACCTTGCCGACGATGGTCACGCGCCCGGCCCCCATGGCCTGGGCCGCCTGCACCTTGTCCCTGCCGACCTCGCGCAGCGCGGTCTCCACCAGCCGGGCGAAGAACGGCGCCGCGCCGAGCGTCAAAGGGACCACCGAGGCGATGGTGCCGATGGTCGTGCCGACGATCAGCCTGGTCAGCGGGAGAATCGCGATCATCAGCACGATGAAGGGCAGCGAGCGGCCGATGTTGACGACCAGCCCGAGCACCCGGTTGAGCGCGGGCGAGGGGAACAGCCCGCCCCGGTCGGTGGCGACCAGGGCCACCCCGAGCGGGAGGCCGAGGATCACCGTGAACAGGGTCGACCACAGGACCATCTGGACGGTCTGACCGGTCGACTCCATCAGCAGCGGGAACATCTCTTCCCAGGTCATCGGGCCTCCTCGACGAGCAGGCCGCGTTCGGCCAGGTAGGTGAGCGCGGCGGCGCGCTCGTCACCGGTGACGAGCAGGCGCAGCCGTCCCGTCGAGAGGCCCGCCACCTCCTCCAGGGCTCCGCCGAGGATGTTGACGTCCACGTCGAACTTGCGGACCACCTGCGACACCACCGGCTCGTCGGCCTGCCCGGTGAAGGTGATCGTGACCTGCCCCGGCTCCGGCTCCGGCAGGGGGAACAGCTCCGCGGCGAGCCTGGAGCCGGGCCTGGAGATCAGTTCGGGGATGGTCCCCGACTCCTCGACCAGGCCGTCCCGCATGACGGCGACCGAGTCGCAGATCGACTTGACGACGTGCATCTCGTGGGTGATCAGCAGGATCGTCAGGCCGAGCTCGCGGTTGAGGCGCTTGAGCAGGGCCAGGATCGACTGCGTGGTACCGGGGTCGAGCGCCGAGGTGGCCTCGTCCGAGAGCAGGACCGGGGGGCTTCCGGCCAGCGCGCGGGCGATGCCGACCCGCTGCTTCTGCCCGCCCGACAGCTGCGCGGGGTGTGCCCCGGCCTTGTCGGCCAGCCCGACCAGCTCCAGCAGCTCGGCCGTACGCCTGACGCGCTCGGCCTTGGCCACTCCCATGACCTCCAGCGGGAAGGCGACGTTCCCGGCGACCGTGCGGGAGGAGAGCAGTGCGAAGTGCTGGTGGATCATCCCGATCCGCTGCCGGGCCCTGCGCAGGTCGCCCTCGCGCAGGGAGGTCAGCTCCTGGCCCGCCACCGAGACGGTGCCGGAGGTGGGTCGCTCCAGCAGGTTCACGCAGCGCAGCAGGGTGCTCTTACCGGCGCCGCTCTGCCCGAGCACGCCGAATATCTCACCCTCGCGGACGTGGAGATCCACGCCGTCGACGGCGACCACCTCTCGGCCCCGATCCTGATAGACCTTCCGCAGGCCAGAAACATCGATCACAGCTGGTCACCAACGCGCCCTTGCTTTGCCCTCATTCCCGACATGTTATGTGAAACCGATCACCGGTCACGAACACCCGTCTCCGGCGAGAGCGCCCGCGGCCGTACCCGGTCGATCCCCGTGACGCCTGGTCATCACCGGTACGGGTCCCGCAGGGGGACGACCCGCTGGGCGAGGTCCTCCTTGATCGCCCGCATCCTCTCCCCGGGCGCGTAGAAGCGGCCCTTGGTCTCCCCGTACGGCGTGAGCCACCCCCTGGCCGCCAGGTCCCGCAGGTCCCTGGCCGCCTGCCCCTGGCTGAGCGACTCGTCCAGCTGGTATCTGCTCCGGCGCAGCCGCCGGTTGACGAACACCTCGTAGAGCGCCGAAACGGTGCGGGTGTCGAGCCCGTCGGCGTCGACCCGCTCCTCCAGGAGCATCCACACCTCCCCCGCCTCGGAGAGCCTGCGCCCGACCCGCTGGGCCTGGAGATGGTGGGCGCGCAGGCAGAAGCGCACCCAGTGCAGCGTGTCCCCGTGCGGGCTCCAGCCCCGCCTCTGCATCCCGGCCAGGGCGTCGTAGTAGTCATAGGTGTTCCTGCCCTGCCCCTCGGCGTCCGGGCCCTCGTAGACGACCTCCCCGGTGGCGGAGTTGCGGACGTAGATGCCCCCGGGCCGCACCGTACCCGGCGTCCTGTCGTGGTGGTGGCCGATCATCATGAAGTTGAGCGCGTGGAGCAGGCCGGCGTCGAACGCGAACACCGGCGCCCGGGAGAGCAGCTGGATGTAGGTCAGCGCCTGCTGGTAGCCCGAGATCTCCCTGGCGACCGCGGCGGAGGCGTCCAGCGGCTCCTCACCGGCCATGATGGACTCGATGTCCTCGACGCTGGCCCGGTGGCCCTCGATCGAGTTGGAGCCCTGGATGGCCCGCGCCTGGAGCTGGCGACGGAGCCGGCCGTCCCAGCGGTGGGTCTCCGCGAGGCGGTGTTTGAGGTCGCGGCGCATCTCCTCGATCTCGCCGAGCACCGCTTCGTCGACGGCCTCCAGGAGAGGCGTTCCGTACAGGATGGAACCCATGCCACCATGACCGAATCATTCAGTCAATCGACTTAATGATTCGTCCATTTATATTCGCTAAGCCCGTTCCGTACGAGAACGGCGACGGCCCGCCCTCTCCGGGGAGGGGGCGGGCCGTCGCGGGGAACGCGGGTCAGGCGGCGGTGTGCTGGGCCACCTTGGCCGGGGTGAGCGCGATCTCCAGGACCTCGCGCACGTCGCTCACCGTGTGCACGGTGAGCTCGTCGCGGACGGCCTGCGGGACGTCGTCCAGGTCGGGCTCGTTGCGCGCCGGGATCAGCACGGTCGTGATGCCCGCCCGGTGGGCGGCCAGCAGCTTCTGCTTGACCCCGCCGATCGGGAGCACCCGGCCGGTGAGGGAGACCTCGCCGGTCATGGCCACGTCGGCGCGGACCTGACGCCCGGAGAGCAGCGAGGCCAGGGCCGTGATCAGGGTGACGCCCGCGGACGGGCCGTCCTTGGGAACGGCTCCGGCCGGGAAGTGGACGTGCACCGAGCGGTCCTTGAGGGAACCGACCGGCAGTTCCAGCTCCGCGCCCCGCGAGCGCAGGTAGGAGAGCGCGATCCGAGCCGACTCCTTCATGACGTCGCCGAGCTGGCCGGTCAGGGTCAGGCCGGTGTCGCCGGTCTCGGGGTCGGCCAGGGACGCCTCCACGTAGAGGACGTCACCGCCCGCCCCGGTGACCGCCAGGCCGGTGGCCACGCCGGGCACCGCCGTACGCTGGCTGGACTCGGGAAGCGAGGACTCCGGCACGTTGCGCGGGCGGCCCAGGTAGGGGACCAGGTCCTCCACCGTCACGGGCAGCTCGCTCTCGCCGAGCGCGACGTTGGCCGTCACCTTGCGCAGGATCCTGGCGATCGAGCGCTCCAGAGACCGGACCCCGGCCTCCCTGGTGTACTCGCCGGCGAGCTTGCGCAGCGCGTCCTCGCCGACGGTGACGTCCTCCGCGGTGAGACCGGCCTTGTCGAGCTGGCGCGGGAGCAGGTGGTCGCGAGCGATCGCGACCTTCTCGTCCTCGGTGTAGCCGTCGAGCGTCACGACCTCCATGCGGTCCAGCAGCGGGCCGGGGATGGCCTCCAGCACGTTGGCGGTCGCCAGGAAGAGCACGTCGCTGAGGTCGAGCTCCACCTCCAGGTAGTGGTCGCGGAAGGTGTGGTTCTGCGCCGGGTCGAGCACCTCGAGCAGCGCGGCCGTCGGGTCGCCCCGGTAGTCGGAGCCGACCTTGTCGACCTCGTCGAGCAGCACGACCGGGTTCATCGAGCCGGCCTCGCGGATGGCCCGGACGATCCGGCCGGACTGGGCGCCGACGTAGGTGCGCCGGTGACCGCGGATCTCGGCCTCGTCGCGCACGCCGCCGAGGGCGACGCGGACGAACTTGCGGCCCATGGCGCGGGCCACGGACTCGCCGAGGGAGGTCTTGCCGACTCCGGGGGGACCGGCCAGCGCCAGTACCGCGCCGCTGCGGCGCCCGCCGACCACGCCGAGGCCCTTCTCGGCCCTGCGCCCGCGGACGGCCAGGTATTCGATGATGCGGTCCTTGACGTCGTCGAGGCCGGTGTGGTCGGCGTCGAGGACGGCGCGGGCCGCGGCGATGTCGTACGAGTCCTCGGTGCGCTCGTTCCACGGGATGTCGAGGACGGTGTCGAGCCAGGTGCGGATCCAGCCGGTCTCGGGGGACTGGTCGGAGGTCCGCTCCAGCTTGTCGACCTCCTTGAGCGCGGCCTCGCGCACCTTTTCCGGCAGGTCGGCGGCCTCGACGCGGGAGCGGTAGTCCTCCTCCTCGGAGGAGGAGGTGTCGCCGTTCAGCTCGGCGAGCTCCTTGCGGACCGCGGCGAGCTGCTGGCGGAGCAGGAACTCTCGCTGCTGCTTCTCCATGCCCTCCTGGACGTCCTTGCGGATCGTCTCGGCCACGTCGAGCTCGGCCAGGTGCTCGCGGGACCACTCGACCAGCTTCTCCAAGCGGTCGGCCGGGTCGGCGGTCTGGAGGATCTCGGCCTTGCGCGGGGTGCTCAGCCAGGGGGCGTAACCGGAGTTGTCGGCGAGGATCGAGGGGTCGTCCATCTGGTTGACCGCGTCGACGACCTGCCACGCGCCCCGCTTCTGCAGGATCGTGGTGGCCAGCGCCTTGTACTCCTTGGCGAGCTCGTGGGCGCGCTCACCCGCCGCGACGGCGGGAATGCGGGTGGCCTGCACCCACAGGGCCGCGCCGGGGCCGGTCGTGCCGGTGCCCACGCGGACCCGGTCGACACCGCGCACCACGGCCGCGGGCTCGCCTCCGGGGAGCCTGCCCACCTGCTCGACGATCGCCCTCACGCCCACCGAGCCGTATCTGCCGTCGATCCGGGGAACGAGAAGGACCTCCGGCTTGTTGTCAGCGAGAGCCTGTGCCGCGTCGATCGCGGCCCGGACTTCGGTCTCCGACAGGTCAAGCGGGACCACCATGCCCGGCAGCACGACCTCGTCGTCGAGCGGCAGGACCGGGAGGATCAAGCTCTCACTCATGTGAACTCCAAGGGTTGAGTTATACACACTCAATTAATGGGAGCCTGAGAATGTTCCCGGGGTTGAGCGAGTTCGCTGTGAGCGATCGTAATCGTGTAATCATCACTGCCCGGGTGGCCGGGCGAACCTCAGGTGGGCGCATGTTCCAGGTCCGGACCGGTGAAGGCGCACACCCCCGCGGGGGTGTGCGCCTTCACCGGTCCGGACCTCCGGTTCCGCCGTCGGACAGGCCCTGACCGTTCAGCGCGGGCGTGTCATCGGGCCGGCCTCTTCCTCACGACTGAGTACACGGGGTCCCGTTGATCTGGAAGGCCGCCGGAGGGGGGTTGGCGCCCGTGTGGGTGCCCTGGAAGCCGATTAGCAGGGACTGCCCGGGAGCGAGGTCCTTGTTCCAGGGCAGTCCCGCGGCCGTCACCGCGCTTGCGGTCTGCGACCAGGCGGCCGACCAGCCCGAGGTCACCCGCTGTCCGGAGTCGGCGAAGGCGAACGTGAGCCGCCAGTCGGTGAGGGGTACGGAGCCGGTGTTGGAGATCTTGATGTTCGTGCTCATTCCGGTTCTCCACGACCATGAGGTGTACTTCACCTCACAGCGCTTGGTGGGCGCCGGGAGGCGGTCGTTGTAGATCGTGACGGCCACCTTTCCCGACGGGGGGCTCGCCTCGCCCCTCGAGTCGACGGCCACGACGTACAGGTGGTGGACCTCCGACACGACGTCGAGCGGGGGAAACGGGAGAATGACCGTCCCCTCGGTGACCGCGGGCTGGAAGGTGGCCACCCGGACGGCCGTGCCGTTCTTGTCCTCGTACACGTAGTAGCAGGCGATGCCGTCCGAGTCGGTGGAGGCGGCCCAGCTCAGGCGTGCCGAATTGAGCACGACGTTCACGACCGAAGGCGTTCCCGGCGCGGTCGGCGGGCTGCTGGAGGGCGCGGGGGTCTGCGGTGCCGTACGGCAGGGGAGGGCGCCTGACGGAATGGGCGACGGTGCCGGTGACGGTGCGGCCGTTGCGTTTCCGGCCGGCAGGAAGACGAGAGCGGCGGCCACCACTCCCCCGCCGGCCCAACCGGCCAGCCATGTCGTTACCCGCATCGATGTGCCCCCTTCGGTGATCGGCCCTTTCAAGGAAAGTCACACCCTGGACGGAACCGGTCAACGTCGCGCCGTCATCACGTCCGGGTGATCCTGGTGAACGGTGCCGGCCGATGAAACGTTCAGCGACGGCGGGTGCACGGGGAATCACCCGAAGGAGAGCGGGGGCGCAGCCGTTCCCACTCTCCTTCGCGCCTCCGCCCGGCAAGGCTCTCCCTCGCGCCTCCGCCCGGAAGGCGACCCGGCGTGTGCGGCGGCCGGCGACCCGGTCCGGGCGCGGCCTGAGCCCACCGGACGGCGCGGTTCCCTCCCCGGTCGTATATCGGAGGTCACCCCCTGGTGGGATGCGGGTCACGGCCGAGCCGCCTACGCTGATCCGGGTGATCCCCAGCCCCGCGCGGCAGTTCCTGGCACGACATACGCGGCGGGCGTGGGAACCGGCCGTACGGCTGGCCCGCCCGCTCACCGAGGCGCTGGTGACCGGGACACCCGACCCGGCCCGTTCCCGATCACGCCGCCTCACCCGCCGCGTGCCGCGCGCTCTGGGGCTGCTGCCGTTCGGGACGATCGACCTGGTCCTGCTGGGTGACCTGGCACTGACCTTCGTCCTGTTCGGCGGCGGCCTGTCCTACCTCGAGACCGAGGCGGCCGCGGCGCGTTCCCCCCTCGACCAGCAGGGGCTCATGTTCGCGGCCCTGGCCTTCTCCCTGCCGCTCGCGCTGCGCGACCGGTGGCCGCTGGCCGCCTGGCGGTCGGCCTTCCTGCTCGTTCCCCTGGGAACGGTCGTCTCGCGGCAGTTCCTCGACGAGGTCCCCTACACCGCGGCCGCCTCGATCATGTACATACTCGTGGTCTACGCGGTCGCGGTCCGCTGCGAGCGGCACATCACCGTGGGCGTGTGGATCGTCTCGTTCCTCGCCGCCTGGATGATCCACCCCAACTCGACGGCCCTCGTCGTCGGCACGATCTCGGTGACCGTCCTGTTCGGCTACAACGTGCGCGCCCGGCGGCTGGCCGCCGGGCTGCTGGCCCAGGAGGAACGGCGCAGCGAGCGGGCTCTCGCGGCCCAGGCCGCGCTGGAGGAGCGGGCCAGGATCGCCAGGGAGCTCCACGACGTCGTCGCCCACCACATGTCGGTGATCGCCATCCAGGCCGAGGCCGTCCCGCTGCAGGCGTCCGGGGACGCGCGGCGCCTGGAGGAGGGGCTGAGGGAGATCCGCGCGCTCTCCCTCGCGGCCATGACCGAGATGCGCCGCGTGCTGGGCGTCCTCAGGGAGGGGGACGGGCCCGCCGACACCGCGCCGCAGCCGGGCCTCGGCCGCCTGGAGGAGCTCGTCGACACCGCGCGCTCCGCCGGACTCGTCGTGACGCTCAAACTCGTCGGTGACCTGGCCGGGCTCCCCACGGCGGTGAGCCTGTCCGCCTACCGGATCGCCCAGGAGTCGCTCAGCAACGCCATGCGGCACGCCCCCGGTTCCACCGTCTCGCTGAAGGTCGCCCGGTACGGCGCCGAGCTGCACGTCCAGGTGACGAACAGCGCCGGGCACCGCTCCCCCGAGTCCCCCGACGGGCAGGGACACATGGGACACGGCCTGATCGGGATGCGGGAACGGGTGTCCGTGCTCGGCGGGAAGCTCTGGGTCGGTCCGACAGGGACGGGCTTCGCGGTAACCGCCGTACTGCCGATCAGCGAGGACGCATGACCCCCTCCCCCGGCCCGCGCTCCGGGGGCTCCACGCTCGAGGAGATTCGATGACGACCCGGGTGCTCATCGCCGACGACCAGGGCATGGTACGGACCGGTTTCACGGTGTTCCTGAGCTCGCAGCCCGACATCGAGGTCGTCGGCGAGGCCGCCAACGGCGCCGAGGCCGTGGCGCGGGTGGCCGAGCTGCGGCCCGACGTGGTGCTGATGGACGTGCGGATGCCGGTGATGGACGGCCTCGCGGCGACACGGGAGATCATGAGGTCCGTCGATCCCGCGCCGAGGATCCTGATCCTGACGACGTTCGACCTCGACGACTACGTCTACGAGGCGCTGCGGGCCGGGGCGAGCGGGTTCCTGCTCAAGGACGCCTCGGCGCAGCAGCTGGCCGAGGCGGTCCGGGTGGTGGCGGCCGGGGAGGCGCTGCTGGCGCCCTCGGTGACCAGGCGGCTGATCGCGGAGTTCGCCCGCATCGGCCCGAGCCGGCCGCGCGGGCGGCTGGACGACATCACCGAGCGCGAGACGGAGGTGCTCACCCTCATCGCGCGGGGCAGGTCCAACCAGGAGATCGCCGAGGAGCTCGTGCTGTCGGAGCAGACCGTCAAGACCCACGTCGGCCGGATCCTCGCGAAGCTGAACCTGCGCGACCGCGCCCAGGCGATCGTCCACGCCTACGAGACGGGCCTGGTCCGCCCCGGAGAGTGAACTTCGAAGGCGGCCGGTCGGCCTTCGGCCCGGCCAGAAGAGCTCAGTGCGGCGAACGGCTCCCGGTCGTCATCTCGCCACCTGCGCATGATCAACCGTTCCGTCTCCATCCGGCCGAGTTTATCGCCGGGCCCGTCGACGGCGGCGTCCCCCGGCACGAGATCGGCCCGGGATCACCCCGGTACGGAAGCAGCATGGAGGCGGCACGGATCCGGCCCGGTCGGCACGGGGTCGCCCCGGAAGGGCACGGGTCATCCTCCTGGCTCCCGAGGGGGACGGGAGAGGTGACCGCCTCGGGGTGACGCGGGTTACGGGCCGCGATTCCTAGCGTTCTGTCCGGTTCTTCAGACCGGACAGGAGGCTCCCATGTTCCGCCGCACGCTCGCCGTGGCCGTCGCCGCGGCGCTCGCCTACGTGACGGTCCCGCCGCCCGCGGGCGACCGGGTGGTGCGGGTCTACGGCGATCTCGGCACGGCCGAGCACGTCGCGGTCGTCGTCCCCGGCTCCGACACCACGGCCGCCACCTTCGACGGCGGCAGGGCCAGGCCGTACAGCACGCCGGGGGGCGGGGCGCGGGCGCTGCTGGCCGAGGCGCGGGCGCTGGACCCGGGGGCGAGGCTGGCGGTGGTCGCCTGGCTCGGCTACGACAGCCCGGCGACGCTCAGCCTCGGTGTGATGACCGGGGAGGCCGCGGAACGGGGTGCGGTGGAGTTACGGCGGTTCGTCACCGGGACGCTCAGGGGGAAACGGGTCAGCCTGCTGTGTCACAGCTACGGCTCGGTGGTGTGCGCCGGGGCCGTGCCCGGTTCCGGGGTCGCGGACACGGCCGTGTTCGGCAGCCCGGGACTGGGCGTCTCGTCGGCCGCCGAGCTGGGCGGCACCCGGTTGTGGGCGGGCAGCGGCGCCCGCGACTGGATGCGCAAGGTGCCCAAGCTCAGGATCGGGCCGCTCGGCTTCGGTCCCGATCCCGCCGCCCCGGCCTTCGGCGCCCGCCTGTTCGGTACCGGCTCCGCCGGGCACAGCGAGTATCTCGAACCGGGCGGCGAGTCCCTGCGCAACCTGACCCTGATCGCGCTCGGCCGTGGCGGCGAGGTGTCCCGTGGCTAGTCTCGCGGCCGGGATCGAGGCGGCCACTCCCGAGGGCAGGGACCGGGGGGTGGACGCGCTGCGGGCGCTGGCGATCGTGGGCGTGGTGCTGGGGCACTGGCTGGTGACGGCGTGGGCGCCGGGCGCGGCGGGGGCGGTGCACCTGTCCAGCCCGCTCGCCCACCTGCCGGGGTTCACACCGCTGTCGTGGGTGTTCCAGACGCTGGCGGTGTTCTTCTTCGTCGGCGGCTACGCCGCGGCACGCGGTTCGCGCCGGAAGACCGGGGGCGGCGCGTACCGGGCCGGATCCTGGGTGCGGGCCAGGATGGGGAGGCTGCTGGGGCCGGCGGTGCCGCTGGTCCTGGTCTGGGCGGGGATCGCGGCGGGGATGGCGCTGCGCGGGACCTCGGCGGGAACGATCAGGGCGATGGTGGTCCCGGCGATCGGGCCGCTGTGGTTCCTGGCCGTCTTCGCCGCGCTGACCGCGGCCACGCCCCTCCTCCTGCGCGCGCACCCGGGCATCACGGCCGCCGTGGCGTTCGTCGTCGTGCTCGGGGTGGATCTGGCCAGGTTCGGGCTCGGCGCCCCCGCCTGGACCGGGTGGGCGAACCTGGCGGCCGGGTGGCTGGTGCCGTACGCGCTGGGGATCGCCTGGGCGGGCGGGCTGCTCGGCTCGCGCCGGGTGGCGGCGGGTCTGCTGGCCGGCGGGGCGGCCGGGGCGGCGCTGCTGGTCGGCGGGGCCGGGTATCCGGCGAGTATGGTGGGCGTGACCGGGGACGCGGTCTCCAACCTCAGCCCGCCCAGCCTGGCCGTGGTCTGCTTCGGTCTCGCCCAGGTGGGGCTGGCGCTGCTCGTCCGCGCGCCGCTGGCCCGGCTGATGCGGCGTCCCCGGCTGTGGGCGGTGGTCGCGCCGGCCAACCTGTCGGCGATGACGCTCTTCCTGTGGCACCAGAGCGCGGTGGTCGTGCTCGCCGTCGCCGCTCTGCGCTTCGGCGACGTGCCCGGCCTTCTCGCGGTGCCCGACGAACCGGTCTGGTTGTCGCACCGGCTGGGCTGGTTCCCGGTGTTCGCGGCCGTTCTGGCGCTCGCCTGGCTTCCCCGATCAACGCGCAGGCGATTTAATGACAGGGTGTCGTCATCTGCTTGACGGGGTGCCGCAGTTTTTGTGACACTGCGTCATAAAAGGTTTCCTCGTCGCGGAGTGATCATGAGCGAATCGCCCTTCTCCGAAGTCCTCAGGAACGCCACCTGGGGTGATCACGAGTCCGCCGAGGACGAGAGCTACCTCAAGGCGCTGATGGCGGGCGACCTCAGTCCCGAGGCCTACGGCGAGATGGTCGCCCAGCACTACTTCGCCTACGTGGCCCTGGAGAGCGCCTCCCGCTCGCTGGCCGCCGATCCCGTCGCGGCGCCGTTCGTCATTCCCGAGCTCTACCGGGAGGAGGCGCTGGTCCGCGACCTGGAGACGATCTACGGGTCCGGCTGGAGGTCCAGGATCGAGCCGTCCAAGCCGACCCTGACCCTGGTGGCCCGCATCAACCAGGTGGCCACCTGGCCGGGCGGTTACATCGCCCACCACTACACCCGCTACATGGGCGACCTGTCCGGCGGGCAGTTCATCCGGATGGAGCTGCAGAAGATCTACGGCTACCAGCCGGGCGGCGGCGTCGACTTCTACCTCTTCGACGGGATCGGCAGCCTGCCCCGCTTCAAGAACGAGTATCGGGCCCGGCTGGACGCGCTCCCCCTGGACGAGGCAGAGAAGGGGCGGCTGATCCGCGAGACCAGGCTCGCGTACCTGCTCAACACCGAGGTCCTGGGCGAGCTCGGCCGGGTGGCCCGGTCCGAGCTCGCCGCCTGACCTCGCCCGCCGCGCCTTCCGGGGCCTCGGAGCGGGTCCGAGGGCGCCCCTCAGAAGGAGTAGGGACCGAAGCGGCCCCAGGCCACGAAGGCGGCCAGCGCGAGAAGCACCACGTTGACCACGATCCCCGGATACTCCTTGCGCCGGAGGTGCACGACGAGGGCGCCGATCATCGTGATCACCAGTGCCGCGGCGGCGATCGGGGTCAGGACGGGCAGGATGCCGGTGACGGCGGGCAGGACGAGGCCGATCCCGGCCAGCACTTCGAGGATCCCGATGATCCTGACCTGCCCGTCCGAGAAGTCCTCCACCCACGGCATCTGGCCCGACAGGTCCGCCCGGGACTTGGTGGCCTTGATGAGACCGGCGAAGAAGAAGGCTCCGGCGAGCAGGATCTGCACGACCCAAAGGGCGATGTTCATGGTGTGCTCCGAGAGAATAAGTGAAGGTAGCCCTTCGCTTGGGTCACCGTAGCATAACCGCAGGAAGGCCTTCACTTTGTAGAATCGGCGCATGGACGCGTGCAAAGGGCGGGGACTGCGCAGGGACGCCGAGATCAACCGGGAGCGGATCGTGGCGGCGGCGCGGGTCGCGTTCCGTGAGGGAGGGCTCGACGTGCCCCTGGAGGAGATCGCCCGCCGGGCGGAGGTGAACATCGCCACGCTCTACCGGCGCTTCCCCGACCGCGAGGCGCTCATCGAGGCGATCCTGGCCGACCGCATGGCCGAGTTCGTCGAGGCAGCCGAGGCTGCGGAGCTCGCCGCCGACCCGTGGGAGGGGTTCGCCGGGCTGGTCGAGCACATCTGCGGCATGCAGGCCGCCGACCAGGGGGTGACCGAGGGCCTCACCTCCTGCTTCCCCGGGGCGGCGCTGGAGGGGCCGAGGGCACGGGCGCTGGCGGCGGTCGACCGGGTGATCGAGCGGGCCCGTCGCTCCGGGACGCTGCGCGCCGACTTCACCGGCCAGGACCTGATGCTGATCATGATGGCCAACGCCGGGGTGCTCGGCTCCACGCGCTGCGCCGCCCCGCAGGCGTGGCGGCGGCTGGTCGGCCTGGTCCTCGACGCGTGCCGCGCCGGCCGCGCCGGCCGGGCCGCCCCGCCGCTCCCCCCGGCCCCCAGCGCCGAGGACATGCGCAACGCGATGCTCACGGCCCGTCCCCATCGCTGACCCCGCCACGGGCCCCGCCTGACGGGGTGCCGGTGCTGTGCGACCATGGGGCCATGCCCCGGATTTCGGCCGCGACCATCGGCGAGCACCGCGTCCAGACCCAGGATCGCATCCTGCGGGCGGTCTCGCGTCTCTCCCGGGACCAGGGCATCGACGCCATCTCCATGACCGACGTGGCGAACGAGGCCGAGATCACCCGCACCGTCCTGTACAACTACTTCCCGGACAAGGCGGCGCTGCTGCTCGCCTTCACCGAGCGGGTGACGCACTACTTCATCGACAGCTACGAGCGGGAGCTGCCCGGCCGGGCCTCGCCCGCCGAGCGGCTGCGGGTCTTCGTCAGGCTCCAGCTCGACGGGCTGCTCGCCCACCCCCATCCCGGTCCCGCCGACCTGTCGGCGGCGCTGGGCCCCGACGCCTACCAGCGCCTGGCCGACCACGTCGAGCCGATGCAGCGCATCCTGAAGGGCATCATCGACAGCGGCGTGTCATCGGGCGACTTCCAGGTCCCCGACGTGGCCGCCGCCGCCCGGATCATCCTCGCCGTCATCGGCGCCGAGCGGGTCCCGCTGCTCGGTGGCGAGGTGACGCCCGAGGAGGCCGAGAAGATCGTCTCGGGTTTCGTGCTCCGCGGCCTGGGCTTCCGGGGCGTCCCGGACGAAATCCGGGCTCCGGTCTGAGCCCCGGCCGGGGCCCGGCCTCCTCGAACCGCACGCGTACCGGCGTCCCCGGCCGTCCGGGCTCTCCGGGCACCGGGCCCTTCGGCGGCCCCCGCCTCTCCGGTGGGGCGGCCCGTGCGCGGACGCCTCCACATGGCGGCTATCCGAGCCGGTCGGCGCTCGGACCACTCGCCGCGGGGTCGCGATCCCGGTTCAGGCGGATCAGGGTGACGCCGTACGCGATGATCCAGACGACCCACATCAGCCAGCCGACGAGGCCCAGGAGACCGAACGGTCCGGTGTGGTCGATGACCAGGGGGGTGAGGGTGGCCGAGCCGAACAGCAGCGCGGCCGAGACCAGCCCCACGGTGCCGTGCCACGGCCGGATGAGACCGGCGCGCAGGCCGGCGACGGACAGGCCGATCAGGGCGAGGGCCAGGAAGGTGCCGTTGAGGGTGAACAGCGCGTCGTGCAGCACCCACAGTCCCCCGGTCGCGGGACTGCGCCGCGCGGTCGTCGACGTGAGCGCGAGGCGGATCGCGATGACCCCGGCGAAGGTGACGTTCTGCAGGGCCAGGCCGGTGAACCCGAGCAGCGACCACGCTTCGTCCCGGCCTCGTTCGAAGCGCCGCAGCGCGGAGACCGCACCCGCGCCGAACAGCGTGGCCAGCAGCCAGGCGGCGGGAGTGAGCGCGGACGCGATGGCGACGACGTCGCCCTGGGTGCCGAAGAACGCGTCGACCTCGCCGATCTCGGCACCGGTGAGCGGCAGA
Source organism: Streptosporangium sp. OZ121 (assembly GCF_051918885.1). NCBI lineage: Bacteria > Bacillati > Actinomycetota > Actinomycetes > Streptosporangiales > Streptosporangiaceae > Streptosporangium > Streptosporangium sp. OZ121. The sequence goes on from NZ_JBPXMC010000005.1 coordinate 336,757, forward strand.
CCGGCGGGCACCATGATCACGTTGGCGAGGACGATCGTGCCGGCGAAGCCGAGAGCGGCGAGGCCGGTGATCCGGGGGAAGCCGAGGGCGGCCTCTCCGTGAGATTTACGCAACATATATTCATTATAAGCATCGTAAAGTCATTGGAGGGAAACCGGTGAGCGAAGAGCCGGACCGGCGCCGTTACGACTCGTTGCGCCGGGCGACGCAGGCACGGGAGACCCGGGTGGAGATCGCCGGCGCCGCCCGCAGGCTGTTCGTGTCCCAGGGGTGGGCGGCGACGACCGTGCGGGAGGTCGCCCGCGAGGCGGGAGTCTCGGTGCCGACGGTCTACGCGGCGTACGGGAACAAGGCGGGGCTGACCCGGGCTCTGGCGGACGCGGCGGACCTGTCGGCCGACGTACCGCGGATGCTGGAGGCGCTGGAGGCCTCGGCGGCGGATCCCCGGCGCCAACTCGCGGCGATGGCCGCCTACGACCGGCGGCTGTTCGAACGCGCCGGTGACGTCATCGCGCTGGTCCGCGAGGCGGCCCGTACCGAGCCCGAGCTGGCGGCGGCCTACCGCGAGGGCCGCGGACAGGGCGACAAGACCCGTGAGCTGGTGTTCTCGTCCTGGCCCGACGGCGTCCTGCGACGCGGCCTGGACGTGCGCTCCGCCGTCGACGTCTACGCGGCCCTGTGCAACATCGACGTCTACACCACGCTCACCGTCGAACGCGGCTGGTCACCCGACCGCGTCGAGCGGTGGTGGAGCGAGGCGCTGGCCCGCGAACTCCTGCGCTGACCTCCCCTCCGCGACGGCCCGGCGGCCGCTCGGCCCGGGGGGGGGACGGGCGGGGAGCCGCTCCGGGATCCCCCCGGCGAAGACGTCGTGGCGGCCGGTCGCCTCCAGGTGCGCGTAGCCGATGCGGCGGTCGCACACCGCCGCCGGACACATCGCCGTCCGCGGCACCCGGCCGGGACCCGCGCTCATCGCCACTGCCCCCGCTCCATCGTGAACTCCCCGTAGGGCACGGTCCAGACGACCTCGTGGCCGATCCTGTGCCCGGTGTATCCGTCTTCGCCGTAAGCGGTGCCGTGATCGGAACAGACGATCGCGAATCCCGGCCGCCGCTCGCTCATCAGCGCGAACAGCCTGCCGATGTGCCGGTCGACGTATTCGAGCGCGGCGGCCTGGCTCCGGCGGCTGTCGCCGTGCTCGCGGGTGGCCCCGGGCAGGTGGAACCAGTTGGGCTGGTGCAGCGCCGAGACGTTGACGAACAGGAAGACCGGCCGGTCGGCTCCCGCCACCGCCCGCTCCGCGCGGGCGATCTGCGCCTCGAACGAGGCGGGCGCGGTGACCCCGAACTCCGGCTCCCAGTGGCTCTCGGCGAACATCCCCGGCAGCGCGGACCCGAGCGGGGTCAGCTTGTTGAAGAACCCGACCCCTCCGACGCAGACCGTGTGGTAGCCCGCTCCCGCCAGCCCCGCGGGCAGGTCGGGGGCGTCGAACACCCAGGTGCCCGGGGCCGTGGTCTCGCTGCCGGGGAACGCGGCGGCGAACGGGCGGGAGTGCGGCCCCGGCGCGACGGGGGTCGGCAGGAAACCGGCGAGGATCGCGGCGTGCGCGGCGTAGGTGAAGCTCCCCGGGCTGTGCCGGGGCTCCCAGCGCCCGCCGGGCAGCGCCCGCGCCAGGGTGGGCAGCCGCCCGGCCGCCATCAGCTCCTCCGCCACGTCGTAGCGGAGGGTGTCGAGCGTCACCAGCAGCAGGTCGTGGCTGCCCACCACCTCGTTCATGTCACGCACGGGGCCTCCCGCTCCCGCTCGCCCGCCGGGGCGTGCCGGCCTCTCGCGGGGCGTGCCGGTCTCCCGCCGGGGCACACCGCTCTTTCGCCGATGCGTACCCGGCTCCCGCGGGGGCGTGCCGGTCTTCCGCGGGGGCGTGCCGGTCTTCCGCCGGGGCGTGCCGGGCGAGGATCGCTCGGACCTGGGCGCCGTAGGTGTCGAGGCCCTCGGCTCCGCCACCGGGCAGGCCCTCCAGCCGGGGAAGCAGGTCACCGAACGCGTTGACCTCGGCCACCGCGAACTCCCGCCAGTCGACCCCGATCATCAGGTCGACCCCGACGGCCAGGCTCCCGGGGAAGCAGGCCGCCGCCCGCGCGCAGATCTCCAGGGCCCGCTCCCACCCCCGGGGGCCGAGCCCGGCCGTGACGGCGCCCAGATCACCCCGTACGCCACCGAGGTGGAGGTTGGTCATCGGCCCGCGGCCCGCGCGGACGACCGCGTGGGTGGGTGTGCCGTCCACGACGACCACCCTCAGGTCGATCGCGCGCCCGCCGAGGCTCGCCTTGGGAAACCAGCGCTCGACGTGGAGGCCGTCCGCGGCCAGCAGGTCGACGATCACCGCCAGATCGGGCTCGTTCTCGTAGCACCTGATCCGCAGGGAGTTGTGCAGCTCGCCGGAGGTCAGCTCCGCCGAGGTCACCGCCCTGACCCGGCGGCCCGACGCGTGCAGGGCGATGATCCCGGAGGCCGACGAGCCGTGGGCCGGTTTGACGAACACCCGGCCCCAGCGGGCCTCTCCCATCCGCTCGCGCAGCTCGGCGTAGCCGCCGACCGGCCCGGCGAGGGCCGGCGGCACCGGCACCCCGGCCGCCGACAGCCTGGCGTGACAGCGCCGCTTGTCGAACATCACCGCCACGTCCTCGACGTCGGCGAGCAGCACGGCCCCCGGCGCCGCGGCCACGGCCCGGCGGACCCGGGCGGCCCCGGCGACGAACCCGGCGTGCCAGCGGGCGCCGCCGCCGATCCGGGACGGCTCACCCGGGCCCCGCAGCAGCGCGTCCGCCTCGGCGTCCTCCCCCGGCGAGTCGATCCGTACGAGCGTCTCCGGCTCGATCCCGATCTCCTCGCCGCGCAGCACGGACGTCCACGGCACGACCGCGGGCTCGGCCAGCCCCTGCCGGGCGCAGGCGTCGGCGAACATGGTCACCCGCCGGTCGCCCGGCGTGCCGACGACGGTGAGGGCGGTCACTCGGCGACCGCGACGTAGCGCCACTCGCCGTCGGGCTCTTTCTGGCCGGACACGTCGAGCCGGACGCCGGAGCCGGAGAACGTCGTCGTGAGGCGCTCGACCATGGCGTCCGTCAGGTAGTGGTGGTGCAGGTCCAGGCGCTTGAGGTGGGTCAGGGGCTGCCCCGACAGCAGGGCCTCGGCGCCCTCGTCGGTGAGCACGCCCATCGACTGGGCGAGCGACTCCAGCCGGGCCACGACGGGGGCGACGGCGACGAGAGCGGCCACCTCGTCCTGGATCTCGCTGTTCTGCAGCCCCAGGTGCCTGAGCGCGGGCAGCCGCTCACCGGACAGGATGTTCTCCAGGTCGGCGGCGGTGGTCTCGCCGCCGTACTCGCTCGTGCCGAGCCAGGCCTCCAGGTGTTCGAGCGCGGGGAACTCGCTCATGCCGACCCCCCTGACCACGGAGGCGGGCAGCCCGCCCGCCTCGAAGCGCAGCACCCTGAGGTGCTCGTGCCCGACCGGCCGCAGCTCCAGCCCCGTCCCGCCCCGGACCTCCAGCCGCTCCAGCAGCGGGAAGGCCTCCAGCAGCGGCGTGACGTCGCTCTGCTGGATCCAGGAGATCTCGCACTCCTCCTGCGGCATCGCGGCGAAGAAGAGCGAGCGCAGGGCGGGGAAGCGCGTCGCGCTCTCCGCCAGCAGCCGGACGGGACCCGACGCGTCCTTCTCGTAGGCCTCGCCCCAGCCTCCGACGATGAGCGCCCTGACCTCGGTGGTGTCAATGGTCTCGGTGAAGCGTGCGAAGTGCTCCTCGAAGGTCTCCTTGGCGTCGTAGACGCGGACCGAGACGCGCCACGCCGCCTCGCCGGCCGGGGGATGGGGGGCGCCGGGGGGACGCAGGCTCACGATGGGCAGGCCCGCGTAGTCTCCGCGGTAGAGGCCGTCGACGTCGTCGTTGAACTCGGTGTGGTCCATCGGAGGCTCCCCGTCAGGCTCGGCTGTGGCAGGACCGTCCTACCAGAGGCGCGCGACACTTCCGGCCGCACTCCAGGAATCGCTCCCCGATCCTTCCCGGAGCGCTTCCCCGATCCTCCGTGATCATTCTGAAAGCGCTTCCAGAATCGATCACGGGATACTTCCGGGAGCGCCCCCGTGAGGCCGGACGCCGGTCGGACCGGTCCGCGAGGTCGGCGATGATGAACGGCATGGACACTGGTCACATCCGTTTCGCCTCCGCGAAGGGCCGCTGGGTTCTCCTCACCACCGTGCTCGGCTCGGGCATGGCCATGCTGGACGGCACGGTCGTCAACGTGGCCCTGCCCGCGCTCGGCGCCGATCTCGGCGCCGACATGGCCGGCCTGCAGTGGACGGTCAACGCCTACACCCTCACCCTGGCGGGCCTGATCCTGCTCGGCGGATCGCTCGGCGACCGGTACGGCAGGCGCAGGGTCTTCCTGGTCGGCGTCGTCTGGTTCGCCCTCGCGTCGGCCCTGTGCGGCCTGGCGCCCAACGTGGAGACGCTGATCGCGGCCCGTGCCCTGCAGGGCATCGGCGGTGCGCTGCTCACCCCGGGATCCCTCGCCATCATCCAGGCCTCCTTCGACCGCGGGGACCGGCCCAGGGCGATCGGGGCGTGGTCGGGCCTGGGCGGGGTGGCCGCGGCCATCGGCCCGCTGCTCGGCGGGTGGCTGGTGGAGACGGCCGGATGGCGCTGGGTGTTCCTGATCAACCTGCCGCTCGCGGCGCTCGTCGTGGCGGTCGCCGTACGGCACGTCCCGGAGAGCAGGAACGCCTCGGCAGGCGGCCGGTTCGACGTCCTGGGCGCGGTGCTGGCGGCGCTGGCGCTGGCCGGGATCACCTACGGCCTGATCGACCTGGAGATCGTCCCGGTCGCGGCGGGCGTGCTGCTGGGCGCCGCGTTCGTCTGGCTGGAGATCAGGCGCTCGCCCGAGGCGCTCGTACCGGTCGAGGTCTTCTCCTCAAGGGTGTTCACCGCGGTCAACGTCGTCACCTTCATCATGTACGCCGCGATGGGCGTGGTGTTCTTCCTTCTGGTCGTCCAGTTGCAGGTGTCGGCGGGCTTCTCCCCGCTGGTGGCCGGGACCTCGATGATCCCGGTGACGATCCTGATGTTGCTGCTGTCGTCGCGCGCGGGCGAGCTGGCCAAGCGCCTCGGGCCCCGGCTGCCGATGACGGGCGGCATCCTGGTCTGCGCCGGGGCACTGCTGCTGATGTCGCGGATCGGCCCCGGCTCGTCGTACGTGGTGGACGTGCTGCTTCCGGCGACCCTGTTCGGACTGGGCCTGTCGGCGGCGGTCGCGCCGCTCACCGCGACGGTGCTGGCCACCGCCGCCGAGCGCCACGCGGGGGTGGCCAGCGGCGTCAACAACGCCGTCGCCAGGACCGGCGGGCTGCTCGCGGTGGCCGCGATCCCCCCGCTGGCCGGGCTGACCGGCGACGCCTTCGGCTCCCCCGAGATCTTCACCGCCGGATTCCACACGACGATGCTGATCAGCGCGGCGATGCTGGGCGTCGCGGCGCTGATCACCTTCCTCACCATCCGGGAGAACGTGCTGATCCAGGAGGAGACGAAGCTGGGCTGCCCGGTGACGGCCCCCCAGCCGGGCAAGTGAACCTCAGAAGGTGAACGCCTGGCTGCGGACGCTGTTGTCGAAGTTGGACACCAGCAGCTCGGGCTCGCCGACCGAGCGGATCTCCGGCAGCCGGGTGAACAGCGCGCGGAACATCGCCCTGATCTCCTGCCTGGCGAGGTTGGCGCCCAGGCAGAAGTGCGGCCCGGGGCCGCCGAAGCCCACGTGGGGCTTGGTGTCGCGGGTGATGTCGAACCGGTCGGCGTCGGGGAAGACCGTCTCGTCGCGGTTGGCCGAGCCGTAGAAGAGCACGACCTTGTCGCCCGCCTTCAGGTGCAGGCCGCGCAGGTCGTAGTCCTCGGTGACGGTACGGCGGAACTGCATGATGGGCGAGACGTAGCGGACCATCTCCTCGATCGCGCCGCCGATGTGCGCGTCGAAGTCGCCGGCCAGCAGGCTCCGCTGCTCGGGGTTGTCGGTCAGCAGCTTGATGCCGTGCGCCATGGTGTTGCGGGCCGTCTCGTTGCCCGCCACGAGCAGCAGCGTGAAGAACGACCCCAGCTCGCGGTCGGTCAGCCTCTCGCCGTCGACGTTGGCGGTGACGAGCGCCGAGACCAGGTCCCCCTGCGGCGCCAGCGCGCGCTCCTTGCCCAGGTTGATCACCAGGCGCTGCAGGGCGAGCAGCGCGAGCGTGTTCTGGGCGGCCATCCTGACGGTGTGCGCCAGGCTGGGCCGCACGCCGGAGTAGGCGGTGGAGATGTCGACGTGCTGGTGGACCTTGGCCCGCACGTCGTCGGGGACGCCCATCATGTCGCAGATGACGTGGATGGGCAGCTTGGCTGCCACCTGGCCGACGAAGTCACCGGGCCCCGAGGCGATCACGTCGTCGACGATCCGCGCGCACGCGGCGTCGATGTCGCCCTGCAGGCCGGCCAGCATCTTCGGGCTGAACGCGCGGGAGACGATGCGGCGGAGCCGGGCGTGCCGGGGGTCGTCCATGTTGACCATGGACTCGCCGAACACGTGCTTGACCCAGCCGGGCGGCTCGGGACTGGTCACGCCGGGCTCGCTGGAGAACACCTTGGCGTTGCGGCTGGCCTCCACCACGTCGGCGTGCCGGACCAGCGCGTAGAAACCCTTGCCCGAACGGAGCAGCGGGACCCGCTTCTCCTCGAAGAACACCGGCTTGTCGAGATCCCGAAGCCGCGCGAACGCCTCATGCCGCTCCTTGAGCGGCCGCCGCCAGAATCCCAGGTCGGCCAGGTCGATTTCCATGCCGCCAATCCTGGCATGTTCTTTATGCGTACCGGCCACGTGGATTTCATGTCCCGGTGGGCCGCGTGTCCGAATCACCGGAAACCATGACAGGTATGAGAGCCTCGCTCCTCACCTCCGCGGTCCTCGCGTTCCTGCTGGTCCCCGCCTTCCCCTTCCCGTCCCACGCCTCGGCCGCCGCATGCTCCGGCGCACCCTCCGACTTCGACGGCGACGGGCGGGCCGATCTCGCGGTCGCCGCTCCCTACACCCGCTCCGGCGGCCACGCCCGCGCGGGATCGGTCACCGTGCTGTACGGCATGCGCACCGCCGGGAAGCTGACCCAGGACGACCCCGGGGTGCCCGGCGAGGCCGAGACCGGGGACTCGTTCGGCTCGGCGCTGGCGACCGGCGACTTCGACGGCGACCGCTGCGCCGACCTGGCCGTGGGCATCTCCGAGGAGGACCGCTCCCGGCCGGGAGAGGACGGCGACGGCGCCGTGCAGCTGTTCCACGGCTCGCCCGGCGGCCTGCGGCCCGGCAAGACGATCGACGCCGCGGACCTGGGCCGCGAGCGCGAGCCCGGCCGGTTCGGTGCCGCGCTCGCGGCGGGGGACCTGGACGGCGACGGCGACGACGAGCTGGTGATCGGCGCTCCCGGGCTGGGCGGCGGCGCGGTCGGGGTGTACGGGCTCAAGGGGCGCAAGCCGTACATGATCACGCAGGAGACGGGCTGGGTGGGGCAGCGCGAGCGCGAGACCGACCAGTTCGGCGCGGTGCTCGCCACCGGGGACTTCGACGGGAACGGCCGGGCCGAGATCGCCGTGGGCGCGCCCGCGGACACGGTGCTGAAGAACGGCCAGGGCTCGGTCACCGTCCTCGACGTCCGGCGCCGCAGGGCGACCGTGCTCACCCAGGACAGCCCGGGGATCAGCGGCCTCGCCGAGGTCTGGGACTTCTTCGGCACCGCCCTGGCCACCGGCGACTTCGACGCCGACGGCCACGACGACCTGGCGATCGGCGTGCCGGGCGAGGGCCTCAGCGACAACCAGCGGGCGATGGACTACGGCGACGGCGTCGTGCACGTCGTCTACGGCTCCGGCTCGGGACTGCGTACGGCGGCCTCCGAGGCCTGGTCGCAGCGCTCCCTGAAGGGAGAGCCGCGCTACTTCGACCGCTTCGGCGCCGCCCTCGCCGCCGGGGACCTCAACGGCGACGGCGACGACGAGCTGGCGATCGGGGTGCCGGGCGAAAACGCGGTCCAGGTGCTCGCGGGCACCCGCTCCGGCGGCCTGACCCGGAACCACAACCTGCTGCTCACCGGCGAGGGCGGCGACTTCGGCGCGGCCCTGGCCACGGTCACGGGCCGCGGCCTGGTCGTCGCCGCCCCGGGCGACGGCAGGCTCACCCTGCTGCGCGGGACCGTGCGGAAGGGCTCCTACCCGGGCGTCCGCCCGTCGTCGGCGAGGCCCCTGGCCGGCGCTCCCGAGGACACCCTGTTCGGCTACGCCTTCGCGAGCCCGCCCTCCCCGCGGTAGGGACCGGCCCCTCCAGCGGTGAGGACCGGCCCTCCCACGGCCGGCTCCCTCGGCCGACTCCCACGGCCGAGGAGAGGCGGCGGGAGGAGAATGCGGACCGCTTGATTCACGTCGCTACCTAAGATGATGGGCATGTTCGACGCACAGCAGAGGACCGTCCGCGATCTACGCCGGGGGAATCGGGCGATCGTGCTGCGCGCCCTCTACTTCGAGGGACCCGCCAGCCGCCAGGAGCTCAGCGAGACCATCGGGCTCAGCCCCGCCACCGTGAGCAACGTGACGGGAGACCTGCTCGCGAGCGGGATCATCGTCGAGGCCGGTCTGGCGGACTCCGACGGGGGCAGGCCCCGGGTGCTGCTGCGGGTCAACACCACCCACGGCTACGCCGTCGGCGTCGACGTCGGCGAGACGCACGTGCGCGTCGAACTCTTCGACCTGGACATGAACCGGCAGGCCAAGGCCGAGTACCCGCTGCGCCCGGCCGGGCACGACGTCGACCAGGTCGTCCGCCACATCCTCGCGGGCATCGACGTGGTCCTCGGCGAGAGCGGCGTGCCCAGGGAGCGGGTGCTCGGCGTGGGGGTGGGGGTTCCGGGAGTCGTCGAGACCGGGCCCGACGCCCTGATCCACGCCCCGACCTTCGGGTGGGACGCGGTCCCGCTCGGCAGGCTGCTGCGGGCGGGCACCGACCTGCCGCTCTTCGTGGACAACGGCGCCACGTCGATGGGACAGGCCGAGTTGTGGTTCGGCGTCGGGCGCAGGGCCAGGCACGCCGTGGTGGTGCTGATCGGCTCGGGAGTCGGGGCGAGCATCATCACCGACGGGGCCACCTACCTGGGGGCCAACAGCAGCGCCGGCGAGTGGGGCCACACGAAGATCATGATCGGCGGGCACCGGTGCCGCTGCGGCGGGGAGGGCTGCCTGGAGGCGTACGTGGGGGCCAGGGGCATCCTGGAACGTGCCGGGGTCTGGACGGAGACCGTCGACGAGCAGGCCGAGCTGGCCGCGCTGGTGGCCGCGGGCTCCCCGATCATCGACGAGACCGTCACCTACCTGGGCGTGGGGCTGGCCAACCTGATCAACCTGTTCAACCCCGAGCGGATCATCATCGGCGGCTGGGCCGGCGTGCTGCTCGGCGAGCACCTGCTGACGAGGATCAGGAAGGTCGTCGCGGACAACTGCCTGGCGCAGCCGTACAAGACGGTCTCCATCGGCCTGGGCCGCCTCGGCGTCGACTCGGTGGCGCTGGGCGCCGCCACCCTCGTGATCGAGGATCTCCTGCAGGCGAACCCGGTCGCGAGGCCGAACGGCGTCTCCCCGCGCCCCCGGAACCGGGCCGGGATCTGATCCCCGGCTCCCGGAACAGGGGGCGGGGCCGGGGTCAGCGGATGCGCGTGCTGGCCTTGATCTTGCGGCCGATCTCCTTGCGGAGCTTGCGGATGTCGGCGTCCGCGTCGGACGTGGCGATCACGCCGAACGTGGCGGTGGCGGTGCCCCGGCGCGAGCCGGCCCAGGCCCGGATCCGCACTGTCGTCGAGTCGCCCTTGTCGAGGGAGGTGATCCAGCAGGACAGGCTGCGGCCCTTGACGGAGCATTTGACGCTGCGTGGCTTGGAGATCACCCGGATCTTGCGGAAGCGTTTCGAGAAGTCCCCGACGAGCGCCACGTAGTGCTGGCCGCGGGCCTTCCTGTTGCGGACCTTGACGGAGTAGACGAGGGATCCGCCCCGGTGGACGTGCTTGGGGAAGGTGATCACGTACCCGAAGTCGGAGGACGCCGCCGCGGCGGGCGCGACCGCGGGTGCGGCGGATGAAGCAGGTGAAGCGGGTAAGGCGGATCCGGCGGCTGTCGCGGGGGTCGGGGAGAGGAGGGTGCCGCCCAGCGCCGCGGCGAGTGCCGCGGCGGTGAGCCTCGTGGCGAGGGGACTCATAAGCGGCATCATGCAATAAATAAGTTGGAATTCCTCTCACATTTCAGGTCAGAGCCGCCTGTCCTGACGACACGTTCCAGGTCGGTGTCTCAGGTCAGGGCCGCGTGGCCCGACGGCACGGTGAACCGGGCGCCGGTCTTGGCGGGGGCGCCGCGCCTGCTGATGTAGTCGAGCGTGCGGAAGTCCGCGCGCAGCTCCTCCTGGGTGACCCTGCAGACGATGTAGCCGCGCCGCTGGTCGAGGTAGGAGATGTGCGGGTTCTCCGCGACCGTCTCGGCGATCCGGCCCTCGTCCCGGTAGCCGTCGCCGTCACTGGCGATCGAGGAGGTGACGAGTTCCACCGCCACGCGGGGCGAGTCGGGGTCGTCGAAGTCGAGCCTCAGATCCGCCGCGTGGTGCATGTGCGCGTCGCCGGTCAGCACGACCGGATTGGCCGCGCCCGAGTCGCGGAAACCGGTCAGCAGGCGGGTGCGCTCGGCGGCGTAGCCGTCCCAGGAGTCCATGTTGACCTCGGTGCCCGGCCCGACCTTGGAGTCACGCTGGGCCATCAGGATCTGCTGGCCGACCAGGTTCCAGTGGGCGTCCGAGCTCGCGAGGCCGTTCAGCAGCCAGCGCCGCTGGTCCTCGCCGAGCAGGGTGCGGCCTGTCGCGAGCCGGTCGTCGCAACCGGACCTGAGCCCGTCCTCGCACGCCTGGTCGTCGCGGAACTGCCGGGTGTCGAGCAGGTGGAAGCGGGCCAGCGGTCCCCAGTCGACCCGGCGGTGGACGCGCATCGACGCCCCGCCGGGCACGCTCGTCCTGCGCAGCGGCATGTTCTCGTAGTACGCCTGGAAGGCGTTGGCCCTGCGCCGGGCGAACGCCGGGGCGCCGGAGCTGGAGACCTCCCCGGCCCAGTTGTTCTCGATCTCGTGGTCGTCGAAGGCCACCAGCCACGGTGCGACCGCGTGTGCCGCCTGCAGGTCGGGGTCGCTCTTGTACTGCGCGTGGCGCATCCGGTAGTCGGCCAGCGTGGCGCACTTGCCCCAGGTGTGCTGCCGGACGCTCCCGCCCAGCGCCGTGTACCCCTGGGGGCCGTACTCGTACATGTAGTCGCCCAGGTGCACGACCAGCTCCGGGTCCTGCTCGGCCAGCCTCCGGTACGCCGTGTAGAAGCCGTGCTCGTAGTGGGCGCAGGCGGCGACGGCGAAGGTCAGCGCGGACGCCGAGGACGCCGAGGACAGGGCGGACACGGCGGACGGGGCCGTACGGGTGCGTCCGGCCGGCGACAGGTGGCCTTCGGCGCGGAAGCGGTAGAAGTACTCCCGGCCGGGCTCCAGCCCGTCGATCTCGACGTGGACGCTGTGCGCCCGCTTCCAGCGCGCGGTCTCGGTGCCCTCGCGGACCACCTTGGAGAACCGCTCGTCGGTGGCGAGCTGCCATTCGACGTCCACGTCCCTGACCGGCATGCCACCCCGGCCGTTCGGGCCGAGCGGGTCGAGGGCGAGCCTGGTCCACAGCACGACACCGTCCTGCGACGGGTCGCCGGAGGCGATGCCGAGGGTGAACGGGTCACGGGCGAGGGTCCGGGAGGGAATCCGGGAGGGGCCGAGCCCCGCCCCGGTCAGCAACAGGCCGCCCGCACCCGCGGCGGCGACGGAAAGGAACACTCTGCGTGACGGCTTCTGCTCCACGCCATCAGTGCAACCGTTCCAGCTTTCCTGGCCGTGACCTGCGAATCAAGGCGAGGTGAACAGCCGCCGCACAGACGAGTGCCTTACCCACGGTGATTGAACAGCGGCCGACCTCCGGGCGACATCACGGCGAAGGACCGGCCTCCCGCCGGTGGCCGCGTGGCAGGGAGACGGGGTCAGCTCAGGTAGGGCTTGAGGTGCGGGGTGAGGGCGCCGCAGCCCAGGTATTTCTCCACGGTGTGGAAGTCGATCCAGTCGAGATCGACCAGGGCCTCCTGGTCCACCCCGGTGAAGCAGGACCTCAGGCCCGGCGGGATCGCCGCGATGTCGTCCTTGTCGGCGATGTTGACCCACCGCCTGACCTTGCGAGGGCGCTCGCCCCAGCCGTTGACCGGGGCGGGCATCAGGCGCTCGAAGATCACGTTGCGCATGCCGAGCGGGCTGCCGAGGGTGATCAGCAGGTCGACCTCCAGGTCGGGGTTGGCCCAGAGCGTCTCGTACGTCACCACACTGCCCAGCGAGTGCGCGATCACCACCTTGGGACGGTTCCGCCTGATCACCTCGGCCACGGCCGCCCGGCACTTCGCGCGCGTCTCACCCCCGGCGGCCAGGTAGGCGGCGACCTCGGGGCAGAAGAACGCGGCGAAGTCGGCGGCGTTGACCTCCAGCCGGTCCAGCAGCCAGCCGGTCATCCGGTGCAGGGCGCCGGTCAGCCCCTCCCCCACCGCGTCGAGCTGCTTGGCCCAGGCGACGAAGACCTCCTGGGCGCCGACGTCCATGCTCCGCACGGCGCGCACGGAGTCGTTCTTGCTCTCGCCCAGCAGGTGGGCGTAGTAGGCGATCTCGGTGACGTAGCGCTCCTTGGCGTGCGGCCTGCCGCCGGTCAGGCCCTTGTGCAGGTAGCGGTCCCACTTGTCGCGCATCGCGAGGGCGGCGCCGCTGACCGAGTTACCCGCGTCGCGGTAGTAGCGGTACTTGCCGATACCGTGCACGCCGACGATCGTGTCCATGCGCCCCCGCCTCCTGCTTCGGATGCCCTGCCATCGCGGATGTCTGACCACATGTGCCTTCGGGCAGATGTGTGCCCCCCGGGCAACTGTGGCGGAAGGGAACCCCGCGCCACAAGGCCGATACGACTGCGGCCACGACTCGAAAATCGTCAATTGACACCAAACTGGGCATAAAACCATTTGATCCACGCTTATGGCTCCTCGGTACCCTGGAGACACGCACACCCCCGTGAGAAGGAAGTCACCGCCATGCCCGGTCCGCTCCAGATCAGCGGCTCGGTCTCGGTCCCCGAGGCCGAGCTCGGCTGGCGGTTCTCCCGCTCCTCCGGCCCCGGCGGCCAGGGGGTCAACACCACCGACAGCCGGGTCGAGCTCAGCTTCGACCTGGCCGCCACCGAGACGCTGGGCCCCGTCTTCAAGGCCCGAGCCCTCGAACGCCTCGGCCCCCGCCTGGTGAACGGGGTGATCACCATCGCCGCCTCGGAGTTCCGCTCCCAGCTGCGCAACCGCGAGGCCGCCGAGATGCGCCTGGCCCAGATCCTGCGCGAGGCGATCGCCCCGCCGCCCAAGAAGCGCCGTCCGACCAAGCCGAGCAGGGGCGCGGTCGAGCGGCGGATCGCCGCCAAGAAGCAGCGTTCGGACCTCAAGCGGCTGCGCAGGGACCACCACTAGAGCCTCGTCTCCCCCTCACCGGGGACCTGTGCCGTACGGAAATCCCGGATCCCCGGACCCGGATGAGGGCCGGGCCACCGGAGCGGTGACACAATGGCCCCATGTCTGCCGTGCCGAGCGTCCGCGCCGTCCTCCTCGACGACGACCAGCTGGTGGTGTTCCGCCGCACGGTTCCCGGCAAGGAGCTCTACTGGTCCATTCCCGGCGGCCACGTCGAGCCCGAGGACGCCTCCCTGGAGCACACCCTGCACCGCGAGGTCATGGAGGAGCTGGGCGCCGTGGTCTCCGGTGTCACCCCGCTGACCACCCTGGAGTGCCTGCGCGACGAGGGGGTCAAGACCCAGCACGTCTACGGCTGCCGCCTGGTCTCGATGGACCCCGCGCTGCGCTGCGGCCCGGAGTTCGACGACCCGGCCCGCGGCGAGTACGAGGTGGTGCGGCTCCCGCTCGACCCGGCCGAGATCTCCGCCGTCAACATCGTCCCCCCGGAGCTCGGCGCCTACCTCGCCGGCGCGGCCACCCGCCTGCCCGGCCTGATCGCCTGACCTCCCGCGCCCGGAGGCTCCGGAGGGATCAGCGCCGCTCGCGGACGTAGAGGCCGAACCACGAGTAGCCGAAGTCCTCGGTGGACTTCAGGGTGAAGTCGCGGTTGGCCATCAGGGCCAGATAGCGCTCGTCGTCCTCCACGAAGTCCCTGCTCTTGTGCTTCCTGCCGCCGGTGACCAGCCAGACGCGCTCGACACCTTCCAGGGCTGCCGTGAACTGCGCGGCGGTCCTCGGCGTGCGCCGGCCGGGAGCGTGGGTGAGGTCGCGCAGGTTCCGGTACGCGTCCTCGTACACGGCGGCGAACAGGCGCCGGTTCTCCCCCACGTAGAGCACGGCGTCGCCGGGGCGCTGCCTGTCCAGCAGCGTGGCCGCCATGGCACGCAGGTTGTCGGGCCGCCTGTCCGGCTCGCGGATCGTCAGGTGCGTCGGGACGGTCAGCGCCGCGACGAGGACCAGCCCGATCCAGCCCAGGGCCCGGGGCCGCACGGCGTTCAGGCCCGCTCCCGCCAGCAGCGCCATCGCGGGGACGGCGAAGAGCACGTATCTCGGGTTGAAGACGGGATGGACGATGGAGATCGCCATGGACACGAACGGCAGCAGCGCCCAGGGCAGCGCGACCGCCGCCAGCCGCCCGCCGGCGAACGTCCCGAGGAGCATGAGGGCGACCAGGAGCAGCGCCACCCCCACGGTGCCCGCCAGCTCCTCGCCGAACCAGGCGACGTCGGTGAGCTTCGACGGCTCCAACCACGACAGCTGCGCCTCGCGCTGACCGGCCGCCAGGAGCGCGAGCGGGGCGATCCCGGCCACGGCCACGGCCAGCGCCCCGGCGAAGCGCACCGCATCGGGCCGGAACGGCGACGGCGATGACGGCGACGGCGCGCGGCGCCACCACAGCACCGTCACCACGTGCGCGAGGACCAGGAGCAGCGCGTAGACGTGGAACCAGCCGAGCAGCACCAGGCAGGCCCCGTAGGCCAGGTACCACCGGCGGCCCGATCGCCGCGTCGCCTCGACCAGCACCCAGGTGGCCAGGACGGCCACCGCCGTCACGATCGCGTAGCTGCGCGCCTCCTGGGCGTACCGGCTCACCATCGGCAGCGCGACGTAGAGCAGTCCGGCGAGAAGGCCCGCTCCCGGGGTGGCGAGCCTCCTGCCCAGGACCGTGATGCCGTACGCGGCGGCGGCCGTGGCGACGACCGAGGGCAGGCGCATGGCCAGCTCGCCGGTCGAGAACGCGGCGACCGGCCGGAGCAGGAGGTAGTAGAGCGCGTGCACCCGGTCGATGCTGTCGAGCAGGTGCCACAGGTCGCCGAGGGGCATCGCGGCGGCCAGCGCGCTGACCGACTCGTCGCGCCAGAACGAGGGCGTGGTGATGCCCCAGAGCCCGATCAGCATCGCCGCCGCCGCCGGTATCGCCTCCGGCAGGCGGGACCGCTCACGGGGCCGGACCCGGCCCTTTTCCGCAACACCCATCACATCGCGCTATTTCACACCATGAACGCGACCGACGCGACGGTCCGGCGCGGCGTCAGCGCCACCGGCCCGATCTCACCGCGCCGACCAGAACGGGTCCCGGCCGATGAAACCCAGCAGCCTGGTCTGGACGTCCGCGTCGCCGGGCACCTCGACGCGGGCGCCGTACTGGCCGGAGGAGCGGATGGCCTGCTCCATCTGCTCCATCTCGCCGAGGAGCCGGGCGCAGAGATCGAGGTCCAGCCGGTCGTCCTGGCCGGTGGCCCGGGAAAGATCCCAGGTGTGCATGAACACGTCGGCGGTGTAGAACCGGTCGATCGCGCTCTCCAGAGGCAGGCGGCCGATGTGCCGGTCGGCGAGCTCCCGGTGCGCCGTCTCCGGATCGTCCAGCACCGCCTGCACGCCGTCGCAGTGAACCTGCCACGCGAGGACCGGGTTCTCGTCCACCGACGGTCCGCGGGGCAGGTCGACGCCGGCACCGGAGGCGAGAAACCCGGGGAACCATCCGGTCAGGTGCCGCACGACGTCGCGAGCGGTCCAGCCGTCGACCGGGGACGGCGCGTCCCAGGACTTGGTACCGCGGACCCGGTCCGTGAACAGCCCGGCGACCTGCCGGTGCCGCTCCGCCGGGCGGTCAGACAGCGCCATCGACGGCCATCCTCTCCAGCTTCGCGTACCCTTCCTCGACACCGACCTCCATGCCGGAGCGCAGCCACGCGTCGCGGCCCTCGAAGCTGTCGACCAGCGACTGTGTCCGCAGCCGCGTGCGGCCGTCGCCCAGGTCCTCCAGCCACAACGTCGTCAGCATGACTCCGTCGGGGTCGCCCTCGAACGTGAAGGTCTGCACGATACGGTCCGGCCGCACCTCGTGGAAGCAGCCGTGGAACCCGTACTCCGCGCCGCCGTGCGTCGAGACGTACCGCCAGCTGCCGCCGGTGGAGGCGTCCCAGTGCTCGATCCGGACGGCCGTGGCGTCGGGCCCCACCCACTGGGCGAACGCCACGGGATCGGTGTGGGCGCGGAAGAGCTGCCCGGGTGTCGCCACGAAGTCACGCGTCATCCGGATGACCGGCAGCCTCGGATCGGCTTCGATGACCGTCTGTGCGGTCCTGTTCATGCTCGTCTCCCCTCATCGCCTCCAGGACGGCGTCAAGGCGGCGGTAGCGCCGCTCGGCGCGGGCCCGGTAGCGCTCGATCCAGGTGTCCATCAGGTCGAAGACCTGGGCCTCCAGGTGCACCGACCGGGGCTGCGGCCCCCGCGGCCGGCTGACGAGCCCGGCGTCCTCGAGCACCCGCAGGTGCTTGTAGACGGCCTGCAGCGTCATCCGGTACGGCTCGGCCAGCTGGCTCACGGTCGCGTCGCCCTCCGAGAGCCGGGCCACCATGTCGCGCCGGGTCGGATCCGCGAGGGCGGCGAAGACCTGGGACAGCGCGTCCGTGGTCATTGATCCTCCCCCTTTCAACCCAATGGTTGAAAGAACGGTAGTCCGGAGATCACCCCTTCGTCAACCTCCCGGTTGAAAGTGCTGCTCACCGCCGCATGCCGGGCGCGCACAGCTGGATATCACCTGGTAAGGACGGCCGGATGCTGACACGATCCTCTCCATGACAGCGAATCCGAGGATCGAGATCGTCACGCACGACCCGACGGACGGGGTGTACGCCAGCACCGACGACTATGTGCACGCGATGGAGGTCCGCAACGCGCAACGGCTGCTGTTCGTCTCCGGAACGATGGGGCTGGATCCCGCGGGTGCCGCCGGAGCCACGCTCGACGAACAGCTCGACCTCGTCTGGGCCAACCTGCGCGCCATCCTGGCCTCGGCCGGCATGACCGTGGACAACATCGTCCGGCTCACCAGCTATCTGCGCGACGCCTCCTACGCCGAGGCGAACGCGGCGGCCCGGGTGAGGGCGCTGAACGGTCGTGTCGTTCCCACCACCGCGATCGTCGCGCAGACGCTCGTCAGCGAATGGCTGGTGGAGATCGAGGTGACGGCCGCGGGCTGACCCGGGCGCGGTACGGCCGCCGACGCCCTCGGCCCGCCGATCGCGCTCATGGTCACCACCGCTCACCCGCGAGACCCCCGGCCTGGTGAGGCGCCGGAAACCACGGCCAGACGGAACTCGCGGGATCGAACACCCGCTAGGCGCGGCGATCCTCCATCTCCCACAGGTGGTCGACGACGTGCCAGGCGATCCGGCGGGCGGCGTAGCGGGCGGGCCAGCCGCCGGGGACCGGCGGACCGCCGTCGGAGGGCCGGACAGCACCTCGGCGAGCCCGGCCCGCTCCACGACCACCCGGTAGCGCGGCGCGTACGTCATCAGCGCGTCGAGCGCCGCCTCCTCGGATCCGCCGATCCGGCACCATCCCGGCCACTCCACCGAGCAGGCGAAGACCTTCTTCGGGCCGATCTCCAGGTAAACAGGTAAACACGCGTCATGGGCGACAGCATGGCACCCGTACCTGACAGCCCACGGCAGGAATGTCCCCGGGAGAACCGGGAACGTCCCGCCGGGGACTTCGAGCGGCGCTTCCGGCCGGGCGGGACCCGCCCTAGTCGATCAGGTCGATCAGGTCGGCGACCGAGTCGACCACCATGGAGGGGCGGAACGGGTAGCGGTCGACCTGGTCCCTGCTGACGACCCCGCTGAGCACCAGGATCGTGTGCAGCCCGGCCTCCATGCCGGAGACGATGTCGGTGTCCATCCGGTCACCGATCATCGCGGTGCTCTCGCTGTGGCCGTCGATGGCCCGCAGCGCGCTGCGCATCATCATCGGGTTGGGCTTGCCCACGAAGTAGGGCTCCACCCCGGTCGCCTTGGTGATCATCGCGGCGACCGCGCCGCAGGCGGGCAGCGACCCCTCGTTCGACGGGCCGACCGGGTCGGGGTTGGTGGCGATGAACCGGGCACCGCCCTCGATGAGCCGGATCGCCCGGGTGATCTGGGTGAAGCTGTACGTGCGGGTCTCGCCGAGGACCACGTAGTCGGGGGCGATGTCGGTCAGGACGTAGCCGATCTCGTGCAGGGCGGTGGTCAGCCCCGCCTCCCCCACCACGTACGCCGAGCCGCCGGGGCGCTGGCCGTCCAGGAACCTGGCGGTGGCCAGCGCGGAGGTCCAGATCGACTCCGGCGGGATCTCCAGTCCGGCCGCGCGCAGCCGTACGGCCAGGTCGCGCGGGGTGTATATCGAGTTGTTGGTCAGCACCAGGAACCGCTTGCCCGACTCGCGCAGGCGGCGGATGAACTCGTCGGCACCGGGCACCGGGTGTCCCTCGTGGACGAGGACCCCGTCCATGTCCGACAGCCAGCACTCGATCGGCTTGCGCTCGTCCACCGTTCTCCTCTGTTCCCGCCGGGTACGTACCAGAACAAGGATGGCAGGACCGGTCCGGTCACGTGCCATCAGACCCGTACATCCACGGGGAAGGCCGGTCACGCGGGACCTCCGGCGCACCGCACGACCCGCCGGGCTCCGTTCGCCGCCCGGCTCCCGGTACGCCGGGAACCGCATGCCGATCAGGGCGCGAGCGCCTCCAGCGCCGCCTCCGCCCTGCGCATCGACTCCCCGGGGTCGGCGTCGGGCGATCCGATCTCCGGGTCGAAGTTGAGGTCGTGGAAGACGTCGGTGACACCCCTGGCCGCGAGCTCGCCGACGTCACGCCGGATCTCCTCGAACGAACCGGTCAGCGGTTCGCGCCCGGCCACTCCCGGGGAGCGGACCCGGGTGACGCCCCGGGTGACGAAGCGCAGCGCCTCGGGGTCGCGCCCGGCGGCACGAGCCGCCTCCTTGACGACGGAGATCTTCTCGCCGATGCCGTCGAGGTCCTCGCGGCTCGAACTGATCCAGCCGTCCGCCAGCCGCCCCGCGCGTCTGAGCGCCACCTCGGCGGAACCGCCCAGCAGGATCGGCGGCACGACGGGCGGTCTGGGATCCTGCTGCACCGGGGGCAGCTCGTAGAACTCGCCCTCGTGCTCCACGGTCTCCTCCGTCCACAGGCGCCGCAGCAGCGGGACGTACTCCTCCGCACGCCGCCCGCGCCGCTCGAACGACACCCCTGAGGCGGCGAACTCCTCGGGCAGCCACCCCAGGCCGAGACCCGCGTCCAGCCGCCCGCCGGAGACCGCCTGCAGGCTCGCGAGCTGCTTGGCCATCAGCGCGGGCGAGACGAACGGCATGTTGAGCACCGCCACCCCCAGCCGGACGCGGCTCGTCAGGCCCGCCAGGTAGGCGAGCGTGACCACCGGGTCGTGCACGCTGCGGTAGGTCGGGCCCATGGCGTGGCCCCGCGGGTGGAGCAGGCGCTGGAAGGTCCACAGCTCGTGGTAGCCGAGTTCCTCGGCGCCCCGGGCGACCCGCGCCATGTTCTCCGGCGTCGCCCAGGACCCCGACACCGGCACCGCGAAACCGATCCTCATACCTCGCACTTTAGGCCGCCGGTCGGCGGGAAGGGTGACCGGTGGTTCACTTGCCGGATGGACAGCGAGGACCTGATCGACGAACTGCGCCGGATCGGCGCCCGATACGGCGGCGCGCCCGGCACGGTGCTGCCGACCAGGCCGGACGTGATCATCGTGCGGGCCGGTTCCGTCGTGGTCAAGGCGCACGCGCCGGGGGCGGAGCGGGAACCGCTGGTGGAGCGGATGCGGGCCACCGCGCACCCGGCCCTGCGCGGGATCATGCTCGAACCGGTGACCGAGGAGGTCATGACCGCCGGGGATCGGCTGGTCACCGTCTGGCCGGCCGGGACGCCGGTGGACCACGCGGATCCGGACGCGGCGCCCTGGGAGGCGGCCGGGCGGCTGCTCGCGCGGCTGCACGCCGTACCGGTGCGGGCGCTGCCCCCGCTGCGGGCCGCGGGGGGACCGGCGCGGGTGGCCTCGACCGTCGCCCGCCTGGGTGACCGCTCCGCCGCCGAACTGGCGGTGCGCCGGGCCTTCACCTGCCTGCCCGCCCCCTCCGCACCCGGAACGAACCCGCCCGGCACGGCTCCCGGCGGCTCCTCCGGTGCCGCTCCCGGCGGCCTGACCCACGGCGACTGGCACATGGGCCAGATGGTCCGCGCGCCGGACGAGTGGATCCTCATCGACATCGACGACCTGGGCGTCGGCGACCAGGCCTGGGACCTGTCCAGGCCCGCCGCCTGGTTCGCGGCCGGACTGCTGGAGCCCGAGGTGTGGCACCGCTTCCTGGGCGCCTACCGCGCCGCGGGCGGGGTCGCCGTCCCGCCGGACGGCGATCCGTGGGGACGGCTGGAGGTCCCGGCGCAGGCGATGACCGTGCAGCTCGCGGCGGCGGCGGTGGCCGCCGCGGGGCGGGAGGGGCGTCCGCTGGACGAGGTGGAGGAGGTCCTGGTCGAGTCCTGCCTGAGGATTGTCCGGCATCGAAGCGCCTGCCATAGTGTGCCCACGCAGTAGGTTGTGGTTACTCGGTTACCACGCCAGAACAAGGAGACCAGCCAGATGCAGTGTCCCAAGTGTCGGGGCGCCATGCGCACCTATGAGCGCAACGGCGTTCACATCGACCAGTGTGAGAGCTGTCGCGGAATCTTCCTGGACTACGGCGAGCTCGAGACGCTGACCCGCATGGAGAGCCAGTGGTCGCAGCAGTCCCACGCAGCTCCGCCGCCGCCGCCCCCGCCGCCCGTGCACGGCACTCCCGGCTACGGCGCTCCCGCCTGGGGTGCACAGCACCACGGCGGCCACTACGGCCACCACCGCCAGCGCAGCTGGGTCGGGATGCTCTTCTCGACCTGATCGGCCGAGGTGACACCGGGACCGCGACCTCGTCACGAGGTCGCGGTCTTCGCGTTCCCGGCGCCTTCGGGAAGGGTGGCGCGTCAGGTGGGGAAGTCGCCCGGCTTGACCTTCTTGGGCTTCACGGTGCCGCCGGTCACGGCGTGCAGGGTGATCGTCCAATCGGTCCAGCGGATCTGGGTCGCGGTGTGGACGGTCCTGAACCGTACGGACTTGCCGAACTGCTCGAAGGCGCACGAGCGGGTGAAGGTGCGCGCCTTCGCGTCCCAGTCCTGGCCGAGGGTGTAGTAGATCTTGTAGCTGCCGTCCCGCACACCCCGGATCTTGAAGTTCGACTTCCTGCGGACATAAACGGTGACGGCCTTCTTCTTGCCGCGCACCAGGACGACGACGGCGTCCTGCTTGGTGCCGTTGCGCAGTTCGAGGTAGGCGCGGCCCGTCCGCCCCTCGGAGGCGATGAACCTGCCGTTGGACAGCCGGCGGTCGCGCTTCTTGGCCGCCTTGACCGGGATGACGCTCGCCGGATACCCGCTCAGCGTCTTGGCGACGTCTTCCACGTCGGACAGCTGGTCCGCCTCGGCCATGCCGGTCAGCACGGCCGGGCCGGTGCACACCCGCTGCTCCTCGGCGTCCTGGCGGGCGGTGTCGAAAGAGGTCCGCAGCCGTCCCAGAGCCTCGACGTAGCTGTCGTGCTGGGCCTTCACCTCCGCGGGAGGCGCCAGCGCGGACAGCCGGGTCACCGCGCCCTCCACCGCGCCGGAGGTCTTCTGCAGCTGCTTGCCGAGGGTCTTCAGCCCGCCGGTCGCGGCCAGCTTCTTCACCGCGTCGCGCACCGGGCCGCGCGCCTCCTCCAGCTCGGCCCGGTACTCGTCGGGCGTCAGCGTCACAGCGGCGGGCGGGCCGGTGGGAGATGAGGAGATCCGGCCACCGGATCCCTGTCCCGTTCCCACCGTGCCGCCCGCGGTGGCCGGGCCGACCACGGGGTCGCCCGGAGACGGGGTGCAGGCGGTGAGGGCCACCAGGGTGACCACGGCACAGGCGAGCAATCGGGGGGTAGTCACCCGCACAACTATCGCCGGATCGATCACTGGGCGTCAAACAGCACCCGGGAATCGGCAATCTCTGACAGCGCCCCCTCCCGATCCGCGGACAGCCACCGGGTGATGCCGATCGACCCCAGGAACGGCAGGTCGTGGCTGACGACGACGAGCGCGCCCCGGTAGGCCTCCAGGGCCTGGGCGAGTTGCCGGACGCTGGCCATGTCCAGGTTGTTGGTCGGCTCGTCCAGCAGCAGGAGTTGTGGCGGCGGCTCCGCCGACAGCAGCGCGGCGAGCACCGCGCGGAACCGCTCACCGCCCGACAGGGTGCCCGCCGCCCGGTCGGCGCGGGCGCCGCGGAACAGGAACCTGGCGAGCCTGGCCCTGATCTCGTTGACCGGGACCGACGGCGCGAAGCGGCGGACGTTGCCGACCACGCTGAGCGCGTCGTCCAGCAGGTCGAGCCGCTGCGGCAGGTACCGCACGCCGGGCACGGACACCGTGACCGAGCCCTCGGCCGGTTCGAGCTCCCCGACGACGGTACGCAGGAACGTGGTCTTGCCCGAGCCGTTCGGGCCGACCAGGGCGATCCGCTCGGGTCCCCTGACCACGAGGTCCGTGGGCGCCGCCCCGCCCACCGTGCGCAGGCCGTCGGCGATCAGCACGGTCCGCCCGGCGGGGACGGCCGTCCCCGGCAGCTCGACGCGGATCACGGCGTCGTCGCGGACGGCGTCCTCGGCCTCGGAGAGCCGCTCGCGGGCCTCGGCGAGCTTGCCCGCGTGGATGCCGCGGTGCTTGCCGGCCGCCACCTGGGCCTGCCGCCTGCGCGCCTGCATGATGATCTTCGGCTCGCGTTTCCGCTCGTACATCGTGTTGCCGTAGCGCACCCGGCGGGCCAGCTTGACCTGGGCCTCCTCCCACTCGCGTTGCTGGCGGCGCACGTCGGCACCGGCGACCCTGACCATCCGCTCCGCGACCTCCCGCTCGGCGGCGAGCGTCTCCTCGTAGCCGGAGAGGTTCCCCCCGTACATCCGCACGGTGCCGCCGGTGAGGTCGGCCACGTTGTCCACCAGCTCCAGCAGGGTCCGGTCGTGGCTGACGACCACCAGCACCCCCGGCCACGACTCCACCGCGGCGTAGAGCCTGCGCCGGGCGTCGAGATCGAGGTTGTTGGTCGGCTCGTCCAGCAGCAGGACGTCGGGCCCGCGCAGGAAGAGCGCCGCCAGCCCGACCATGACGACCTCGCCGCCCGACAGCGTCGCCACCGTACGGTCGAGGCCGACGTGTGCCAGGCCGAGCCGGTCGAGTTCGGCGCGGGCGCGCTCCTCGACGTCCCAGTCGTCGCCGACGGCGGCGAAGTTCTCCTCGGAGACCTCGCCGCGCTCGATGGCGAGCAGCGCGGCCCTGCGCTCGGCGACGCCCAGCAGCCGCTCGACGCTGCGGCCGGTGTCGAGCGGCAGGCCCTGCGGCAGGTAGCCCACCTGCCCGGCGACGCCGACCGAGCCGGAAAGGGGGGTGAGCTCCCCCGCGATGAGCCTGAGCAGGGTCGACTTGCCCGAGCCGTTGACGCCGATCAGACCGGTGCGCCCGGCGGGAAAGGCGGCGTCGAGGTCGTGGAGGACGACGGTGCCGTCCGGCCAGGCGAACGACAGGCCGTCGACGACTATCGAAGAAGACATGGGGCGGCTCCCACAAGGTGTCGAGATGGAACAGGACACGGGGACACCGCGGGCGCGCACGCGCTCAGCAGGGATTCACCGGGGAAGCGTCATCACGACGATGACGAGATCCGCCGAGGTCAGACGCGCGCCGGGCCGAAAGGACGGCTCGGGGGCGCGGTGTCCGGACCTCAGAACTTCAACGGACTCTCCCACGGACGGTGACGATGCGGTTGAAAACCTACCCGACGCGCCGCGGGCCGCGTCAAACCTTTTTCCGCGCCCCGCTCCCGGGGCCGGTGCGCGCGGTCACCCCGCGACGGCGGACCCGCCGATGGCGGCGCGGTCACGGCCGGCCATGACCGGCCATGGCCGGGACGCCGTCCGGAGCTCAGCCGGCCGGCCGGATCACGAGGAGCGACCGCGGGCGCTTGGTGAACTCCACCTCGCCCGTGACCGTGAATGTCTCGCCGTCGCGTGCCAGCCGCAGCCTTCCCGAGGGCGCGGAGACGCGCAGCGTGTCGGCCTGCCACTGCTGGTAGTGGCGTGACAGCTTCACCCGTCCCGCCAGGAGGCTGAGGAACACCCGCAGCCGGGGCAGCCGGTCGGCGGCGGCGAGCACGCGGATGTCCAGCAGGCCGTCCTCCAGGCGCTGCCGTCTGGAGGGGGCTCCGCCGCGCGCCTCGTAGCGGCAGTTGCCCACGAACACCATCCAGACGCGCCGGGGCACCCCGTCCACGACGAGATCCACGGGTTGCGCGCCCCCCGGGCCGAGCACCTCGGCCATGGCCCAGAACAGCGCGGGCCACTTGCCGATCCGGCCCTGCCGCCGCTCCCTGCGCTCCACCAGCGCCGGGTAGACGCCCACGCTGGCGGTGTTGACGAACGTCCGGCCCGCGACCTCGCCGACGTCGACGGCCACGAGGTCGCCGCTGTGGTAGGCCGTCACGGCCTCCTCGGGGGTCTCCACCCCGAGCGCGCGGGCGAACCTGCCGTGGGCGCTCGCGGGAACGACAAGCAGCGGGGTCGCCCCGCCCGCCGTCTCCTGGGCCGCCAGGTTGACCACGGTGTCTCCCCCGGCGACCGCGAGCACCTTGGCCCGCGAGGCGGCGTCCCGCACGGCGGCCCCGAGGTCGGCGCCCGGCTCCACCTCGACGACCTCGGCCCGGGGGAGGGCCTCGCGCAGCGCCTCGGCCGTTCCCGCGACGGCGTCGGCGGAGCCGTCGACCACGGCGACCGTCCCCTCGCCCTCCGGGTCGAGCCGCGCGGACGGCGCCGTGAGGGCGGCGCGCGCCTGCCCCGCCTCGCCGGCGTCGGGCCAGATGCGACGGGTGATCAGCCCCGCCGCCACGCCGATCCCGGCTCCGGCCAGCACGTCGCCGGGATAGTGCACGCCGGTGTAGACGCGGGAGAAGCAGACGGCCGCCGCGAGGAGCGCGACGGGGACCGCGACCACGCGGGGCGCCTCCAGCGCCACGGCCGCGGCGAAGGCGCCGGCCGTGGCGGAGTGGCCCGAGGGGAACGACGCCGACACGGGCATCTTGATCAGCCGGGCGAGCGGGAGCCCCTCGGCCGACGGCCTGTTCCTGCGGAAGGCCTGCTTGCCGACCAGGTTGACCAGCGGGCTGGCGAGACTGACCGCGAGCAGCCCCCTGGTCGCGGCCCGGCGCAGCGGCCGCCGCCCGCTGACCGCCAGCGCCCCCGCCACCCCGGCCCACAGGAGCGAGTTGTCGGCCGCGCGCGACAGCGCGGGCACGACGCGTTCGAGACCGGGCAACCTGGCGCCCGCCACCATGGCGAACACCCGCCGGTCCAGCCTGCTCAGCCGCGAGCCCAACCGCATGCGCCGCACCTTCCTGCGATGAAGAACAGCAATGACGAACAGCAACGACCAACTGCCACGACGAACCGCTCACGACGAACGAAAGGACAGCCATTCGATTCTGCCGCGTGCCTCCGTGCCCGGGGCGTTTCCGCCGCTCCCATACTTCTCGAGGGAATGGCGCGGACGACACCGGCGACAGCGACGGCGGCGACGGCGGCCTCGCTACTCGTCGGCGGCGCCGCCCGTCGGGGAGGAGATCACCGGCTTGTGGCCCCTGGCGGCGAGTTCGGCCTCGACCGCGGCGCAGACGGTCTCCGCGACCGTGACGCGGGCCAGGCGCTTGTCGTCGCCGGGGACCACGTGCCAGGGCGCCTTCGGGTGGTCGGTGCGGGCGAGCATCTCCTCCACCGCGACCTCGTACTGCGGGCGCTTCTCGCGGTTGCGCCAGTCCTCGTCGGTGAGCTTCCACGCCCGCAGCGGGTCGCCGGCCCGATCCCGGAAGCGCCTGAGCTGCTCCTCCTCGGAGACGTGCATCCAGAACTTGACCATGATCATGCCTTCGGCGGCGAGGGTCCGCTCGAACTCCACGATCTCCCCGTACGCGCGGGACCACTGTTCCTCGGTGGCGAAGCCCTCGACCCGCTCCACCAGCACCCGGCCGTACCAGGAGCGGTCGAGCACGGCCATCCCGCCCCAGCCGGGCAGGACCGGCCAGAACCGCCACAGGAAGTGGTGGCGCTTCTCGTCGTAGGTCGGCGCGGCGAACTGGGCGACGCGGACGTGGCGCGGGTCCAGCGGGCGCACCAGCCGCTTGATCGCCCCTCCCTTGCCCGAGGCGTCCCAGCCCTCGAAGACCACGCACAGCGGCGGGCCGATGCGCTGCTCGCCGACCTGGCCGCCGAGCGTGAGCCGCAGGCGGAGCAGGCGATCAAGGGCGGCGTCGAGGCGCTCGGAGGCGTCCTTCTTGGTGAGCTTCTGTGACAGGTCGACCTCAGACAGGCGGTTCATGCCGACAAGCCTCGCATGTCCCGGCCCGCGAGCGGTCCAGGCGAACGGTCCGGGCGGGTGGTCCGGGCGGGTGGTCCGGGCGAGCGGTCCGTGTCCCGCCGCCGCGCGGTCCCGGCCGGGCGTCCCCGGCCCGGGTTCCGGCGCCACGGTTCCGAGCCGGGCGGGTACGGGAGCGGCCGCCGCGCGTCGTCAGGCCAGGCGGTCCCGGTAGACCTCCCTGGCCCGGCCGATCAGGGCGAGGTGGTCGGCGAGCTGCCCGCCGGTCTCGAAGGTGCCCTCCTTCCGCAGCAGCGTCTCCAGGGCGTCCAGCCATTCCAGGCACCAGCCGACGTCCTCGGCCCTGGCCACGTGACGGCCGCCCACGTCGAGGTAGACCGGGCTGGTGTGGGCGTACACCTCGCCGGTGAACGACCGCTCGTGCGGTCCGCCGGTGGCGAGGGCGACGACGTAGGTGGGGTCGCCGGCGACCAGTTCCGCGGTCAGCTCGCCGGGCGGCCCCTCGGCCAGCACGCCGTCCGCGGTGCGGATCTCCAGCCGTTCCACCTCGGGGCCGACCGACCGGACGGTGATCGTGACCCGTTCCCCCGGTGACAGGTCCAGGGTGGCCCCGGGGCCGTGGCCCGCGACCGACAGCTCCAGCCAGGGCCCCGTGGTGCCGAAGGTACGGCCCCGCCTGACCGCCTCGGCGAACGACGCGGCGGTCAGCGGCCCGTCCACCCTGGCGTAGACACGCGCCCAGCCGGGCGGGTTGGACTGGTTCCCCCGCCGGGCGAAGGAGATCATCGCGTCGGTGCCCGCGGTGACCGCGACGCGGTTGCCCGCTCCGATCAGGCGCCGGTAGACGGCGGCGGTCGCGGTGATCGAGGTCTGGCTGAGCACGTCCAGGGTGTCGACGAGGCCGAGCGCCGCGTCGGCGACGATCTCCCGGGAGGAGCAGTTGCGCCCCCACCGCAGCGCCTTGTCGGGTCCGTCCATGTCGGTGAACGGATTGTGGAAGGGGTGGCTGTAGCCGGTGACGGCCCCCAGGTCGCGGAGCTCCTCGCAGGCGACGCTGTTGGGCGGCCAGTCGGCGGTGCCGAGGAAACCGGTGTGGAAGCGCGAGGGCGGGGCCGAGACGCCGAACGCGTAGAGGTGGCCGAGCAGGTCGTTGCGGTACTCGACGCCGATCCTCGCCACGTGGGAGGCGTCGGACCAGGGCAGGTCCCGCCCGGCCCAGTGTTCGAGCGCCTCGGAGTCGTAGACCCGCTCGGAGGAGACGTTCCCGGCGACCAGGTTGAGGACGTGCAGGTCCTCGCCGTGCTGCATGATCCCCGCGAGCCCGGGCGTGCCGACCATGTCGCCCGCCCAGTTGAGGTGGACGTGCATGTCCCCGCCGTACCAGCCCAGGGCGGCCGCGTCGTAGAACCGCTCCGGGGTCAGCTCGACGAGGGTCTCCCCGTCCGGCGCCGGGGTGACCGTGACCTGCGCCGAGCCGTACTCCATGCCCCTGGACACCCGCACGGTCAGCGTCTCGGCCGGGACGTCCAGGACCAGGTCGTCCCCGTGGAAGTAGGGCATCACGTGGTAGTCGTGCCGGTCGGGGGCCCCTTCGGGGTACCAGCCCTGGCCGTGCTCGCCGTACACGCTCCACTTGCACGGGAAGCCCGCGCGCACCCGGAGGCGGGCCGCGGGGGCGGGGCGGGTCAGCGGCGACAGGTCGACCGGTACGCCGTCGGCGACCACCTCGCTCCGGCTCGTGATCTTGATGAGCCGGGCGCCGCCGGGTCCGACCACGTGCGCCCGCCCGTCCGCCAGCACGGTGGCCGGCCCGGACCTGCTGGAGTCGAGCAGCAGCGTCGTGCGCAGGGGCCTGCCGTCCAGCACGGCCTGCGCCCGTGCCCGCAGCGCGACTCCCCTGTCGGTGAGGCGGAGCGCGGCGAGGTTGCCGAGCACCCGGCCCGCGAGGACGCCGCGGACGACCTCGTCCATGTCCAGCTCGTCGAGACGGTCCCTGAGCTCCTCGAACGGCACCTCGGGATAGCGGGTGCCGAGCATGCCGTAACAGACTTCCCAGAAGCTCGTCGTGCCCATCAGGTAGGCGTCGGTGGCCATGGACCTGACGTAGAAGATGGGATCCTCGCCCCAGGTGACCCCGTGCTCGTCCAGCAGCGCCCGGTACTCTCCGAGCGCCCGCGCGACGGTGAGAGGAATAGTCGGATCGTCACACATAGGTCTCCCCGCACGGTAGGACGCAGGTGATCGCCGCTATCGTGACACGCCGGATACGGGGGGTTGTTGCAGGGCGTCCGGCGGTGAGGGATTCGTCCCTACCAGAGGGGTAAAAACGCTCCCGGGGCGGTGATGACCCGCCCCGGAAGGGCTCGTCGCGTCCGCGGGCCGCGGCCCGTCCCGCGGGAGGTCAGGCGCCCGACGGCTGGGACGTCGTGCCCAGCCGCATCCGCATCGCGTGCTCGACGAGGGTGATGAGCACCTCCTTGCCCGACTCCCGCTGCCTGGCGTCGCACAGCACGATCGGGATGTCCTCGTGCAGGGTCAGCCCGAGCCTGACCTCGTCGAGCTCGTAGCGGCGGGCCCCGTCGAAGCAGTTGACCGCGACGATGAAAGGCGTCTCGCGCCGCTCGAAGTAGTCGAGCGAGGGGAAGCAGTCGGCCAGCCTCCGGGTGTCGGCGAGGACCACCGCGCCCAGCGCGCCCAGCGCCAGCTCGTCCCAGAGGAACCAGAAGCGCTCCTGGCCGGGCGTGCCGAACAGGTAGAGGCGGTAGTCGTCGCCGATGGTGATGCGGCCGAAGTCCATGGCGACCGTGGTGGTCTGCTTGGTCTCCACGCCCGACAGGTCGTCGACGCCGATGCCCCGGTCGCTCAGGGTCTCCTCGGTGCGCAGCGGCTCTATCTCCGAGACCGCGCCGACCAGCGTGGTCTTGCCCGCGCCGAACCCACCGGCGACCAGGATCTTGATCGCCTTGGGCAGTTTCACGCGCCCGGCGTCGCGACTAGAGCGCACGGAGTCCATCGAGCACCGCCCTGTACAGCCTCTCGTCGTGCATGTCCGTCTCCGAATGCGGTTCTTGCATGGCGATGAATCCCTGGTCGAGCAGGTCGCTGAGCAGGACACGGACCGTGCCTGCCGGAAGGTTCGTATGGGCCGCGATCTCCGCGACCGACTGGGCCTGCCGGCAGAGCCGGACGATGGCCAGGCACTCCGGGTCCAGCCCCGGTTCCCTCGACGAGACCTGCCGGATGGTCACCACCAGGGTGATGAGGTCGAACCGGCCGCGGCTCGGTTCGGTCCTGCCCCGCGTCAGGACGTACGGCCTGACGATCGGCCCCGCCTCGTCGCCGACCCACTGGGTGTCGGGCTGCTCGTCGAAGATGCTCATCGTGTGCCGTCGCCTCTGAAAGCGTCGGCCCTGAGGGAGGAGTCACCCCTGAAGGAGGATTCGGCCGTCCTGGTGGGCGAGGTGAGGTACTGCCCCACGCGGGTGACGAGCATGGCCATCTCGTAGGCCACCAGGCCGACGTCGGCCTCGGCGCCGCAGAACACCGCCAGGCAGGCTCCCTGCCCGGCGGCGGTGACGATCAGGTACGCCGTCCGCATCTCGATGATGGTCTGGCGCATCGGCCCGCCACCGACCCGGTCGCTCACCCCGCGGCCCAGGCTCTGGATCGCCGACCCGACGGCGGCCAGGTGCTCGGCGTCGGCCGGGGAGAATCCCGCCGACGCGGCCAGCAACAGGCCGTCGGTGGAGAACACGATTCCGTGCTGAGCTTCCTCCACCCGCGAGACCAGGTCGTCCAGCAACCAGGCCAGGTCCGTGAAGGATCCTGTTCCCTGCACCACTCGTTGTCCTCTCCTTCTGCCTGCCGACGTCACGCCGCCGGTTGCCGGCGGCTCATCGGCGCCTGCCGGGCACGCGCGATTTGAGATCGTTCACTGGGGTCACACGGCGGGCCCGCCCTCGCCCGCGGGATCGTCGTCGCGATCGAGCAACTGGGCGGCGTCGTCGCGGCCTCGGCGCGTACCGGCCTGGAAGGACGACATGGCCGCGCGGATCATCTCCGGCGAACGCTCGTCGGCGTCGTCGGCCGGGGGCGGGGGCGCGGGCTCGTCCTCCTGCAGGGGGGCGGCGAGGTGGGTCTGCGGAACGCGCCTCGGCAGGCCACCCGGGGTGTGACTGCTGTCGGGCGGGGGCAGCACGGGAGGCAGCGCCGTCCCGGAGCCGCCCGGACGCCCGTGGGCGCCGGAGTCGTCGGGCCCCGCGCCGGGAGCACCCGGCGAGGCGGGGGATCCGGGGCTCGTGAAATCGGGCAGCCGGCCGGGTGCCCCGGTCTCGGGCATCTGCCTGAGTGCCGAGGGATCGGCGAAGCGGCCGGGAAACGTCGGATCGGTGAAACCCTCCGCGGGCGCCGGACCCGCGGAATGCCGTCCGGAGGGGGTCTGGTCGGCCCGGCCGGCCGGAAGGCCCGGATCCGTGGAACGGCCGGTGTGCGGCGGGGTGACGAGACGGCCGGGATCGGCGAAGCCGCCGGAGGACGCCTGGTCGGCGAGAAGGCCGGAGGGCGCGGGGCCCGCCGGGTGCGACCTGCCGTTGGCGGGCGGCGCCGGCTCCCACGCCTCTGTCCCGGTGCCGGGAACGTGCTCGCCGATGACCTCTCCCTCCGCCCCGGCGGCCCGCACGGGGCCGCCGGTGATGCCCAACGGGTCGCCCACCCTGCCGCGGACCGCGGCGACCGCGGAGGTGGCGCCGTTCATCTCCTTGCCGCTCGCCGGGCGTGCCTGCGGCACGCCGATCCCGACGGAGGGGCCCGGGTCCTCCTCGCTGATCAGTTCCTGCGGGATGAGGACGACGACGGTCGTGCCCCCGTACGGGGAGGACTTGAAGGTCACCCGGATGTCGTGCCGTTCGGCCAGGCGGCTGACGACGTACAGGCCGAGGCGGGCGTTGCCGGAGAGCTTGAGCTCCGGGGGGTTGGCGATCCGCTCGTTGGCGTCCGCGATGTCCGCGGGACTCATGCCCAGGCCGCGGTCCTCGATCTCCAGCGCGTAGCCGTGTGCCACCAGATATCCGCCGACCTGCACCGTCGTGTAGGGCGGGGAGAAGGAGGCGGCGTTCTCGACGAGCTCGGCGATCAGGTGGATGACGTCGCTCACCGCCCGGCCGTCCAGCGAGACCTCCCCCAGGGGCATCACGTCGACCCGGGTGTAGTCCTCGATCTCGGCGAGGGAGCCGCGGACCACGTCGATCATCGGGACCGCGTCGCGCCAGGCGCGGCCCGGCGCGGCGCCGGAGAGCACGAGGAGGTTCTCCGCGTAGCGCCGCATGCGGGTCGCCAGGTGGTCGAGCCGGAACAGGTCGCGCAGCTCCTGCGGATCGTTCTCGCGCCGCTCCATGACGTCGAGCACGCTCAGCTGGCGGTGCACGAGCGACTGGGTGCGGCGGGCGAGGTTGCGCAGGATGTCGGCGATGTCGCGGCGCAGCTGGGCCTGCTCCGCGGCGACCTTGATGGCGGTCCGCTGCACGGCGTTGAACGCCTGGCCGACCTGCCCGATCTGGTCGTCTCCGAACTTGAGGGGAGGCGCCTCCGCCGCGACGTCCACCACCTGCCCGTGACCGATCCGCTCGACCACGGCGGGCAGCCGCTCGTTGGCGAGCTCCCAGGCGGCGGCCCGCAGCTTCTCCAGCTGCTGGACCAGGGCGCGGGCCGTGGTGATGGCCAGGACGACCGAGGCGATGACGGCCACGAGCCCCAGGCCGCCGGCCAGCGCGAGCCGTACGATGACGCCGGCGGCGACCGGGCCCGACCGCTCGACCACTCCGCTGCCGGCCGTGAGCACGGCCTGCGTGAACTTGGTCTGCGCGGGCTGGGCGTCGGAGCTCCACCGCGTGACGTCGATCACCCCGGCCTGCACCACGTTCGGGTCCTCGATCAGCTGGTCCTCCATGGCGCGCAGCCGGACGAACTGATCGCCGGCGACCAGCCGGCGGTAGGCCTCCTGGTCGGCGGCGGGCAGCTCGGCCACCGCCTGGTCGGTGACGAAGCGCCGCGTGCCGACCATCTGCGTGAGCCTGACCTGCTCGCCGTCGGCGAACCGGCCCGCCGTCAGAGCGCCCATCACCAGGGCGTCCTCCTGGGCCAGCATGTCCCGGGCCCGGTTCATCCCGATGAGCGTGCGGGTGTCCTTGGCGAGTTCCTCGTCGTCCAGCGTCGCCAGCGAGTCGTAGACGCGGAAGATCGAGTCGACGATGGCGGTGAACTCGGTGGCCGCCCAGGTCCGGTTGACCCGGCCGGCGTCGATCGCCTTGCGCGCGGCGGGCAGGTCGTCCATCAGCTCGCGGGTCTCGCCGAGCCGGCGCTCAAGGGCGGAGCTTCCCAGCAGCCGCACCCCGCTGCCGCCGGTGAGCTCCCGGAAGTGCGCGTCGGCGGCGTCGGTGCGCTTGCGCTGGGCGGCCAGCGCCTCGCGCCGCTGGCGTTCCGCGCCGGCCGATCCCAGGGTGATCGCGGTCAGCCGCCGCTCGGCCTGCAGTTCGACGATGAGCCGCTCGCTCGGGTCGGCGACCTCGGTGTTGAGGGTCGCCACGCCCAGCATGTTCAGACCGTCACGGACCGTCACCCATGCCGTGAACGCCCAGAGCGCGGTGAGCGACACCAGAAGTGCCGTGACCTTGGTCCGCAAGCTCGCGTTACGCAAGCGCATGGTATCCACCCCGGGAAGGAGAAAGAAAATAGCCGGCATTTTTCATGGCGGTTGACACATACCGGTCAAACAGGTCAAACGGTCGCCACATCGCGGGGGTCGGCGGGACACCCCACATCACACCCGCCGAACCATAGCAATGTCACTAAAAACCCTCAAGACGGACAGAGTGGATACGCCCTTGTGTCCTGTTTTGAATTCACGGTCAATTCTCAATACGAGTCATCCTCGGGAATGGCGAGCGCGCGTCGCGCCAGGTGCAGCGCGCCCAGAACGGCCGCCCTGACGATCGCGACCGGCAGATACAGGTCCTTGTCCACCCAGAGCGAGGGCGCCTCGTCGTCACGGGTGGCCAGCAGGTGGCGGTACCCGCGCTCCACGGCCTCCCCCCACCGACCCTCCCGCGCCGTGCCGGCCAGCAGCAGGGTCTGCAGCGCGTAGGCGGTCTCCTCCGCGGTGCCTCCCCACCGGCCCCACGACCCGTCCCCGCGCTGGGTGCCGAGCACCCAGTCCACGGCACCGCCCACCGCGCCCGCCGACCTCCCGCCGCCGAACTCGCGCAGCGCGATCGCGCAGCAGGCCGTGGCGTAGTACGGCGAGACGTGCCAGCGGTCCGTCCAGCTGCCGTCCGCCTCCTGGCGGTCACGCAACCAGGCCGCCAGCTTGGCGACGACGGCCGCGTGGCGGGGCTCTCCCCCGCACCGGCGCAGGTACTCGCCGAAGGCGTCGAGCACGTGCGCGTTGGTCGTCGGGGACATCCCCTCCTCCCCGCGCCAGGTGCAGAAGTGGGTCTCCAGCTCGAACGGCCACAGCCCCTCCGGCTCGCGCGGCTCGCCGAGCAGCGCCAGCGCGTACAGGGCGACGGAGGTGGTGTCGGCGTCGGCGGGCAGGCCCGGGCCCGTGGCGACCCCGTCGGGGCCGAGCCCGTCCCGCAGGCTCGCGACCAGCTCCTGCGGTGCGTCCACCGGGATTCCCGCACGCCGCAGCCAGCTCAGCGTCCAGCCGCGCTCGAACACGGTGACGGGGAGGGTGCACGGCACCGGCCCGCCCGTGGAGGCCACCACGGCCTCCAGGTACCGCCGTACGGCGGCCTCGTCCCCGGCCCTCCGCGCGGCACGGCCCCCGGAGGCGGAGGCGTCCACGGTTCCCGGGACGTCCGCGTCCCCGGAGGCGTCCACGGCTCCGGGCCGGGAAAGCGCGGCCAGCCAGGCGGCGCTCGCCCCGGGGGAGGCACCGGCGGCCGCCATCCCGCCGGGCATCGGCGTGGGGAGGATCCCGGAGGCGGCCGTCGCCTCCGGGCCCGCGACCTCGAGGGCGTGGACCAGTTTCTGCGGGATCGCCGCGCCCGACATCAGCCACGCCCTGACGGCCGCCAGCTTGGCGCCGCCCATGCCCGGGGGCGGTTCCGGGCCCTCCCCGCCGAGGTGCCCGTCGATCAGGGCGAGCAGGGACGACACGATGAGCTCGATCGCGGGCGTGTCCGGCGGCCAGGTGGCCGGGAAGGACCAGTTCCGGACGGCCTCCAGCCCGCGGTCGGCGGCCTTGGCCAGGAGCGCGGGATCGGCGGTGGTGTCGCGGCCGAGCTCGGCCAGCAGTGCCTCCACCGCGCTCAGGGTGGGGACGAGGGCGTGATCACCGGACGAGGACCAGCGGCCGTCCGGCCGCTGGGTGGCGAGCAGGTACCCGACCCGCTCGGCGTGCCCGGCCAGCCAGGGCGCCAGGCTCACCACCCGGCCGGTCTCGTACGGCGAGGCGGACACCTGGCCCCAGGGCTCGGCCAGCAGCCCGGCGACCAGTTCGCGCGCCTCGGCGGCCGCGTCGATCCCGGCGTGGTCCTCCACGCCGATCCAGGCGCCGGCTCTCGTGCCGGGTTCCGTGGTGGCGAGCAGGCCGTCGACGCTCACAAATCCCCCCAGTAGTCACCGACCTGGTAGAAGCCCGCGCAGAAGTCCATCTGCCGTTCCATGTAGCCCGCCAGCTCCGGATGGGCGGCCCGCAGGGGGGCGACCAGTTCCCGGCTCCGGGCCGCGAGCCCGGCGATCCGCCGCTCCACCTCGGCGCGGTCCAGGCCGAGCAGCAGGACGTTGAGATCTCCCCAGGCGACGTCCCGCTCGTAGGTGCCCAGGTCGTTCAGGAGGCGGATGACCCGTTGCACGGCCCAGCCCGCCTCGCGCAGCGCGCCGATGTCCGCGACCGCGCCGGAGCCCGTGACGTGGATCCAGTGGGCGGCGAACACGTAGGAGAAGCCGAGGTTGTCGGCGTTGCCGAGATACTCCTCGTAGGTCGGCGTGACCTTGTCGGTCTTCCAGCGCCACTCCGTGAGCATCCCTTCCAGCATGCGCCCCAGCTCGTCGCGCCAGACCGGCCCGAGCTCGGGGAACGCGGGCGAGGACGCGAGCTCGTCGCGGATGTCGCCGAGCATGCGGGTGAGGTCGTCGCCGGGGACCGGCGGGGCGCCGCCGGCCACGTCCAGGCAGCGCCGGGCGATCTCCTCCACCTCGGGCGAGGTGGTGGCGACGTAGTCGACGAGCCAGTCCAGGCCGAACGCCCACAGGGAGACCTTGTTCGCCATCCGCAACTGCCCGGCGTCGAACCAGGGGCCGCCGAACGCCATGGCGAGCGAGAGCGTGCTGTACAGGGCCGCGTCGAACGGCTTGGCGGAGAACAGGCCCGGATAGGTCTCCGCCCACTCCCGCATGTCCCGCTGGGACCGCCCGGCACGGGCGCAGATCGCCCCGGCCTCCCTGGCGTCCGGCCGGGCACCGGGATCGGGCCGGACGTCCGAACCGGGCCGGGTACCGGGATCGGGCCGGCGCGTCATCGCAGGGCCCCGCTCCGGTCGCGGCCGTTGAAGGACACGCCCAGCGCGACCTTCTGCCGGGGGCGCAGCGAGGCGGCCCAGCCGGTGTCGAACGGGCCGGGGGTGCGCACCGACATCCGGAACCGGCTGAGGATGCTCGCGACCACGAGCGGCGCCTCGACGTAGAACAGGGGCTCGCCCAGGCACCTGTGCGGGCCGCCGCCGAAGGGGAAGTAGGAGTACCGGTGCCTGCGCTCCTCGCTCTCCGACCGTCCGGGCGCGAACCGCTCGGGGTCGAACTGGTCCGGGCGCTCCCAGAACTCCTCCAGCCGCTGGGTGGCGTACGGGGTGACCAGCACCGAGGATCCGGCCTTGATCCGCACGCCGCCGATCTCCGCGTCCTCCATCACCCTGCGGGGCAGGAACCAGCCCGCCGGGTACAGGCGGAGGGTCTCCTGCAGGACCATGCGCGTGTAGACGAGGTGGGGGATGTCCTCGGGCACGGCCGGCCCCTCGCCGACCACCTCGTCGATCTCCGCCTGGAGCCTGGCCGCCACGTCCGGGTGCTCCTCCAGCAGCAGCCACAGCCAGGTGAGGACCATCGCGGTGGTCTCCGAGGACGCGGCGTACACGCTCACCAGCGCGTCGCGGATCTGCTTCTCGGTGAGCCTGTCACCGTTCTCGTCCACGGACCGGCAGAGCACGGAGATGACGTCGACGTTGTCGTCGGGGTTCGCCATCGCCTTCCTCACAATGGGGAACACCACGTCGTCGATCGATTCGACGGCCTTCAGAAAGGTCCGGTCGCCGGGAATCCGCATGAAATACGGCATGAACGGCAGAAGAATCCGATAGACGAGCGAATAGGACGCCTGTTCGAAGGCGGGGATGATGCGTTCCCCGTCCTCCCGGTTCAGCTTGTCCCCGAACAGCACCCGGTTGACGATGTAGCTGAGGATCCGGGACATCTCCGTGGCCGCGTCGAAGTCGCGTCCCGACCGGACGTACTCGTCCCATTCCTCGACACGCCCGGCGACGCGCCTGGACACCTCGTCGGCGATCGTGGCGATGTACCGCGTGGTGAACAGCGGCTGCAGGACCTTCCGGCTGTTCTGCCAGTGCTCGCCGTCGCTCATGATGCTGTGCCCGAAGAGCCGCTCCAGGGGGCGCCAGAACATGCCCAGGCGCTGGTGCTTGGTCCATTCGAGACGCATCACCTTCTGGACGTGGTCGGGATGGGTGACCAGGTAGGGGCGGAAGGGCCCCAGTTCCAGCCGGAGGACCTCCCCCCGGGACTCGCGTGCGAACTCGGCGAGCGCGCCCGCCGGTTCGCGAAGCAGCTTCGGCAGGGCCCGGCGCATCGGAACGGATCTCGCCCGGCGGCCGGTACGGGCGCGCACGTCCATGGACATAGGTAAACGTCTCCCACCTCGCGTGACGTGAATTCGCGCAGCACGAGACAACCGCCCGCACGGGTGAGTGCGGCGGTGTTCGGGAACGGGACATCCCACCTGTCCCGCGTCCGCCCGGGGCGTGATAAGGACTGGTCAACCGACAGGTCAGAGGCCGATCGGCCGGCAATCCAGGGACGCTCCGGACCTCCTCGCCTGTCTCATTCTGTGTTTTACACGCTAAAGCGCATCACATCACAACATTAGTTAATCTTCGCACGAAGTATCACATGACCCGCTAGAAGTGATCAAGGTCATATAGAATATAAATCTTGCCACTTTCGGACACACGCCTTGTTAACATGCGCTTAACACCGGCGCTTTAACGGCGGATCAGGCAACTGTCGCGCGACGATCGGGAGTCACCCAGAGTGACGGCGGGCTCGCGCTCGGAGCCGTCAGGCCGTCCTTGGCGAAGGCCCGGAGCCGTCAGCCGTCCTTGGCGAAGGCCGCGAGGACGCGGTCGGCGGCCAGCGACGGGGTGAGGGCACCCTCCTGGACCTCGCGTTCCACCTCGGCGACGATCGCCGCGACCTCGGGGTGCTCGCGCAACCGGGTGAGCAGCCTGTCGGTGATCAGGGCCCAGGTCCAGCGGACCTGCTGGCGGCGGCGGCGCTCGGCGAGTTCCCCCGAGGCCTCCAGGGCGTCGCGGTGCCGGACGACCTCCCGCCAGAGCTCGTCCAGCCCGTTGCCGGTCAGCCCGCTGCAGGTGAGCACCGGGGGCGTCCGCTCCGCACCCAGCAGGCGGAGCGCTCCGGCGAGCTCCCTGGCGGCCTTGCGCGCGTCCAGCTCGTGGGGGCTGCCCTCGGACCCGTCGGCCTTGTTGATCGCGATCACGTCGGCCAGCTCCAGCACGCCCTTCTTGATGCCCTGGAGCTGGTCGCCCGTCCTGGCCAGGGTGAGCAGCAGGAAGGTGTCGACCATGTCGGCCACCGCTGTCTCGGACTGGCCGACGCCGACGGTCTCCACCAGGACGACGTCGTACCCGGCCGCCTCCACCACGACCATCGCCTCGCGGGTCGCCCTGGTGACCCCGCCCAGGGTGCCCGAGGTGGGCGAGGGGCGGATGAAGGCGTTCGGATCGACCGCCAGGCGGGCCATCCTGGTCTTGTCGCCCAGGATGCTCCCGCCCGTACGCGTCGAGGACGGGTCGACGGCCAGCACCGCCACCCGGTGGCCCTGCCCGGTCAGCCGGGTGCCGAGGGCGTCGATGAACGTGGACTTCCCGACGCCGGGCACGCCGGTGATACCGACCCTGCGCGCCGCTCCGCCGAGCGGGGTCAGCTCGGCCAGCAGCCGCTGGGCCAGGTCCCTGTGGTCGGCTCGGGAGGACTCCACCAGCGTGATCGCCCGCGCGATCCACGCCACGGACCCCTCCTTCACCCCCTGGACGTAGTCGTCAAGAGTGCGCGTCATGGCCCAGCCGGGTGAGCAGGTCCGCCAGCAGCCCCCGGGCGGCGTCGGCGATCACGGTGCCGGGTGGGAAGATCGCGCTCGCGCCCGCCGCGCGCAGCGCGTCGAAGTCGCCCGGCGGGATGACCCCGCCGACCACGATCATGATGTCGCCGGCGCCCAGCGCGGCCAGCGCCTCGCGGAGCGCGGGCACGAGCGTGAGGTGCCCGGCGGCCAGCGAGTTCACGCCGACCACGTGCACGTCGGCCTCGACCGCCTGGCGGGCGACCTCGTCGGGCGTCTGGAACAGCGGGCCGACGTCCACGTCGAAGCCGAGGTCGGCGAAGGCCGTGGCGATCACCTTCTGGCCCCGGTCGTGGCCGTCCTGGCCCATCTTCGCCACCAGGATGCGGGGGCGGCGGCCCTCCAGGCGCTCGAACTCGGCGCAGGCCGCGCGGACCGCGTCCACGCCCGATCCCACCTCCTCGCGATAGACCCCGGTGATCGTACGGATCTGCGCCGCGTGCCGCCCGAACACCCGCTCCAGCGCGTCGGAGATCTCCCCGACCGTGGCCATCGCGCGGGCCGCCTCGATCGACAGCGCGAGGAGGTTCCCGTCGCCCGCGGCGCCCTTTGTCAACGCTGTGAGCGCTTCCTCCACCCGGTCGGGGTCGCGCTCCTCGCGCAGGCGGCGCAGCTTCTCCAGCTGCTGGGCGCGTACCGAGGTGTTGTCGACCTTCAGCACCTCGATGGGCTCGTCGACGTCCAGCCGGTACTTGTTGATCCCGATGACCGGCTGGCGCCCGGAGTCGATGCGCGCCTGGGTGCGGGCGGCGGCCTCCTCGATGCGCAGCTTCGGCAGTCCCTGGTCGATCGCCCTGGCCATGCCCCCGGCGGCCTCGACCTCCTCGATGTGGCCCCAGGCCCTGGTCGCCAGCTCGTGGGTGAGCCGCTCGACGTAGTAGGAGCCGCCCCAGGGGTCGATCACCCGGCAGGTGCCCGACTCCTGCTGGAGCAGCAGCTGGGTGTTGCGGGCGATCCGCGCGGAGAAGTCGGTGGGCAGGGCGAGGGCCTCGTCGAGGG
Source organism: Streptosporangium sp. OZ121 (assembly GCF_051918885.1). Lineage (NCBI taxonomy): Bacteria > Bacillati > Actinomycetota > Actinomycetes > Streptosporangiales > Streptosporangiaceae > Streptosporangium > Streptosporangium sp. OZ121. Next base: position 377,140 of record NZ_JBPXMC010000005.1, read on the forward strand.
CGTTGGTGTGCAGCGACTGGGTGTGGCCCTGGGTGGCGGCCATCGCCTCGACGCAGGTGCGGACGACGTTGTTGTAGACGTCCTGGGCGGTGAGCGACCAGCCGGAGGTCTGCGAGTGGGTCCGCAGCGAGAGCGACTTGGGGTTCTTCGCCCCGAACCCGGACACCAGCCGCGCCCAGAGCAGCCGCGCCGCCCGCAGCTTGGCGACCTCCATGAAGAAGTTCATGCCGATGCACCAGAAGAACGACAGGCGTGGCGCGAAGGCGTCGATGTCCAGGCCCGTCTCGACACCCGCCCGCAGGTACTCCACCCCGTCGGCGAGGGTGTAGGCGAGCTCGAGGTCGCAGGTGGCCCCGGCCTCCTGGATGTGGTACCCGGAGATCGAGATCGAGTTGAACTTCGGCATCCTCTCGCTGGTGTACGCGAAGATGTCGGAGATGATCCGCATCGAGGGGCCCGGCGGGTAGATGTAGGTGTTGCGGACCATGAACTCCTTGAGGATGTCGTTCTGGATGGTCCCGGCGAGCTGCTCGGGGGCCACCCCCTGCTCCTCGGCGGCCACGACGTAGAGCGCGAGCACCGGGAGCACCGCGCCGTTCATGGTCATCGACACGCTCATCCTGTCGAGGGGGATACCGTCGAACAGCTGCCGCATGTCGTAGATGGAGTCGATGGCCACGCCCGCCATGCCGACGTCCCCGGCCACCCTCGGGTGGTCGGAGTCGTAGCCCCGGTGGGTGGCCAGGTCGAAGGCGACCGACAGGCCCTTCTGCCCGGCGGCCAGGTTGCGCCGGTAGAAGGCGTTGGACTCGGCCGCGGTGGAGAATCCGGCGTACTGGCGGATGGTCCACGGCTGGTTGACGTACATGGTCGGGTACGGGCCGCGCAGGAAGGGGGCCGCGCCGGGGTAGGTGTCCAGGGAGTCGAGCCCGGCCAGGTCTGCGGCGGTGTAGAGCGGCTTGACGCCGATCCCCTCCGGCGTCTCCCACACCAGCTCCCCGGGATCGCTCCCGGTGGCCTCCCGCACCGATCGCGCCCAGGCCTCCAGGCCGGGATCCGGGGCCGCCGGCCGGGCGCCGAGCTCGATGCCGGAGAAGTCGGGAATCATCGGGCCACCCCCAGGTCCTCGAAAGTCGTCCGGAGCACGCCGAGCGCGTCACACCCCGCGTAGAGGTTGGCGTCCACGCCCTCGAACTCTCCCTTCCCCGCCAGCCAGACCTTTACCGCCCCCGCGCCCCTCAGCGCGGCGGCCACCGCCTCGGCGTGCCCGGCGTACAGCCGGTCGCTGGAGCACAGGCACGCGACCTTCGCGCCGCCGGCGGCGAACGCGGCGGCGATCTCGCCGGGATCCGTGACGGCGCCGCCGGTCACGGTGGCGATGCCGCCCGCCTGGAACAGGTTGGCCGCGAACGACGCCCTCGCGGTGTGCGCGGCCACCGGGCCGATGGTCGCCAGGAAGACCTTCGGGCGGGTCTTCTGGGCGTCGGCCAGGTCGCGCAGCGCCTCGAACTCCTGCGCGTAGTGCACCCCGGCGCTCCCGGCGGCCGCCTCCGCGGGCCTGGGCCGCCTGCTCAGGGGCTTCTCCGCCAGGTCGGGGAACTCGCTGACGCCGGTGATCGGGTCGCGGCGCCTGGCGATGCCGGCCGCGCGCCGCTCCCAGGTGGCGGCGAGCCGTCCCGCGACGAACCCGGAGGCGAGGGCGTCGGCCATGCCCCCGCCGCCCCCGGCGCGCTCGATCTCCTGGAACCACGTCCAGGCCCGGCTCGCGAGGTCCTCGGTGAGCCGCTCCACGTAGAAGGAGCCCCCGGCCGGGTCGATCACCCGGGCCACCCCGGCCTCCTCCACGAGCAGCGACTGGGTGTTGCGCGCGATGCGGCGGGCGAAGGCGTCCGGCAGGCCGAGCCGGGCGTCGAAGGGCTGCACGGTCACCGCGTCGGCCCCGCCGGTCCCGGCCGCGAAGCAGGCGAGCGTGGTGCGGAGCATGTTCACCCACGGGTCGCGGGCGGTCATCATGGCCGAGCTGGTCACCGCGTGCTGCCGCTGCGCCGCCCCGGAGACGCCGGAGACGCCGCACACCTCGGCGACGCGGGCCCAGAGCCTGCGGGCGGCCCTGAGCTTGGCGATGGTGAGGAACTGGTCGGCGGTGGCGGCGTACCGGAACTCCAGCTGCCCGAACGCCTGCTCCATCGTCAGGCCGGCGCCGACCAGGGTCCGCAGCGCGGCGACCCCGGCGGCGACGGAGCAGCCGAGCTCCTCCGCGTCGCCGCCCCCCGACTCGTGGTACGGGGTGGCGTCCACGACGACCGCCCGCAGCCCCGGGTGGTCCCTCACGCAGCGGCGGGCCAGCTCGATCGCGGTCCGCGCGTCGGCGAGGGCGTCGGCGCCCAGGTTCCCGGTGAGCGCCACCGATCCGCCGCCGGGCGCTGAGGCCCCCCGCTCACCGGCCAGCGCGAAGAGCGCCTCGGCCGCCTCGCGGGTCCGCTTGCCCGCGTCGAGCGTGACCGAGATCAGATCCAGGTAGACCCGCTCCAGGGCGCGGGGCAGGTCCTCGGGGGCGAGGGCGAGCCACAGCGAGGTGACGCCGTTCTCCAGATCCGCCAGGATCGCCTCCGGATCGGGCACCTCGTGGCGCTGCCGCACCTCCCAGCCACCCTCGGGGCGGGAACCGCGCACGTAGGGGGCGGCTCCGGGAAGGCCCGGGTCGCCGGGCAGGTCGGACGCGTCGTAGATCGGTGCGATCTTCACACCGTCATAGGTGGTGAAGGCCAGCTCCTCCTCCGGGGAGCCGGTCTCGACACCGGACTTACGCAACACCCCGAGCGCCAGCTCCCGCCACCGGTCACGGGTGACCGGTGGGAACTCGGCGGCCGATCGAGGTTCCTCAGGCGGCACCGTCATGCACCGGATACTAGGCGCCGTCCCGCCGGCCGCCTCCCCCGGGTTCGTGACGGACACCGATTGTGGGGTCGATAGGGGGAGTTCGTGGATCGTTCCGAACGGGGTCACGCGGGAGGGAGGGGCCGGCGGGCGACGCCGGGGCGTCCTTGCCGAGCAGCCTGAGGTATCCGTACGAGAAGGCGACGAGCACGTCGACCACCTCCTCCAGGTCGGGGTAGCGCCCGTCGATGTGGCCGATCGCCATCGCGTCGCTCAGCGCGCCGATCCCGTCGGCGACCATCTCCAGGCGGCGCCGGTCGCTCTCGCGGCCGGCCGGGAAGCCGAACGAGGCCAGGTCCGCGACCAGGTGCGCCCGGTAGGCCGCCGCGCTCTCGACGGCGAACTCGTGGAACGGCGACGAGGGGTCGTGCCGGGCGCGCAGGCCCAGGCGGAACAGCGCGGGGTGCCGGCAGATGGCCTCCAGCGGTATCCGGAAGGTCTCGCGGTGGCGCTCCCTGTCGCTGGGGGCCTCGCGCGCCCGGCGCCGCGCCTCGCGCATCGCCCCCCGCAGGCGCTCCCCCACCCGGTCGCCGAGCGCCCGCAGCAGCTCCTGCCTGTCCTTGAAGTGCACGTAGAAACTGGACTGGGCGATCCCCGCCGCCCGGGCGACCTTGACCGTGGTCAGGCCCGCCTCCCCCTCCTCGTCGAGGATGGCGAACGCGGCGCGCATGAGGCGGCGCCTGGTCAGGTCCTTGGCCTCGCTCCTGGTCAGGGGTGTGCTCGTCACTGCCGCCTCGCTTCCCGTTCACCGATAAGCCTACCGGCGAGCTTCCACGGACATCCGGCGCGAACAATCGCCTCTAAGGACTTGTGCGATTTTTCGCCGATAGTACTATCGGTGAAATTGCTCTCGGGGGGCTCTACCGGGAGGAGACGTACGTGAAGCGTCTGACGGTTTCCACGGCGTTGCTCACCTCGCTGGCGCTGGGGCCGGCCCTGGCGCTGGCCGGGTGCAGCGGCGAGCGGCCCGTCGCGCCCTCCGACGGTGCGGCCGGTGCGGCCGGCGCCGCCGGGACCTCGGGCGGGGCGGCCGGGGCAGCCGGGGCCTCGCCGGTGCGCGGCGGGCGCCTGGTCTACGGCCTCGGCGCCGACGCGGCGGGCTTCAACCCCGTGACCGACCAGTTCGCGGCCGTGAGCTACAGCATGGCCGGGACGATCATCGAGACCCTGGTGGGGGTGACCGCCACCGGCGAGTGGAGACCCGTGCTGGCCGAGTCGCTCACCCCCAGCAGGAACGCCGACGAGTGGACGATCAAGGTGCGCCCGGGGATCACCTTCTCCACCGGCGAGCCTCTGGACGGCAAGACGGTCAAGGCCAACCTGGAGGCGCAGAAGGCGTCCCCGCTGACCAGAGCGGCGTTCACGCCCGTCGACTCCTTCGAGCTGGTCGACCCCATGACGGTGAAGGTGAGGCTGACGGGCCCCTGGGTGGCCTTCCCCTACCACCTCGCCGCGCAGATCGGGATGGTGGTCCCCGCGTCCTCCCTGGCCGACCCCGAGGCGGCCAGCCGCAGGCCGGTGGGGACCGGGCCGTTCGTGTTCAAGGAGTACACGCCGGGCAGCCGCATGGTCGTCACCAGGAACCCCGCCTACTGGCGCAAGGGGCTGCCCTACCTCGACGAGATCGAGTTCCGCGTTTTGCCCGACACCCAGACCCGGGCGCAGACTTTGGAGGCGGGCGGGATCGACGCGATGGGCACCACCCGCGACGACGACATCCTCAAGTTCGGCGCCCTCAAGGACGCGTACACGGTCAGGCGGGCCTCGGGCATGTCGGTGCCCGAGTACATGTTCATGCTGAACACCGCCGCGCCGCCCTTCGACGACCTGCGCCTGCGCCGGGCGCTGGCCCACGCCACCGACCGGGCGGCGGTCATCTCCACGCTGCGCGGCGGGCTGACCAAGGAGGCCGACGGCCCCTGGTCGAAGGACTCCCCGTGGTACGCCCCCGGGGGCGACTACCCCGCCTACGACCTGGACAGGGCGAAGGCCCTGATCGCCCAGGTCGAGGCCGAGAAGGGGCAGATCTCCTTCGAGGTGATCACACCGCCCGACCCCAACACCATGCAGGGCATAGAGCTGGCCCAGGACATGTGGCGCAAGGCCGGGGTGGAGGTGCGGATCAGGCAGGTCGACCAGGCCGACCTGGTGAACCGGGCCGTGACCGGCGACTTCCAGGCCACCGTGTGGACGCAGTTCTCCGCCTCCGACCCCGACGGCGAGTACGTCTGGATGCACCAGAACCACGCCGGGCCCGTCGGCAGCATCTCCCTGAACTTCAGCCGCCTCAAGGACCTCCGGCTCAGCCAGGCCCTCGACACCGGCAGGAGCAACCCCCAGGACGACGTCCGCAAGCAGGCCTACGCCACGGTCCAGCAGCGATTGCGCGAGCTCGTCCCCTACGTCTTCGTCGACCACCTCGACACCGGGGCGGTGATCGCGAAGACCAGGGTCGGCGGCATCGGCGACCACCTCCTGCCCGACGGCGACAAGGGCGTGCCGCTGACCGGCGCCCCCATCCCCTACCACCCGTTCTCCCAGGTCTGGGTCGGCCACCCGTGATCCTGGCACGGGCGGCCCGGCCGGCACTGGTACTGCTCGTCGTCACCTTCCTGTCGTACGCGCTGCTCGACCTGCTGCCGGGCGACCCGACCACCCAGATCCTGGGCCTGTCGGCGAGCGAGGAGGCGCGGGAGCGGCTCCGGGCGGAGCTGAGCCTCGACGAGCCGCTGGTGGTCCGCTACCTGGACTGGCTCGGCGGCCTGGTCACCGGCGACATGGGGACCTCCCCCATCACGAGCGTCCCGGTCGCCGAGGCCCTCGCCGAGCGGCTCCCCGTCACCCTGGAGCTGCTGGTGGCCGCGCAGCTGATCGCGCTCGGGCTCGCCGTGCCCGTCGGGGTCGCGGCGGCCCGCCGGGCGGGCCGGGCGCTCGACCAGGCGCTCACCGCGCTGAGCTTCGGCCTGCTGTCGACCCCGGTGTTCGTCCTGGGCGTGGTGCTGATCCTGGTGTTCGCCGTCGAGCTCCGGCTGCTTCCCGCGACCGGCTGGACCCCGATCTCGCTCGACCTGGGCTGGAACCTCACCTCGGTGCTGCTGCCCGCCGTCACCCTGGGCTGCGGGCAGATGGCCGTCTACGCGCGGCTGCTGCGGAACGACCTCATCGCCACCCTCCAGGAGGACTACATCACCCTGGCCCGCGCGCGGGGCCTGTCGCCCCGGCGCATCCTGTGGCGGCACGCGCTGCGGCCGTCCGCGATCTCCCTGGTCACCGCCGTCGGGCTCAACCTCGGCGCGCTCATCGGCGGAACGGTGATCATCGAGACGCTCTTCGGGCTGCCCGGCGTCGGGCGGCTCATCGTCGAGTCCATCTTCTCCCGCGACTACCTGACAGTGCAGGGGGGCGTCGTGCTGATCTCCATCGGCTACGTGCTGGTCAACGTCGCGGTCGACCTGGTCTACGTGGCCGTCGACCCCAGGATCCGGCGTGCCTAGGCGGCTGGGCCGGGGATTCTGGATCTCGGCGGCCTGGATCGCCCTGGTGCTCGCCGCGGCCCTCGCCGCCGACGTGCTGCCGCTGCCGCGCTACGACGCGACCCTGGCGGGGCCGCCCCAGGCGGGGCCGAGTCCCGCGCACCCGTTCGGCACCGACGGCCTGGGCCGCGACGTGCTCAGCAGGGTCGTGTACGGCGCGCGGGTCTCGCTCGGCGTCGGCGTCGGCGCGGTGCTGCTCGGCCTGCTGGTCGGCGCGCCGCTCGGCATCGTCGCCGGATACCGGGGGCGGGCGACGGACGCCGTGATCATGGCGGTCAACGACATCGCGCTCGCCTTCCCCGCGCTGGTGTTCGCGCTGGCCGTGGTCGCCTTCGCCGGGGCGAGCCTGACCAACGTGCTGATCGTGCTGGGCGTGCTGGGCGTGCCCGCCTGGACCAGGCTGATCCGCGGCGCCACCCTGTCGTTCTCCGGCCGGGAGTTCGTGCTCGCGGCCCGTGCCCTGGGCGCGCGGGACCGGCGGATCCTGCTGCGGGAGATCACCCCCAACGTGGCCGTGCCGGCCGCCTCCTACGCCTTCATCGGCATGGCGATCGCCGTGGTGGCCGAGGGCAGCCTCGCCTTCCTCGGGCTGTCGGTCCAGGCGCCCACCCCGACCTGGGGAGGGCTGATCAACGAGGGCCGCGCGGTGATGGACGGCGCCCCGCACGTCGTGCTCGCCCCCTCGCTCGTCATGTTCCTGACCGTGCTGTCGTGCAACGTCGTCGGCGACCGGCTCAGGGCGCTGACCGACGTACGGCAGAGCGGCCTGGAGCCCGCGCGCCGCGGCGGCGCGATCACGGAGGGTCCCCCCGCCGCGGAGGGCGCCGCGGAAGAGGAGGAGGGGGCGCTGCTGCGGGTCCGCGACCTGCGCACGCACTTCGTGACCGGGCGGGGCGTCGTGCGGGCGGTCGACGGCGTCTCCTTCACCCTGGAGCGCGGCCGTACGCTCGCCGTGGTGGGCGAGTCGGGCTCCGGCAAGACCATGCTGATCCGCTCGGTGCTGGGCCTGCTGCCCGGCGCGGGCGTGCTGCGCGGCGGGCAGGTGCGCCTGGAGGGCCGCGACCTCACCACCCTGTCCCCGAAGGAGCTGCGCGGGGTGCTCGGCACCCGGCTGGCGGCCGTCTTCCAGGACCCGATGACGGCGCTCAACCCGGTCAGGACCGTGGGCACCCAGGTGATGGAGCCGCTCAGGGTGCACCTGGGCCTGAGCCGGAGGCGGGCGCGGGCGGCGGCCGTCGAGCTGCTCGCCTCGGTCGGCATCCCCGAGCCCGCGCGGGCGCTGCGCCGCTACCCGCACCAGCTCTCCGGCGGCATGCGGCAGCGGGTGACGATCGCGATGGCGCTGTCCTGCGGCCCCGACGTGCTGTTCGCCGACGAGCCGACCACCGCGCTCGACGTCACCGTCCAGGACCAGGTGCTGCGGCTCATCCACCGGCAGCGCGAGGAACGCGACATGGCCATGGTGCTGGTCAGCCACGACCTGGCCGTGGTGGCGCGGTGGGCGGACGAGGTCGTCGTCATGTACGCGGGCAGGGTGGTCGAGCGCGGGCCCGCCGAGGCGCTGTTCGAGCGCACCCGCATGCCGTACACCGAGGCTCTGCTGAAGGCGGTGCCCCGGCTCACCGACCCCGCCCACCACCCGCTCCACCTCATCCCCGGCCGCCCGCCCGACCTGGCGGCCCTGCCCCCGGGGTGCGCGTTCCACCCCCGGTGCCCGTACGCGCGGGAGCGATGCGCGGCCGAGGCGCCCCCGCTGGCCGAGGCGGAGACCCCGGGCCACCTGTACGCCTGCTGGTATCCGGAGCGGGTCGAGAACACGAGGACCGAAAGGGCGGACACCCGTGGCAGGTAGCGGAAGCGCCCATCTCCGTCCCCCCGAGCAGGTGCTGCTCCGCGTCGAGGACCTCGTCGTGGAGTTCCCCGCGGGGCGCGGACGGCGCGTGCACGCGGTCTCCGGGGTGAGTTTCGACGTGGCCAGGGGAGAGACGCTCGGCATCGTGGGCGAGTCGGGCTGCGGGAAGTCCACCGCCGCGCGGGCGCTGATGCAGTTGCCCGCGCCCCTCGGCGGATCGGTCAGGCTGGACGGCGTGGAGCTCACCGGCCTGCGGGGCGAGACGCTGCGCAGGACCCGCAGGCGACTTCAAATGATCTTCCAGGATCCGATCTCGTCGCTCAACCCCCGGCGGCGGGTCCGCGACATCGTCGCGGAGGGGCCGCGCGTCTGGGGGACGGGGCGGGACAGGATCGACGAGATGCTGGAGGCGGTGGGGCTCGACCCTGCCACCGCCGCCGCCCGGCGCCCGCACGAGTTCTCCGGCGGGCAGTGCCAGCGGATCTCCATCGCGCGGGCGCTGGTGCTCGACCCCGAGGTGGTGATCTGCGACGAGCCGGTCTCCGCGCTCGACGTGTCGGTGCAGGCCCAGATCCTGAGCCTGCTGGAGGACCTCAAGAGGCGCTACCGGCTGACGCTGGTGTTCATCGCCCACGACCTGGCCGTGGTCAAGAACGTCAGCGACCGCGTCCTGGTGATGTACCTCGGCAAGACCTGCGAGCTGGCCTCGGGCGACACCCTGGTCAGGTCGCCCGCCCACCCCTACACACGGGCGCTGCTCGCCTCCGTCCCGCGCGGCGGGCTGGGCCTTCCCCCCGCCGACCGGCTGATCAGCGGGGAGCCCCCGTCCCCGGTGACGCCGCCCAGCGGGTGCCGCTTCAGGACCCGCTGCCCGGCGGCGACGCCGAGGTGCGCCGCCGAGGAGCCGGTCATGCGGAGGATCGGCCCCGACCAGTGGGTGGCCTGCCACCACCCGCAGGGGGTGACGGCCGGCTAGAGGCGCCCCGGGTGGCGGGCGGGCCACCTCCCGCCGGGGACCGGCTGACGGGCCCCTGCCGGGAGGCGTCCCTGACGGAGGTCAGCTGACGGGCTCCTGCCAGGCGGCGTCCCAGGTGGCGCGGTCGACGGCGCCGGTGACGGGCAGCCCCTTCTCCTTCTGGAACCTCCGGCAGACCTCGCTGGAGCCGGGGCCGTACAGGCCGTCGACGTCGATCGCCCAGCCCCGGTCGCGCATCCGCCGCTGCCAGGTGCGGACGTCCTCGCCCTTCATCACCGGCGGCTGCTTGAGCGTGCGGCCGGGAAAGGAGGGGTGCGGCTCCGGCGGGTTCGGAGCCCCGCCGGGGCGGGGGGCGCCGCGCTTGACCCAGGCGTACAGGGGCTCGCCGGGGCAGCTGGTCGAGTAGCCGTCGCGGTGCCCCTTGATCTCCTTGCCCGCGCCGCCCTTGTCCCTGAGGTATTCGATGGCGTCCAGGATGCCGTGCAGGACGCCGTCGGTCGGCTTGGTGAACCCCGAGGAGCCGACCAGGCCGAGCACCGCGTAGTGACCGCTGTTGAGCCCGGCGCCGTTGGCGGCCGGAACGTGGTGCGCGCCGCGCCCCTCGAAGACCTTTCGATGCGGACAAACCAGCATGGAGTATCCGACATCAATCCAGCCGTTGCCGTCCATGTGGTGGTTCTGGATGGACTTCACCAGCGCGACGCACTTGGCGTGGTCGTTCACGATGTCCGGGCTGACCTGGCCACCCGTGTAATGGACCTTCACTCCCCTGGTGGAGGTGAGCCTGCTGTAGGAACCACGCGGCTGGCGGGCACCCCACTCACGGCGAGTAACGAGATCGATGGCCACGAAACGTCTCCACTGTCTGAGTGATATTGCCCTACCGGAGCGTAATGGTTGACACGACACCGTATGAGGCCGTTGAACCAACTGAGTCCCTTGGCACGGTATGGCGGGGAAGCGCTCCTGATGATCGTCGGGCAGCGGAACAGCCGTCCCCCTAACCCCGGCCGGACGCCCTAAACCGTTCGTCCAGGACACCTCTCATCACAGACAAGACGGATAGCCTTGCCTCCATGGTCGCGACCCCCCTCATCCCTGGCGATCCGGACCGGCTCGGCGCGTTCCGGCTGGCCGGCAGGCTCGGCGAGGGCGGCCAGGGCGTCGTCTACCTCGCGCACGCGCCCAGCGGCGAGCGGGTGGCGGTGAAGGTGCTGTTCCGCGGCGACACCGCGTCGCGGGCGCGGCTCGCCCGCGAACTGTCCGCCCTGGAGAGCGTCGCCCCCTTCTGCACGGCGCGCGTGCTGACCGCCTCCGTGGACGGCCCCCTCCCGTACGTGGTCAGCGAGTTCGTCGACGGCCCCTCGCTGGAGGAGCGGATCCGCGAGCGGGGCCCGCTGCGGGGCGGCGAGCTGGAGCGCCTGGTGGTCGGTACGGCGACCGCGCTGGCGGCCATCCACGCCGCCGGGGTGGTGCACCGCGATTTCAAGCCCGCCAACGTGCTGCTCGGCCCCGACGGCCCCAGGGTGGTCGACTTCGGCATCGCCAGGGCGGAGAGCGCGGCCACGACCGCCTCCGGCCTCATCGGCACCCCCGCCTACCTGTCCCCCGAGCAGATCAACGGGGCTCCCGCCTCGCCGGCCTCCGACGTGTTCGGCTGGGCGGCCACCATGCTCTGCGCGGCGAGCGGCAGGTCTCCCTTCGGGGCCGACACCGTGCCGGCCGTGCTGAACCGGATCGTCAGCCACCACCCGGACCTGTCGGCCCTGCCCCCCGCGTTCGCGGGGCTGATCGCCTCCTGCCTGGACAAGGATCCCGCGCGCCGCCCGACGGCTCGCGCGCTGATGGTCGGCCTCGTCGACCCGGGCGCGGCCGACCCTTCCGCCGAGTCCGTCGAGAATCTGGCCAGGATCGGCAGCCGGATCGCCGCCCCTCCGGGACGGTCGGCGCTCACGACCCAGGAATCCCGTCGCGGCTCCCGGGGGATCGTCGTCGGCGCGGCCCTCGTCACGGTGTCCCTGCTGGTCGCCGCGGGCATCGCCGCCTGGTTCGTTCTGAAGACCCCCGAGACCGTCGCCGGAGACACCGACCGGGCGAGGCCGTCCCCCTCGACACCCTCGTCATCCTCGTCCCCGTCCGGGAGCGACGTACCGTCCACTCCGGAACCCTCCGGCACGAAGGGGTCGGCCTCGCCGGGCAGCGGCAGGAAGGTCCCCGCCTCATTCGCCGGAACGTGGGCCGGCGACGGCGTCACCTCCACCAACCCGTTCTCCCCCGGCGAGAAGCGGATCGAGGTCACGCTCAGGGAGGGCGACGACGGAGCCGAGTGGGCGGAACCGGTCAACGGCTGCGAGGGACGGATCGCCCTGACCAAGGTCACCGCGAACGAGCTGACCTTCACCCTCGGCTCCGGCACCGGCTGCGTCCCCGGCACCGTCTGGCTCAAGCGCAGGGGCGACGCCCTGACCTACACCTGGAAGGACGTCCCCGGCCCCGAACTGGTCACGGAGACCGGCGACCTGACCAGGAACCGATGACGCCCTGGCCGGTCATGATGCCGAGGACGACGATCACCGCCCCCACGGGCTGGTTCCACGCCAGCGTCTCGCCCAGGACGACCACCCCGAGGACGACGCCCACCAGCGGGGTCAGGTAGGTCACCGTCGAGGCGGTCGCCGCCCCCCAGCGGGCGATGACCGAGGTGTTCCACACGTAGGCGAGACCCGTGCCGAAGACGCCCAGGGCGGCCATGCTCGCCACGACGGGGAGGTCCAGGCGTACCGGACCGGTGGCCAGCAGCGGGCTCAGCGCGAGCATGACCAGGGCGGCCACACTGACCTGGGCGGCGGCGATGGTGGGAGCGTCGTGGCCGTACGCCAGGACGAAGCGCCGCGTGTAGGCGAAGGAGAGCCCGTAGCAGAACGTCGCTCCCAGGCAGGCGGCCTGCGCCCACCAGGGACCGGTCTCCGCGCCCAGGTTCCACGGGGCCAGCACGACGACGACACCGGCGGCGCCGAGCAGCAGGCCGAGCACCCCGGCCGCGCCGAGGCGCTCCTGCCGGAGCGCGGCCAGGGTCACGAGCATCGTCATCAGGGGCGTCGTCGCGTTGTAGATGCTGGAGAGCCCCGAGGGGATGTACTGCCCGGCCCAGGCGAACAACAGGAACGGCACCACGCACAGCATCAGGGCGATCACCCCCATGTGCGCCCAGAACACCGGCCGTCTCGGCCATCTCCTGCGGGTGACCAGCATGATCACGTTGAGGGCGAGCGCCCCCAGCGCGAGGCGTCCCAGCACCGTCTGGGCGGGCGAGAGACCGGTGAGGGCCACCTTGATGAACAGGAAGCTGGCCCCCCACGTCAGGGCCAGGGCGAGATACGCGGCGAGGACGGACCGGCCGGCAGAGGACGGCGCGGCGCCGGTCATCGGCGGGAACGGGGGTGTGGAGACGGTTCCTTCACGGGTCACGGGAGCAGTCTCGCCACCGCCCGGACCATGCGTCCAATGAGTTGCCCGCCGGATGTGATGAGATGTCCTCATGGGTGCGACGGTCGCGCAACTCCGGGTCTTCACCGCCGTGATCGCGAACGGCGGCTTCGGCGTGGCCGCCGAGGAGCTGGGCATGTCCCAGTCGGCTGTCTCCCACGCGCTCGCCGCCCTGGAGCGCGCCCTCGGCGCCCCGCTGGTGCTGCGGCACGGGAGCGTGCGCCCCACCGCGCTGGGCGCGGCGATCCTGCCGCACGCCCAGGCCGCGCTCGCCTCGGTCACCGCCATCGACGAGGTCGTCTCCTCGCACCTGGGACAGTACGCGGGGACCGTCCGGGTCGCCGCCCCGCCCACGGTCTGCTGCGGGCTGCTGCCCCAGCTCATGCGGACGTGGCGGGCGGAGCTCCCCGGCGTCGAGGTGCAGGTCTTCGAGGGCGACGACGACGAGCTGTCCCCCTGGCTGGAGACCGGGGTCGTCGACGCCGCGATCCTCGTCGACCCGGCGCCCCCGCCGCCGGCGCACGTGGTGGTGGGCCGCGACGCCTTCCACGCGGTGGTCCGCGCCGACCATCCGCTGGCCGGTCAGGAACACATCACGATGGCCGAGCTGGTGGAGGATCCGCTGCTGGTCTCCAAGGGAGGCTGCGAGCCCCAGACCCGCGCCCTGTGCTCCATGGCGGGCGTCCCCTACACGCCCGCCCAGCACGTACGCGAGCTCGGCACGCTCATCGGCATGATCGCCGCGGGCATCGGCGTCTCGACGGTTCCCGACCTCGGCCGCGGCCTGCTGCCTCCCGGGCTCGTCATGGTCCCGCTGAAGCCGTCCCTGGAACGCGCTCTCGTCCTCACCGGCCCGCTGACCCGGCCGCCGAGCCCGCTGGTCGACGCCCTCCTCCGCGCCGCCCCCGAGGTCCCCGCGGCGGTCCCGCCGCCCTGATCCCGGTGAGCCGCTGCCCTGATACCGGTTCGCGACGGGGCCGGTCGACGCCTGACCGCGGGCGGTCCCGCCGCGCTCGCCGACGCGGCGGGACCCCTGCCCGCCTCGACCGGAAGACCGACGGGCAGGACGGCCGGGCCTACCCGTCGAGGGCCTCGGTGTAGCGGCGGGCGAGAGTGCGGATGTGGGCGACCAGCTCGGGTGGGCCGTCGACGCGGAAGTCCATCATCAGCATGCTGAGGTAGATGGCGATGGTCTCCAGGGCGTCGGCACCGGTGACGAGGACGCTGGTGCGGGAGTCGACGGCCTCGACGACGCCGACGGCGGGGTTGATGCGGGCGATCACGGTCTCGGCGGGGGCGAGGACGGTGACGCGAGCCTGCACCTTCCAGCCGGTCTGCGCGACCTCGCGCAGGACGAAGGCGACCAGGTCGTCGTCGGGCAGGGGACGGGGCGCGAAGCGACGGGACGCGGGCCGGACGCCGGTCAGGCCGGCGACGGGCAGCGCCCGCCAGGCGTGCGCGCCGAGGTCGTAGGCGACCAGGAACCAGCGGCGACGCCAGCTGATCAGGCGGTAGGGCTCCACCTCGGTCTCGGTGCCGGCACGGGTCGCCAGCAGGGTCGCGCCGTCGCGGATCGCGCCCGCGACGACGGTGAGGGTCTCGGCGGGCACCGGGGCGTCCGGCTCGCGGGAGCCGACCGTGGCGGGCCCGACCGCGGTGGCCGACCGCAGGGCGGTCACCTTGCGCTGCAGGCGTTTCGGGAGGATCCGCTGGAGCTTGGCGAGCGCCCGGGTGAGGCTGGCGTCGATGTCGGTGATCCCGGTGGAGCCGTCCTCGGCCAGGCCGACGGCCAGCGCCACGGCCACCGCCTCGTCGTCGTCGAGCAGCAGCGGGGGCATCTTCGCGCCCTGTCCGAGCCGGTATCCGCCCACCGCGCCGCGCGCGGCGTGCACCGGATAGCCGAGTTCGCGCAGGCGCTGGATGTCCTGGCGCAGGGTGCGGTCGGTGACGCCGAGACGCTCGGCGAGCTCGCGGCCGGTGTGGGACCGGTCCTGCAGCAGGGACAGCAGGCGCAGCACTCGAGTCGTCGTCGAAGCCATCGATTTCTTCTCGTCCAGAGTGATTATTAGGAACGAAATTAGCCTAATGGACCCATAGATTGGTGTCACAGGCAAGGAAGAGATCGAAGGGTGAAATCATGAACACCACCACCACCGTCACCTCCCTGCGGCCGGTCTGGCGTGAGGTGCTGGCCGTCTCCTACCTGGCGCTGGAGAACAGCGTCGCGGGTGTGCGGGACGACCAGTGGGACAACGCCACCCCGTGCTCGGAATGGACGGTCACCCAGGTGGTTCAGCACGCCGCAGGCGACCAGCTCGCCTACGCGAAGATGCTCGGCGTCGGAAACGGCCCGGCCTACGACCCCTTCTCGCCTTCCGGAGCCGTCGACGGCACCGCGGCGGAGCTGGTGAAGGACGCCGTCGAGCAGACCGCCGCGGCGTGGGCGACCGTCGCCGATGACACCGAGACCGTTCCGACGCCGCTGCCGCACGGCGACCTGCCCACTCCGGTCGCCGCGGTGATGTGCGCGCTCGACGCCGCCGTGCACGCGTGGGACATCGCGATCGCCACGGGCCGGCCGTCCCCGCTCGACGACGAGCTCGCCGGCCACCTTCTCGCCGCGGCGCGGGGAATCGTCGAACCGTTGCGCCAGTGGGGCGCCTACGCGCCGGTGGTCGAGACCGCCGGCGGCCCCTCCTCCACCCCGGTCGTCGACGACCTGCTCCGCTACCTCGGCCGCACCCCGCGCTGACGATCGAGGTCCGCGAGGCCCCGTCGAACGCGTCCACGACCGATCCCCCGACGAGTCACGGCCTAAAACCCTTCGACCGGCGGGCGCCTCGCGAGGATCATTGGCGCCATGTCCGTACTCAAGGAGGTCGACTTCCAGCCGGAGCCGCGCCCGGTGGAGCTGCCGATGAAGATCTGGCTCGACGACGGCGACGCGGCGGTGGACGTGATCGACGCGCTCGCGCTGTCGCCGTTCGCCACCGGGGCCCAGCCCTGGTCGCGCACCGCGAGCCTGGAGCGGGTCCGTCCCGACGCCTCCCTCGCCCCCGCCTCGGGGACGCTCGTCCGGGCGGCCTCGGAGAAGGACGGCCGCGACTCGCGGCTGCTGTGCGGGGAGGGCTGGACGCTGCGCGTGGTCCGCTACCGCAACCGCGCCGCCACGGTCAGCGTGACCGCGGTCGACGAGGGGCTGGCCCGCTCGGTGATCGAGGAGGTCACCAGGGACGCCGAGGAGCCCGCCCCCGAGAGCGACCACGTGGAAATGGGCTTCTGGTGGCAGAGCCGTTGCTTGTGAGTGTGCTGTGGTAAGCACCCTTTCAGGCAGCTTCCGGCTTGCGCCGGAGCGTTCCCCGTTTCCGGGGTTCCCGTTTCGCCGGTGCGCGCCCGGCACGGGTGCCGGGTCCTACCGCTCCTCCACGGGCGTTTCGCGTCTCCCCGCGACTCTGGGCGACGTCGGCCGCGAGCGCGGCCAGATTCAGCGCGGCATTGAGGTCCCGCCCCAGGGCAAGGCC